>JAPLUL010000110.1:0-111854 GCA_026397635.1 Verrucomicrobiota bacterium | reverse complement strand
GTTGGGAGCCACGGACATCGCCCCTATAGATGGGCACGGCTGCCGAGCCCTGTTTGACCACAGCGAAAGGTTTGCCTCTGCACTTAGAGGGGAGAGCCGGATTTGTCGTGCTTTTGTCATGCATAACACCTCCCGCAGTGTCAATTGCGGAAGGTGTTTGTGCTCCGGAAGCCTGTAAAATGGGCGTTCCAGCCCCATTTCGAGCTTTAATTGCTGTCGTTTGTTCGTAGTCCTGTGCGGACCACTTTACCGGAACACCACGTCCACGCCCATCGCGCTTTCTTTGGCGAAGCCGGGGATCCAATGCGGCTTTCGCAGCGCGATCACGCGGTAGATGATCGACAGCACATGCAGAATGAGCAGCCGGTCGATGATGCGGTAGCCCCGGCGGCGGCGCATGAGCAATTCAACGGCCCAGCCGATGTAGCGGCGGTGCAGCCAGAAGGGCGTGAAACCCATTTTGATGCGATAACGGGCGCGCAAGCCGCGCTTCGGATACTTCGCCTTGTAGGCCCGCTTGGCCTCACGCAGCCGCGTTTCGATCTCGGGCGTGAATTCGGTAAAGCAATACTCACGCGCCAGGGCCAGCAGGCGGAAGGTGTCGCGCATGTATTCGAGGTCGGCCACCGGCACCCCAGCCTGCGGAGCCAGGGCAATCATCTGCTCCAGCCGGTCCATGCAGCGGGCGGCACTGCGCAGCGCCGCCTCTGGCTCACGCACGAAGTGGCGCAGCAGCTTTTTCACGCTGTGATTGATGAAGATGTTCCCCCAATAGACCTGCAGCAGCGGCGGGATGCGCACGCGGCGGAAAAACAGCTTCTGCTGCGCAAACTCCTCCACATACAGCAGCTCACGGATCACCTCGTCTGAGTGACGCAACAGCTCGATGAGCGCGTCCGCATCTCCCAGCATGCGCTCTTTGGCAAAGACGCGCACGGCTTCCTCCGCGGGCATGCCGTCCTTCAGGATGCGCAGCGTGACAAAGGTGTTCAGGTCGATCCAGATGGCCTCGGGATCGATCAGCGCGATGCGGCGGAAGGGCCCCCAGCCGCCCGTCTGGCACCAGACCATGCAGCCGATGACGTTCTTCGCATGCTTCAGCTCACGCGCATAGCGCTCGTATTCCCAGCCCACAAAGCTCGGATACTCGCCGCAGCCCTCGTATTCGCGCCGCGTCTGCAACTCCACGATCTTCGCCACATCCGTGCGGAAGAAGTTCGAGTTCAGCGGCAGGTAGCGGAAGAAGTCCGACTCGCCATACTTCATGGAAATGACCAATGCAGGGCTTTGCAGGCCCTCAAACACGCTCGTGAAGGTGCGGCGGTGCCACATCAGATCACCAATGCGATACGCGCCGACCGTCCAGGTGCGGAAAATCAGGCGGCGGGCGTGCTTCTCGCACACCGGTAACAGATCGAGCAGCAACTGGCGGGCCTGCGCGGGTTTCTGAATCACCAACTCACTGCGAAACTCATCATGCACGCCTTTGCCGTCCGATTCTCCGATGCGCACGATGATTCCGGCCACCTGCGGGAAGCTAGTGAAGAAGCCATCGAGTAGGCCGGCGAGGTGTGCATTCACCGCACGCTTCGACTCAGTCATGCGACGGCGCAGCTCCGGCGTGTAGCTCATCACATCCATCGTCAGATGCACCGCCAGCCCCCGTTCCGTGAAAATCGAGAAGCAGCGGGTGAATTCCTCGCGGTAGAGCGCGATGCGCGCTCGCAGCTCCGGTTCCAGCCATTCGTGATCGGCTAAGTGCGTCACATCGTCGAGCGAGACCGCGTTGAAGCCCCACACGGCGGCCTGATCGGCAAACTTCGTCAAATCCGCCCGCACCAGCGTCCACCACGCATCTGCGGCGGCATCGCGTGTCTTCGGCAGGTTTTGCCATGGGATCTTCGACCAGTTGATCGTGCGCACGTCATGCCCGCGAAAAAACGGGCCGATGGCGTCGATGAGGTGGAGCGGTTGCAAGCGCCGCGAATGAAGCAGGTCAGCGTAGGATGCAAGTGACGATGTAGTGCGTGAAACAGGCTGCCAGCCTGTCTCACTTTGATTTCATGCGCTCCTTGAGGATCTCGCGGAACGAACGGCCATCCAGACTTGATCTCGTGTGGAAGCATCTGCTGCCCGCTTTGGGAGAAACACCACTCCGGCCAAAGTTTGGGGGGACAGACTTCACCCCAGCATTCCCCGGTGATCCGATCTTGGAGCTTCAGCAGCGCTTAAAAGCCCTGAAGCTTTCGCCGCCTTCCGGCTCCAAGAAATCGCCACTGTCGAAAAACCGCCGCTACAAGCTGGCAGAGAACGATCTCGATCTCGGCGAAGTCGGTTTCGAGTTCGCGGCTGACACCTGCACGTTCGTCGCAGACGCTCATCGCATCCTTTGTGGCCTTTCCAGCTGGAATCGAACCTCGGCCGCTTTTCCCGGCACGCCGCCACGCCTGATCTCCGGCGGCAGGCCCAAAACTACCACGTCGTCAAAGATCGCCGCCATTGCGACATGGACGGATGACACCACACTCGTTTTGACTTGGCGCTACTACGAAACTCCGCACAGCGACACCCTGAGCTGCCAATTCGACGGCGATGGCGTGACGCTCACCTTCCTCAACAGCATCACCGCGATGAATCCGCAGGCCAAAGACCTTCGTCTGCCGCTAAAAGGCCGTGCAATCGCATGACATCACGGGAAAACGCAGCGATGGGAAACGTGCTCCATGCAACGATTTACCTGTGACTGCGGCAATGTGCTTTTCTTCGGCAGTTCCAAGTGCCTGAAGTGCGGAGGAGATGTGGGCTATGATCCGGCGCAAGGTCTGCTGGTGAGGCTGCGGCCCGAAGGAAAGCTCAAACGCTGCGCCAACGGCGTCAAGCATGGCGTGTGCAATTGGACGCTGCCAGTAGAGGCCAAGGAGAGGCTGTGCGTGGCCTGCAGCATGAACCGCACGATTCCAGACCTCAGCACGGCACGAAACATGATGCTGTGGGGGCGCATGGAGATGGCAAAGCGGCGGCTAATTTACACGTTGCTGCGTCTTGGCCTTTCCCTGCCCTCCAAAAGTGAGAATCCCAAGATGGGCTTGGCCTTTGACATCGTCAGCACGCTATCCAACCCCACGGTGACGACGGGTCACCTCAATGGCGTGATCACGGTGAACCTAGAGGAGGCGGACGACACTTACCGGCAGATCAACCGCCAGCAACTCGGTGAAAACAGCCGTACACTGCTGGGGCACTTCCGCCATGAGAGCGCGCATTACCTGTGGCAGCGTTGCTTGTCCGAGCTGCCATGGAATGACCCGCAGCGGCTGGCATTTCGCGAGCGGTTTGGCGACGAGTGGCTGGACTACTCCTCGTCGCTGAGCGCGCATTATCAGCGTGGGGCCACCACCGGCTGGGAGCAAAATTTCATCACGGGTTACGCGGCCTCGCATCCCTGGGAGGACTGGGCAGAGACCTGGGCGCACTATTTGCAGATCATGGACGGGCTGGAAACCTGCGAGAGCATGGGCATCCAGGTGAAACACCTCGCGCTGCCACTTTTGATGCTGCCGGGAGAGGCGGGCACGCTGCCCGCGATGCTCCCGCAAAACGGCATCGCCGATGGAGAGTTTCTAGCCTGGCTGCAACGCTGGATGTGCCTTTCCACCGTGCTGAATGAGATCTCCCACAGCATCGGCGAGGCACCGCTATATCCGTTCGTCATCTCCGTGCGCGTAGCGCAGAAGCTGCGGCTCGCGCATCATTACGCGCAGATTTGGGGAGCTGCGAAGGACTGAGCTTCAGCCCTCCCAGCTCACGCCATCCCAAGCGATCACACGCTCTAGCATCTTCACGACTTCCTCGGTGAAGCACTGAAACAACACCTCACCCTTCTCCGCCGTCGCGGAACGTGGATCACCGACATGACCAGGTTCGCTGCGGTCGGTCATGGTCCAGCCGCGAGACGCTGGCTCAAAAGCATTGCCAAAGGGCACATCGCTGGTTTTTGTGAGATCGCCGACAAGTTCGGGGCGCAGGCGCAGCACCATGCTGGTCTCCCATTCGCAGGCGTGGCCCATGACGCGTTGCTGGATCGAGGGATCACGCGTCCACGGCTCAGCGCCAAGATTCCAGTAGGTGGCGAAGAGCAGCAGCAGATCCTTGCGTGTGCGGTGCTTCTGCCGCGTCTCAAAAACGGCCTGTTTGCCGGGGATGTCGTTGCCGCCATGGCCGTTGAGGAAAACGAGGCGCTTAAAACCGTGGGAGATGAAGTTTTCCATCAGCCCGTTGAGTAGATCGAGATAGAGACGCGGCTCCGCCGACAAAGTGCCCGCAAAATCCATGTGATGATGCGAATTCCCCAGCCAAGTGAGCGGTGCGATCAACACGCGCTCACCCAGCGCCGCCTCGGTGCGTCGAACCAGTTCGTTCGTCAGCATGCTATCGGTAAAGACCGGCATGTGCCGCCCGTGCTGCTCAAGCGCGGCCACGGGAAAGATCACCGGCGTGTCGCGGCTCAGCGCGTCCACCTCGTTCCACTTCAAATCGGCGAGTTGCATGGCGGTTAGCGGATTTCCACGACCTTGAGCGTGTGGGTGACGGGCTGGATCTGCTTGCGCAGGTTCGCGTCCATCTTCGCATGCTCGTCAGCGAACTTCTTCTTCAGCTTCGCCAGCGCTGCGGCCACTTTGGGTTCCTCGGCGGCTTCGGCGGCGACGACACGCATGTGGGTGACGAAGCTCTTGATCAGCGTCGTCTCATAGGCCTGCTTCAGGCCGATGGCGTTGGTCAAACCAGCAAACGCGGCATCAAATGGCGTCTGGGTGAACTCTGCGGCCAGATTGACACCCGCTTCGAGCTGCTCGCGGCTGAATTCCTTGCTCTGTGAGCCCCAGGTGACCTTGGCCTTCGCAGAACCGATGTTTTTCACCTGAAGCGTGAGACGGTTCAGATCTTGATTGAAGCTGGTGAAAGGCAGGATGCTGCGATTGCTGCCTGCGCTTTTCGGATCGGCATCGAAGCAGAAAGGCCACTTCGTGCTTTCCAGCGTCACGCTGCCACCCTGGCCGCCCTTGACCACATGGCCGGTGCTTGCCGAGCTTTGCCCCTTCATGTCCACCGTGATCATGCCGATCTCGCCATCAAAGCCCAGTGCTTTCAAAAACGCCTGCGCCATGAGGAGCTGACCGGCAGCCGAAGGGTGGAAGCCATCGCCGCCAAAGGGGCCGTAGCCTTTGCCTAGCGCGGACTTCGACTTGGTGAGAGCGCTCATCATTGTGTCATGCACGTTCGCAAAGGGCTGTTTGTTCTCTTCCGCGAGCTTCTTCGCGATGTCGCGAAGCTGCGCGAGGTTTTCGTTGTAGAGCTCCCCCTTGATCGTCGGGCGTGTGAAGAAATCGGGATCGACACCGCCCGGCGCACCCACTGCCACAACCTTCACGCCGACTTTTTTGAAGCCCGCAAGGATAGCGCGCATGTTCTTCTCATAATCAGCGCCGATCTGCTCGACGTAAGCCTTGTAGCTGCCGTCGTTCATGCCGTAGCAGGTCGTGGCGACGTTGGGATTGAACACCGCGAGGTCATTCTCAAGCCGCGCCGCGAATCCGCCCGCACGCTCGCCGCTCCAGCCAAACTGGAACACCTTGATGTCACTGCGGCCCGAGCAAGCCAGCAAGTAGGTCTCGATGTATTTGGAGTAAATCTTTTGCTCCGTGATGCTGTCGCCAATCACGGCGACGCGGGCGTTTGGAGGCAGCAAGGATTCAGCACGAAGACTGGAGGCGACAAGGAGGACGGAAAAAAGCGAAAAAAGACGCATAGAGAATCCCATACCGCCAAAAACCTGTCTTTCTGACAAGGATTTGTTAATGCGGACAAACATCCAGGGTGTTGCGCTGACATTTAAACTGGCCTTGGCACGCTGACATTCTGCGAATCCTCCTGCGCAACATCAGGGTTTGTGAATCCCTCTCGCGGTTCATGGTGACCTTGCTAGCGTGGGGTGAGTTTCAACCCAAAGCGGCAAGTTCGCGAAGCTTTCAACCCCGCTATAAGATTGCTGTGCTTCACTTGTTCATCATTGCTTACTCAGGCGTTATGGTGCTAGTCTGCGGGCATGAAAGCGATATTCCTCGCGCTCTCAGCGACGCTCACGCTAAGCGCCCAACTGACCGTGCCGACCACGGGCGGTAAGTTTGAGACACGTGGGCTCAACGGCGACAGCAGCGTGACCGTCAAAAACGGTGTCAGCCCCAAGCCCGCAGCGCCCACCAAAACCAAGCTCACCTCCTATTTCCTGCTCGGTGAGCCTCGGCAGTGGAAAAGCAAGGATGGCAGGTCGCTGCTGGGCACCATCATCGCATTTGAGGAGTCCGTGATCGAGTTCGACGCCGCGAATCCCGCCGTAGCGCGTGAAGCCGTCGAAAAAGCCCCGCCTGCTAAGCTTCCTGCCAAACCCACGCTGATCCGCGATGAGCGGGTGCGCCTAATGGTGAACAAAAAGCCTGTCGAGGTGTCTCTCACGCTGCTTAGCGAAGATGATCGTCAATACGTCGATGACCTCAAAGCCCGGATACCCCAGTAAAATTTTCTGAACCAGTTCCTACCATGAAACCAGCATACACCCACCTTCTTACCCTCCTCACCGCAATGCTGCTTGCAAGCTGCGCCACAGAACCCGCCCGGCGACCACCGCCAGACAAAACTGCAGCGGAAGAACAAGACCCCAACGCACCCAACATGGGGCCAATGTTCATGCCCATGCGGTAGAGGCTGGCGGGCACCTGCCGATTCCGGAATGCTCACGCACTCCGCGGCACCACGCCTAGTGCGTAACCTACACCGCGCACGGTGCGGATGAGCTTCTTCTCGTGATCTTTGTCGATCTTTGAGCGCAGACGCTGAATATACACCTCCACCAGATTTGTCTCGGGGTCCATATTGTATCCCCAGACGTGCTCATAGATCTGCATGCGGCCAAACACGCGCCCCGGGCTGCGCATCAGGTGCTCTAGCAGCTCAAACTCGCGGGCACTCAGTTCGATCTGCACCCCAACCCGGCTGACTTTGCGCTCAATAAGGTTCATGCTCAGGTCTTCCACACGCAGCATGTGGCTGGATTCACCCGATTTGCGCCGCACCACGGTGCGCAGTCGCGCAGCCAACTCCTCAACAAAAAACGGCTTCGTCATGTAATCATCCGCACCGAGGTTCAACCCCTCGATTTTTTCCGGCAACGTGGAGCGGGCGGTTAGCAGTATGACTGGCACACTGTTGCGTTTTTCCCGCAACCCGCGCAGCAAGCTCAGGCCATCGCGGCCTGGCACCATGATGTCCAGCACCAGCGCGTCGTAAGGCACAGTCGTGGCCATTTCCCAAGCTTCGTCACCATCACTCACTGCGTCCACTTGGATGCCCTGCTCCTCCAGCCCCTTTTTGGCAAAGGAAAGCAGCTTGGACTGGTCTTCGAGAAGCAGGATGCGCATGCGGCGGATGATGGGATGCAAAGACGCATTGTCCACCACCACATCGCTGCACAGCAGATAGCAGAGGGAACCCAAGGCGGGACTACAAAACTCACCCCCGACCCACTCCAAACGCCGAACGGACCAAAGCGAACGCTTAAACGTGATATTCATACCAAAACCCATCATCTCCCGCGCTTGCGCCCCCTTCCCGTCCCCGCTTCTATGATCCGCATGAACCCCTTCGATCTCCAGGTCAATGGCTACGCTGGCACCGACTTCAACAGTGACAATCTCACCGCCGAAGCCCTGCACCACGCCTGCGAATGCCTCATTGAAGATGGCTGCGACAACATCTTAGCCACCTTCATCACCGATGAAATCCCCACCCTGGAGCGCCGCATCGGCAAATTGGTCGAATTGCGCGAGAAAAACGAGCTCGCCCGCCGGATGATCACCGGTATTCACATCGAGGGCCCCTTCATCAATCCCGTCAAAGGCTACGTCGGTGCCCATCCCGCCCACGCCGTGAAACCGGCCAACATCGACGATGCCAAGCGCCTCATCTCCGCCGCTGGCGGCCTCGCCAAGCTCGTCACCCTCGCCCCAGAGCACGATGAAGGCAGCAAAACCATCGCCTTCCTCGCTGCCCAAGGCATCACCGTCTCTGCCGGTCATTGCGATCCCTCGCTCGACCAGCTCAATGCTGCCTGTGATGCAGGTTTAAGCATGTTCACACATCTCGGCAACGGCTGCCCCATCCAGATGCACCGTCATGACAACATCATTCAGCGCGCCCTCAGTCTGCATGAGCGGCTCTGGCTCTGCTTCATCCCGGACGGCGTGCATGTGCCGTTCTTCGTGCTGAAAAACTGGCTCGCCAGCATCGGCCTCGACCGCACCATCTTCGTCACCGACGCCATCTCCGCCGCCCGCCTCGGCCCAGGCCGCTACACTCTCGCCGGATGGGACATCCTCATCGGGGACGATCTCGTCGCCCGCTCTCCCGACGCCACCCACTTCGTCGGCAGCACCGTGACCATCCCGCGCATCCAAGCGAACGCCTACGAGCAGCTTGGCATGAGCGAGGAAGACTTGAAGCGGGTGATGGATGTGAATCCGCGGAAGGCGATTGCCGCATGAGTTCAAACCGTCAGGAATCAATGACACATCATCAAACATTGCGCTCATCGCGACGAATCGGATGGGTCCGTCGTCCATGAAGCACGGGTATGGTTGAACTCGTCATGGTGTTCCAAAACCGTCAACTTGGGCCAGCAGTCGCCTTTGTGGGGTCAACACGCCGAGGCGGCACCCACCGCTTCAGCAGGGCCACCGATGGATTCGAGAAGCCCTTCGACTTTTCGTTATTGAGGGCTGAGCATGAAGCGGATTGGGAACACCGCGAGCATGACCGGACTCAGCCCACCTGCAATGAGCGTGGCAAAAGGCAAGCAGACGGATGTGCTGCGAAAGAATTGAGGCAGCGACCTATCGCAGTTGCAGTGTTTTGAGGTCCTGGGTGGCTCAGAGCTTCATGGATCAGGAGTTCCGACACAGTCATGGGCCGGTCGATCCCCACTTCTTTTCAAGGCTTTTTTGCCTCACCCAGCCTTCACCTCATGACATTGAATTTCGAATGACAACTGAATCTCACGTACCCAACGACGAACAGCCTTTCTGAATTCACACGTCTCACATCAGACTTCCCACTCTGGGCTTTTTTTATCACGCAGTCACGGCTTCATAGCCACCTCAATGCGGTGCACTGATTCCGCAGCGAATTGCGCGTGAGGGTGATCCGCGCCGAGCAGTTTTTGAAAGCCGGTCTTAGCACGGCGCATGCAGGGCAATGCTTCATCCAGCCTGGACTGCGCCTCTAGGCAGAGGGCGAGGTTGAAGCAACTCAGAAAAACATCGGGATGCCTAGCTCCCAGCACTTCCTCGCGTAGCTCCAAGACTGTCCGGTGCTCACGTTCGGCCTCGGCATGGCGGCCCTGCTCTTGCAGCACGGCGGCCAAGTTGTTGCGGCTGGCCAGAGTTTTGGAGTGTTTGACACCAAGCTTGCGCTCGCGGAGGGCAAGCACTTCACGGTGCTCTTTTTCCGCCTCGCCATGCTTGCCTTGGTCGTTCAGTGCGGTGGCGAGGTTGTTGCGGCAGTCTAGGGTGTCCAGGTGCTCCGCGCCGAGCACCCGCTGGCGCACGGCCAGCACCGCGCGATACTCGCGCGCGGCTTCGGCATGACGTTCCAGTTCCTGAAGCGCAGCGGCGAGGTTGTTGCGGCTCATCAGGGTATCGGGATGCTCCGCGCCCAGCACTTCCCGGCGGATGGCCAGCACTGCGCGATTTTCCTTTTCCGCCTCGGCATACTTTCCCTCCTCGGCCAGTGTGGCGGCCAGATTACTCCGGCTGATCAGGGTGTCTGGATGGTCCTTGCCAAACACCTTCCCGCAGGTGGAAACGATCTGCCGCAGCTCGGCCTCGGCCTCACGCAGTCTGCCCTGGGCGGTCATGCTCACCGCGTTTTGATGCTGCTGATGCAGAGCCAGGAGGACCTGGGCTTGTTCCTGGGCCCCCTCCCTGTCTTTCGCAGGCTTTTCCTGCGCATCAGACTGTGCACCAAGGAAGGTCAGGAAGGTGGTCAGGAAAGCCGCCAGACATAGGCGTTTTTTATTCATGAAACTCAATATAAAGACCCCAAGAAAGCAAGAACAAGTCCAAAGTCGGACCTGAGACATATCACGCGGTTGTTTCACATGATTCACTCGAATTCCCGGCAGCAGCGCTCAACAGCAAGTGCAGCATCTGCTGCTGGAACGATCAGCTCAGGCCAGCGCCGCGTAGTCGATGGTGGTCAGACGGTCCTGCTTCGCTCCCATGCGGGGCACGCAGGCGAGCAGCGCCTTGGTGTAGGCGTGCTGCGGATTACGCAGAATCTGCTCCACCGGGCCGGTCTCGACGATTTGACCGCGAAACATCACGGCCACGCGGTCAACCACGCTGCGGATGATGCCGAGATTGTGCGTGATGAGGATGATGCTCATGTCGAGATCGCGGCGAAGCTCGGCCAGCAGGTCCATGATCTGCTTTTGGATGGTCACATCGAGCGCAGTGGTCGGCTCGTCGGCGATGAGGAGCTTCGGCCGCATGCACAGGGCCATGGCGATCATGACGCGCTGCTGCATGCCACCGCTGAGCTCGTGCGGGTAGGCGTGCAGCCTCTTTTTGGAGTCAACGATGCCGACTTTGTCCAGCCACTTCACGATCTCGTCATCGCGACCGGCTTTCGAGACATCAGGACGATGCAAAGCAAGCGCCTCGGCGATCTGCGTGCGGATGGTGAGCACGGGATTGAGTGAGGTGGTCGGCTCCTGGAAGATGTAGGCGATCTCTTTGCCCCGAATGCGACGGAGCTGGCTTTCGTTCATGGTTAGGATGTCGTGTCCGGCCAGGGACATCTCAGTGGCAGTGATGCGGGCGGGCGGCTCTGGCAGCAAGCGGGCAAAGGAGAGCGCGGTGGCGCTCTTGCCGCTGCCGCTTTCGCCCACGAGCGCGATGCACTCGCCTTGCTTGAGCTCCAAGTCGATGCCCCGCACAGCTTGCATCGGCTCTGCGTCATGGCGGCGGAACTCGATCTTCAAATCGCGGATGCGCAGCAGGGGCGCATCGTTTTTGGGAGTGGCGGCGGCGGGCATGAGGCTCATGAGGGTCGTGGCTGAATGATGCGGCTGAGTTGGATCAAACACAAGGCGCCAAGCGCGATCACACCACCGGCTTCGAGCAGGGCTGAAGGATCGGCCAAGGTACGCGCCGCGTCCTGCGATGAACCGATAGCAAGCGGGCGGAACCATCGGGCCAGAGGTGCGCCCAACTCCTGCCACAATGCAGGCTGCAAAGCACAGGCGACAGCGATCCAGAGCAGGATCTGCGCAAAGACGGCGCTGATCCAGGCCACGAACATGCGGCATTGCAATAAGGCGACATGCCGGAGCCAGATTGAAGTCTCTGAAACGCCGAATGAACGTGCTGGATCAAGCGGAAGCTGCTTTTCGACGCTCATCCACGCCTCATGCCAGGCAGAGCTTCCTGAAAAAAGCACCGCGAACCACAGCACGAGCCAGGGAGAGGAGGAAAGCGGCGGCAGCGTCATCAATCCCAAGCCCCAGAGCTGCCACGGCTGCCAGGCAAAGGCGGTCAGACGATTCGCGGAGGGCCGCAGCCGCGCACGCAGCAGATGCGGGCCGCCGCAAAGCAGCGCCATCAAAAGACCGCCTGTGGCAAAGCCAAACGCGATCCCCTTCACATCCACCGCACGGATGGACTGCGCCATCCAGCCGCCCCAGCCCATGAAACGCAGCACGTCCTCGATGACGATGAGATAAACCGGTGCCACGAGGCAAAGCGCCTGCATCCGAGTGCGAAGCAACGGCAGCAACTGAGTCAGATGATGCCACCAGAGCCGCTCACTGGCCGGCACACCTCGCGCCCGCAATGCGAAGTCGAGATCGACGGTCGCCTTGGCATCGGAGATGACGCATTGGATGAACTCGCCAGTCAAAGGCACCGCCAGCAGCAGCGCCGGGGCCAGAAACTCCCACAGCCAACGCGCCAACGTGATCTGCCAGACGTTTTCCGCCACCGGCAGCTCGGTAGGCATCAGCGTTTCGACAGGGCCGCCATAATGGCCGATCCATAGACTGACGAAGCCCCACGCCAGCGCCACAACCGGCAGACAGGCAAGCACACGACCGAGAAGAGCGACAAAAGTCTCCGCACCTCGTCCTAAACGGCGTGTGAGCAGCCCGACGGCCAACCCCAGGCTCAAGGCCAGCAGCAGCGCGAGGATCAACACCCCAAGACTGAAGCCGCAGCGCGTCGCCATTTCAGTCGCGGTCGAAGGAAGCACGAGCCAGGTCTCCACTGGCTGTTTGGAGAGCGCCAGCACTCCCACAGCGGCGAGCAGGCCACCGCACAGCACATGCAGCGGCAGCCAGCGGGGCGGTTGGGAGAGGTTGGGCGCGTTGGTCATTCCGGGAGGCGCAGTTTGAGATCGATGACAGGTTGGGTGGGCGTGTGCTTCGTCGGCACAGCGAGTTGGCGCAGAGTCCATGTGCCTGACAAGGCCTCCGTCGCGGTTTCACCTGCCGCTCCAGGCAAGGTAGCGGCTTCTTCGTGGCTGGTGAAAAGGGTGAGGAGCGGATGCAGTGGCAGCAATTGGGACTCCAGTGACCGCAAGCGTTCCGGCACCCTAGCAGGATCAAACTCAGCGGCCAGTGCCTCCAGTAGAAGATCAATCTGTGGATCAGCGATGCCGCAGAAATTGGTGCCGCCAGAGTCTGCCTGCGAGGAATGCCACCAGGGCAACTGATCCCAGGAGACCTCGAAACGCTGGTCCAGCAGCACAGCATCAAAACGATGCTCACGCAGCCGCTGCGCCAAAGCTGGCGCGTCCGGCGCGAATTCGAGCACTACGACCGCGCCGAGCCTGCGCCACTGCTCCACCAGGCGTTCCGCAGTGCGGCGGTGCAGCGTGTCTCCATCCGGGACCAGCAGGGTGAAACGAAACGCGCGTTCCGCGCCGCGAGCTAGGCCTTCCACATCACGCGGCCAGCCTTCATCGGCGAGGGTCTGGCGGGCTTGGTCGAGATCAAAGGGCACGCGTGGGGCACGCGTGCTGAACCACAGGCCTGGCGCGAAGAGGCTGGCGTCCGCATGACTGCGGCGGCCCGGCACCACACGGATGAGATCGCCGATGTCCGTGGCCTGCGCCAGCGCTGCGCGGAATCGAGTGTTTTTAAGGATGTCATGCCGTGTGTTCCAGAGCACGACGAGCCGCTGACGCGGTGGGGTGAAGCGTCGTTGGGTCAGTTGCGTGTGATCTGCCGCCACCGCAGGCCAGACGAGGTCCACCGTGCGTGTGCGCATGCCGATTTGAGTCATCAACGGCGAAACCGCGAAGCTGAACAAGAAACGCGGTGCTTCTTTCTCTTGCTGCGCCGGCGTCAGGATGAGCGAGCGCATTTCACGCGAGGCGATGCGGTGACTTCCAGCGCCTGGCGGTGGCTGTTTGAGAAAATCCATCTCACGGGCCTCTGGATGGACCCTCAACCAAGCTGTGGGCAAGATAGGCATATCGACGAACGCGCCCAATGCAGGGCCGTAGCGCTTGCGGAAAGTCACATGCAGTCGCGTGCCGTCGTTTTGTGCTTCGAGAGACTGGATGTGCCGCAGTGCCTCGCGATTTGGCAGCGGCCAGTCGTTTCGACGCAAAAACTCAAACGTGACGCGCGCATCTTCCGCCGTCACCGGCTTGCCGTCATGCCAAAAGCGGCCAGGACGGATCTCGAGGTCCAGCACCGGCTCCACCAGTGCCCCCACCTCTCCCCGAAGCGTGAGTGACGTTCGCTTGGCCGTGCCAGCGTCGAGCGATGTGCGCAGCTCATCGATCAATCGCAGTGCTGAGCCAGCTACGACGATCTCGCAGGCGTTTGTGCCATCGAACCACACGCGGCGAATGGGTTTGGCCTGAGGGGAAGCGGCCATGAATTTGTCCCAGGCCTCACGCAGGGGTGTTTCATGCTCAATTCGCCAGATGGCGGCAGGCTGCGGGCGCAGGTCCGCGATGACTTCCAGAGCCTGCTGTGCGCCCGTGCCGGCGATTTCCGTGAAACGCAGTCGCAGCTCATTTTCCACGGCCTGCGCCGAGTCGAGATGCCACTCGCTCCAGCGGTTGCGTTCGCCGATTTGAGCCTGAAGCCGCTCCAGTGCCTGTTTGGCTGTGGCCGCGTCGGCAAACCAGCAGGTGACCTCCTGGGACCAGCGCCACAGGTCCGCCAGCGCGGGTTGCAAAGCCCCCTGCGCATCAATCCGCAGCAGCGGCTCATGCACGAGGTCAGTGATCTGGCGCTCGGCCTCGGTGGTGGGCAGAAAGGGGTTCAGCGCGGGCACGTTTTGCTCCAACATGACGACCAGCCCGTCCTTGGGCCGCTCATGGCTGCGTTTTGACACCACCGCCGCCCAACACGCCAGCGCCGCGATTAGCAGCGGGAAGCCGAGGATGAGCGTGCGGGTCAGGATCATGCGCTGGAGAAACTAGAGCCTACGCACGAAGTGGGCAAGACGGGAGGTGGGCATCACCACACCACTTTGGCGGACGGATACTGAGAGATGAGATGGTCCGAGGTCACCATGGACGCGTCAATGCCCTCCGCCGTCGCAATGATGATCCGGCCTTGATCCAGTTCGACTTCGAGAGTGCGCAGACTCATGGCGGAAGTTTATCCGCCAGCGTGTCGCGTTGCCAGCATCATTTTAAAATCAGATGCCGCTGATCTCGCCGGCTTCACTCACCTGGATGCGTTCGGCGGAGGGCACCTTGGGCAGAGCGGGCATGCGCATCATGGTGCCGGTGAGGGCCACGAGGAATCCGGCGCCATTGGCGATCTCGAAGTCGCGCACGGTGATGGTGAAGCCGCTCGGGCGGCCGCGTTTCTTCGCGTCATCGGAGAGCGAGTCCTGCGTCTTTGCCATGCACAGCGGCAGCTTGTCAAAGCCGCTGCGGGCAAAGAGAACGAGCTTGGCCTTCGCCTCGTCGGTGAGTTGCACGCCATCCGCGCCGTAGATCTTCGTGGCGATGGCGTTGAGCTTACTTTCCACACTGTCGTCGGGCTGGTAAAGGAACGGCAGGGGCTTGGATTCTTTAGGCAGCGCGGCGAGAACGGTTTCGGCGAGTTTTACGGCTCCTGCGCCGCCCTCGCCGAAGACATTGGCCGTGGCGCTGGGGACGCCGCGCGCGGCGCAGAACTCATGCACCAGCGCGAGTTCGTCCTCATGGTCGTTGGTGAAGCGGTTGATCGCCACGATGACCGGGCGCTCGAATTTCGCAGCGCTGTCGAGGTGTGCGGCCAGATTGGCAAGGCCGCGGGTTAGCGCGGCGGTGTCCGTCTGCGTGAGCTGGTCCAAAGCGGCTCCGCCATGCATTTTGAGTGCACGAACCGTCGCCACGATGACGATGGCCTCCGGTGCCAGACCGCTTTGGCGGCACTTGATGTGCATGAATTTCTCCCCGCCGAGATCGAAGGCGAATCCGGCCTCCGTGACGGCGAAATCAGCGTGTGTGAGCGCCATGCGCGTGGCCAGCACCGAGTTGCAGCCGTGTGCGATGTTCGCAAACGGGCCGCCATGCAGGAAGGCGGGCACGCCTTCGACGCTTTGCACCAAATTCGGGCTCAGCGCGTCCTTGAGCAGGGCCATGAGCGCCCCGGTGACACGAAATTCTTTGGCGAAGACTGGCTCGCCCTCCGGCGTGAAACCGACAACGATGCGCTCCAGCCGTGCGCGTAAATCCGCGAGCGATTCGCTCAGACAGAGGATCGCCATGACCTCGGAGGCAGCGGTGATGTCGAAGCCGGTCGCGCGTTCGGTTGGTTTGCCAGCGCTGGTGCGCATCTGGCGCAGGGCGCGGTCGTTCATGTCCATCACGCGCTTCCACAGCACGTTTTCAGGCTTCAGACGCGCCTCGCCGTTGAAGAGCTGGTTGTCGATGACGGCGGAGAGCAGATTGTTCGCGCTGGTGATGGCGTGGAAGTCGCCGGTGAAGTGCAGATTGATCGACTGCGCGGGCTGCACGGTGCTTTGACCACCGCCGGTGGCCCCGCCTTTGCGACCGAAGACCGGCCCCATGGAGGGCTGGCGCAGTGCCAGAGCTACGCTTTGGCCGATTTTTTTCAAACCTTGTGACAGGCCGATGGAGACGGTCGTTTTGCCCTCGCCTGCCGGGGTTGGCGTGATGGCGGAGACGAGAATCAATTTTCCGCGCTGCGGCTTCGTCTTGAGCGCCTCCAGGCTGACTTTCGCCTTGTCCCGACCGTAAAAGCTGAGGTGATCTGGGGAGATGCCGAGAGAGGCGGCGAGAGACGAGATGTCTGAGGTCATGGGATAGGAAGCGCTCACGATGGCAAGAAGCTGGCCAAATCAAAGAGTTTTCCAGTCACGGATTCTCTGCATAAATCGCGCATGCCGCCCGAGACCCTGGAAGAACTCGAAGAACGCCTCAGCCGCCCCACGCCCGCTGTGGTGGACCTCATGCGCGATATGCCGGGAGACATCATCATTCTCGGTGCCGCAGGCAAGATGGGGCCGTCGCTAGCCCGCATGGCGAAACGGGCGAGTGATGAAGCGGGCACACAAAGGCGCATCATCGCGGTGTCGCGTTTCAGCACACCGGGTTCGGTGGAGGAATTTCAGCAGCATGGCATCGAAACCATCGCCGTCGATCTGCTGGCGGCGAACGCCGTGGCCTACCTGCCGCATGTGGCGAACGTGATCTACATGGCAGGCATGAAATTCGGCTCCACCGGCCAGGAACCGATGACCTGGGCCATGAACGCGTGGCTGCCCGGCCTCGTGTGCGAGCGCTACCAGCGTAGCCGCATCGCCGCCTTTTCCACCGGCAACGTGTATGGCCTCGTGCCGGTCGAACGAGGCGGCAGCCACGAGGAGGACACGCCCAATCCTGCTGGCGAATACGCCATGAGCTGCCTGGGCCGCGAGCGCATCTTCCAGCACTTCAGCCAGACCCGCGGCACACCCGTTTCGCTCATCCGTCTGAACTACGCCTGCGATCTGCGTTACGGCGTGCTGGTGGATGTCGCGCAGAAAGTCTGGAATGGCCAGCCAGTGGATGTGCGCATGGGTTACTTCAACACCATCTGGCAGGGCGATGCGAACGCGCTCTCGCTCCTCAGCCTCGGCAAGGCCCAAAGCCCCGCCTGGACCATGAACCTCACCGGCACCGCCACGCTCAGCGTGCGTGAAATGGCGCAGCGCTTTGGCGAAATCTTCGGCAAACCGGCACACATTGAAGGCAAAGAGGCCCCAGACGCCCTACTAAGCAATCCGCACCGCAGTTTCGCTGAACTCGGCATCCCCATCCTCCGCGACGAGGAATTGATGGAGTGGGTCGCAAGCTGGGTTGCGCGCGGTGGGGAATCACTCGGCAAACCGACGCACTTTGAGTCGCGGGATGGGAGGTTTTGAAAACGTTGGCCTCACAATGAGATCATTACCCGAGCCAATTTTGTCATCCGATTTGAAGCCGTCTGACCTTCCGGAAGTCCACCATTGGTCCGACATCATTGATTTTGCCGCTACATTCAGCCCGCAGCTCGAATGTCGGGACGAATCCCGTATTCGAGGTTTAACAGACCTACGTGAGCACTCCACCGTTGCAGAAATACGCGCTGCGATATTTTTCGAATATCGTCGATACAACCATTTCGGTTATCCGCCATCAGAGCATGTTCTTGAGAACGCAAAACAGGCTGTGAGCACGATTCGCAGAAAGTTGAGATGATTACTCCACCGCGCCCGGCCTGAGCCAGTAGAGCACGCTCATGCGCACGGCGATGCCGTTTTCGACCTGCTGGTTGATGAGGCACCTCTCGTAGTTCATGCCGGTGTCGGTGATCTCGACGCCGCGGTTCACGGGGCCGGGATGCATGAGGTGGAGGCCGCGCTCACGCAGGATTTCCACGCGTTCGTTGGTGAGTCCGTAGTTTTTGTGATACTCGGCTGCGCTGGGGAAGAAAGGCTCGTCAAGGCGCTCGCTCTGCACGCGGAGGAGGTAGATGACATCGGGCTTCCAGTCGAAGGCGTCACGCCAGTTGCCGAACTGCGGGATTTCCTGCGGCACCTCACGCGGCATCATGGAACCGGGTGCCAGGTAGGCCACTTGCATGCCGAGGCGGCGGAAGATGAGGCTGGTGCTGCGGGCGACGCGTGAGTGCTGGATGTCACCGACAATCAGAGCACGGCAGCCACGCAGATCCTTGTGAATCTCCCGCAGCGTGAAGGCATCCAGCAGCGCTTGCGTGGGATGTGCGTGCCAGCCGTCACCGGCATTGATGACACTGGCCCGGGTGTTTTTGGCGATGAGGTTCGGAATACCGGCCTGCTTGTGCCGCACGACGATGTAATCGACGCGCATGGCCTCCAGGGTCTCGACGGTGTCCAAAACGGACTCGCCTTTGACGACGCTGCTCGATTCGATGTCGAAGTGCGTCACGTCAGCACTGAGGCGGCTGGCGGCGACTTCAAAGCTGGAGCGCGTCCGCGTGGAAGGCTCGTAAAACAGCGTGAGCATCGTCTGCCCCTTGAGCGTGGGCACTTTCTTCACGCTGCGTTTGAAGAGGTCTTTGAAGGGAACGGCGTTATCGAGCACGAACGCGATTTCCTCATCCGTGAGCGAGGCGATGTCGAGGAGGTCTTTGCGCGGGGTCATCTCGGTGAGGCTTGGGTTTGCACGGTGCAGGCGTCCTGGCCGTCCACTTCTTCAAAACGCACTGCCACGCGCTCGCCGGGGGCCAGAGTGACCTTGAGCGCGGAAAAATCTGGCTGCACGGGAAACTCACGCCCACAGCGGTCCACCAGCACGGCCAATTGCACACGTTTGGGGCGGCCAAAATTGAGAAGCTCATCCAACGCGGCGCGCACGCTGCGTCCGGTGTAGATGACCTCGTCACAGAGCACCACATTGATGCCATCAAGATCGAAGGGGATGTCGGAGCCTTCGAGCTTGGGCACCATTTGAAAGGTGCTCAGGTCATCGCGATACTGCGTGATGTCGATGGTGCCAAAATGGACCTTCACGCAGCCGAGTTTCGTGATCTCCGCCGCGATGCGCTGCGCCAGGGGCACACCCCGCGTGAAAATGCCCACCAGAGCGATGCTTTCCGCGCCTGCATTCGCTTCGCAGATGCTTTTTGCCAAAGCAGCCACTCCTGCGGCCATCTCGGCCTGAGTGAGGAGGGATCGTACAAATTCTGGCATGGCGGCGGGGTGGGCGGACAGTCCGGTGATTCGTGTTCTTGTCAAATCAGGGGATGGGTGCGCCCAGCGGGAAGTTTCGGGCCGCTTTCTGCCTCCAGGGTTGCAAAGCGGGCGTGGCTTTGGTTTGATGAGCGAATGAAAAATCTACTGCGCGTTTTTTCGATGACGATTGTCTGCGGTCTGCTGGCCAGTTGCGAGCTGCTTCGTGAGAACAAGGTGCTCATCACCTGCCATGTGCAGACCAACGAAATCGAGCATCCCAGCGAGATCATGCGGCTGCCCATCGACGGGCAGGAGATGATTTTCAAGAAGGTGCCGGAGTTCAGCCAGCGCAGCATCGCCGCATTTCAGCCATTTCCCGCCGATGAAGGCCAGGGCAACGGCCTGCTGCTGCAACTCGATGCCAAGGGCAAAAACTACCTAGAGGCCGCCTCCCGCCTGCAACAGGGCATGATTATGCTGACGATGATCAACGCGGTGCCGGTGGACATGGTGCAGCTCGACCAACCTGTCACCGACGGTCGCTTTACCATCTGGCGTGGCGTTTCCGACGCGACCATCAAGGAGATGGACAAATTCTACCCGCGTCTGAACCGCATGAAATCCTCCTCCCGCTGGATGGACATGCTGCCCTCCACCGACAAGGAAAAGCTCGACGCCCGCCGTGGCGGGAAAGAGGCCGCCGCCGCTGAGAAAAAGGCCCAACGCGACATGGAGCGCGGCATCATTCGTGGTCCAAAGACCCGGGACATTCCGCTCGAAGGCTTCACGCTCCCCGGCACCTGATGACTCGTGTCCTTGGCATCCTACTCGGTCTTTGGATCTTGCTGCCTTCCACGCAGGCACAAAACCTCCTGCTGCCCACGGATAACCGCGCGTTGTTTGAGCAACCAGACGCGTTTTTCCAGTTTGTGGATCGCAATTTTGAAGGTGCCCAAACAACCCCGTGGGAAGGCGGACAGTTCGGCTTCGTGCGTGATCCGCGCCGCCTTGGTCAAAGCATCGCTTACGCGCGTTTTCACGAAGGTCTCGACATCAAGCCGCTGCGGCGGGATGCGCAGGGCAATCCGCAAGACGAAGTCCGTGCCATCGCCGACGGAGTCGTGGCCTACGTCACCGCCGCGTCGAATTTGAGCAACTACGGCCGCTACGTCGTGGTGCGGCATGACTGGGGCCAGGGCTCGTTTTACTCCCTCTACGCGCATCTGCGTGAAGCCCACATCACCGCCGGGCAGATGGTGAAGGCTGGGGCCTCGCTGGGCACCCTCGGCTACACCGGCAGCGGCATCGACCAACGCCGGGCGCATGTGCATGTGGAGCTGAACTTGCTTCTCTCCAACCGCTTCGATCAATGGCATGCTGCGAGCTTTGCCACGCCGAATCATCATGGCGTCTTCAATGGCATGAACCTCCTCGGCCTGGATTTGCAGGCGCTCTACCTCGCGCAGCAGAAAGATCCGACCATCACCCCTGCCGGAGCCGTGCGCGCCACGGAAAGCAGCTATCGCGTGGCTGTGCCCGGTGATGCCACGTTGGAGATCGTGAAAAACTACCCCTGGCTCGTGGATGGCGGCCTGCCTGCGGGCAAACCCGTGAGCTGGGAGGTCACCTTCAGCCGCTGGGGCCTGCCGCTGGCCGTGAAGGCCTCCAGCACTGCCGTTTCACAACCCGTCGTCACCTGGGTCAAGGACGCGGGCATTCCGCATTACCTCCACACGCGTGGCTGCCTCACCGGCAGTGGCAGCACCGGCAAGCTCACGACCGAAGGCCTGCGCTTTGTGAAGCTCGTGTGCGGCTGGTTTTAAAAGCTCCGGGATCAACTCTTCATGCTGAGCAGAAAGTTTGGCAGCTTGATCGCAAACGCTGGCCGCTGCTTTCACTTCCCCGCGTCCAGAAACTCGATCGCCTTTTTAAGCCACTCGGCTTTCGGAGGTGTGTGGCCCTGACCGGGGATGTTCAAGAGCTCGACGGCTTTGAAGCCCACCTTTTTGAAGCCGTTCTCAAACACGGCCTGGGTGTTGGGGAGGTTGAAGTCTTTCTCGCCGGTGATGAGGACGTAGCGACACTCGGTCTTCGCGATTTTCACGAAGTCGTCGTGCGGCAGGTAGCCGAGACGAAAGGTTTGTTTGCCGTCGAGAGTCGCCACGTCGGTGTAAAAGTTCACGCCCATGCAGCAGAGGGTGGCGGGGAAGATGTCTGCGTAACAAACACCAAGCATGCTGGCCACACGGGCACCGCCGGAGAAACCGGAAACATAGACCCGGGCGGGATCGATGCTGGCGATCTGGCGCGCGTTGTAGTTGGCGTCGATAGCGAGGCGCATGCGGTCAAAGACGCTGCGCGGATTGCCGGACTTGTTCGCACCGATGAAAATGAGCTTCTTGTCGGCGAAGACCGCCTCCCATTCCGCCGGGATGGTGGGTTTGTCGCTGGCGCTGATCCAAATGAACAGCCCGTACGGCTCGCTGGCCCGGTAGTTTTTCGGCAGGAGGATGTCGAAGGTCTCTTTCTTCACGTCATAAGCTGGCGGTGTCTCCGCAGCGCTGAGGCGCAGCTTGAGTTCGAGCGGGTCGGAGTGCGGCGGCGATTCCTGGAAGGTGATCGTGCTGCGCACGCCGGGTTTGAGATCGGCGGCATGGCCGAAGATAGCGCTTAGGCAGAGAAGCAGGATGAATCGCGACATGGAACGAGCCAAACGACGCACGCGGCCTCTGTCATGCTGAGAATGCTGCAATCCCGCAGGCCTGGGCTGCGTTCACGGGCGCATGACCCGCTGTTTTCTCCTTCTCCTGCTGCTTTCGTCCTTCGTCTGCGCTGCTTCAGACCGGCCCAATGTGATATTCATCATGGCGGATGACCTGGGCTACACGGATCTGGCCTGCTTTGGCTCCAAGTATTACGAGACACCGAACCTCGACAAGCTGGCGTCACAAGGGATGAAGCTGACGAGTCATCACCACTGCCAGAACTGCCAGCCGACGCGTGCGGCGCTGATGTCCGGCCAGTATGCGGCGCGGACGGGCGTTTACACGGTGGGCGGCATCGACCGCTTTGACTGGAGCACCCGCCCGCTGCGGCCCGTGGACAATGTGACCGAGTTGCCGCTGGAGAAGAAGACCGTCGCGCAGGCGATGAAGGCGGCGGGTTATACCACGGGCATGTTTGGCAAATGGCACCTGGGCGAGAGCGGCGATCACCATCCCGCCAAGCGCGGCTTTGACGAGGCGATTGTGTCGATGGGCCAGCACTTCGACTTCAAAACCAATCCCAAGACCGAGTATCCCCAAGGGCAGTATCTGGCGGACTTTCTGACCGACAAGGCGGTGGATTTCATCCAGCGGCATCAGGACGCGCCGTTCTTCCTCTACCTGCCGCACTTCGGCGTGCATTCGCCCTATCAGGCGAAGCCGGAGCTGATCGCGAAATTCAAGGACAAGGCGGCTGTCGGCGGACATCACGACCCGAAGTATGCGGCGATGATCGCGAGTGTGGATGAAAGCGTGGGCCGCGTGATGTCGGCGCTGGATGAGCTGAAGCTGGCGGACAACACGGTGCTCATCTTCACCAGCGACAACGGCGGCGTGGGCGGTTACACGCGTGAAGGCATCAAAAAAAGCGGCGACACCACGGACAACGCGCCGCTGCGCAGCGGCAAGGGCAGCCTGTATGAAGGCGGCACCAGCGTGCCCTTCATCGTGCGCTGGCCCGGCGTGACGACAGCAGGATCGAGCTGCGATGTGCCGACGATCCATGTGGATGTGTTCCCGACCCTCGCGGAAATCGCTAAAGCGCCCTCGCCGGAAGGCCAGCCGCTCGATGGCGAGAGCTTGGCCCCGTTGTTTCGCGATCCAGCCGCCCGTTTGAAGCGAGAGGCCATTTATCAGCACTTCCCTGGCTATCTCGGTGCCGGGGCGGACACCTGGCGCACCACACCGGTCGGCCTGATCCAGAGCGGCGAGTGGAAGCTGATGGAGTTCTTCGAAGACGGTCGTCTGGAGCTGTACAACCTCAAAGAAGACATCGGCGAGTCGAAAAACCTCGCCACCGAGATGCCGGACAAGGCGAGGGAACTGCACGCGAAGATGATCGCGTGGCGTGAGTCGGTGAAAGCGCCGATGCCGGTGAAAAACACGCCGCCAACCGGCACCGAACCCAAGAAGAAGGGCAAAGGCAAAAAGAAGAAGCAGACGGAGTGAGGTCCGAGCACCGGACCCACATACCCGAGCCTTAAAATCGGCTTACTTCTCATCTACCTGAATCAAGTGTTCTGATGGCCCACGATGAAGACCGACAACCAACTCAAGCCGAACCTTGATCGTAATCCTGGCAGGATGTCCATCACGGCAAGCGTCGTTCAGAGGGCAGGCTTGCGGGCGATGTAAACGAACGCGGGCGGCAGGTTACGCCAGACGACGCGGCTGGTATCGACACCGTGGGTCAGCTCATGCAGCAGGCTGCGGAAACGAAGGCCGCTGGGTAGCTTGTGAAAGCCGAAGTAGGCGAAGGTGGCGAAGCAGCCGCCGGGGGCGAGATGCGGCAGCACGTTGTTCAAAATGGCCTCCTGCAAGGCACGCGGGAAGGCCGTCCAGGGCAGGCCGCTGATGATGGTGTCGAATTTTTCGCCGGGCGGCAGAACTTGGCTGAAATCAAACTCCTGCGCCCCGGCGCACTCGAAGCGCATCTTGGGAAAACGCGGGGCGAGCTGCTGGACGAAGGTCTGGTTCAGCTCAATGCCGAGGTAGTCGGCCCCGTGCGGCATCGAGTCTGAGATGGCATCTGTGAAGGCTCCGGTGCCAGGGCCGAGCTCCAGCACACGCTTTGCCTGCCAGACACCGGCGGCTTCCATCATGCGCTCCGCCAATGCCGGGCTGGAAGGCGCGATGGCGCCGACGGTCTTCCAGTTGCGGCAGAATTCTTTGAGAAAGGTGGCGGCGGACATTCGGGGGAGGATGCTAGCCACTGAATGCGAGAGTGCGAGGGCTTTCAGCGGCGGGGGGAAAGTCGCTGATGAGCGGAGGTCTTCTCCCCATCGGTGACATGGCTTGGAGTTCAAAGATGCAGAGCACGCGAAATGGAGTCAGCGGCGACAATGGCATCATGCTAGCAGCGGTTAAAGATTACCCATCAGGACGCATCTCGACCAAGCTCGAAATGATGAAATCCGAAGTCCCAAGATGGAAGGAATCCACCTTGAGGACATTTCGTCATTCGAGCTTCGACTTTCCTTCGCCATTCGTCATTTTGAATTCGTCATTTGCCCGCTCCCATGCCGCCCCCCATTTCTCTTCTCTTGATCGACGATCACTTTGTCGTCCGCAGCGGCCTTGTAGCGTCGTTGGAGCTTGAGGACGACCTGAAAGTCGTCGGCGAGGCAGATCGGGGCGAGTACGCTTCGAGGCTTTTTGCCCAAACCAAGCCCGATGTCGTGCTGATGGACATCCAACTGCCCGGCCTCAGCGGCATCGACGCCACCGCCGCGCTGCTTCGCGCGCATCCCGCCGCTCGTGTGCTCATTTTCTCCACCTTCGCCCGCGACGACGAAATCCACACCGCACTCAAAGCCGGAGCCCTTGGCTACCTGCAAAAATCCTCCTCCCGTGATGCCTTACTCGCCGCCATCCGCAGCGTCGCCCGCGGCGAACGCAGTTTGCCAGCTGATATCGAAAAGCGCCTCCAGGACCGCCTTTCCGAGCCCGAGATCACCCCCCGTGAGCGCGAAATCCTCACCCTCGTCACCCGAGGGAACGCCAACAAAGAAATCGCCGCCACCCTCGGCATCTCGGAGGACACCGTGAAGCAGCACGTCAGCCGCATCCTCATGAAACTGAAGGTCAACGACCGGGCCCAAGCCACGGCAGAGGCCATTCGTCGTGGTTTGGTGCAGGTGTAGAGTTTTACATCGCCCCTCACGAAAGTGGGGGGCCAGGAATGCTGAAAGACGGGTCAAACTGCCGTTGGTAGAAACATGACGCGCTCCGTCCTTTTCAGCACTCTTCTTCTCATTTCCGCTGCCCTCGCCCAAAACGACACCAACGCGGGCAACGACGTTTCCGACAAGGCCACGCTCAAGCCGGTGATGCAGTGGCGTTTTGATGACCAACAAGAACCCGGCCCGCGTGCGCCGACCTACCCTGGCTTCGCCAAGGAAAACACGGCCAAACGTTTCGTGGGCGATGGCAAGAAAGCGCTCAAGATCGCGGACAGCGAAGAACTGCGCTTCGGCCTCAATGAAACGATCACGCTCGAAGCTTGGGTGAAGGCTCCAGGAGCCAGCGGCACGCCTTACATCATCGGCAAGGGCCGACTCGGCACGAAGGAGTTTGGCCAAAACAATCAAAACTACGCCTTGCGCCTCCAAACAGGCAAAGGCGGGGCGCAAATTGGGTTTCTTTTTCACAGCGCCAATGTTCCCGACAAAAAGGGTGACTGGCATCGCTGGTGGTCGAAGGACACGATGCCGCTGCAAGGCTGGCACCACATCGCGGTGACGTACACCTTCGGGCAGCCGAAAAGCATCAAGGGTTTCATCGACGGCCAACCCACCGACGGCACCTGGGACATGGGCGGCGCGACGGATCGCGGCCCTGTGAGCGATGGCGACGCAGTCATGATCGGCAGCGGCTCCACCTTGGCCTCCTCGCATTCATTGAACGGCTGGCTGGATGAAGTGGCGATCTATCGCGGCCCCATCGACACCGAAGCGCTGAAGGCGAAGTATCAATTCGTCCCGCCTCCGCCTCCGATCGCCAAAAAAGAAGTCCCTGCGGGCCGCGTGCTCGTGCAACTGGCCGAGGAAGGCATGCCCGACTCGAATGCTTGGCCCAGTGAGCCGCCGAAGGTTGGCGAGACCTACACGGAAGACGTGTTCGGCTTCTTCGACGTGCCACAAAAGTATGTGGAGACCGGCGTGCGTGGCGACCGCCATGTTCCCTTCCTTCTGCGCGCCGCTGCCCTCGTGACCTTCCCCAAAGGCAAGCACCGCCTGCTGCTGCGTGCCCGGGGTGCCACGAATCTCTACATCGACGGGAAAACCAGCCTCACCACGCCCTTTCCGCCCGCTGACAGCGATGGCCATCATCTCGTGGTTGACCAAAAAGATTTCCTCGACCTCGGCCCCGACTTCCGCTTCGTGCCGCCGGGCAATCGCGAATCTTGGTGTGAGTTCGAAGGCACCGGCAAGCCACAATTCTTCGTGCTGGAGACCATCGTGGGCAGCTATGTCGGGAAAAGCATTCGCCGCCCTGAGCTTGGCGAAACCGTCGTTGCCTGGTCAAAGCAAGGCACGGAGACTTGGGAACTCGTGACATCAAGCAAACGAGTGGTGGCCTACAACGATGCTGGCTGGGCCGAGTATGAGAAGGAACGCTCCGCTCATTACGACGTGATCAATTCAAGGAAGCGCGCCGAACTGCGCGCCAAGTCCGACCCGTATTGGACGCAGCGCCGCGAGGCTGCGAAAGCCTGGCTGGCGAAGGTGGCACCTGTGAAGGTGCCCGAACTGCCGAAAAACTTCCCCGCCAGCAATGAAATCGACCATTTCATCGCCGCCCGCATCGACGGCGTGAAGGCGCAGGACGCGCACAAAGGTAGCATCGACTATTTCAAAGAGGTGATGCCCATTCTTGAGGCCAAATGCAACGAATGCCATCGCGGTGCGAAGGCCAAAGGTGGGCTGCATCTCGATTCGCTGGCTGATGCACTCAAAGGCGGCAAATCCGACGGCGCGGCCGTTCAACCCGGCAAGCCTGATCACAGTTCCATCATCGCCCGCGTCACCTCCGGCGATGAAGACGAAGTCATGCCGCCCAAAGGCAAGCCTTTGACCAAAGACGAGGTCGCCGTGCTGACGAAGTGGATCGAAGAAGGTGCGCACTGGCCCGACATCCGCGCTGATCATCTCACGCTCACGCCTTTGACGGATGATTTGAACTTTCTTCGCCGCGTCACCATCGACACCCTCGGCGTCGTGCCGACGCTCGAAGAAATCGCAGCGTTTCAAAAGAACCCCGACCGCAAGGCCGCCATCGACCGCCTGCTCAATGACCCACGCTGGGCGGACAACTGGATGGGCTACTGGCAGGACGTGCTCGCCGAAAATCCGAACATCCTCAATCCCACGCTCAACAACACTGGCCCCTTCCGCTGGTGGCTCTACGAGTCCCTGAAGGACAACAAGCCGATGGATTTCTTCGTCACCGAACTGCTGCGCATGCAGGGCAGCGAGCGCCTCGGTGGACCAGCCGGGTTTGGCACCGCCTCACAGAACGACGTGCCCATGGCCGCGAAGGGAACCATCGTCAGCACTGCCTTCCTCGGTGTGGAAATGAAGTGCGCCCGCTGCCACGACTCGCCCACCGGCAAATCGCTGCAACAAGACCTCTTTGAACTCGCCGCCATGCTCGGCACGAAGGAAATCGAAGTGCCGAAGACCAGCAGCGTACCCATGGACAAGATCCACGCTGGTGGCCGCAAGCCTTTGATCCAGGTCACCCTCATGCCCGGCACTAAAGTGCAACCGAAGTGGCCCTTCGCTGAGTTCTGCGACGAATCGGTGGCCAAGCTCGCCGAAGATCCGCAGGACACGCGTGATGTGCTCGCCGCCATGATCACCGCGCCGCAAAACGAGCGCTTCGCGCAAGTCACCGCCAATCGCATATGGTCCCGCTTCATGGGACGCGGCATCGTCGAGCCGGTCGAAGATTGGGAAAAGGGCAAGCCCACGCATCCCGAACTGATCCAATGGCTCGGACGTGAGTTCGTGCGCGGTGGTTACGACGTGAAAAATCTCACCCGCCTCATCTTGAACAGCCACGCCTATCAACGCGCTACCGATCCCGAGTTGAAGCTCACCAGCCCGCTTTACACCAGCCCATCCCCGCGTCGTCTCCAGGCCGAGCAGATCGTGGATTCGCTCTTCGCCGCCACCGGCAAGCCATTCAAAACTGAAGAAGTCTGTCTCGACATCGACAACACCCGCGACCTTAAAAATGCCATTCACATGGGCAAACCGCATCGCAGTTGGATGCTCACCAGCACCAGCAACGAACGCGACCGCCCCAGCCTCGCCCTGCCAAGAATTCAGGCCGTCACCGACGTGCTCAGCGCCTTCGGTTGGCGTGCTGCACGCCAGGACCCCGTCAGCAAACGCGATGCCGATCCAAACGTCCTGCAGCCCGCCATTCTCAGCAACGGCACCCTCGGCGTCTGGCTTACCCGCATGAGTGATGACCACGGCGTCACCGACCTCGCCTTGAAAGCGAACTCCGTGGATGAACTCATCGACACCCTGTTCTTGAAGCTCCTCACCCGCAAACCCAGCGCCCAGGAACGCGAACTCTACACCCAGCACCTCAGCGCTGGCTTCGACACCCGTCATTCCAAACCCCAGGCTCCAAGCTCCAAGCCCACACGCACTCGCGAAAAGTATGTGAGTTGGTCCAATCATCTCGACGGCGAAGCCACCACCGTCCGCATGGCCCAGGAAGCTGCCGCCCGCCAAGGCGAACCACCCACTGAAAAACTCGACGCCCAATGGCGCACCCGCATGGAAGACGTGCTCTGGGCCATGCTGAACGCACCGGAGTGGGCTTTCAGCCCTTGAGTTCAACCACCCGATGAATACCCTTCACCATGAGCACAGCAACCGCCGCCATCTTCCACCAAGCCTCGCAGCTATCTGAAGCCGAGTGCGAAGAGCTTTATGAACAGCTCGGCAATCATCTGAGCCGCGTTCATGCCAGGGATGAAGCGCTGACTAGTGACATGCAGTCCACGCTGGACCGTCGCTGGGAGGAGATCACCTCTGGCAAGGTGCAGTGCGAGGATGCATTCGTTGTTTTAGATCGCATTCAGAAACGCCTTCATGAACGAGTTGCGCCAGCATCCTGAAGTCGAGGCTGAGATCGATGAGTCAGTTCAGCATCTGGAGGCTCGCAGTCTTTGGGTAGCCGATGACTTTATTGAGGAACTGCGTGCGGCCATGCGAAAGATCAGATTAAACCCCAGGCACTGCCACTTCACCCATCAAGAATACCGCCGCTGCAATATCCCACGCTTCCACCATGCGGTCATCTATCGCCAGCGTGGTGAAGATGTCGTTTATGTGATCGCTGTCATGCACGACAAACGCCACCCCGATTACTGGAAACACCGAATTATCGACGACTTAACCCCACCACCATGAAACGCCGTTCCTTCCTCACCTCCGCCGCCGCATTCGGCACCGCGCCCCTGTTTGCGAACAACACACCCGTCCACACGCCCAAGGGCAAGGCGGAGCATTGCATCTTCATCTGGCTCGGTGGCGGCATGGCTCAAATTGACACGTTTGATCCAAAGAAGCTCGGCGA
Source organism: Verrucomicrobiota bacterium (assembly GCA_026397635.1). Classification (GTDB taxonomy): domain Bacteria; phylum Verrucomicrobiota; class Verrucomicrobiia; order Verrucomicrobiales; family Verrucomicrobiaceae; genus Prosthecobacter. The sequence continues at coordinate 82,225 of JAPLUL010000110.1, read as the reverse complement.
CAACAAGAGCAAGCAGAAGATCGCAGGCTCCATGTACAAGGCCATCGACACCTCCGTTCCCGGCGTGCAGTTGACGGAGCATTTGAGCCGCACGGCGAAGGTGATGGAGCATGTGACGGTCATGCGCACCGTGAACCACAAAGTCATCGACGAGCATGCCTTTGCGACCAACATCGTGCATACCGGACGCATGATCTCCGGCAATGTGGTCTATCCAAGCATTGGCTCGATCATCACGCACGAACGTGGTGCGGCGAGCAGCGATGTGCCACCTTACATTCTGATCGGCTATCCCAATGTGAGCCGTGGCCCGGGCTTCCTCGGTGCGAAATCGGGCTACGTTTATCTCACCGACACCAACACCGGACCGTCCGGCTTCACCCGCCCTGATTTTGTCGATGAAAGCCGCGCCAGCACGCGTGCCAAGCTGCTGCAGCCGCTGATGGAGCGCTCACCGAAGGATTCGGCCATCGCCGACTACCAAACAGCTCAAGCGCAAGCCCTGAAGCTCTCAGGGCCGCAGTTTATGAAGCATTTCAATCTCAAACAAGAGTCCGCCGATCTGCGCAACGACTACGGCGGCGAGTTCGGGCAGCGTTGCCTGCTCGCGCGTCGTCTCGTGCAGGCTGGCGTGCGTTTCATTGAGGTGTCTCACAACCTCAACTTCATGAATGGCACCGGGTGGGACATCCACAATGAAGGCAGCGCCAATCAACATCTTCTCATCCAGGAGCTCGACACCGCACTGGCCGCGTTGATTCGCGATTTGAAAACGCAGAAGCTCCTCGACAAGACCCTCATCGTCGTCGGCACCGAATTCGGTCGCCCGCCGGAATTCGACGGTCGCGGTGGACGCGGCCATCAGGGCACCACCTTCTCCATGGTTCTCGCTGGTGGTGGCCTGAAGCATTGCGGTGCCTATGGCGTCACCGACGAGCTTTCCAAGCAGCCCGTCGAAAACCCCGTCCCTCTCGTCGATTTCCACGCCACGATTCACGCCGCGATGGGCATTGATCCAGGCAAGGAACTCATGGACGGCACTCGTCCCGTGCCGATCACGGATGGCGGAAAAGCTGTGGCGGCGCTGTTTGGGTGATCCAAGCAGAAGGGCAAGCAGTCCGTGACTCATCAAGGGGGCCAAACAACGGTGCCTGGCACCTTGATGAGATAGCATGTTGCGGATTGACCAGATCAGGACGTCAGCACTCCTCGTCGAAATCTTGCGATGATTAATGGGGCAGCTTTGCCATGAACTTCGCGGGGTTCGCGTCGAAGTCCTCCACGCAGGGGCTGCAGCAGAATTTCACCTGCTGGCCCTGATGGACCTTGGAGATGGGTGCGCCCATGCTGCCGAGCTTGTTGCCGCTGACGATGCACACGTCATACGGATAGGGTTTTGCGCCCCCAGTGGTGGAGCAGGAAGCCAGCGCGAGGCCAAGCAGCGCAGTGGTGAGGAGGGTGATGAGTTTCGTTTTCATGGTGTGTGTTTGGGTTTGGGATGTGGATGGCGCAGGCCATCAAAAACGGATCAGCACGCCAGCCCCGAGGCCGAAGTCACTGTGATAAGAAAGGGTGAGTGAGGTGTGGCGCGTGAGCGTGTAGTCAGCGCCCGCCGTCCACTCCCACTCGGTGCCCGTGTCGTAAAAAACTTCACCCCACACACCGAGGCGCGGCGTGATTTGGAAGCGCTTCGCGAGCGTGAGGCGCGCATCTCCCTCGGTGTCGAGGCTCACATTGGCCCAGACCATCAACGGCAGGCGATAGTTGAAACCCATGAGGCCGCGATCCTTCGCGGCGGGATCGTTCGTCAGGCGGTAGCCAGCAAAGGCTTGGAAGTTGAGATTGAAGTAGCGCTGGTAGAGCGCGTCGATCTCATACTGCGGATTGTCCACGCCTTCCCAGCCGACTTCCCATGCGAGCATGAGGTCGTTCTGCGGATTCATCCAGGTGAGCAGCCCCTCGCTCATGTGAGATTGAATGGAGGCCGCGCCCCAGACGTAGGCCATGTCGTGACTGTGCTCACCGAGACCGGCGGCGTGATGGAGGCTGTGATCTTCCGGCTTCGCGGCATGCTGCGGTTTCGGTGTAACCTCATCCTCATACCGGAACACCCGGGCCATGCCGGACATCATGTGATACAGGATGTGGCAGTGGAACATCCAGTCCTTGGCCTCGTTCGCCTCAAACTCGACGACACGTTTGCTCATCGGCGGCACATCGACGGTGTGCTTCAGCGGTGAGCGTGCGCCATTGCCCATGAGCAGTCGGAAGAAATGGCCGTGCAGATGAATCGGGTGATGCATCATCGTGTCGTTGATGAGCTCCAGCTCGATGACCTCCCCCTTCTTGATCATCACATAGGGCTCTTGAGCGATGGTTTTGCCGTCAAAACCCCAGATGTAGCGGTTCATGTCGCCGGTGAGATGCAGCGTGATTTTCCGGCGCGGCAGGCTCGACGGAAGCGTGGTGTCGTGCGTCGATTTGAGCAGCCGGTAGGGCGACCCCGGTCGGGGCAGCTCCAAGGAAGCGCGAGGATCGTCCTTCTGCTCGTCCAGCGCCAGCCGCAGCATCTCGTTCATGTGATACAGGTTGGGTCGTGGCGGATCGGTGGCCGGCGTGAGGCTGCCAGCGCCGAAAAACGCCGACACATGCCCGCTGCCATCTTGTGTGGTGGCCCGCAGCTCGTATTGGCCGCTGGCCGGAATGGTGATGATCACGTCATAGGTCTCCGCAATCGCCATCAGGAAGCGATCCACCTTCACCGGCTGCACCGCAGGCCCATCCGCCGCCACGATGGTCATCGGCCCGGCCGAGGAGTTCAGATAAAAATACGTCGCCGCTGAGGCATTCACGATGCGCAGCCGCACGCGCTCACCCGGTTTGCCCTCGATCCGTGTCTGGCGCAGTCCGTTGATGAGAAAGCCATGATAACCAACGTCGGAGACATCCATCGGCATCATGCGTTCCCATTCACGCTGGAAGTAGTCCGTCAAGTTCCCACGCTGCCAAGCGCCGAGGATGGACTGCGAGTTCCGTCGCATCAGCCCAAAGTAATCGCTGCCGCGCATCAGCATGCGCATGACCTCGTGGGGGTTGAAATTCGTCCAATCGGAGAGCACGAGCACCTGCTCGCGATCCGCCTTCACCGGCTCACCGCCACGCGGCAGCACCACGATGCTGCCAAACACGCCGTTCTGCTCCTGGAGGTGCGTGTGCGAGTGATACCAGTAGGTGCCGCTGTGCCGCAGATCGAAGCCAAACGTGTGCGTCGTGCCCGGCTGAATGGGCGGCGTGGTGATGTGCGGCACGCCATCCTGCTCGTTCGGCAGCAGCAGCCCATGCCAGTGCGTCGAGGTCGTCTCGTGCTTGAGCTGGTTGTGAACCCGGATGCGGGCGAAGTCGCCTTCGCGAAAACGCAGTGTCGGCCCCGGAATGCCGCCATTGATGGTGAAACCGCGCACCGCCTTGCCCGCCGGGCTCACGGTTTGCTCGGCGATGGTCAGATCATACTCCACCACCCGCTGACCGGCGGCGGGTTTCGGAATTTTACAGTCGTCACAGGCCAGTGCGGCCACGGAAGGCCCGACAAGGGCGAGAAGAAGAAAGCGTTTCATGAGAATCCAGTCGTTGAGGTTCATCAAACCGCGCCCATGCGACACGCGCAGATTTCAGCCACTGCCAACGAGGCGCAGCAACTCATGCCGCAGGCCACTGGCGCATCGACTCGCCGCATCGCTTGCGCAGGCCAGCTCTGTGCCAGCAGCGTTAGTAAAAAGAGGATGGAGCGCAGCAAAGTCATAGACGCGTCAACGCAGACACAATGTCTGATGAATGGTTACGCCAAAAATTCCCCAAGGCTTCTCCTTTCTCGCCAGCCTCTGGTTGGGCTGCCTGCACGACACGTGAATCAGCCACCGCATTCGACGAGCACAAACGACATGAAGGCACTCATGCCCTTTCCCGATTCAGCCAAAACCGAAAGGCTTTGGCTGAAACTCGGACCGCCAGTGTTGCCGTTTTCGCTCTGACCATCGTACTTCCAGCCGCAACTTCTCGCACTCCTGCGATTCCTGCCGTGCACCCGTTTCTCGTGAGCGTGTCGGCCCCGGCCATGATCGCCTGAAGTGGCTCCCCAAATCAGCTTACAGCACTCAGGAGCCGAGCGGGAAGAATCACGGCCTTCTGTTTATTTCATGCGCAAGTCCCGCTGCCTCAAGGACCGAAACCAAATCCGGCGGCAGCGGCGAATGCACACTCAGCATCTGGCCGGAAGCGGGGTGTTTGAGGCGCAATTCGTATGCGTGCAGGAACAAACGGCGTGCGCCGATGCTTTGCCGAAGCTTGCGGTTCAGATCGAAGGAGCCATACACATCGTCGCCCACGAGCGGCAGCCGACGTGAGGCTGCCTGGACGCGGATTTGATGCGTCTTACCGGTGATCAGCTCGATCTCGACCAGCGAAAGGCGCTGCGCGGCCGAATACTCCAGCAAGCGATAACGAGCTTCAGCATTCGGACGCGGGCCATGCCGCACGCTGGTGCGCACTTGATGACGTTCGTGCGCTGTGATGAGGTGATCCAACCAAACTCCTTCCGGTTTCAGGCCACCTCCGGCGCAGAGGGCGAGGTAGGTTTTTCTCACGGTCTCGGCTTCAAAGGCCTCACGGCAGGCAGCAGCGGTTTTTTCGTCCTTCGCGGCCAGCAGCACGCCAGAGGTGTCTTGATCCAGGCGGTGGATGAGCCAGACTTTTCCAGCAGGACTGCTGAAACATCGGCTATCCGCGTCGTAGCGCCCCTCAAAGGCCGCAGCCTGCGGTTTGGCGCTCTTCGGGTTCGGGTGGGAGAGCACGCCGTGCGGTTTGTTTACCACAAGGAGGAAACGATCCTCGTGCAGAATCTCGCAGCGCGTCATGGCGGGGTGGGAACTCATCGCAGCTGATATTTTCTCCCAAGATAGTCCTCAAGCGCAGCGCCCCAGTGGCGGATCTCGATGTCGAGGAGGCTTTGCAGCCGCTGGTTGCTCATCACCGTGCTCAAAGGCCGCGCCGCCTTGAGTTGCGTGAGCTCGGCGAGTTTGATGGGCCTGACGCGGGCCGTTTGGACCGGAATGCCCAGGGTTTCAGCAAAAGCAAGGGTCTGCTCGGCCCATGAGTGCCATGAGGCCATGCCGCTGTTGCATAGATGCAGCACTCCGCTGGCTGACTTTTGCAGCAGGCGTTCAATCCACTCACAAACATCCTGTGTGCTGGTGGGCGCGGAAGTTTTGTCTGCCACGGCGGTCAGATCAGCGCTTTCCAAAGCGCGCTCGATCATCTGATCGGGGTGGCTCGGTTTGTCCGGGCCAAAGAGCCAAGAAACCCGTGCCACGAGCGCATCGGAACTGGCTTGGAGCACCGCCATCTCCCCTTCCCGTTTTGTGCGACCGTAAAGGTTGACCGGGTCTGTTAGATCATCCTCGTCCCAAAGCACACCCGGCTCGCCGCTGAAGACATAGTCGGTGCTGAAGTGAATCAGCCGTGCGCCACGTTCATGACAGCATTGTGCGAGCACCTGCGGACCGAGGACGTTGGCGAGTCGAGCTTTCTCTGGCTGAGCTTCACACGCGTCCGGGTGGGTCATTCCCGCAGGATTGAGCAAGACGTCAAACTCGCTGCCAGCCAGTTTACTGGCGATGGTTTCTGGCTGATCGAAGTCGAGTTCGGCACGCGTCCACGCCGTCACTTCATAGTTGGGGGCCAGTTGGCGCACCAAGGCACGCCCCAAGCCGCCGTTGGAGCCGAGGATAAGGATGCGTGGAGCTGGCATGCCGCATGCTGCCTCTGGCTCCCGCGCTTGCAAAGGCAAAAGCCATGTCCATGATGCATACACTAACTTTAGGAATGAATGATCAGGCGTCCAGGATTGTGATTGTCGGTGCCGGCCTCGCGGGGCTGGCCTGTGCTCGTGTACTGGCGGCGGCGGGCAAGCAGTTCACCCTGCTGGAGGCGTCAAACGCCGTCGGCGGGCGTGTGCGCACGGACGTGGTCGATGGATTCCTGATGGATCGTGGCTTTCAGGTGTTTCTGCCAGGCTATCCCGAGGCGCGCCGTGTGCTGGACTATGCCGAGTTGGATCTGCGCCCGATTTACCGGGGGGCGGATGTGTTTGTGAAGAACCGCTTTCATCGCATGGCCGACCCGCTGGCACATCCGCTGACGGCGATGAAGAATTTCTGTGATGAGATCGTGACCCTGCGAGACAAATGGGCCACGCTGCTACTGCGTAAGGAAGTCTTTGGCCTGCGTGAGCCGCCGCGCAACTTGGGGGATACCGAAAGCGAGGATTACCTTCGCGATTTTGGCTTTTCAGAGGTCATGATCGACCGCTTTTTTCGCCCCTTCTTCGGCGGCATCTTTTTGGAGAAAGACCTTCGCACTAGCGCGGCGATGCTGCTTTTTTTATTCGCCATGTTTGACCGTGGCGGCAGCACCCTGCCCGCGCATGGCATGCAGTCCATCCCCAACCAGCTCGCCGTAGCCCTGCCGCCCGGAAGCCTGCGGCTGAACGCCCCAGTTTCTGGTGTGCGTGCTGGCGAGGTCACGCTGGACAGCGGTGAGGTGCTGCACGCGGACCACGTCATCATCGCCGTGAGCGAAGAGGTGGCGCACCGGCTGCTGCCTCAAACAGGCGCGCCAGCGCCGTTACCGAGCCGCTCGACAACGAGCCTTTACTTCGCCACGGACGATCTACCGCCGGGTGATCCCATCGTGCATCTCGACGGCGATGGACGCGGCCCGGTGAACAGTGTGACGGTGCTCTCGCGTATCTCGCCCCATTACGCGCCGCCAGGGCAGCATCTCATCTCGACCGCGATCATCGGATCTCCCAGCAGCACGGAGTTGGAGCAAGTCGTTCGCGAGCAAATGCGGCGCTGGTTTGGCGAAACAGTCGTGGCCAAGTGGCGGCATCTGCGCACCTACCAGATCCGCTATGCACAGCCGGAGGGACGTCAGCTCAAGCTCGGTGCCGGACCGCTGAATGCCATGATCGAGCCTGGATTATACCGCTGCGGCGACTGGTGCGAGGATGTCTCCATCAACGGAGCGCTGCTCAGCGGCCGTCGAGCTGGAGAGGCGGTAATGAGAGCGTTGGGAGAGCCGAGCCCGGATTGACGAGGCCCGGATCGCCCTCGGTGGGCAGCACGAACGGGCTGATGGTGGGCGCGGCGTTGTTGAGGTTGATCTCGACCTTGGTGGGGCCGTATTTCTCTGGGTTTTTCTCCGCATAGTCGCGCAATCCTTGAGCCACGCTCTCGGCATCGGCACGGTTCTTCAATTCGCGAATGATGATCGTGGTGAGGCCGGGGCCGGCCTTGACCTCGATTTTTCGAGCCGACACCCCCATCTGGAGATGGATGAGTTTCTCCCATTCAGCGGCACGCCCCATGTCGGAGACGAGAACCAGGCCTGCTTGATGCAGCCTGGCCTCCTCCTTTAAATCACGCGCCGAACTCGCGCTGTCTGGTTTGCTCTGACAGGCTGCGATGAAAACGAGGGTAGAAAGAAAAAAACGCGGGATCACAATTTGAGGAAAGCTTTTTGCCGATACAGCCAGAAACACACAAGCCAAAGTACAAACAAAACAGCGCAACGCTCAATCACAGGCTCCCAGCCGGGGACAAAAGCAGAAGAGGGCAGATGCTTGTGCAGATTGTCGCGAATCCACCCGCCACAGAGGTTGTGGAGCAAATAAATCGCGATGCTGTTCATGCCGACGACGGCCAGCGGCCAAACCAGCCGCCGTAGGCCGACGATCTCGACCAGCCAATAGAAAATCGAGAGCAGAATGAGAACCCAGCCTCCGCTGAGGATGGCCCACGACGGCGTCCAGATGCGTTTTACCGCCGGGAGCACGGTGATGTCCAGAATGGTGCCGATGAGCAGCAAGACGACACCGGCGATGATCAGCGTGGCACACTTGCGCTTCTCCGTCTTCAGACTGCGCATGAGGAAATCGCCCGTGAGAGCGCCGACTAGCATGGTGGCGAGCGCAGGGATGAAGTTCAGCGTCTGATAGCCGCCGTTGGTAAAGGTGTAAGGCTCCGCACGTGGCAGTAGGTTGAGGAACCAGCGGTCAAAACCCGCCGCCGCGTTGACATGAATGCTCCAGTGGCCAGAAAAGCCCTGCAGCACCGCTTTCTCCGTATCCTTCATGCCAGCGATGGCCGCAAGATCCTGCGCTGAGGGCAGCGGGTGCTGGATGAAAAACCAAGTGTAACCCGCCAGGACCAGAATGATGCCAGCCACCAGATATTCCCAGCCAAGCCGCGAAAGGATGAAGAGGAAAAAATAACCGAGGCCGATCTGCGCCAGCACGTTGGTGAAGAGAAACATCGTCTGCTGGTCTGCCGCACGCGTCGCCAACATCACGCCCAACGCCACCAGCAATACCGAACGTGTCAGTGCATGCCAAGCCATGCCGAGGAAGGTCTGCCCGTTCTCACGCCTCTTCGCGCATGATAGCGGCACCGCTACTCCCACCATGAACATGAAGCTCGGCTGAATGAGATCCCACAAGGAGCAGCCCTGCCAAGCCTTGTGCTCAAACTGCGGCTTGATTACCTCCCAGAATGACCCCGGATGCGCCGCCGCCATTTGCGCGACGCCAAAGCCCGAGGAGGCCATGAGCAACATGATGAAACCTCGAAACGCATCGAGGGAAAGAAGGCGGTGGCTGGTGGTGGTTGGTTCCATGGCTGGAACCAGAACGTCGCGGGCGAGGCTTGACTATCCATGCTGAAAATGACGAATAAAACCCGAATGCCCAAAGCGACCGACAGGGCCTCCCTTCGTCATTTCCGCGTCTGGTTTCGTCATGGCTGCTTTATGCGGCCAGCACCTCGTGCGTGTGGATCGCCGGATTCACGATGTCACGCACGAACTGCTCCGGCTCGGCGCCTTCGCCAAACACATAAATGCGGGTGCGCAGGGTGAGTTTTTTGAGTTCAAAGCCGGGATTCGGCGTGCTGCGGTAGTAATTGAGGATCATTTCCTTCTCCAGATCGAGCGCCGCGCCTTTCATGCCGTATTCCAGCACAAAGGAGGCTTTTTCAAAGGCTGGCTGGCCGCCGGTGCGGGCCTCCTGGCTGATCGAATCGATCAAAACGCGCTGCACAAAGGCGTTTAACGCGGTCTCATCCCCCTCGAACTCGATCTTATACACCCGGCCCTCGCGATACTTCAGCGGCAGAGGATGCGGGGCGTAGAGCAGCTTGTGGCAGTCGCTCTCAGTGTCAAACTTGCCGAGGATTTCAAAAACTTGTGTCACGGGGTGGGAGGGGATGGTTTCCTGTCTCCCTAGCGAGAACCCCCGCCCGCGCAAGCCCGCCCGCCCAAGAACTCGCTCTTGCCACTTTTGCCCCGGCCTGCTAGAACTTGCCCATTATGCCCCGAATTCAATTCACCACTCCTGCTGGCGCTAACGGCGTACTCGAACTCGATGCCGAACGTATGTCCCTGGGCCGTGCCGATGACAACATGCTCATCATTGCGGACGACTCCGTCTCCAGCCATCACGGAGAAGTGGCCTTCGACGGCAATTCCTGGACTTTCACCGATCTCGGCTCCACCAACGGCACCAAAGTCGGTGGCGCGCGCGTGGAAAACGTCTCCCTGGTTTCCGGCAGCCCATTCCAACTCGGCAACGTGGATTGCCTATTCGTCGGCGATGGCGAGGAGGAAGTCTATTCCGCTCCATCCCTCTCCGTATCGACCCCTTCCGCTACTGGCTATGGCGCGCAACCCTATGACCGCAGTCTCCGCCGCGGCTTTGGCCCTAAGGTGAAGGAAAAAAGTTCTGGAGGCGGCCTGCTCATGCTTCTGGGCGTTGTTGCCTTGGCAGCTTGTGGCGCGGCTGTTTACTTCGCCATGCAAATGGGAGTCTCCTGAACATCGCCCCCGCTCGCGTCTCGCGGCACCCGGCTTCGTTTGACGAGGCCATCCTGCGGCCCTGACAGGCTGTAATGGTGTTTCTTGCGCGTCTTCAAATCAACCCCCCTGCGGCCAGACGCCGCCCCCCCCAAAAAAAACCCATGTCCAATACCATCATTGTCGGCGCCCAGTGGGGCGATGAAGGCAAAGGTAAGATCGTCGATTACCTCACCGAAAACACTGACGTCGTCGTGCGTGCCGCCGGTGGCAACAACGCCGGCCACACTGTCATCAGCAACGGCACCAAGTACATCCTGCACCTCATCCCCTCTGGCATCCTCTGGAAGGACAAGGTCTGCGTCATCGGGAACGGCGTCGTCATGGACCCCATCGGCCTGCTGGAAGAAATGGCGAAGCTACGCGGCCAGGGTGTGACCATCACCCCAGAAAATCTCCTCATCAGCGAGACAGCACATCTCGTTCTCCCTTACCACAAGGGCCTCGACAAGGCCCGTGAGGCCAAGCGTGGCGACAAAAAGATCGGCACCACCGGTCGTGGCATCGGACCGGCCTATGCCGACAAGGTCGAGCGCGACGGCATCCGCACCATTCTAATGACGCAGCCTGAGATTCTCGAAGAAGAACTGCGTGATCGCCTTGCCCGCCACAACGCCACCTTTGCCGAACTCGGCGTGGAACTTGTCCCGGTCGAGGAAACCGTCAAAATCATCCTCGAAGCCGCCAAGACACTTGCCCCGCACATCACCAACACCACGGTGTACCTGCACGAGGCCATCAAAGCGGGCAAAAACCTCCTCTTTGAAGGCGCCCAGGGCACTTACCTCGACATCGACCACGGCACCTATCCGTTCGTCACCTCATCGAACACCACCTCCGGCGGTGCCTGCACCGGTTCCGGCGTCCCACCGCGGATGATCGACAAAGTCGTCGCCGTCGGCAAAGCCTACACCACCCGCGTCGGCAGTGGTCCTTTCGTCACTGAAAACGAGGACATCGGCGATATGCTGCACAACATGGGCCGCGAATTCGGAGCCACCACTGGGCGTGCCCGCCGCTGCGGCTGGCTGGACTCCGTCCTCGTCCGCTACGCCGTCATGATCAATGGTGCCGACGAACTCGCCATCACCAACCTCGATGGCCTCGACGGCCTTGACACCGTGCAGATTTGCACGGCCTACACCCTGCGTGGGAAAACCATCCACTACCCACCGAGCACCGCCGCCGACCTCGCCGCCTGCGTGCCCGTGTATGAAACCCACCAGGGCTGGAAACAGGATCTCAGTGGCATCAGAAAATTCGCTGACCTGCCGCCCCTGGCCAAAGCCTACCTCAAACGCCTCGAAGAGCTCACTGGTGCCCGCGTCAGCCTCGTCGGCATCGGCCCGGACCGCGAGCAGACGCTCGTGGTCTGAGCACGACATTCCATTTGACGACTGCCGTCCTGCCCCTACTCTTGCCGCCCTTTTCCCACCCCACCCCTCAGACCTGATTTATGACCGAAGTTCAAATCCGCAAAGGCGAACCCGTTGACCGTGCTCTCAAGCGTCTCAAAACCCGTCTCGAAATGGACGGCATCCTTGAAGAAGTCCGCCGCCTGCGCGCCCATGAAACCCCGGTGCAACGCACCCGCCGCAAGGCCCGTGCCGCCGCCAAGCGTGGCAAGATCCGCTTCCGTTTCACCATGCCAAAAGCGCCTTTGGCTCCTGGCGACGCCCCCTCCGCGTAATACTAAGGCTTGGGAAAAGCATCCTTCAAAAAGGGCGGGGTTCATCCCCGCACTTTTTATTTGAGGGATTTGCACCAACTCAGCGCGTCTCAAGATGACGCTTGATCCTCGGCATTTTATCGCATTCAATTCGGTTCGCATGAGCTTCACACGTCTCCAACGCCTCATTCTTGGCCTCATCGCTCTCCTTGCGATCGGCTGGGCGCAGACGTCTGGCCTGCATCGCGGTTGGCTCTGCGACCATTGCGAGGGGGAGCACATCACGCAGGTGGATCATTGCCACGGCCCGCATTCCACCGCGGAACACGATCACGATGATCATGACTTTCCCCATCATCATGATGCGAAGGATGGCGACACTCATCCCCTGCCCGCAGTCATCGACCCCCTTCTCGCCAAGCAGCAGAATTCCATGGCGGTCGATTTCGCCGCAGCAACATTCTTCGTGATCGCTGAGATCATTTGGGAAATCACACCCTCCCATTTTTCCCTGCCACAGAGCGCTTCGAACCGCAGCGGCAAGCCCCCGGACTGGCCGCAACGATTGTCACAGACAATCTCGTTGAGAATTTGAGAGACCTGCTCAGCGCCGGACACGATTTCCGGCCCTGCTGACGCATTCACCCGCATGGCGCATCGCCGTGTCCGCTGGTCTCCATCCTCAACTCGTTCATTCGCATGTTTCGCCTTCTCTTGTTCTTCTGTCTGCCCGCGCTCAGTCTCGCGGCAGAGTTTTCACTCTCCGGCATCGCCAGCCGAGTTCGCAGCCATCATCCCATGCTCCAAGCGGCGCGTCTTGCCGTTGAGGAAGCCCATGGACGACAGCTCGGCAGTGGCAGGCTCGCCAACCCCACATTGGAAACCAGTTTTCAGAATGAAAGCCGCGTCAGTCCGCGCACGACCGTTTTTGCCATTGATCAGTCGTTCCCGATCACGAAACGGCTCCAGCTCGAAAAGCAGCTCACCGCTCAACTCGTCATCGCAGCGGAACTCGAAGTGCGAGATGTCGAGCGCCGCCTCATCGCCGAGGCACGCGGCCACGCGGTCAAAATCGTCGCGCTCGAAAAACAACGCGCTCTGCGCCAGCAGCAGACCGCGCTCGCTCAAAAACTCTCCGAGTTCGCCAAAAGCCGTGCCGAGAAAGGTGAACTCTCACCACTCGATGCCGCGCAGGCCCAGGTGGATGCGCAGCGTCTTCTGCTCGAAACCCGCCGCCTCGAAACGGAAGTCATCAGCCTGCTCGGAGCCTTGAAGCCGATGCTCGGCGTGTCTCCTGCCGAATCCTGCACCATCAGCGGCGACCTTCCCGGGCTCACGATGCCGGGCATCACGCCATGGCAGCAGCGGGCAGACTACCAGCTCGCTCAAACCAAAATCAACGCCGCACAAACCGACGCCTCGCTCGCACATTCAAAGCGCGTGCAAGATGTCAGCGCCGGTTTCTTCGCCGCGCGTGAAGGTCAGGATCAACCGGCTGGCAATCGCGAGAGCACCGGCTTCGTCGGTTTTCGCGTTTCCATCCCACTGCCCTTATGGAATCGCAACCAGGGCGAAATCGCTGAGAAAAAAGCAACGGCTGAGCGCCAACGGCTTGAAGCTGAGGCGCTCGGAACACAAATCGCCAGCGAGGCCGACACCGCGCGTCGCGAGATGCAGGCGCATGCTGATCTCGCCCACGAAACCCGAGACAAACTGCTGCCACTGGTCATGGAACAAACGAGCAAGCTCGAAAAAGCCTACGAGAGCGGTCAAACCGACCTCCTCACCGTGCTCCGCGCCCGCGATCAACGCCTCCAACTCGAAGCCGCCGCGCTGGATGCCGTGCGTGATTTTCATCTCGCCCGCATCCGCTACGAAGCCGCCACCGGAGCCATCAAGCCATGAAACACATCGCCCTCATTCTCATCAGCGCCTTACCGTTGTTCGCCACAGATGCCAATCGCGCGCAAAGCACCGTCATTCTCGAAGAAGCCGCCGTGACGAACCTTGAGCTCGATTTCGCCGAGGCCGAGGAAACCACGTTTGAAGAAACCATCTTCTCCCTCGGCCACATTGAGGTGCTTCCCGGCAAAAAAGCCATCGTCAGCAGCCGCATCCCCGGCCGTGCCTTCTCCGTGCTGGTCATTCCTCATCAGGAGGTCGATGCCGATGCCGAAGTCGCCTGGATCGAAAGCCGCCAGCCTGGCGATCCACCGCCGGTGATCAAACTCAACGCGCCGATCTCTGGCATGATCTCGAAGGTGAGCATCGCTCAAGGGCAGCCCGTTTCGCCCGATGACGAACTCATCGAAATCATCGACCTCAGCATCGTGGAGGCCACTGCCAGCGTGCCGCAGCACCTCGCTGGAAAATTAAAACCGGGAGTCAACGCCCACATCCGCGTCAATGCGTTGCCAGAGCATGTCTTCGCGGCCAAGCTCGCTCATATCGCCGCCGTGGCCGATGAAAACACCGGCACACTCGAAGCCGCCTTCCATGTGCCGAACCCCGAAAAACTGCTGCGGCCCGGCATGAAGGCTGAGTTCACTCTCGTGGTCAGCCAACGTGAAAATGTGATGTCCATCCCGCGTTCCGCCGTGCAGGGAGACGCCGCCGAGCGGTTCGTTTACATCAAGGACTACGACTTGAAGAACGCCTTCGTCAAAGTGCCCGTCGTGCTCGGTGCGCAGAACGATCGTTTCGTTGAAATCGTCAAAGGACTGTTTCCAGGAGATGAAGTCGTGACTCGCGGTGCCTACGCGCTCGCCTTCGCGGGGAAAGGCGGCATCAGCCTCAAAGAGGCCATGGACGCCGCCCACGGCCATGCCCACAACGAAGACGGAAGCGAAATGACCAAGGAACAACTCGCCGCCGCCGGTCATGAGGATCACGACCACCACGAACATTCGCCCTGGAACATGCTCACCATCTTCTTTGCCGGAACGAGCGGTTTTTTGCTCGCGCTGTTGATTCTGACTCTCGTGATGATCCGCCAACCCGCTGCCGCGTAGCCTCATGCTGAATCATCTCATTCGCTTCTCGCTGCATCATCGCCCACTCATTTTGATGACGGCGTTGATCGTGCTGGTGTTTGGTTTGCAAACGCTCACGCGCCTGCCGGTGGAGGTACTGCCGGACATGACAAAGCCCACGGTGACGATTCTCACCGAGGCGCCCGGCTTGGCACCGGAAGAGGTCGAAACCTTGGTCACGCAACCGATTGAAAGCGCCGTGCAGGGTGTCGGTGGGCTGGACCGATTGCGTTCGAACTCCGATGTCGGCCTTTCGCTGGTGTTCGCCGAGTTCGGCTGGGGTACGGACATCTACCGCGCACGGCAGCTCGTGCAGGAGCGAATGCAGGCCGTTGCGCTGCCTGCGGGCGTTAAATCGGGCATGACGCCGGTTTCATCGCTCATGGGTGAGATTCTGCTCGTCGGCCTGCGCAGTCATGATGGCAAGGTTTTACCGGTGGATCTGCGCACGCTGGCGGATTGGACGATCAAACGGCGCTTGCAGAGCATCAGCGGTGTGGCGGAGGTGCTCACCATCGGCGGTGGCGTGAAACAGATCCAAGTGCAGCCCAATCCCAATCGTCTCGCGGCTTTTAGCGTCACGTTTGAAGAAGTCGAGGCCGCGACCAGCCGTGCGGCGGGCAATGCGACAAGCGGTTATCTGCAAGCGGGGCCGCTGGAGATCATGGTGCGCAATCTCGGCATGACGACGCGCCTAGAGGACATCGCCCACACCGTCATCAAGACGGTCGGCGACCGTCCGGTGCTCATCAGCGACGTGGCCGAGGTCAAGGCCGGCATTCAGCCGATGCGCGGTGATGCCAGCGTGAACGGCACGATGGGCGTGGTGCTCAGCATCGACAAAGCACCGGGTTTTGACACCCTGAAGCTCACGCAGCAGGTCGAGGCGGCACTGGAGGAGCTGAAACCTGCGCTGCCAGGCGGCGTGACCGCCGAGGTCCTGTTTCGCCAGAGTGATTTCATTGATCATGCCATCGGCAATCTCAAAGAGGCCATCCGTGACGGGGCGATCATGGTCGCGATCATTCTGTTCCTGTTCCTGCTGAACTTCCGCACCACAGCCATCACGCTCATGGCCATGCCGCTGTCGTTTGCCGTCACGATTTTGATCTTCAAGCTCTTCGGCGTCAGTGTGAACTCCATGACGCTCGGCGGCCTCGCGGTGGCCATCGGCATGGTGGTGGATGATGCGATTGTGGACGTGGAGAACGTGTGGCGGCGTTTGCGTGAAAGCCCGTCCCAGTCGGCGATTGAGGTCATCGCAGCGGCATCCAGTGAAGTTCGCAACTCCATCCTCTACGCCACCGTGCTCGTCATCCTGGTGTTTTTGCCGCTGCTCGGACTGGAAGGGATCGAGGGCAGGCTTTTCACGCCGATTGCCATCGCCACGATCACCAGCATGGCGGCGTCGTTTGTCGTATCGCTCACGGTCATCCCCGTATTGTGCTCCTTGCTGCTCAAGCCGCCCCGTGGCGGCCACCGTGATAGGTTCATCGTGCGGGGCATGAAGTTCCTCGTGCGCCAAACATTCCTGCGCTTCGCGCTCGGCGCGCCGGTGCTCGTCATCGCGCTCGCTGGCATGTTGCTGTTCGCCTCGCTCATGCTTTACCCGATGATGGGCAAAGAATTCCTTCCCACGTTCAATGAAGGCAGTGCCACCATTTCACTCGCCAGCGCACCAGGGACCTCACTAGCGTATTCGAATGGAATCGGCGAGGTCGGCGTGCGTCTGCTGCAATCGATTCCTGAGGTGAAAAGTGTCGGACGACGCGCCGGCCGCGCCGAAAAAGACGATCACGTCATGCCGGTGAGCGTGAACGAGTTCGACGTCGAGTTTAACGACACGGGCCGCCCGCGGGAAGCGGTCTTCGCTGAGATTCGCGCGAAACTGAAGGCCATTCCCGGCACCTTCCTCAACCTCGGGCAGCCCATCAGCCACCGTCTCTCCCACATGCTCAGCGGTGTTTCGGCAAAGATTGCGGTCAAGATCTTCGGCCCTGATCTGGCCGTGCTGCGGGAAAAAGGCGAGAAGGTGCGGGACATCGCCAAAACGATCCCCGGACTGACCGATGTCAACCTGGAGGCGCAAGTGCCGATCCCGCAGATCAAGATTGAAGTCAACCGCGAGCGCGCCGTCGCCTACGGGGTGCAGCCGGGAACACTCAATGAACAAGTCTCGACGCTGCTCGGCGGCAAAACCGTCGCGGAACTGCGCGAGGGCCAGCGCACGGTCGATCTGGTGTTACGTCTGCCAGAAAGCTGGCGTGATTCGCCGGAAAAGATCGGCGAGTTGCTCGTCGAGACTGATCGCAGCCAGCGCATTCCTTTGCGGCTCGTTGCGGACATCCGCGAAGGCAAGGGTCCGAATGTCATCAACCGTGAAAACACCCAGCGGCGCATCGTCATCGCGGCCAACACGGGTGTGCGTGATCTTGAAAGCCTCGTGAACCAGTGGGAAAGCGCCGTGCGTGAGCAGGTGGAGCTGCCAGAAGGCTATTTCCTGCGTTTTGAGGGCGAATTCCTGGCGCAGCAGGCCGCGGCGAAGCGCATCGCCTTTTACTTCGTCCTCGTGCTGCTCGCGGTGACCGTTTTGCTCTTCGGCTACTTTCGCAGCCTGTCGCTGGCCTTGCAGGTCATGCTGAACATCCCGCTCGCTCTCATGGGCGGCCTCGCGCTGACCTGGGGGCTCATTGATAACATCAGCATCGCCACCATCGTCGGTTTCATCGCCGTGGGCGGCGTGGCGGCTCGCAATGGCATCATGATGATCAGCCATTACCTCCACCTCATGAAACATGAAGGCGAGCTCTTCTGCCGCGAGATGATCGTGCGTGGCACGCTGGAGCGGCTGGTGCCCGTTTTGATGACCGCGCTGTGCGCAGGCATCGCGCTGATCCCGCTGTTGCTTGCCGCAAACGAGCCGGGCAAGGAAATCCTCCACCCCGTCGCCGTCGTCATCGTTGGAGGTCTCGTCAGCAGCACGCTGCTCGACCTCATGGTCACTCCCGCCGTCTTTTATCTCTTTGGCCGCAAGGCCGCGCTCAAATACATCCAACCCACACCATGAAAACCAAACTCATCCTCCTCTCCCTCATCACATCCCTCAGCTTCGCCCACGAAGGCGTCGAACTGGGTCCCAACAAGGGCCGCATCCTTGAATTCAGCAAAAACGAGACCCTGCACGGCGAAGTCATCGTCAAAGGCGACAAGTTCCACATCGCCCTGCTCGACAAGGACATGAAACCAGTCGTCATAGCTGAACAGACACTCACCGCGACCACTGGCGAACGCGAGAAGCCCGTCAAACTCGTCGTGGAAAAGGATGCCCAAGGCTTCGTCGTTCCCGTCATCAAAGCGGGAGACTGGCTCATCCTTCAATACAAGGATGCTCCCGATGCCAAGTCAGTCACTGCACGCCTGGAATACAACACCGCCAACTGCGATGGCTGCAACAAAGCGGAGTGGCTGTGCGAGTGCAAACCAGATACCGAGAAGAAGTAAGCACGCTGATTGCGGACATCACTCCGACAGCAGCAGTTGTTTCGCCACTTGCAGATGCTTCTTCTGCTCCTCCGGCAGTTCGGGATACTTCAGCTTCATCGTCTGCATCTCGGCCAGAATGGCCGCGCTGACGATGAGGCGCATGTTTTTCTTGTCGTCGGCAGGCACCACATACCACGGACACTGCTCGGTGGCGGTGGAACGAATGGCGTCCTCATAAGCCACCATGTAGTCCTTCCAGTGGGAGCGTTCCTTCACATCCCCTTCCTCAAATTTCCAGTTTTTGCTCGGCGTGTCGATGCGGGCCAAAAAGCGCTTTTTTTGCTCCTCCTTCGACACATGCAGAAAAAACTTCACGATGCGGATGCCGTTGCGATGGCTGTAGCTCTCGAATTTGCGGATGTCTTTGAGCCGGTCGGCGAAGAGCTTGTCGATGTTCTTGGTCGTCGCGGCTGGCAGACGTTGAATCTTGGTCACGATCTCAGGATGCACTCGGCAGACGAGCACCTCCTCGTAGTAGCTGCGATTGAAGATGCCGATGCGGCCGCGGGGCGGCATCACACGCGTCGTGCGCCAGAGGAAGTCACGATCCAGTTCTGCATCGGTGGGCCGCTTGAACGCATGACTCTCCACGCCCTGCGTGTTCACCCCGCTCATCACGTGCTTGATCGTGCTGTCCTTCCCGGCAGCATCCATCGCCTGAAACACCAGCAGCAGACCCTGGCGGTTCTGCGCATACATCTTCTGCTGCAAATCGTCGATCTCCGTGCGGAACTCGGCGATGAGAGACTCGTAGTGCGCATCGTCCTTGTACACATCCTTCACTTTCGTCTTCGCCTTCTTAATGCGAAACGGTTTGCCATCGGGCACGTGGAAGTCTTCGAGGTCGAGCTTGAGTTTCATGAGCGTATGAGCGGAATTTTTCAGGCATACCAGCATTGCCGCGTCATGAACAGAACGAACTGCAAGAAGCCGACCACGGCGCGAGTTTTGTCGATTCTATGCTCTATCGTTGCCTCATCGGGATCACTCTCCTACTTACCAGCAGCACCACGGCGCAGGTAAGTGGTGATGTGTCGGATTTGCAGGCGGGCTTGGTGGCGAAGTGGGATGAGGTGATGCCGCTAGACATCGAGAAGACATTGCGGCTACCGACTGAGGCGGAGGGAATGAAACTGGAGGACTTCGCAGTGGTTTTCGCGTTTCAAGTCGAGAAGGAGCCTGACATGCACCATGGCAGCCACATTCTGGCGCTGATCAATGAATCACAGAGCGGACTGCTGGACTGGAATCTCGGCACTAAGGGTTTTTCCATCACGCTCAAAGGTCGCGGCTTTGGACATCCGGTTTCTGTCTCGCAGCCCATGGAGGGCCGTTGGTGGCAGGTGGTGCTCAATGTGAAGCGAGATGCTCGACAGGCGCTCTCTGGCATTTGGGTGAACGGCGTCGAGATGAACTCCTGGCGCGAGGTTCCTGGTCCCATCGTGCTCACCAAGGCGTTGTTTGATCCGTGCAGTCGAGGACTGGGCGGCCAGATCGCCAATCTGCGGCTCTACAATCGCGCTTTGACCCGTCCGGAAATTCTCGAAATGGCTTCGATGGCACCGATGGCGGGTTTGCAGACGAAGCTGGAGCCGTTCACGGGTACGATGAAACTGATGACGGAGGAAGTCGTGGCCGTGCTCGGTGGCACGGAGGCGGTGGCGATGATGGAGGAGGGGACGATGGAGGCACTGATGCTGGCGCAGTTTCCGGGCAGTCGTGTGAAGGTGCGCAGCCTGGCTTGGGAAGCTGACACGGTGTTTCGCCAGGATCGTCCGATGAACTTTGGCGGCTTAAAGCAGCAACTGGTGCGCTCCGGTGCCACGGCGGCGATGCTGATGTTTGGACGGCAGGAGTGTCTGGAGCGTGGCGGGGCCGGATTGGCGGAGTTTCGTGCGGCGCTGGAGAAGCTGGTGACGTTGTGCGCGGAAGTGACGCCGCGATTGGTGCTGGTGGAGCCGCCAGCGTTTGAAGGTGAGCTGGCGAAGCACAACGCGGCGCTGAAGAAGTATGCGGCGGTGATGACGGAGGTCGCGAAGGCACACGGGGCGTTGTTTGCGGCTCAGGATGGCGATTTGAAGCCGGGATCGACTCGTGATGGACTGAATGTGTCTTCGACGGGGGCGGCACAGCTTGGGATGCGTGTGGCGAAGCTTTGGGGCGGCGATGTGAAAGTGCCGGATACGCGACTGAAGACGCTGATCGGCGAGAAGAACAGGCTGTGGCATCGCTACTGGCGTCCGGCGAACTGGGCATTTCTGCATGGAGACCGCACCGCGCAGCCGAGCAGCCGCGATCACACCGATCCGACGCAGCGCTGGTTCCCCGGTGAAGTGGAGCAATTCAAACCGCTGATCGAAGCGAAGGAGAACGAGCTATGGAAACTGGCGAACGATCTGGGAGGCAAGCTGCCATGAAAAAAGTACTCCCGAGCTTTAGCTCGTTCTGGCTGGCCTGGCTCTGTTCAACATGCCTGCTCGCGCAGCCTGCGCAGAAAAAAGGCATCTCGGTCGGTGAACCGCCGCCGGATCATTCGCCGGAGGCGGAGCTGAAGTCGTTCAAGGTGCTGGATGGCTTTGAGGTGAACCTGTTTGCGAGCGAGGCGGATGGGATTCCGAATCCGATCGCGATTCGCTGGGATGAGCGCGGGCGCTTGTGGGTGCTGCAGACGAGTGATTACCCGCAGGCGAAGCCGGGGACCGTGTCGGACGACAAGATCATCATCTTGGAGGACACGAATCATGATGGACGTGCGGACAAGCGCACGGTCTTCACCGGCGGACTGAGCCAGCCGATGGGCATGGAGCTGGCACCACGTGATTCAGGTGTGAAATCGCCCAACGGGCACTCGGTGTATGTGGGCGAGGGCGAAAAGCTGTGGCTGATGCACGACGACGATGGCGATGATCGCGTGGACCGCCGTGAGGTGGTGTTCAGCGGCTTCGGCACCGGGGACACGCATCAGTGCCTGAACAGCTTCATCTGGGCACCGGATGGTGCGCTGGTGATGCATCAGGGCCTGCACTGCTACTCACGCGTGACGACGGTGCATGGCACGAAGACACTCTACGGCGCGGGCTTCTGGCACTACTACCCGAAGAGCGGGCGGCTGAATCCGTATCCGACCGGCATGCCGGCAAACGCCTGGGGCACGGCCTTCACCAAAGAAGGCCAGCCGATCATGGTGGCGGGCGCGGCAGGCATGTTCTGGGCGCGGCCGATGGAGGTGAGCACGTCGCTGGAGGAGGACTCGCATGTTTCGAACCGCCACGGCATCCCGCATTTCCTGCTAGAGCGTTTTCAACTGCCCTACAGCGGCCAGATCATCAAGACGGATGGCCTACGGAAGTTCTGCGGGATCGACATCGTGGGGAACACACACTGGCCGGAGTCGATGCAGGAGGAAGTCATCACCGGCGGCTTCTTTGAGAACGCGGTGTATCGCCACAAGCTCATCCCGCACAGCGAATTCCCCAGCGGCATGGAGGCCGTGGAGCAGCCTGCGCTCATCACGAGTGACAACGTGGCCTTCCGGCCGATCGACATCCGATTTGGGCCCGAAGGCGCACTCTACATCGCTGACTGGTATGACCCGATCATCGGCCACTATCAGGCGAGCTTCCGGCATCCGAACCGGGATGCGAAGCGTGGACGAATTTGGCGGGTCACTGACAAATCACGCCAGTTCGATGAGCGTGGCGGCCGTTGGGAGGCTTATCAGCAACATCGTCAGAAGGGTCTGACAGGTCCAACGCGTCCACCAAGTCTAACTGAGATCGAAAAGGCAACTCAAGACGCCAGTCCACTCGTCCGCCTTGAAGCCGTCGTTGCCGCAGCGAAGATTCCATCTCCCGAAGCCATCAAGGTCGCCTTGAAGGTGCTCGACAAGCCAATGGACAGTTTCATCGAACGAGCCTTA
The DNA here is from genome assembly GCA_026397635.1 of Verrucomicrobiota bacterium. Taxonomy (GTDB): domain Bacteria; phylum Verrucomicrobiota; class Verrucomicrobiia; order Verrucomicrobiales; family Verrucomicrobiaceae; genus Prosthecobacter. The sequence goes on along the minus strand of JAPLUL010000110.1, from coordinate 60,099 downwards.
TGGCTGGCGGTGCATGCGACGACGCCGCAGTGGAAGAAGCCGCCGTTTGAGATTTTGAACTCGCTGCCGCCGAAGCATCTGGCGTTCTTGATTGAGAAGGAGGGCAGCGCAGAGTTGCTGGGCGTGGTGCGCACGATTTTGGCAGCGAAGGGTGAGTCGATGCCGCCTGAGACGCGGCGTGGCTTGGTGGCGGCGCTAGTGCGCAAGGGCGAGCCGGGTGACATGCTGATGGCGCTGAAGCTGGGCGTGAAGGATCAGGCGGCGCTGGAGGATTTGGCGGCTGCGGCGGCTCAACGTGGCTTCAAGACGCCAGAAGGCGCGGAGCCGCTGCTGCTGGGTGTTTTGAAGGAGGGAAATGAAGCGCAAAAAAAGGCGGCGTGTGCGCTGGTGGGTGCTTGGCGGCTCAGGAGTGCGGATGCCCTCATCCGCGAGCTTTTGAAAGCGGGTGAAGGCACCCGCGCTCCGGCTTTGATGGCGCTCGCGAAATTAGGAGAGCCTGCAGAGACCTTTGAGAGCTACGTGAAGGATGCGCCGCAACCATGGCCGCTGCGCACGGCAGCTTTGACGGCCTTGGCAGAGAAAAAACCGGTGGTGGCAGGTCAATTGGCCGCAGAGGCCATTTCGAGCATCAAAGACGCGGCAACAATGCGAGCGTGGCTGGCAGCGTTGTTGTCGCGTGAGGCCTCCCTTGCGGCCTTGGCGAAAGCGTTGGATGCCAAGCCGTGTTCTGCCGAAGCGGCGAAGCTGGCGATGACCGTGCTGACAGCGGCAGGTCGTGGTGATGCGGTTTTGACGATGGCGTTCGGGAAGATTTTGGGCGTGAAGAATGGGGTGCCAGCCTATGACGCGGCATGGGTGGCCGCTTTGGCTGCGGAAGTGAAGGCAAACGGCGATGCGGCGAAGGGAAAGACAGTTTTCCATGCGCCGCTGTCAGGCTGTATCGCGTGTCACAAGATCGGCGGGCAGGGCGGCATCGTGGGACCGGAACTCGATGCGGTCGGGCGCGGTGTGCCGGTGGAACTCTTGATTGAGGCCGTGGTATGGCCGAACCGGCAAATCAAAGAAGGCTATGTGGCGACGACGTTGACGCTGAAGGACGGTCGCAAGCTGCAAGGCTACAAGGTGAGTGAGGCGGGCGGGGAGATGCAGTTGCGCGAACTGGCGAGCGGTCAGACGAGCCGATTCACAGCAGCGCAGATCGCCGAGCGTCAGGAAGCGGGATCACTGATGCCGGAAGGACTGATCATGAACATGACGCGGGAGGAGCTGCGGGATTTGGTGGCGTATTTGGCGGGGCTGGGGAGGTGAGGAGCGGAGACCGGTCAAGGAGTGGTCAAGTGGTCAAGGAATCGTCAAGAAGGGGGCTGGCACGACACTTGACCACGACTTGACAGGCGAAGCCTTGACCCTGCTCCGCCGCGCAAGCCACGCACTCTCAATGCCAAACACTGACGAGAGCCAGACGGCTACCTGTGGATACTGCGGACGTGATGAACGCGCCTCACAATCTCCTTAACTGCACCCATTGTGGCTCACCGGTTCCGGCGGGCCGTGACGATGGGTTTTGCTGCGCTGGATGCAGCTACGTCCACGATCTCTTGCATCAGGAGGGACTGGATCACTTCTACGACCTCAAAGGCAATGCCGCGCTGCCACCGGTGGCACCGCAAGCGCTGCGGGAGCGGGATTATGAATGGCTGACGCTGCTGAGCGCCGAGACAGAGCGCACGACTGAAGCGGACGCGGTGGAACTGCAGCTGGCGGTGCAAGGCTTGTCCTGCGTGGGCTGTGTTTGGCTGATCGAGCGATTGTTTGCGCGGCATGCGGGCGCCTTGCGGGTGAATGTGGATGTGGTGCATGGCGAGGTGCGGCTGACGTGGCAACGTGGGCAGTTTGATGCGGTGGCGATGGCGCGTGATCTGCAAAGTTTTGGCTATTTGCTCGGTCCGCCGCGTCAGGGTGGGGAAAAAAAGGAATCTTCCGGCCTGGAGCGCCGCATGGGTGTGTGCGGGGCGTTTGCGATGAATGCGATGGCGTTTTCGCTGCCCGCGTATTTCGGCATGCCGCATGATTTTGCCTTCGCGCACTGGTTTGATCTGATCGCCGCGTTTTCCGCCACACTGGCGATGGCGGTGGGCGGCAGTTATTTCATCGAACGTGCGTGGCGCAGCCTGAGCGCGGGCGTGCTGCACATTGACACCCCGATCGCTCTGGGCGTGACGGCGGCGTATGTGGGCTCGATGGGCGGCTGGATCGCGGGCGTGGAGGGACTGAAGTATTTTGATTTCGTGGCGATTTTCATCTTCCTGATGCTGACGGGCCGCTGGGCGCAGCAGGCGGCAGTGGATCGCAATCGCCGACGCTTGATGCGTGACACGTCGATCCCCGATGCGGTGAGTGTGATCAACGAAACGGGCATGGAAGAGATGCAGCCCGTGGCGGCCTTAAAGACTGGCGTGCAGTTTGTGGTGAAGCCGGGACAGACCGTGCCGGTGGCGGCGAAACTTGTGAGCGAGGCTGCTTCGGTAAGCCTTGAATGGATCAATGGCGAGAGCGAGGCACAGGCGCGTGAGGAAGGCCAGTTGCTGCCATCAGGAGCTTTGAACATCGGCACGCAGGCTCTCACCGTCGAGGCGGTGGAGACGTGGGAGGACTCAACGTTACGTCGTCTGCTCGATGCGCGACGTGAGGCGGAGTTTCGCGATTTGCGGCTGGAGCAGCTGCTGCGGGTGTATCTGGCCGTCGTGGTGATCGTCGGCATTGCGGGAGCGATCTGGTGGTGGAGTCATGGCTCTGGCATCGTGCAAGCCTTGCAGGTGATGATTTCGATCTTCGTGGTGTCGTGTCCGTGCGCGCTGGGCGTGGCGGTGCCGCTGGCCGAGGAGATGGCGGCGGCGCGTGCGGAAAAACTGGGCGTGTTTGTGCGCACGCTGGGCCTGTGGAAGCGGCTGATGCGCGTGAAACGCGTGGTGTTTGATAAAACAGGCACGCTGACGCTGGAGAACCCCATTTTGGAGAATCCCGAGGTGCTGCGAGCGCTGGATGCGGATGCCCGCGCGGCGTTGCGGCATCTGGTGACGGGCAATCTGCATCCGGTGAGCCGCAGCTTGTATGATGCGGTGGCATTTGAGGGCGATGCGCATGCACTGGATGACTGCACGGTGAAGGAAACCGTGGGGCATGGTCTGGCATTCAACGATGCAAGCGGTCGTGAATGGCGTCTCGGAAGGCCGGAGGCGGCCATCGCAGGTGATGCGGTGCTAACGCGTGATGACGCGGTGCTGGCGGCGTTTCGTTTCCGCGATGAACTGCGTGCGGAGTCGTTGCAGGAAGTGCGGCATCTGCGGGAGCGTCACATCGAGGTCTGCGTGCTCAGCGGTGATCGTGCGCCGAAGGTGGCGGACATCGCGCGGAAGCTGGAGCTGCCGGAAACGTGCTGGCGGGCTGAATTGACCCCGGAAGCGAAGGCTGATTGGCTGAGGGAACGAAATCGCGAAGACACGCTGTATGTCGGCGATGGGGCAAACGACAGCCTGGCCTTTGACGAGGCGCTCTGCGCGGGCAGTCCGGTCACAGGACGCAGTTTCCTGGAGCAGAAGGCGGATTTCTTTTTCCTGGGCCACAGCCTGCGTTTTGTGAGCGGCCTCATGCAGGTGGCTAAGCTGCATCGCAAAGCAACGCGGCGCGTGTTCGCATTCTCGGTGACATACAACCTCGTCACCGCCATCGCAGGGCTGGCGGGACATTTGAGCCCGCTGGCGGCGGCGATTTTGATGCCGCTGAGCTCGCTCTGCACGCTGTCGCTGGTGGCGTTTACGTTCCGGCGGTCTGGCGGTGCTTTAAATCAACCAGCGCGTTCAGAATCTTCACCCGGTTCATTTCGTGGACTTCCAGCTTCGAGCCAATCTCCGGCACCAGTGTGACGGTCAGCTCGCCGCCGAGATGCTCGCGGAATTCTTCGAGGCCTTCGAGGATGACCGGCTCGCCGCTGCGACCGTTGTCGAGCAGATGCGGTGAGAAGGTGGCGAAGCCGATGCGCTCAATCAGTTTCAACACGCGCTCACAGGTTTCTTCATCCAGGATGCCCTGCATGCGTGAATAGACGAGATCCACGGCCATCCCGATGGCCACGGCCTCGCCATGCGTGACGGAGAATTTAGAGATCTGCTCCAGCTTGTGCGCGGCCCAGTGGCCGAAGTCGAGCGGGCGGGCGGAGCCCAGCTCAAAGGGATCACCGCCGGTGGCGATGTGCTCGACGTGCAGTTCGGCGCTGCGCTGCACGACTTTTTCGAGCGCCTCCTGCTTCAGCGCGGCGAGGTCGTCAGCCATGGCCTCGATTTGCTCGAAGAACACGCGGTCACGGATGAGCGAGACCTTGATGGCCTCGATGATGCCATTGCGGCGCTCACGTTTTGGCAGTGATTCGAGGAAGGCGAAGTCGTTCACCACCGCGAAGGGCACGGCGAAGCTGCCGATCCAATTCTTTTTGCCGAAGTAGTTCACGCCGTTCTTCACGCCGACGCAGCCATCGCCTTGAGACAAGGTGGTGGTGGGAAAACGCACATGGCGGATGCCGCGATGCGCCGTGGAGGCCGCGAAGCAGACGAGATCGAGCACGGCACCGCCGCCGATGACGAAGACGTAGCTGTGACGGTCCAGCGCGGCCTCGTTGATGGCGTCCCAGCAGCATTCGACGAGGCGCAGGTCGTTTTTACAGGCTTCTCCACCGGGGATGACGATGGGCGAGTCCGTCAGCGTGAAGGACTCCGCATGCACCTGGCCATAGGCTACGATGTCGTCGAGTAGATCGCGGTTCGCGTTGGCGACGGCTTCATCGACGAAGACGAGCACACGCGGGAGCTTGTGCGGTTTGTCGAGGGCCAGGAGTTCACAGATGGTGTTGTTTCGGGGCGCGAAAACCTCCCTCGTGAACAAGATGCGGTGGGTGTGTTCGAGCCTGATTGGTTTCTCCAGCATTGGGGGGCGGGTTCTTTGCCTGCAATGGGTTGGAGGTCAAAGGGAAAGGAAGAACAGACATCGGAGGCGAAATCTGTCGGCAAACCTGGCAAATGACGAATGTCGAAACCCTAATGACGAATTTCCCAGCTCACGTCGCGGCCACCCAGCGCTGCCAAAAGCGCAAAACGGGGGCGAGAGCGACAAAGCCGAGCGCAAGAGTGACAGACACAGTCGAAACGGCGAGAGCATCGACGATGGCGATGCCGGCGAGCAACGTGCCGACAGCGTGACCGATGGCTGCACCGCCTTTGCGCAGCATTTGCGTGGCGTAGGCGATGAGGATGGCAAAAGCCGCCAGAATCACGATTTGCATCGAATAGCCCTCTGGGGAGGCAAAACGCATCACAAAGACGATGCCAGGGGTGTAGAGCAGCCCGAGGGCGAGCATGGATGAGGCAGCGGGCAGCGAACCGTTTTTATGCTCCAGACGCGCTGCGACGGTAATGCCTACAACGTAGCAGCCTAGAGCGGCGGCAGCTGGCAGGGCGGCAGCCGGCGCAGCGCTAGCGGCCATCAAATAGAGGAGCATGCGGCATGCGCCCATGATGATGACGGAACCAGCCCACTGTTTGTGGTAGAGATCGTAGAACACGATGGCAGCCACGAGAAGGGCTGTGATGCGTGGATTGGCTCCGAACCAGGTGGCTAGTGTCGCGCCGACGATCAGCATGGCAATGCTGACGATCCAGGCGGTGCTCAGACTGACCTGGCCGCTGGGAATGGGACGACCTTTGCGATGCTCACGGTCGAACTTCACATCCGCGGCGTCATTGAGGATCATGCCGCCGGTGTAGAGCAATGAACCGGCAAGGATGAGCCAGTAGAGACGTGGATCCGTGAAAGTGCCACCAGCGAGGAGCCAGGCGGCGGTGACGTTGGTCCAGACCGTGGGCAGGTTGGAGATGCGGGCGAGATGGAGCCAGGGTTGCATGCGTTCGCTGTTCTCAGTTCGCCGCTCGCAGTTTGCAACAGAGAACCGCGAACGGTCACTCCAGCATGCCTCGCACGAACGGCAGCATGCTGGAGTAAAGTGTGCTGCCGTGGAAGCGGGAGAGCTGCTCGGTGACGAGCTCGGCGTCGCTGTCCACATCGGCGGGGAGAAGATCCTTGTGCTCGTGCTGACCGCAGGAGGTGGAAACATTGATGAAGGAGGAGTCGCAGTCGCGGCGCACCTCGACACGCACACCCTCGCCTGCGAGGACGAGGCTTTGAAGCGCGGAGCCCGTGTCTTTTTCGATCAATTCGAGCACCAAGGTGGTGCCGAGACGCTGATTGATCCACACGGCCAGCAGCAGCGCAGCGGTGCGCTGGCCTTTGAGATGAGTGATGTGGACGGTTTGAAGCTTTCCGATGTTTTGCCGTGCGGCGGCGTCCTGGAAGCAACTGGCGAGCGCGGTGCGCATGAAGTGCGAACGCGTCCAGGCGAGGTCACGCACGTCGAAGCCAGCCGTTTCGGCGTTCAAGGCGGTGAGCAGGGCGTCGAACTGCCTCGCGGGGTTGGTCCAGCGGCTGGAGTCGATGATGAGGGTGTCAATGCGGGAATAGAAGCGCTCCTCGAAGTTTTGGGTGAGATCGGCCTGCCACCAGACGACGAGCGGCAGATCGGAATCGAGGTGGGCGAAGACGATGTTTTGCACCTGCGCGGCATCACCGCCCTCAAGCACAAAGCTGAGCTGCTCACTGCACACGGTTTGTTTGCCCTGATACGGGCGGCACAGCGCCTGAATCCACGCCCGTGCGCGCGGCGGCCGCGCGTCCGGCAGTGCAAGAATGAGCAGAGCACGGCAGGCATGCTCGGCGGCGACGTGAGCGAGCAGATCGTTGTTCCCGGCGAGAATCGCGCTGTCCTCGGTGTAAATGGCCAGATTGATGAGCGAGGCACGGGTTTTGGCCTCATCATCCTTCCAAATCTCCTCCAACGCCCGATCAATGCGCGCAATGGGGGTTTCGAGGCCGAGACGGCCAAGTTCGGAATCGGAGGGAAGCGTGGAGGGCATGAGCAGGAGAGAAGATGCCGCAGCTGGGAGTCCGCACAAGGGCGGGGTGGGCAGAACTGTCATGCCGCACGCGCCTCGCCTGCGGTTGTTTTTTTCTAAGATTCAAGGCTTGCGCTGAAGACCATCTTTAAGATAGAACCAGATTATGAATGTTTATTCACTTAGACTCTGGTTACCTCACGTCTTGATTTTGATAGTGCTTGGAGCCGTATTGTGGCTGATCTCAATCTCAGAACAGTCTGAACCCAGCGCATCGAAACCTGTAGCAGAGCAACCCCAGGGGCCTGCAAATGAACGGCCCAAATTAAGTTTCATCCTGGAACGAAAAAAAGACCGGCTGAGCGAGTTGGACGAACGGGAGCGCAAGGTTGATGCGGAGAAGATGAGCGCGGAGCGTGGAAAGGCGCTAGCTGCGCTACGGCTTGAAGTGCCAGGCGTGCAGGTGGATTTTGATCCGCTCACTGGTGCTCCCAGCCACATCATGGCCGCAGGACGATTTCTGGCGCAGGCGACTCCTGGCGTGCAGGATGCGTATGCGCCCGTGCATGATTTTGTGACAAGGCATGCGACGTTGTTCGGTCACGGCGTAGCAGCAATGCAGCCGGGTCAGGCGCGTGTGACGCGGGAGGATGTGACAGCGCACAACGGGATGCGGACAGTGGTATGGCAGCAGGAAGTTGCGGGTGTACCGGTGTTCCAGACGATTTTGAAGGCCAATCTCACGAAAAATGGCGATCTACTGACGCTGGGCAGTCATTTTATGAGTGATCCGGCCAAGGCAGCCGGAAAACAAGTCAAGCAGGTGCCCCAGCCACCATTGGACGCTGCCGATGCGATGACGCGCGTGGCCACAAACTTGGGCGGAGAGTTGCAACGCGATGCGGTTACGCCGAAACCAGCCACACAGAGCGCTGAGAAAACGCAGAAGCTGACAGTTCCGGGCTACTCTGACACCACGGCACACCTGAGCTGGGTACCGATGGATGAGGACACGCTGCGGCTGGCATGGGAGATCGAAACCTTCAGCTTGCAGCAAAACGAGATGTTCCGTCTGCTCATTGATGCCGAGGACGGAAAAATCCTCGTGCGCCAGAGCCTGACGGCCGATATCAGCAATGCTTCGTATCGCGTGTTCACTGGTGACAGCCCCACGCCAATGACGCCGGGCCACAACACGCCACTCTCCACGCAACCAGCGGAAGTCGCGCGTTCTTTGGTGATGACGCAGGCATTGAACACCACCGCATCCCCGGAAGGATGGATTCCCGACGGTCAGAATGAGACAGTGGGCAACAACGTCGATGCACACCTGGATCTGAACGCGGACAACATTGCCGACACGCCGCGTCCACAAGGTTCGCCCAGCCGCGTGCTTGATTTCCCCTTCAATTCGGCCTCGGAACCGACGACTTACCGCAATGCCTCGGTGACGCAGCTTTTCTATTACAACAACTGGATCCATGATCGCATGTATGAGCTGGGCTTCACGGAGAGCGCCGGCAACTTTCAGACCAATAATTTCGGCAGGGGTGGCAACGGCAATGATGCGGTGCAGGCGGACGCGCAGGACGGCAGCGGCACGAACAATGCCAACTTCTCCACGCCGAGCGACGGCTCTCCAGGCCGCATGCAGATGTTCATCTGGCCCGGCGCCGTGCCGGATCGCGACAGTTCCTTCGATGGTGACATCGTGGTGCATGAATACGGTCACGGCATCAGCAACCGCCTCGTCGGCGGCGGTGTCGGCATCAGCGCCTGGCAGTCACGCGGCATGGGAGAAGGGTGGTCGGACTTCTACGCCATGTCACTGCTGAGCGAGGCTGCGGACAATGTGAACGGCGTTTACGCCATGGGTGGCTACTCGACCTACCTGCTCAGTGGCATGAGCACGAACTACTACTTCGGCATCCGGCGCTATCCTTACTGCACGGACATGATGAAGGCGCCGCTGACCTACAAGGACATCGACCCCACGCAGGCACTTCCGCACACTGGCATCCCGCTGAGCCCGCGCTACGGATCGTCCAATGGCGATCCCTCACAGTACCACGCGCAGGGTGAGGTGTGGTGCAACATGCTCCTGGAATGCCGTGCCAACATCATCACCGCGCGCGGTTGGGCGGTGGGTAATATGCTGATGCTACGCATCGTCACCGACGGCCTCAAACTGACGCCTGCAAACCCCACCTTCATCCAGGCGCGTGACGCCATCATCCAAGCGGATCTGGTGAACAATGCTGGCGCCAATGCCAACTACTTGTGGGCCGGCTTCGCCAAACGCGGCATGGGCGCGAGCGCCAGCGGACCTGCGAACAGCACGACGACGGGAGTGGTGGAGGCCTATGACATCCCGGATGACTTGCAGGTTTCGCCAGCCACACCCTTCGCTGCCACGGGTGTGCTTGGTGGCCCGTTTGCGCCAGCCTCACGCACCATCACGTTGAACAACATCGGCTCCGCGTCATTAAATTGGACCGCCAATGCCAGCCAGCCCTGGCTGCTGCTCTCCCGCACCGCAGGTTCGCTCGCTGGTGGTGCGAATGACTCCATCACCGCCTCCTTCTCAGCTGCGGCGAACAATCTGGCCCCCGGCAGCTACAACGCCATGATCGATTTCACCAACTCCACCAGCGGCGCGGTCATCCAACGGCAGGTGTCACTGACTGTTGACCCGCTGCGCATCACCATCCTGGCCGAGCCGTTTGATGCGCCCACGCTCTCCGGCGCATGGACAGTCACCGGCACCGGCCCCTTCCGCACACAGGTTACGGCGGCCAATGCACCGCGTGCGAGCAATCATCTCACGATGGACTCCTCCATCGATGCCACCTACGCTCGTAATGAGGCCACGCTCACCGTGAACCTTGCCGACCAGAACGATGTGGAACTCTCCTTCTGGGCCAAGGGCTTCGGCGAGGATTCGCACGGCCCGCCCACCAGTCCGTTCATCAATGGCGCAGACTTCGACGGCGTGGCCATCAGCGCGGACGGCGGCACCACTTGGTATGAGGTACAGGGCCTGCGCAGCCTTTCGAACTCCTGGACCAAGTACACCGTCGATCTCGATGCCGCCATCGCAGCACGCGGCCTGAACTACACCAGCAGCTTCAAAATCCGCTTCAACCAATACGACAACTATGGCATCAGCACGGACGGCATCGCCATTGATGACATTCTCATTGCCCAGTCAATCAGCAGCAATCTCACCCTCTCCCTGCCGGTGCAGGCGGTGACGGAGGGTGCCTCTGACGTCATTGCCACACTCAATGTCACGCCAGTGCAGACCTCCGCGCTCACGGTGACGCTCAGTGCCAACACGGCGGATGTTTTGCTGCCCGCCACCGTCACCGTGCCGGCCAATACCAACCAGATCACCATTCCCGTGACCATCGTCGATGACGTGTTGCTGGATGGGAGTCAGACGGTGGTGCTGACAGTCAATGCCGCCACCTTCCCGACCGGCACGACCGCGCTGACTGTGCATGACAATGAAACAGCGGTGCTCACCGTCGATGCGCCACTCAATGGTATCGAGGGCAGTTCCTCACTCACCGGCACGGTGTCTGTTCCGGTCGCTGTGGATGCTGCTGTCACGATCACGCTCGAATCCTCGAATCCTGGGGCCGCCGTACCTGCTTCAGTGATCATCCCTGCCGGGCAGACTTCGGCGCAGTTCTTCATCACGCTGGCCAATGACGGCTTCATCAATGGCAGCCGCAGCGCTGTCTTCACTGCCAGCGTCACAGGTTGGACCACCGGAGCAGACACCCTGAATATTCTGGACGATGAAAACGCCAACCTCGTGCTGGCGCAGACGGTGCCATCCATCAATGAAGGCGATGGTCTGCGTGCTGCTGCCGGGCGCATCTCCATCAACGGGCTAACGCAGAGTGATGTGGTCATCAGCCTCTCCAGCAGTGACACGGGTGAGCTGACGGTGCCGACAAACATCATGCTGCCTGCCGGGGCTACGCAAACCAGTTTTGCCATGACGGCGGTGAATGACAGTGATCTAGACGGACCGCAAAACGTCACGATCACGGCCACCGCGCCCGGTTTTATCGATGGCATGCTGGTGGTGGTCGTGCAGGACGAGGAATCTGCAGCGGTGGCCTGGAATCCGCGTCCGGCACATCTTTCGACGAACAATCCGGTGGCATCCGATCTGGCCTGGAGCGTTTCGGAGGGGAATTTGATCACCAACGGCGATTTTGAGGCCGGATTGAGCGACTGGAGCTTCAATGTGCCGGGCGGGCCGATGTTCCGCCTGCAAACCGGCACGCTGGACCCGACGGGCGCGGACACTCCGACGCCTGCTTACAGCGGCGCAGCGTCGATGATTTTCGCTTCGAATAGCACCAGCGGGCTTTGGGTGATGTTCCAGGATGTGGCGGTGCCGCCGGATGGTCCTGCTCCAGTGCTGCAGTGGATGCAACGCATTCGCAACACCGGCACGAGCTATACCGCCACGCAACAGTACCGCCTGGAAATCCGCGATCCGGCCACGGATGCCGTACTAGCCACGCCGTTTGTCACGGCACCAGGATCGCCGCTGTTGGTGGACTGGAGCGCGCAGAGCGCCAACCTTTCTGCGTGGCGGGGTCGCAGCATTCGGGTGGCTTTTGTGGTGCAGCCTGGAAGCGCCATCCTCAATGTGCTGCTGGATGACATCCGCATCCAGCAGCGCCCAGCGGGATCGAGCTACGAGGTGTACTTCGGGACGAATCCGACACCTGGAGCATCGGAGCTGCTCGGGACCACCACTGCGCCAGCCTGGAGCCTGCCAGACCTGACCCTGGGAACGACTTACTTTTGGAAGGTGATCACGCAGAAAGGAGCGGAGAGCATCGAGGGGCCAGTGTGGCGCTTCAGCGTACCCGCCGCAGGGTCGGTGGCCTCTTTTGCATGGAGTAGCATTAGTTCGCCGCAGAGCAGCGGCACAGACATTCCGGTGACGGTCACAGCGCTGGATGCCTTGGGAAATGTCGCCACCGGCTTCACGGGCACGGCCAATGTGAGCGCGGTTTTGCCCGCCGTGACACAACGTTCCATCCTCATCACCGAGCACAGCACCTGGACGACGGACGAGTTTGAGTTCACGAACACGACCAATGCGCCCGTGGATGTCTCCGGCTGGAAAATCCAGATGACGCAGTTCAATTCGTTCCCCGCGCCATATCTGACCTTTGTCATTCCAAACGCCACCACCGTGGCCGCGGGGGGCATTTTCCGCCTGATGGAGAGCGGAACCTCGCCGGGGACATACCCTTTGTTCCGCACGGGTCTCTCACTCAACCACTCAACGACTACCAACAGCTATGTGGTGCTCAGAAATGCCAACGATGAGGTGGTGGACTTTGTCATTTCTGGCGGAGATCCCCGCCTACTGACGCCGACGCTGCCAACTGAGGTGTGGAGCGGCTCGGCCGTGCCCGCCATCGGCAGCACGGTGGCAGGTCAAACGCTCCAACGCATCGGCAACCGGGACAACAACAGCGCCTCCGACTGGCAGGTGGCTGTGGCGACGCCTGCGGCGCTGAATGTGGGACTTACGCTACCCTTCCAGGCCGCTCCGGTGGCCGCGCGGGTGAGTCCGACGACGACCGCGGCTTTCACCGCAGGTGTTTGGAGTGGAAATGTGGATGTGCTAAGCGCGGGGACGAATCTGCGCCTACGGGCGAGCGAGAGCGGCGGAAAATTTGGCGAGAGCAATGCGTTCACCGTCACCACGCCAAACGGCATGCTGGCAATTAGCGGCACGGCCACCGTGAATGAAGGCGCGGGCACGGTGAGCGCCTTTGGCACGGTGACGCTACCTGCGGCGGCGGTATCGCCGGTGACGGTGAGTTTTCTCGTGAACACGGCCTCGCAGGCCAGCGTGGCGGATGTAACCATAACGGCGGGCATGACTAGCGCGTCTTTTGATCTCGCCATGGTGGATGACAGCCTCGTGGAAGGGGCGCACAGCATCACGATCACGCCGGTAGCGGCAGGTTATGCCTCGTCGATTCCTCTGAGCGTCGGCATCACGGACAATGAGGGCGTGATTTTGACGCTTACGGCCCCAGCCAGCGCCACCGAAGGACAGGGGACGCTCGCCAATGCACTGACGATCACAGCCGGCGCGGCACCGGTGAACGCGGTGACAATTTCACTCAGTAGTAACGACACCACCGAGGCCACGGTGCCTGCGAGCGTCGTTTTGCCCGCCGGGCAAACGAGCGTGACGGCGAACCTCACTAGCGTGAATGATGCGCTGCTCGATCTGGCGCAAAACGTGACACTGACGGCCTCCGCAGGAGGTTTCACGAGTGGAACGGCGGCTATGACGGTGAATGACAACGAACCGGCCACGATCACACTGGCCGCGCCGGCAGTGATGGCGGAGAATGCGGGGACGGTAACTGCGGCGGGCACGGTCACGCTCGGCGGCCAGGCTCCGGCCAACATGAGCCTTGCGCTCAGTTCCTCGAGCACGGCCAGTTTGACGGTTCCAGCCACGGTGACGGTGCTGGCGGGTCAGAGCAGCGCCACCTTTGCCATCACGGTGGTGGATGACAGCACGCCGGAGGCGAACGCAGCCGTCACGCTGAACGCGAGCTTTGCAGGCCTCACGGAAGGCACTGCGAATGTGAGCGTGCGGGACGACGAGGCAGTCTCGTTTGCCTTGGCAGCGATTTCAGCGCAAAAAGCCGCCACGCCCTTCCCGGTGACGATTTCCGCCCGAAACACCAGCGGTGATGCGGTGACTGGTTTCACCGGCCCCGCGGCCCTCAATGCGCCTGGAAACACGATTTCACCGCTCAATACGACGAATTTCACCGCCGGAAGCTGGACGGGCAATGTAACCCTGGGCAGCGTCGCGGCATCGCAGACGCTCACGGCAACTGCGGGGGCCGTGTCAGGCACCAGCGCTGCTTTTGCGGTCAATGCGGGGGATCTGGCCAGTTTCGCGCTTTCCGCCGTTTCGAGTCCGCAGGTGGCAAATGTGCCTTTTTCACTCACGGCGACGGCGAAAGACGCTTTGGGACAGGATTTAACGGGTTACGCGGGTCCGGCGCGGCTGGTGCAACTCGGCGCGGCGCAGATGCAGCCAGTGGGGGCTTTTCCAGGCACCACGACAACGAGCCTGCCCTTGCAGACCAGTGGCTTCAACCGCCAGCGCTCCGTGTTGCTCGTCCGAGCAGCGGAACTAGGCACGGCGCGCCAGCTCACTTCGATGGGCGTGCATTTCCTGGCCGTGCCTCCGACGTTGGGGCGGCTGGTGGTGCGGATGAAAAACACCCCGGCCACAGCGGTGGCTTCCGCAGATGCGTGGGACAACACCGGCTGGCGGGTGGTGTATGACGCGCCATGGAATGTCACCCAAGCTGGCTGGGCAGACCTAGCCTTCAGCAGCCCGTTCACCACGGATGGCGTGTCCAGTTTGCTGATGGAAATCATCCACACGAGTCCGGCGAACGGCCTTTGGAATGGCTCGATGAGCGCGGTGTCGGCTGGTTACACGGCCTTGGCTCAGGCGGCGGTCGCCAGCAGCAGCACGGTGAACGCGGACCCCATGCTTTGGACGGCCACCTCGCCGACGAAGTCGTCCAGTTCCACGAGGCCGTTGCTGCGCTTCAATGCGCGGGTCGTGCGCGATGCCTCGCCGACGCTGCTGGCGGCATTCACGAATGGTGCTTTCAGCGGCGATGTAGCCGCCCCGTATGGCGGCACGGGCCAGAATCTTGGCGTGTGGGATGTGGCGGCGGGCGTGTTGAGTGAGACGAACGCCTTCGCGGTCACCAGCGCGGGTACGCTGGCGGTTTCCTTCTCTGGCAATGCCACCGAAGGTGGCGCGGACATCACAGGCACAATCACGGCGTCTGCGGCACCTACCTCCGATCTCACCGTGACTCTCACGCCCTCCAATGCGGCGGATGTGGCGCTGCCGGCGAGTGTGACGATCCTCGCCGGGCAGACGACGGCAATCTTTGCAGCCAGCGCGGTGGATGATATGCTCATCGAATCGGTGGAGACGATCTCGGTGACGGCCAGCGCTGAGGGTTACGACTTCGGAAGCGGCAGTTTCACCATTACGGACAATGACGGCGCGGTTTTGAGCGTGGTGCTGCCTGCCAGTGTGACGGAAGGCGCCACGGCAAGCACTGGCACCGTCAGCGCCAGCGCGGCGGCTCCGGTGAATGTAACGATCGCCCTCGCTGCGGCTCCAGCGGGCCTGGTGACAGTGCCGACCAGTGTGACGCTGCCCGCCGGGCAGACGAGCGTGACTTTCAGCATCAGTGCAGTGAACAACACGGCCATTGATGGCACCCGCAGTGCCACGGTGACTGCCAGCACCGCTGGATGGACGAGCGGCAATGCCACGCTGGATGTTTTGGATAACGAGGCGCTGACTTTGACGGTGAACCTGGCCAGCACCACACCGCGTGAAGGTAATCTCCCGGTCTCAGGCATGGTGGCACTCTCCGGCACGACGGCCACGGCGATGACGGTGGCCTTGAGCAGCGATGACACGAGCGAGGCCACGGTCCCGGCGTCCGTGACCATCGCCGCTGGAACCAGCAGCGCAGCATTCAGTCTCACGGTGTTGGATGATGCGGTGACGGACGGTACACAGCCAGTGCTGATCACCGCCTCCGCCGCCGGTTTCACGGATGGCACACGGTCTTTGCAGGTGCTGGACAATGATCTCGCGGGCTTCGCCTTTGCCACGGTGCCGAATCCGCAGGTGCGCAACACGCCTTTTGCCGTCACGATCACCTCGGTGGATGTGAATGGCGCACTCATTCCAACCTTCACCGATACGGTGAACCTGAGCGCGGCGGGTGCTGGAGGCGCGGTAATGGTCGCGCCAGCGATGAGCGGCGCTTTCGTGAACGGTACATGGACTGGCAATGTGACCGCCACGCAGGCGGAAACTGGCGTGACCATCACCGCAGCCGGCACCGGCGGCCTCACGGGAACATCGAACACGTTTGACGTGCTGACGGCGGGTGCGCTGAGCCAGTTCGCCATCAGTGGCATCGGAGCCACACAGGTTTCTGGTACGGCCACGCCGGTGACGGTGACGGCGCAGGACGCGGCGGGGAATCCGGTGACGAGCTACAACGGGAACGCGAGCTTCAGCCTCAGCGCCGGGCCTTCCGCCGCCGAGGTGGTGACGGGCACGGGGACGATCACGAGCTTCCTACCCCTTTGGACAACGAACCAGGACATGCGCATGCAGACGATTTACCTGCCTTCGGAGGTCGGTTCGGCCAGAACCTTGCGTTCGATGGCCTTTGAGGTGGTGGCGCCTCCAGGGATGGACATGCGGAATTTCACCATTCGGCTGAAGCACACGTCCCGCGTGGACTATGCAACGGCAGCGAACGTCGTGTTTGAGACCACCGGCTGGACGACGGTGTATCAGCGGGACATCGGGATTCCCACGGTGGGTTGGAACACACTCGTGTTTCAAACTCCGTTCATCTATGACGGCATGCAAAACCTGCTGGTGGACATCAGCTACAACAATTCAAGCGTTTCCGCCGCCGCTGGCACGGTGCGTCACACCTCCACCTCGCCCGTGCGGTCTGTCTATGCCACCTCCTCCAGCACGGACGGCGATCCGCTGACTTGGAATGGCAGTGTCGGCCCGTCTGCTTTTTCCCTTTCAACGCGCATCAACCTTCGTTTCTCCGGCTTCCTGCCCGTGACGGTGTCTCCGGCGGCCTCAGGCACCTTCGCTGGTGGTGTTTGGAGCGGTGATCTCACCTTTGCCAGCAGCGGTCCAGGCGTGGTGTTGCGGGCGCTGAATGGAGCGGGCATCTCAGGGCAGACGGCCCCGTTCACGCTGAATGGCGCGGTGATGGACCACTTTGACTTTGCCGCGATCTCCTCCCCGCAGACGACGGGCACGAACGTGCCGGTGACGGTGACGGCGAAGGATGCCAACAACATGCCCGTGCCCGGTTTCACCAGCACGGCGGCGCTTTCGGCGGCGGAGCAGGCCATGAAAGCGCAGACGGGTTCAGGAACATCCATCACTTCTGTGCCCTTGGGATCGCAAAGCCGGACGCAGCGCATGCAGGTGATCTATCTGGCCTCGGAGCTCGGTGGCACAGCCCGGCGGCTGACGGGGCTGGATTTGAACCCTTCCACTGCCCCGGGCAGCTCGCTGAACAACTTTACGATTCGTGCGAAACACACCTCGAAGGCGGACTTTGTGGCCGCTGGCACGGCGGTGTGGGAAAGCACCGGCTGGACCACGGTCTTCCAAGGCAACGTGACCATCGCCGAAGCCGGTTGGGTGAGTTTTCCCTTCACGACAAGCTTTGAATATGACGGCACGCGCAACCTGATGGTGGACTACAGTTACAACAACACCTCCACTGGCGCAGTACAGGGCTTTGTGCGGCATACAACAGCCTCTGCGAACCGCACCGTTTCGCGGCAGACGGATTTGAACGAAGGTGATCCGCTGGCTTGGAACGAATGGAGCTCGCCCATGCCGACGGCGAGCACGGGGGTGCCGAACGCCCGCTTCAGCAGCAGCGCCGCGCTGCCGCTGACGCCGGTGGTCACGGGCAGCTTCACAAATGGGGTCTGGAGCGGCAATCTGGCGATAAACCAGCCTGCCTCGCGTGTCGAGCTGACGGCCGCTTCGGGTGGCAGCACCGGCACGAGCGGTCTTTTCCATGTAAATGGCATCGGCACGCTGTCTCTGACACTTCCGCCTTCTGCAGCGGAAGGCGCATCACCTTTGAGCGCCACGCTCACACGCACCGGCAGCACGGTGGATGCCCTGACGGTGAATCTCGTCTCCAGTGACACGACGGAGGCGACGGTGGCCGAGGCATCCGTGACCATCCCGGCGGGCAGCGCCTCGACCACGTTCAACGTGAACGTGGAGGATGACGAGCTAGCCGACGGGCCGCAGAGCCTCGTGATCTCGGCGGCGGCGGTGAATCACCTCTCTGCCGAGGCGGCGCTGACGGTGACGGATAACGAGGCGCTGACGCTCCTGGTCAGCACGCCGCCCGGCATCGTGGAAAACGTACCCACTGCCGGCAGTGGGTATGTGCGGGTGAATCAAGCTACGGCCACGGCGCTGACAGTGAATCTGACATCAAGTGACACGACCGAACTGACGGTGCCCGCGAGCGTGACGATCGCCGCCGGCTCATTGAGTGCTACCTTTGCCATCACAGCGGTGGATGACACGCTGATGGACGGACCGCAAACCGTCAATGTGACGGCCTCGGCGGCCGGTCATGCTAACGGCGTGGCCTCGACGGTGGTGCAGGACAACGAGTCCTTCCTGCTCTCGCTGAGCACGACGAGCGTGGTGGAGAACGCGGCACCGCTGAGCAGCACGATAAGCCTTAGCGGGGCCGCCGCCGCAGATGTGACCGTGAGCCTCTCGGTCAATGATGACTCGGAGCTGTTGCTCGCTCCGAATACCACCACGGCGGGCTCCACGAGCCTCAACGTGACCATTCCGGCCGGCAGCAGTAGCATCATCATTGCTCTCGTGCCGGTGGATGATGCGGTGAAGGATGGCAACCAGTCCGTGACGGTCACGCTGAGCGCACCGGGCTTCACCACGACGCCACGTTTTGTGAATGTGATCGACGACGAGTTGGAACGCTATGTTTTATCTCCTGTCGCCAGTCCGCAGACGGTGGGCGCGACTTTCAGCGTGACGGCGACGGCCCAGAACATCAGCGGCAGCACCATCACGAACCGCTCTGGCACGTTGAACCTGGCTGCGTCGAATGCCGTCGGCGTGCTGGCAATGACGCCGGGAACCGTCACGCTCACGGGCGGCACGGGCACCTTCAACGCCTCCTTGGCCGCGCCGGCCTCTGGGGTGAGCATCACGGCCACAGATGCGCAAAACGTGTCCGCCCAGAGCAGCGTTTTCGATGTCATCGTTGCCGGGGCGCTCAACCGCTTGGCCTGGAACTCGCTGACCACTCCGCAGCTCATCGAAAGTCCCATCTCCGCCACCGTGACGGCACGCGACGCGGCGAACAATGTTGTCACTGGTTACACCGGCCCGGCGGATTTGAAGCTCTTCAGCACCACGGCGGACACCACCATCGGCACCGGCACGACGAGCTGGACCACGCCGCTGGGCAGCTTTCCCCACGCCCGCACGCAGGGCATCTACCTAGCCTCCGAACTGGGCGCGGCGAAACGTCTGACCGGACTTGCCTTGAACGTGCTCACGTCCAGCACCACGCTGCTGAACAACTTCACCATCCGGCTGAAACATACCAGCTCCACCTCCTTCAGCAGTGCCGCCTGGGAGAGCGGCTGGACGACGGTCTTCAGCGGCACCCGCACCTACAATGCCATCGGCTGGCAAAACACGGTCTTCACTCGGCCCTTTGATTACGATGGTGTGAGCAATGTGATGGTCGATATCAGCTTTGGAAATGTCACGACTGGCACAGCCGTTGCCCTCCAGGCCAGCACCACGGCCTCCACCCGTTCCGTGACGCTAAACACGAGCATAACCTTCAACGGCCTGCCCGTAACCTGGACCGGCACGACGAACACGCCATCCACCTCGACGAACCTGCTCAATGTGCGCTTCACCAATGCCACGCCACTCACGGTGGCAGTTAGCGGCCCGATGCAAAACACTTCTGGAACCGGCACAAACGAATGGTCCATCCCGCTGGGTTCTCAGAGCCGCACACAGCGCATGCAGGTGATCTACCTACCGACAGAGGTCGGCAGTGCGCGAAGACTCGATAATCTGGCGCTGAACCCTAGCACCGCGCCGGGCAGCATGCTGACCAATTTCACCATCCGCCTTAAACACACGCCACTGACCAGCTACAGTTCATTTTCATGGGATAGCACGGGCTGGACCACTGTTTACCAGGCCAACACCACGATCAGCGCCGCAGGCTGGCGGCAGTTTGATTTTACCACTCCATTTGACTACAACGGCACCAGCTCGCTGATGGTGGACTTCAGTTATTACAACACCGCCGCGGGCACCACGCAGGGCTACACCCTCTTTACTACCGCTAGCTCGACCCGCACAGTGCTGCTACAGACCGATACCGATTTCGGCAGTCCGCTGTTGTGGGCCGGAACGGCCAATCCAACCCCGGTCAGCAACACGGTGGTGCCAAATGCCCGTTTTGGCAGCAATGGCGTCAGCCTCTCAGTGACTCCTCCCAGTACAAGCGGCTTCACCAATGGCTCCTGGTCTGGCACCATCTCCTCCCGTTTGGGCGGCGCCTCGGTCTTCTTTGCTGCAGACGACCCTGCCACCGGCATCTCCGGCTACTCGAATGCCATCGCCATCAACACCAGCGGCACGCTCGCTTTGACCTTCCTGGGCACTTTGGCCGAAGGAAACGGCACGGTGGCCAATGGCGGCACGTTGACGCTCTCCGCCGCACCGGCATCCGCCCTGACCGTGGCCCTCACCAGCGCCAATCCCGCCCAAATGACCGTCCCGGCTACCGTGACCGTGCCAGCCGGCCAGACCAGCGTCTCAATTCCTGTCACCCTCATCAACGATAGCATCATCGAAGGCCCGCAAAGCATCGCGGTGACTGCCATCGCCCCCGGCTACACCCGCGTCACCGCTAATGCAGCCATCGCAGACAATGATGGCGGCACATTTACCCTCACCACGCCCGCCAGCGTGGCGGAAGGCTCCTCAAGCTTCAATGCTACACTTAACGCCAGCGTCACCTCGTCCGTGGCCGTCACTGTCTCACTCAGCTCGAGCGACACGACCGAGCTGACCGTCCCTGCCACCGTCACCCTGCCCGCCAATGCCAGCAGCGTGAATTTCACCGTCACCGTGGTGGACGACGTGATCCAGGACGGCCCGCAAAACGCTGTCATCACCGCCAGCGCCACGAACTGGACTTCTGGCACCGCCACGGTCAGCGTCACCGACAACGACCCGCTGCCCGCGCTCTCGATTTACACCTACAATCTGACTGAGGGCGGCACGAGCAGTAGCAACTACGTTTACATCAGCCCCGCTCCCGCCTCAGCGGTCACCGTCTCCCTTTCTTCAGACTCGGGTGCCGTCACAGTTCCGGCCACTGTCACCGTGGCAGCCGGCTTTAACTACGGCTACTTTACCACCACCGCACCTGAGGACAGCCTTTCCACCGGCACGCGCTACGCCACCATCTCCGCCTCGGCCACCGGCTACCGCTCGGCGGGCATGGTCTCTGCGGTGACGGACAATGACGTCAGCGCTTACCGCATCGCGAACATCACCGGCACACCCGTGGCCGGAGCACCTGTCAGCGTCACCGTCACTGCGATCTCGGCAGACGGAAGCACCGTCACCGCCTACACCGGAACCGTGAATCTCAGCGCCACGGGCAGCAACGGCACCATTCCCATCACGCCGATCGTCAGTGGCAGTTTCAGCTCGGGTGTTTGGACGGGCAATGTGGCCTTCAACCAGGTCACCACCGGCATTGTGCTCAGCGCCACCGACGCGCAGAGCCGCACCGGCAGCAGCAACGCCTTCAACACGACCTTCAGTACGCTGGATCACTTCACCTGGGCCACCGTGCCATCTCCGCAAGCCGCCAGTACGCCTTTCAATGCCACGGTGATGGCCAAGGACGTGTATGAGAACACCGTGGCCTCGTTCACCGGCCCAGCAAAGCTCAGCGCCCTGAAACCCGGCACGGAGACGACCTCCGGCACGGGCGTGGTCTCCAACACCACGCTGCTCACTGGCACCTATGATGACTCCCGGACCCAGAGCATTTACCTTCCCGTCGAAGTGGGCGGTGCGCAGACCATCGGGGCCGTCTCCTTCAACGTCACCACCGCTTCCGCCATACCCTTCGCCAATTTCACCGTGCGCATGAAGCACGCGACGCGTACTGACTTTGCCACCTCCCCCACATGGGACAGCACCGGCTGGACCACTGTGTATCGCGGCGCACCCGCTTTTTCCGTGACTGGCTGGAACCAGCTTCTGCTCACCACCCCCTTCACCTACAACGGCACAGACAATCTCATGGTGGATGTTGTCTGGGACAAAACCACCCCCGGAAACGGGGTGACGGTGCAGTCCACCACCATCAGTCCGGTCCGCAGCATGTACTACGGAGTTTTCACATCCTGGGGCTACGGCAGCCCATTGACCTGGAGCGGCACCTACCCGTCCTACATCACCACCACCAGCCTGCCCAATATGCGCTTCCAGAGCGCCAGTACTGTGGTCGTACTGCCGCAGAGCACGGGTGCTTTCGCCGCCGGAGCCTGGACTGCTCCGCTCACAGTCACTCAGTCAGGAACGGGGCTGCGGCTGCAGGCGTCAGGCTCAGGTGTGCAGAGCCTCTCCAACGCCTTCAATGTTACCTCTGGTGGCACCTTGTCGCTCAACCTCGCCGCGAGCGCCATCGAAGGTGCCGCGCCGCTCACTGCCACACTCGACATCGCCGCCGCACCAGTCTCCGACCTCATGGTGACACTGGCCTCCACCAACACCGCCGCCGCCACGGTGCCTGCCACGATCACCATCCCATCTGGGCAGACCAGCGTGACCTTCCCGGTCACTGTCATCGATGACGCCCTGCTGGACGGCACACAGAGCGCCGTGATCACGGCCTTAGTCACAGGATATGACGCTGGAGTGAGCACGCTAAACGTGCTGGATAATGAAACGACGACCATCACGCTCACTCTGCCTGCCACGCTTGCAGAAAACGCTGCTGCCACCACGGGCACGATCACTCTGAGCAATGCCGCCGGCTCTGATGTCACCCTGCCGCTGACTTCCAGCGACACAACAGAACTCAGCGCACCTGCCAGTGTCACCATTCCTGCTGGCAGCACCTCTGCGACCTTCGCCATCACACCGGTGGATGACGCCGTCATCGACTTTACCCAGAACGTCACCGTGAGCACCGGCATGGCAGGCTGGACCGGTGCCAGCGGCATCGTGTCCATCACCGACAACGAAACTGCCGTGCTCAGCCTCAGTTTCACCAGCAGTGTGGGCGAATCAGGCGGCACGCTCACCGCCACGCTCACCTCCTCCAATCCGGTGCAGAACGCCACCACGGTCACACTCACCTCCGCCGACACCACGGAGGCCACCGTGCCCGCCACCGCCACCATCGCCACTGGTGCAAGCAGCACCAGCTTTGCCATCACCATCATCAATGACACCGACAAAGACGGCTCACAGACCTTTGCCATCACGGCTGCGGCATCCGGCTTCACCACTGGCACACGCAACCTGACGGTTACCGACAATGACGTTCACAATTTCCTTGTCTCTGCCATCAGCGGACCTCAGGTGCGCAACGCACATTTCAGCGTCACCTTCACCGCGCGTGATGTGAACAACGCCACCATCACAACATATCCAGGAACTCCCACGCTCACCGCCATGGACGGTGCCATGGCGTTGGGCATCACCCCATCCTCGCTCTCCGGCTTCTCCAGTGGCGTCAAGACCCAGAGCATTAACATTGGTAGCTTCGCCACGAACGCGGTCATCACCGTGACGGATACAGCAGCCGGGGCCACGGGCAGCAGCAACGCCTTTGGCGTCACGTATGGAGCGCACACAAAATTTGCATGGGACACCATTACCTCGCCGCAGGCCCCCACCATACCATTTGCCACCACCATCACAGCCCAGGATGCGCAGGGGAACACGGTGTCCAGCTTCACAAGCACTGCCAGCCTGACCACACGGACAGAGGCAAGTGTGGGGACCGCCAGCACCACCGCGGACGTACCGTTCTCCACCTACTTCAACTCCGATGCGCGCACCCAGATGATCTTCACGGCGGCTGAGGCAGGCGCGGCGCGCAGCATCAACTCCCTGGCCTTTAATGCCACCGCCTTCAGTGGCGTGTCGATGACGAACTTCACCATCCGCATGCGGCACACCACCAAGGCGGACTACACAGGCACAGGCAATGCCACGTGGGAGAGCACGGGATGGACCACCTGCTATCAGGGCACCTACCTCCCCGCGAGCACCGGCTGGAACACCATCTTTCTCACGACACCCTTCGCCTATGACGGCTCGCAAAACCTGATGATTGATGTCAGCTTCAACGACGTCAGTTCCGCCTTCACGGGCAGCACCACTGTTTCCGCCAGCACGACCGCAGCCACCCGGGTGCTTTATTACGGCACCTTAGCGTCATCCACCGATCCGCTGACCTGGAGCAGCACCTCTCCAGCAGGCAGCGCCAGCTCCACCCGGCCCGACATCCGCCTAGGCGCGGCCGTTGCGGCCACTCCCTCCCCCTCCACGACGGGTGCCTTCACCGCCGGTGTGTGGACAGGCAACGTAGCCCTCTCCAGCGCGGTGAGCAATGTGCAGTTACAGGCCGCCAGTGGCTCCCTGCTTGGCTTCTCCAACAGCTTCTCCGCCACTAACCCGGTGACGCTCTCAGTCACCATGCCTGCCTCCTCCGTGGAGTCTGCGGGCACGGTCTCCGGCACGGTGTCCATCGGGGCGGCCCAGGGTTCCGCTTTGGTGGTGACTCTGGCCTCGAATGACACGACGGAAGCGCAGCCAGCAACCAGCACGGTGACCATCCCAGCCGGTTCCACGTCCGTTGGTTTCACGCTCAACATCATCAACGATACACTCAAGGACGGCGCGCAGAGTGCGGTCATCACCGCCAGCGCCGCCAGTGCGGCTGGTGGGACGGCAACCATCTCCGTGGTGGATGATGATCCGAACAGCTTCGCCTGGGCGGCCATTTCCTCCCCCAAGACCTCCGGAGTGAACTTCTCCGTCACCATCAACGCCCGCACTATCGACGACCAACCTGCCACCGCCTTCAACGGCAGCACAGCCAGCCTCAGCGCGCTCGTGAGTGGTTCCGCCGCCAGCGTCACACCGACGACCGGAGCCTTCACGTCGGCCTCGTGGACCGGGAATGTCACCATCCTCAGTTCCGCCGCCGGTCCTGCGACGATCACCGCCACCGGCGGGGGGGGCAGTGGCACATCCGCGGCCTTTAGCTTTATCCTGCCCACGCTAGGAGTCACCCTGCCTACTTCAGCGTCCGAGTCTGCCGGAACTGTCAGCGGAACCATCAGCATGTCCACTGCACAGACGGTCACCACCACGGTGAACCTGACCTCCAATGACACCACCGAAGCCCAGCCTGCCACGGCTTCCGTCACCATCCCAGCAGGTTCCACCACGGTCGGCTTCACTCTTAACATCATCAACGATTCCCTCACCGATGGTGCGCAGACCGCCGCCATCACCGCCAGTGCCACTGGAGCCAACAGCGGCACAAGAAGCATCAGCATCACTGATGATGACGTTCACAACTTCCTGATTTCCGCAGTTGGCGGCACGCAGGTGCGCAACGCTCCGTTCAGCGTCACCTTCACGGCTCGTGATCTGAACAACGTCACCATCACCGGCTACAACGGCAGTCCTGTTTTGACTGCATCCGATGGAGGCACATCTCTGGCCGCCTCGCCGGGCACGATCTCTGGCTTTAGCTCAGGAGTGAAATCACAATCTGTGACGGTCGGAAGCTTCGCCACAAGCGCTGTGCTGACGCTCACGGACCCCGTCACTGGCGGCAGCGGCAGCAGCAACGCGTTTGTCGTCACGGTTGGCCCGATGTCCAAATTCGCATGGGATACGATCTCCCCGCCTAAGGTGGCGAACGTCGCTTTCCCGGTCACCATCACTGCCCAGGATGCCGCAGGAAACAATGTGACTTCCTACTCTGGTTCAGCGGTGCTTTCAGCTCTGGCAAGCTCCACCACGCTTAATATCGGCACAGGGTCGGTCACCAACTACGCCATTCCATTCAACACCATCTTTACCAAGTGCCGCAGCCAGCAGGTGCATCTTGCCAACGAGGTTGGGGCGCTAGGTCTAATCACCTCCCTGGCGGTCAATGTGACCAGCGTGCCGGTGGCGGAGACGCTCACGGACTTTACCATCCGTCTGAAACACACTGCCCGCACCGGTTACAGCGTCAGCCCGAGCGACCAAATCTGGGAAACAGATGGCTTCACCACCGTTTACCAGGGGAGCCCGACCATCAGCACGACAGGTTACGTCACATTCACATTTTCCACCCCTTTCGCCTATGACGGCGTCAGCGGCCTAATGGTTGACTACAGCTATCGCGTGGCGTCGAACACCTCCAACCGGCCCACTGTAACGGGCACCACCCGCGGCAATTTCCGAACCATCAGCTTCTACACCAGCACCACCACCTACGGTGAGCCTCTGACCTGGGCAGGCACCTCGCCGGCAGCGTTTCCCGATTCACGAATCACCGACATCCGATTGAATGTGGCAAGCTACTATCCGCTCAGTCCGACAGTCTCCACCGCATTCACCAATGGCGTCTGGACGGGAACCCTCGGCATCGGTTCCACTGCCAGCTCAGTGTCGGTGATCGCGGCCGACGCCTCCTTGACCGGAACTTCGAACAACTTCGAAGTTATCGCCACGGCGCTCACTTTGTCACCAGAACCCGTCTTTACTGGGGGGCTGACAAACATTCTTTCGTGGAATCAACCTGCCGCAGACTTGGAGTATGAACTGGAGCGGTCCTCCACACCGAGCTTCGCCGCCCCGGTCTCTAGCGGCTATTTGACCAGCAGCACTACCACTTTGGCAGGCCTTGCCGATGGTCAAACCTATCACTACCGCGCACGCATGCGCCGCCAGGGCGCTTTGTCGTGGACGAGCGATTGGAGTCCGGCGGTCTTCTCCACCCAGGATGCCACTCCGCCGGCTCTCAACATTCCTGATCTCACCACCGCAAACGCCAGCGCGACTCTCACCGGCACTGCTATAGACGCCACCAGCGGAGTCTCCACCGTGACTGTCGCTGGAAACGCCGCGAGCACCTCCAATGCTTTCGCCAACTGGACGCGCGATGTCACCGGCCTAGCGGACGGCAGCAATTCCATCACCGTGACTGCCAGCGACAATGCCGTGCCGCCGAACACCACGAATGTGACCGCCATCGTCTATCGCATCACCACGCCGACTGGAGATCCCAACAACAATGGCATCAATTCTCTCGTCGAGCATGCGCTCGGCATCCCAGCCGGCGCTGCCAATGCTCACTCCATGCTTCCTGCTGCCACCATTCAGACAGAGTCGGGAACCGGTGCCAAATACCTCAGCATGCAGTTCCGCCGCCGTATTCAGCGTGCTGGCCTGGCATACACGGTGGAAACCAGCACCAACCTCAGCCACTGGGATGCTACCGGGGCCAGTGTTCAGGAAATGTCAGCCACTCCCACGGGTGATGGCGTGACTGAAGCCGTCACCGTGAGGGTCACTCCGGCGATGAGCCCCTCCAACACGAGGGGCTACGTCCGGCTGAGTATCACCACCAACTGAAACCGCGCTACAAAAGCCGCCACTCGCGCCCGTCGGCGCGCAGAAGATCGTCGGCTTCCTTCGGTCCCCAGCTGCCGGCGGGGTATTCATGCATCGGCGGCGGTGTGGCGGACTTGTGCCAGGCGTGTTCGATCTCGTCGATGAACTTCCAGGCGCTCTCCACTTCATCGCGACGGGCAAAGAGCGTGGCATCACCGGCCATCGCATCGAGCAGGAGACGCTCATAGGCCTCGGGGCTGGCTTTGCCAAAGCTGGATGAATAGCGGAAGTCCATCTTCACCTGCTGCACGTTCATGGCCTGGCCGGGCTGTTTGCAGAGGATTCGCAGCGCGATGCCCTCGTCCGGTTGAATGCGGATGACGAGGGTGTTCTCGCTGTTCTTGAGCAGGTCCGAGGTGGCAAAGGGCACCTGGGGCGGCTTTTTGAAATGCACGCTGATCTCGGTGGCCTTCTTCGGGAGTTGCTTGCCCACGCGAATGTAAAACGGCACGCCCTGCCAGCGCCAAGTGTCGATCATGATTCGCAACGCGACATATGGCTCGGTCTTAGACTCGGGATTGACGCGATCTTCCTGCCGGTAGCCCACACGCGACACGCCATCGACACTGCCAGCGGTGTACTGGGCGCGGATGACATTCTTGCCGACGGCCTCGGGGCCGATCAGCGGACGCAGGGCGCGGATGACCTTCACTTTTTCATCGCGCACGCTGTCAGCGCTCAAGTCGGTGGGCGGCTCCATCGCCACAAGGCTGAGAAGCTGGAAGAGGTGATTTTGTACCATGTCACGCAAGGCACCGGCGGTGTCGTAGTAGCCGCCGCGGCCGCCTTCCATGCCGAGGTTTTCAGCGCAGGTGATCTGGACGTGATCGATGTGCCGGCTGTTCCAGTTCGGTTCGAAGATGGAGTTCGCGAAACGCAGCACCATGATGTTTTGCGCCGTTTCTTTGCCGAGATAGTGGTCGATGCGGTAGGTGTCTTTTTCCTCGAAGGTCTCGGCCACCACGGCATTCAAACCTCGCGCGGTGGCGAGATCTTTGCCGAAAGGCTTTTCGCAGACGACACGCGCCCATTTGCCGCCCACACCTTCGTTGAGTCCGGCAGCGCGGATCATCTCCAGGATGGATTTGAAGGCTTCAGGAGCCGAGGCGAGGTAGAACAAGCGGTTGGCCGGCGCACCCCGCTCTTGATCAAACTTGTCGAGCAGTAGCTTGAGTTGCACATAACCGGCGGGCTCTTCGAATTCGCTGCGGTGGTAGTGAATGCACTGCGAGAAACTGCTCCACAGTTCGTCGTTGTGGCCTTGGCGGCTGTTTTTGCGGTTTCCGGCCTCCAATTCGGTGCGGAAGCCCTCATCCGTTTTTTCACGCCGGGCAAAGCCGACCACCTTGAACTGCGGCGGCAGGTCACCGGCAGCGGCGATGTTGTAAAAGGCGGGGATGAGCTTGCGATTCGTCAGGTCGCCGGTGGCACCAAAAATGACGACAGTGCAGGGCTCCGCACGGTGGCGGGACAGAAGGGTTTCTTGGAAGGGATTTTCCTGTTCGGGCATGGCGGTAAAGCAAGAAATACGCCACAACCGTAGCGCAGGACTGCCAGACTAACCCGCCGCCCCCCGATGGCAACCGACGATGCGTGAGCGGATTGCGGTGTTGGATGAAATGACTTCATCAGCACCATGAGCCGCGCTGATGGCCGCCCCTCTGCGCCCCCGCCACAAAGTGATTTTTTCTATCGGTGATTTTCGTGGTCCACGAAGGGTTTCAAAGGTTTGACAGCGACTGTCATCCGCTGACAATCAACACTTAATGAGCGACCCGATTCCAGACATTCCAATCCCGGAGGACGTGAAGAAAGACAAAGGCTTGTGGGAAAAAACCCGCAAAAGCCTGATCGAACGTCTCAACAACTGGGAAGACCAGAAGACCTGGAACGAGTTCTATCAAACATACTGGCGTTTGATCTTCAGTGTCGCCTCCAAGGCCGGCCTGACCCGTGAGGAGGCGTTCGACGTGATCCAGGAGACGATCATCGCCATCGCTCGACAGGTGCAAAAGGGGCAATACGACCCCCGTGCTGGCTCATTTAAGGCTTGGCTGCTGCAAATGACGCGCTGGCGCATTCTGGACGTGTTCCGCGCCCGCAAACGCCAACCCTCGCTCGCCGACCAGGGCAACGCCGACACCGAGGACACCAGTTCCCAGATCGTGGACCGACTGTCCCAGGACAAAGACAACCTGCTGGAGAAGATCTGGGACCGTGAATGGCGTGACAACATCACCGCCGCCGCCCTCGAACGTGTGAAGGCGAAGGTTTCCCCTCGTCAATTCCAAATTTTCGACTGCTATGTGATGAAGGGCTGGGGCGTCAAGAAGACCTCCGAGGCGCTCGGCATCAACGCAGCTCAGGTTTATCTGGCCAAGCACCGCGTCGGTGCGCTGGTGAAGAAGGAAGTCCAGGGGCTGGAGAACACGATGCTGTGAGGCGGTCGGTGGGAGAGCTGAGAAGTGTCACTGGCCGCAGCGCCTCTAACCTCTAACCTCTAACCTCTGACTTCCGACCGTTCGTAGATGAGTTTTTCAACTGGCTATCAACTCGCCCGCCTGCAAAGAAGCGAACCGATTGCTTGAGAACATTGCGCTTTGGTGGGAGACTTCAGAGCGCTCACACGGCCCCTGCCCTAGCGCACTGATTCTGCCACGTCTGCCTCATGAGCGATCCCACCGCACTCCCGCCCCCGTCCGAGATCGCGGACGAAGAAGCGGGCATGCCTGGGGCCGTTGAGGAGGAATCGCTAGAAACGACTGACTCCCATGTCGATCTGCCCGCACCGCCCATGAATCCTGAAGCGGCGCGTGAAAAAGTGAAGCGCCGCGACAAGGACGGCCCGCCCTCGCACCGTGACGACATCGTCATTCCTGACTACACACTGATCAAGCGCATCGGCTCAGGTGCCTATGGCGAAGTGTGGCTGGCGCAGAGCGTGACCGGAGCTCTGCGCGCGGTAAAAATCGTCTGGCGCGAGGATTTCGAGCTCACCCGCACCTTTCACCGCGAGTTTCAGGGCATCCAGCAGTTCGAGCCAATCTCTCGCGGGCATCCTTGCCTGGTGCATATCTTGCACGTCGGCTGGAATGAAACACGCGGCTTTTACTACTGCGTGATGGAATTGGCGGACGATGCGGAGGATGGCGCGAACATCATCAACACGCAGACCTACGTCCCGCGCACGCTCACCACAGACATGCGGCGTCATGGACGGCTCGATCCCTTCTTCTGCCGAGATGCGGGCGTGTACATGGCCGACGCGCTGCACTACATGCACAACCACGGCCTCACCCACCGCGACATCAAGCCCTCGAACATCATTTTTGTCGGCGGTGTGTGCAAACTGGCGGACATCGGACTCGTGGCCGCGTTTGGAGAGCGCACGTTCGTCGGCACGGAGGGCTTTGTGCCGCCAGAAGGCCCGGGCACGCCGCAGGCAGACATCTACAGCCTCGGCAAGGTGCTCTATGAGATGAGCAGCGGGAAGGACCGCATGGAGTTCCCTGAAGTGCCAGACAACCTCTCCGATGAAGAATGGCCCTTCTGGCTGGATTTAAATCGCTCCATCTGCCAAGCCTGTGAAAGCGACCTGTCACGCCGCTTTGCCACAGCGGCAGACTTCGCCGAGTCGCTGCAGCAAGTGGGCATCAAGCGCCCGGAGAGTTTCGTGCGCCGCTTCAGCCGCGTCGCCATCCTCACCGTGTTGGGATCGTTTCTGCTGGCCAGTGGCCTGGTGATGGCCCGGCATGAGCGCGAGTGGGCCTATAAAATTCCGCTGCCGGTGAAGCCTGTGCCCGTGCTGCCAGCACGACCACAGCCGCCGACACCTGGCAAGCCGTGGCAGAACCGCTTGAAGCAGTGGTTCACCTTCAAAGATGACCGCCACATCGCGGACCTGCCGCTGGATGCGCTGCTCTTCCGCAACTTCCTCGAAGCCACCGGTCGTGCCGCAGAATACGAGGTGGCCCCGGTCACGATGCCGGACAAAACCACGCTCTATGCCGCAGTCATTCCCTCCAGCGAGGCGGACGCCTTCTGCGCCTGGATGACCGCCACGGACCGCCAGACGGCACGTCTCGACCCCGAGCACGAATATGTCTGGCGCACGGCCAGCATCCCCCGCCCTGCCGGGGCCACCGCGCCCAAGCCCGGCCACAGCGCCATCCGCTGCGAGATCGTGGGTGTGAAATTCGGCAGCCTAAACATCGCCAGCACACCAGTCGGGGCCGATGTTTTCGAGGGTGAGCGCCTCCTAGGCCGCACCCCGCTGGCTTTGCCAAAGGTCCGTGCGGACGCCTTCAGCTACGAAGTGCGACTTCCCGGCTACAAGCCAGAGATCGCCAGTGGCAGGCTCAATGAAAAGCAAAGCATCAGCTTCAATCTCCGCCTGAAGGCCACAGGGGCCGTCGTCTTCGGTAAATCTTGGCAAAACAGCCTCGCCATCAAGTTTGTCCCGCTGGGCAAGGCCATGCTCGCCAGCACCGAGACGCGCCGGAAAGAGTTCGCCGAGTTCGCCAAGGCCACGAATCAGCCGACCGTCGATGGCCGCGTGCTCGATGCCGGTCCTGACCTTCCCATCACGATGGTGAACCGTTCCGAGGCCGAGCAATTCTGCCGCTGGCTGACCGACCGCGAACGCGCCCAGGGCCTGCTCGAACCCGACCAGGAATACCGCCTTCCCAGCGACGATGAATGGAGCATGGCGGCCTATCTCTCGCGCGAGCTAGGCGCTACTCCCTCCGAGCGCAGCTTGCGCATCGAAGGCATCTACCCCTGGGGCTTCATCTGGCCACCACCGACCAAATCCGGCAACTACCTCGACAAAACCGCCGACAGCAGCGGCACAAAAGCCATCGCCGGTTACAACGACGGCATTGCCGGTGCCGCTCCCGTCGGCGCATACCGTGCGGATGGTCGTGGGCTCTTTGACCTCTCAGGCAATGTCTGGGAATGGGTGGCCGACCCTTGGAAGGACATGCCAGACCAGGGGGTGCTGCGCGGTGGATCATTCACCACTGCCGAGCGCCAGGAGTTGCTGGCTTCTTTCCGCCGTCAGGCCAGTGCTGGGGAACGCCATCCCGACGCCGGTTTCCGCCTTCTACTCTGGAACATCGGCCAGATGGCGCGTGCGGATGATGACTGAAAGCGCCTCTTTTGCTGGAATAAGCAATCTGCACCTCGCCTCGAACGTATCAGCCAGACCTTAACGCCATGAAACTCCGCCTTGCCCTCCTTTCCACCCTCGTCGCCGCCATCTGCATCGTGAACGCTGATGACAAACCCAAAACTGACTCCAAAAACATGCCCAAGCCCGAAGTGGTGAAAACCGAAGACGACTGGAAGAAGCTCCTCACGCTCGAACAATTCGAAGTCACCCGCATGCGCGGCACCGAGCGGCCCAACGGCGCGGCTTACGCGGAGTTCGAGAAGCAGGGCGAAGGCACCTACTACTGCGTCTGCTGCGGAGCGGAGCTGTTCACCTCCAAGGAAAAATTCCACTCCGGCTGCGGCTGGCCTTCCTTCTACGACAGCTCCAAGGCCAAAGGCGTCCTTGAAAAAGTGGACAACAGCCACGGCATGCGCCGCGTGGAAACCGTCTGCAAACGCTGCGACGCCCACCTCGGTCACGTCTTTGAAGGCGAAGGCTTCAAGACCCCCACCGACCGCCGCTTCTGCATCAACGGCGTCGCCTTGAAATTCGTTCCTAAAGGCGGCGAAGCGCCCAAGCTCCTCGAAATCGCCTCTGACGCCGTGCAGCAGAAGAAAGACGAGGTCGCCAAAGAAGGCGGCTTGGAGCCGAAGAAGTAAGAGCTTCGCATTTCGAGTTTAAGGCTCCAAGCTTCAAGGGCTCCCTTGGAACTTGAGACCTGAAACTTGAAACTCGGCTTCAAATCTTCCCCGTCTTCACAAAGTCGATGATCTTCCGGTCATCGTCGCCAGCCGCCCACGTCACACGCAAAAAGTCAGCCGCGTGCACCTGGTGCTGTTCGAAGAACGCACGGTCACCGCCACAGCCGAACATCGTGTCCGGGTCCATTTCACCTTTCAGCTTTGCCCGCGCTTTGACGATCAGACGCGGCAGCCACGGAATGCCATCCACTGCCGCCGGTTTCGGCGGCAATTCACTGGGCGGCACGACTTTGCCGCTGCGCTGGCCGTTTTGCACCCCACGGAAGTAATCACGCCGCACCGCCGCGACGAGCAATGAGGTTTCATACGACGGGCCTTCGGCGCCATAGCGACAGTGATCGTCCACAAAGTCGAAAAACTCCTGCGTCGTGTGGCCGATGCCGTCCAAAAACACCTTGTCGGCAGCGGTGAACCAGTTTTCACCCCGCGGGTCGCCACCGCGATGCAGTCTCGCGCAGCGTTGGAAGAGTTCAGCGAATGTCGTGTCCCAGGTTTGATCGTTCATCGTGTGCGAAACTAGCGTTGCCACAGGGAGCGTCAAATTTTCGTGTGCAACCAATCCACTGCTCCCATGGTTTACAGCGCTCATGCCCCTCGCTAGCATGGCGCTTACACTGCCAGCCTACCTCATGCCCGAACCGGAACGGACCGCTCCCACTTCCACGCCGCAGGCTGCCGCCGACGGTTTGGAGGAGTCATCCGACCAGGAAAGCGTGCGCCTCATGCTCCGCGTCAAAGAGGGCGATGTGAAAGCCTTCGAGCGCCTCGTGGAAATGCACCAGAGCGCCATCATCGGCACCTGCGCCCGCATGTTGAACAACATCGACGACGCGCACGACATCGCGCAGCAAGTCTTCATCCGCGTTTGGCGCAGCGCCCCGCGTTACGAGGTCACCGCCAAGTTCACCACCTGGCTCTACACCATCACTCGCAACCTCGTCTTCAACGAAACCCGCCGCCGCTCCCGCCGCAAAGAGGTCAGCATCGAGCAGGAAAACGAAGACGATGCCCCCAAACACTTCGCCGACCACAGCGTCCTCGGCGCAGACGAAAACCTCGCCAAAGCCGAGTTCCACGACGCGCTCGACAAGGCCATCGAAGCGCTCCCCGAGAAGCAGCGACTCGCCGTCATCCTGCGCGGCCGCAAAGACCTCCCGTATGAGGAAATTGGCACCATTTTGAAGATGTCCCTTCCCGCCGTGAAGAGCCTCCTCTTCCGCGCCCGCAACGAGCTGAGAAAACACCTCGCCCTCCATCTCGGCGAGGACATCGAATAAGAGCGCGGGTGCCCCCACCCGCAAAAAAAGCTTGGCGAACAAGCCCGTCCGCAGTCCCATGGGCACATCATGCGCTTACTCAGCCTTCTCCTGCTCCCAACGCTCGCCCTCGCCGCTCCGAATCCCCTCTTCCGCTCGCCGGTCATCGACATCAAAACCCCGAACCACAGTGTGGACATCGATGTCTCGCTCGAAGGTGCGAAGGAGATGTTCCTCGTCGTCACCGATGGCGGAAACGGCTTCACTGCCGATTGGGCGGACTGGGCCGAGCCGCGTCTCATGCTCGCCGATGGCAGCGAGAAGAAACTCACCGAGGTTGAGTGGAAGTCCGCGCTAAGCGGCTTTGGCGGTGTGCGCGTCAACGCCAACTGCAGCGGCCAGGAACTTCGCAGCGCTGGCAAAACCATCGAATACGGCCTGGGCACGCACGCGAATAGCGTCATCGCCTTCAACCTGCCTGCGGGCACGAAGCGCTTCAAAGCCCGCGGCGCTCTCGATGAAGGTGGCACGAAGCAGGGCAGCACCAGCGTCACCTTCGCCGTTTACACCGAGAATCCCGGCTCCATCACCGCCAGCGACAACAACACGGCTGCGCACGAGCCAGAAGCCGCCACCGAGCAGCTTGATGTGCATCCTGAACTCACCGTGCAGCTCTTCGCCAGCGAGCCGATGATGCTTTCGCCCTCCAGCATCGACATCGACCACCGTGGCCGCGTGTGGGTGTGCGAAGTCATCAATTACCGCAAGCACAACGGTGAACGCGCCAAGGGTGACCGCATCCTCATCCTCGAAGACACCGATGGCGACGCGAAGGCGGACAAATCCACCGTCTTCCACCAGGGCCGCGATGTGGACAGCGCCCACGGCATCTGCGTGCTCGGCAACAAAGCGCTCATCTCCTGCGGCGACGACGTTTTCTGGCTCATCGACGACAACGGCGACGACAAAGCCGACCGCAAAGAGCTCCTGTTCACGAAGATCGGCGGTGCCCAGCACGACCACGGCATCCACGCCTTCCACTTCGGCCCCGATGGCCGCCTCTACTTCAATTTTGGCAACGCCGGCAAACAGCTCTGCGATGCGAAGGGCGAACTCATCACCGACATCCACGGCATCAAATGCACCAATCAAAACAATCGCCCCTACCAGCAAGGCATGGTCTTCCGCTGCGAGCTGGATGGCAGCAACGTCGAGGTGCTCGCCTGGAACTTCCGCAACAACTGGGAAATCGCCGTCGATAGCTTCGGTACGATGTGGCAGAGCGACAACGACGACGACGGCAACAAAGGCGTGCGCATCAACTACGTCATGGAGTTCGGCAACTACGGCTACTCCGACGAAATGACCGGCGCAGGCTGGCAGACGCCGCGCATCGGCTGGGAAAGCGAGATCCCGCAGCGTCACTGGCATCAAAACGATCCCGGCGTCGTCCCGAACATGCTCCTCACCGGCGCAGGCAGCCCCACTGGCATGCAGGTCTATGAAGGCGACCTCCTCCCCAGCATCTTCCACGGCCAGCCCCTCCACTGCGACGCCGGCCCGAACGTTGTGCGCGGTTACATCACCCAGCCCGACGGCGCTGGCTACAAAGCCGAAATCGTCAACCTCCTCGAAGGTAGCAAGAACCGCTGGTTCCGCCCCAGCGACGTCGCCGTCGCCCCCGATGGCTCCCTCATCGTCGCCGACTGGTATGACCCCGGCGTCGGCGGCCACGGCATGGGTGATGTGACGCGCGGAAGGTTGTTCCGCGTGACGACGAAGGCGGCGGAGAAGTTTCAGGTTCCAAGTTTCAAGTTGGACACCGTCGAAGGCGCCGTGGCCGCTTTGAAATCGCCGAATGAAGAAGCGCGTTATCTCGCGTGGAAGAAGCTCGAAGAAATCGGCTCCGAAGCCGAGCCAGAACTGCACAAGCTCTTCCACGACACCAAAGCCGTCCCACAGCATCGCGCCCGCGCCTTGTGGCTGCTCGCCAGTCATGAATGGGAGCGCATCAATCCCGGTGCCGACAAACCCAACCCGCACGACCTGACGCTGCCCGAGTGCCTCACCAAAGCCCTCACCGACACCGATCCCAACATCCGCATTACCGCCATCCGCGTCGCTCGTCGTCTCGTGCAACAAGCGCATCCTGAGATGCTGCGTGAAGTGATCGCGAAGGTCGTCAAGGATGCTTCGCCTGCGGTTCGCCGCGAAGCGGCGATTGCGCTGAGGTTTGATGTCGGCCCCGAAGCGAGCAAACTTTGGTCTTCGCTCGCGATGGGTTGCGATCCGAGTGAGCGTTGGATGATTGAAGCCATCGGCATTGCTGCTGACACAAGTTGGGACTCGCGCATGAGCGCATTTAGTCGGCGGGAAGACGTGGCAAAATCGAACTCAATCCATTTGATCTGGCGTGGTCGCTCTGAAGATAACACGCGCTCCATCGGAAGCGTGCTAAGCAATGCTAATCTCCGTGAACAGCTAAAGTCAGTCGAAGACTATGACCAGCTTCGACTCCTCCGCTCCCTCCAACTCCTCTCCTACCACCACCGCGAGGAAGTCGCCAAAGCCGCACTCACCATCTTCCTCAAAGCCGATGCCGAAACCGCCCTTGCCTCCACCGCATTGCTCGACCGAAATACCATCGCCTCCAATCCGGAAGCCAAGGAGCGGCTGGATTCGCTGCTGAAGCCCGTCATCGGCAAACCAGAGTTCATCGACCTCGTGCAGCGGCTGAATTTGACCGGGTTCGAGCAGGAACTCGTCGATTACATCACCGCCCATCCAGACGCGGGCGAATCCATCAACGCCGCACGCATTCTCGCAGCAAACGTCGGCAAGACCGTGGCCTTCCTCACGAAGGCGGACGCCGCTTCGGCGAAGAAACTCGTCGCCGCGCTCGGCAAGGTCAGCGACCGACCCAGCGTGGCCGTGTTGAACCAGGCCTTCTGGCCGGAGAAGCGCGACGACGTGCGCCGCAGCATCGTCGAGTCGCTTGCTGTCAGTGGCGAAGGCGGACGCGCCCTCCTGAAATGGCAGAGCGAGAAAAAACTGCCCGACAGCGTCAAGACCACCGCCGCGCTCGCCCTCAGCCGCAGCACCGATGCCGGACTGCGCAATCAAGCCGCCAAGGAACTCCCACTACCCGCCGCGCTCGGTGCCGAGAAATTCCCACCGCTCGCCGACCTCATGAAACTCAAAGGCGATGCCGCCAAAGGTCAGCAAATGTTCATGCAGGCCGGTTGCGTGGCCTGTCATCAGGTTAAAGGCCAGTTCATCAACTTCGGCCCCGACCTCACGCAAATCGGCAACAAACTCAGCCAGGACGGCCTCTTCACCGCCGTGCTGTATCCCAGCGCCGCCGTGGAGCACAGCTTCAACGGCCTCACCGTCACCACGAAGGAAAACCAGCAGGTCCTCGGCTACGTCGTGAGCGAGACCGACGCCGAACTGACGCTCAAGATGGCCGGTGGTGCCACACAGGCGATCAAGAAGACGAACATCGCCAAGAAAGAGGAAATGAAGGACTCCCTCATGCCCCCCGGCCTCGCCGCCGCCATCGGCCCGCAAGGCTTGGCCGATCTCGTCGCGTGGCTCATGACGCTGAAGTAGATAGAGGTAGGAACAGAAAGTGTGCCTCACCTCGACGCAGTTACTTTGTTAAGTTCTCACCCAGAACGCGGTTCCAGTTGGCCGGATTTTCCACCCCGTAGGGGCACGGAGTGCGGATGCCCTCATCCGCAATGCAAATCATAGCCAGGACACAGTTCCTACTTGTTTCAATGCAAGGCGGACGAGGGCGTCCGCACTCCACCCTCAATCTGCCTTCATCTCGAGCGCCTTCGCCAGAAACGCCCACTCATCCGCGACCTTCTCGATGGTCTTGTTCAGCGCGGTGCCTGCGCCATGCCCGGCGCTCGTCTCGATGCGGATCAAGGTGGGCGGACCGTCCTTAGCCTGACATTCCTGCAAGCGAGTCCCAAACTTGAAGCTGTGCGCGGGCACCACGCGGTCATCGTGGTCACTGGTCGTCACCAGCGTGGCCGGATAGCGCGTGCCGGGCTTCAGATTGTGATACGGAGAATAGCTGAGCAGCGCCTTGAACTCCAATTCGTTCTCCACGCTGCCGTAATCGCTCTTCCAGCCCCAGCCGATGGTGAACTTCTCGAAGCGCAGCATGTCCAGCACGCCCACGGCAGGCAGTGCTGCGGCGTAAAGCTCAGGACGCTGCGTCATGCACGCACCGACGAGCAAACCACCGTTGCTGCCGCCCTGGATCGCGAGTTTGGCGCTCGTGGTGTACTTGTTTGCAATCAGCCACTCCGCCGCAGCGATGAAATCATCGAACACGTTCTGCTTGCCGAGTTTCACGCCCGCCAGATGCCATTCGCGACCATACTCGCCGCCGCCGCGCAGGTTTGGCATCGCAAACACGCCGCCCATCTCCAGCCACACCGTGCGTGAGACAGAGAAGCCGGGAGTCATGTTGATGTTAAAGCCGCCGTAGCCGTAAAGCAGCGTCGGGTTGGATCCATCCAGCTTGATGCCTTTTTTATGCACGATGAACATCGGCACCTTCGTGCCGTCTTTGCTGTTGAAGAAGACCTGTTTCGTCTCGAAAGCCGAGCCGTCGAATTTGACCTCCAGCTTGCGCCATAACTTGCTTTCACCCGTCTTGAGATCCATGCGATAGATCGCACCGGGTTCGGTGAAGCTCGTGAAGCTGAAAAACGTGCTCGTATCCTTCCGATGGCCGCCAAATCCTCCTGCTGAGCCAATGCCGGGTAGCTTCACGTCACGGACCTCCGTGCCGGCCATCTCGTAACCCTTCACTTCGGTTTTCGCGTCGCGCAGATACTCGCAGAACATCCAGCCTCCGACCGTGCTGACACCTTCCAGCAGCACCTTCGGCACTTCCGGCACCACGATCCGCCACGCGTCGCGCTGCGGCTTCCGCGTGTCGATGGCGATGACTTGAAAACACGGCGCGTTGAGATCGGTGCGGAAGTAGAAAACCGGCCCGTCATTGTCGATGAAGGAGTAACGCGCATCGTTGTCGTTCAACAATTCCACCACTGGCGCATCCGGGGCGATGCCCTTGTAAAACACCCGGTTCTTCGGCTCCGTGCCCAGCCACACCTGGATGATGAGATAGTCGCCATCTTCCGTCACATGGCCGCCAAAACCCCACTTAGGCTCGTCCTTGCGTTCATACACGACTTTATCTTCGCTCTGCGGCGTGCCTAGCTTGTGGAAGCAGAGTTTGTGAAACTCGTTCTTCGCCGTCAAAGCCGCGCCGGGCTTCGGTTCGTCGTAGCGCGAGTAGAAAAAGCCGCTGCCGTCCTTCAGCCACGAAACACCGCTGAACTTCACCCACTTCACTACGTCGTCCAAATCGCGACCGCTGGCGTTGTCGCGCACGCGGATCGTCGTCCAGTCACTCCCGGCCTCTGAAACGCTATACGCGATGAGTTTGCCATCCTCGCTCGGCTCATAGTCCGACAACGATGTCGTCCCTTCCTTCGACATCGCGTTCGGGTCCAGCAGCACCCGCGCTTCGCCCTCCAGCGACTCCGCCGTCTTTAGCACCGCTTGATTCTGCAATCCCGTGTTGTGCGAGTAAAACCACCGCCCGCCACGCTCAAACGGCATGCCCACGCGTTTGTAATTCCACAACTCCTTCAGCCGCTTCTGGATGGCCTCACGCCTCGGCAGTTTTTCCAGATATCCAAACGTCATCTCATTCTGCGCCTTCACCCACGCCTTCGTTTCTTCCGAGTTGTCATCCTCCAACCAGCGATACGGATCCGCGATCTTCACCCCATGCAACGTGTCCACCACGTTCTCTTGGCGGGTCTGGGGATACGTCAAAACATCG
This sequence comes from Verrucomicrobiota bacterium, assembly GCA_026397635.1. Lineage (GTDB taxonomy): Bacteria > Verrucomicrobiota > Verrucomicrobiia > Verrucomicrobiales > Verrucomicrobiaceae > Prosthecobacter. The sequence goes on along the minus strand of JAPLUL010000110.1, from coordinate 19,629 downwards.
GCAGCGAGCGTGGAAGCGGTCATGAGGAGCAAAAATGCGGAGCGCATGTCCCATCCTGCCTGCCAATTTCCACTTTGCAATCCAACCGCCCCCCGCCACGCTGAATTCGGCATTCGTCACTCTACCTTCGTCATTTTCCACCCCATGCCCATCTCCCCAGACCAATACGAGAAGCTCGGTTCCTTCTACCTGGGCCGTGAATACGATCTCGAAGCGAAGCAGATTCAGGACGATCTCGTGCTTTACGATTCAAAGGACCTCGTCACACACGGGGTGGTTCTCGGCATGACGGGCAGTGGCAAGACGGGGCTGTGCCTCGCGTTGCTCGAAGAAGCGGCCATCGACGGCGTTCCGGTCATCGCCATCGATCCGAAGGGCGATCTCGGCAATGCGCTACTCACCTTCCCCAATCTCAGCGCCCAGGAGTTCCGCCCGTGGATCAATGAGGACGAGGCGCGTCGTAAAGGCCAATCACCAGATGATTACGCCGAGTCACAGGCCGCCACGTGGCAGAAAGGCCTGGGCGACTGGGGCCAAAGCGCCGACCGCATCAAAAAACTGCGCGAGACCGTCGATATGGCGATCTACACGCCCGGCAGCAACGCGGGGCTGCCCGTGTCGATTCTCAGTTCGCTGAATTGCCCGCCTGAGGAGGTCATGGATGACGCCGAAGCGCTCGCGGATCGCATCGAGAGCACCGTTTCATCCATGCTCGGCCTGATGGACATCGAAGCTGATCCGATTCAATCACCCGAGCACATCCTACTCAGCAACATCGTCGCGCATTGCTGGAAGAAGGGGCAGAACCTGTCGCTCGAAAACCTCGTGCGCCACATCCAGCAGCCGCCGATTCGGAAGATCGGCGTCGTCGATCTCGACAGCTTCATGCCGGAGGCCAAACGTGTGCCGTTGGCGATGAAACTGAACAACCTGCTCGCCAGCCCCGGCTTCAGCACCTGGCTCGAGGGCGAACCGCTCGACATCCAGCGCATGTATTACACGCAGGAGGGCAAGCCGCGCGTCACCATCTTCTGCATCGCGCATCTGAGCGACACGGAGCGCATGTTCTTCGTCTCGTTGCTGCTCAATCAACTCCTCGGCTGGATGCGCACGCAGCAGGGCACGACTTCGCTGCGTGCCTTGTTCTACATGGATGAAATCTTCGGCTACCTGCCCCCCACGGCCATGCCGCCCTCCAAGAAGACGATGATGATCCTGCTCAAGCAGGCACGTGCCTTTGGCCTCGGCATCCTTTTGGCCACGCAGAACCCGGCCGACCTCGATTACAAGGCGCTGGCAAACATTGGCACCTGGTGGCTCGGTCGTTTGCAGACGGAGCGCGACAAGATGCGCGTGCTCGACGGCCTCGAAGGCGCGGCGAACACAGCTGGAGGCAAATTCGACCGCCAGCTCATGGAGCAGACGCTCGCAGGCCTCGGTGCCCGCGTCTTCCTCATGAACAACGTGCATGAGGACGCGCCCGTCGTCTTCCATGTGCGCTGGATCTTGAGCTACCTGAGCGGCCCGCTCGCTCGCAATCAGATCAAGGCCCTCATGGACCCGATCCGCCCGGCAAAAAAGGAAGCGGTTGCATCCGAAGACGACGGCTTCGCGCCTCCCGGAGCCAGGACTTCCAACGCCGAACGCAACACCACGCACCCGAAGCTGCCCGAAGACGTCACCGAGCTGTTCCAGCCCAGCGATGAGGAAGGCGACAGCCTCACCTACACACCCGCCATCCTGCGCAGCGCCACCGTTCTGTTCGACGACGCGAAACGGAAGATCAGCGGCAAAAGTGTCGTCACGCTCGTCAACGCCATCGACATCGAGAAGCAAAAGGTCTTGTGGGACAAGTTCATCGACATCCCAAAGAATGATGACCTCTCCCAATACGAATCCGAGCCCAAGGAAAACGCCGCCTTTGCCGACCTGCCCGGCCCTGCGCTGAAATCCAGCACCTACACCAGCATCAAGAAAGACTTCATCGACTGGGTCTATGCCAATCACTCACTCGAAGTCTTCTTCAGCCCATTGTTGGAAGCGTATTCGAACCCCGGTGAGAAACAGGACGAGCTCAAAGTCCGTGTGACTCAGACCGCCCGCGAACTTCGTGACAAGGCCGTGGAAGAACTCCGCGAAAAGACCGCCAAGGCCGTGAAAGCACTGGAGGCCAAGGCCGACAAAGCCGCGGCCAAGGTGGAAACCCAGAAGGCACAGGCCAGCAGCGCCACCATGAGTACTGTCGTCTCCATCGGCGGCGGCATCCTCGGCGCTATCTTTGGCCGCAAAAGCGGCATCACCGCCGCCAGCAGCAGCATCGCCGGTGCCAGCCGCGTCATGAAGGAACGCCGAGAGGCAGCCGCTGCCGAAAGCGAATTGGAAGCCATCCATTCCGAGATGACCGACCTGGAAAAGCAGCTCGCCGACGATACGCAAAAGATCCGCGATCAATACGATCCGGCTGTGCTCGCCCTTGAAGCCGTGAAACTCACCCCGGTGAAGAAAAACATCCAGGTGACGGCGACGGGCATTCTGTGGCTGGCGAAGGCGTGAACGTGAAACAGGCTGCTAGCCTGTTGTTTGGAAAGACACCTTAAACCTGACAGGCTGGCAGCCTGTCTCACTCCTCAATACACATCACGCCGGTAGCGCTTCGCATCCTTCAGGGCCTGCATGTAGGCGACGGCTTCTTCGGGTGTTTTGCCGCCTTCTTTCTCGATGATGGTGTGCAGGGCCTTGTCCACGTCGTTGGCCATGCGGGAGGCGTCGCCGCAGACGTAGAAGATCGCGCCTTGTTCCAGCCAAGCCCAGATCTCGGCACCGGCTTCGAGCATCTTGTGCTGAACGTAGATCTTCTCGGCCTGATCGCGGCTCCAAGCGGTGCTGAGCTTCGTCAGAGTGCCATCGGCGAGATAAGCTTCGAACTCGTCCTGGTAGAAGAAGCAAGACTTGCTGCTGACTTCGCCGAAGAACAGCCAGGACTTGCCCTTGGCATTCGTCGCTTTGCGTTCTTCGAGGAAGGCACGAAACGGGGCGATGCCGGTGCTTCTGGCTGCTGCTGATCGAGTAGAGGCGGATGTTCAGCTTCTTCTGTGTCAGCATGAACTCCTCCGGCGTGAACTTTGCGGTCGGGTTTTCGAGCAGCAGGTCGATCACAAAGCGGCCCCAGAGATAGTTTTTGAGATCTTCCTTCTTCTCTGGCAGCGCAAGTTCGGCCAGCGGGGTGTTGCCACCAGTCTTCTCGACGATGGCCTTGATGAGCTTGTTGTCGATCTCGGTGATGAGCGCCCCTTCGATCAAAGCCTGACGAATCGGCACCTCGGCGGCGGTTTTCGGATGCTTCACGATCTCCGTGCCAGAAAAACCCAGCGCGGCGAGCATGTCATCGACCAACGCAGGATCGTTCTGGGGCTGCACGGCCAGCGAGTCGCCCGGGGTGTATTCGAGGCCGGAGCCGGACAGGTCGATTTCGTAATGAGCCGTATGTTTTGGCGCGTCAGGCCCGGAGAGGTTGAACATGCGCTTCACTTTCGCGATGCAGGGGTTCTTGACGTTGTAAACGGGCTTTCCGGCTTCTGGGGTGCTCATGAGTTGGGTAAGGAACTGGGGCGCAGACTATGGCGCGAGGTTGGGTTGTCAAACCTCGTACCAAAGCAGGAAAAAGGCCAGTTTGGCGACTGCTCGGTCACGCCGGAAGAATCAGCATCGCCTTCGCGCCTAAGCCGCCCTCAATGTTCGAGAGCTCCACAGTGCCGCCGTGCAGTTGCGCGACTTCTTTGACGAAGCAGAGACCCAGACCCGTGCTCTTTTTGCCCGTGTCGGGCCGTGGCAGGGAGTAGAAGCGCTCAAACACCCGCTCACGCGCATAATCGGGAATGCCGGGGCCGCGGTCCTCAATCTCAATCACGGCTTTGGAGTCGAAGCGGTAGCTGCGGATGACGATGGCGCTGCCTTTCGGGGCAAAGTCGATGGCATTTTGGATGAGATTGCTCAAGGCCAGCTCGATGAGCCAGGGATCGCCCTGAATGACGAGTTCTTCAGCCAAATCCCGCTGCAAGCTGACCTCACGAGAGGCCGCGATGAGTGCGTGATGATCCCAGGCGCGGTCCAGCATCTCGCACAAGTTCACGGACTCGCGATTTTCGAGTATCTTCTGTTTTTCGAGCGCGGCGAGGTGCAGCAGGCGTTCGAGCAGATCGCGCAGCCGGTCGGCCTCGCTGCGGATGTTTTGCAGGAAGCGGGCGCGTTTCGGCTCCGGTACATCGCCTTGCAGAATCTCGCTGGCACCGAGGATGGCGGCGACGGGGCTTTTCAACTCGTGCGTGAGGCTCTGAACGTAGTTCTCGACGTATTCGCGGCCTTCGAGCGCGTCGCGCATGTATTCGAGGGCTTTGGCGAGTGTCTTCATCTGATGACCCGGCATGTGCGGCGAGGCGGATCGTTCACCACGGCTCACCGCGAGTGCATGACGTGCGAGATCATCGAGGGGGCGCGTGGCCCAACGGGCGGCCAGGTAGATGCCCAGCAGCATGAGCACGACGGTGGTGACGATGGACCATTTCAACCAACGCTCCGTCTCCCATACAAAGGCCAGCACACCTCGTTGTGGCTTGGCAACGCTGAGCATGCCGATCAGCCTGCCATTTTGGCGAATCGGCGCACCGACATACATCACCACAGAAAGCGGGTCGTATTCACTGGTGCGCGAGGAACGGGCGCCGTATTGCCCCATCAGGGTGAGCTTCACATCCCGATGATTCGAGATCGCACCGGGCTTCTCGATGCCAGCGGAATCAAACAGCACGCGACCTTGCGCATCGGTCACATAAACCTGCATGTCCACCTGCGTCTTGCTGCGGTTGTAGATCTGCGCGTTGAGTTCGCGACCGTGTGCCGCACGGATGGCCTGCTCGACCGCCTGCGGTTCCAAAACACCATCCTTCGCGTCTGCGGCGAGGATTTCGGCCAGGATGTTCGCCACATCGACCATCGGCTCCTCAATGGCCTCAAAATACTGCCGCTCCACGCGACGAATGAGCTGCGAAAACAACACAAACAAGCCCACGCTGGCCACCAGCGCGAAACCGAGGAGAAAGCGAGAGGTGAGGCTCATGCGTCAGGCCAGGTTTCGAGCAGTGAGTAGCCCATGCCACGATGGGTGACGATGGGATCAATGCCGGACCACACGCCGCGCATGCGGGAGCGCAGGGTTTTGATGTGCGTGTCCACCGTTCGCTCCATGGACGCATCCGGCTCTTCGGAGGCGTGATCCATGAGCTGTTCGCGGCTGAAGACACGGCCTGGATGCGCGGCGAAGGCTTTGAGCATGCGGAACTCATAGCGCGAGAGGTTGAGCGAAGTGCCGAAGTAGATGGCCTGGCAGCGTACCTCGTCGATGACGAGCGGAATGGCGGCATCTTGAGCGTTTGGCGGCAGCGGTGTGGCGGAAACACGGCGTAGGATGGCCCGCACACGGGCGACGAGTTCGCGTGGGCTGAAGGGCTTCACGACGTAGTCATCGCCACCGATCTCCAGGCCCACGACACGATCCACCTCACTGGAACGTGCGGTGAGGAAGAGAATCGGCAGAGACTGCGTCTTGCGGATCGTTTTGCACACCTCGAAGCCCGTCATGTCCGGCAGGCCGACATCGAGGATGATGAGATCGAAGGTCTGCGACTTCGTCTGCTCCAACGCGTCGCGGCCGGTGGTGGCGGTCACCACCGTGAAGCCATCGGCTTCGAGGGCATAGACCACGTTTTCGCAGATGGAGGGTTCGTCTTCGACGATGAGAATGCGGGCTGGCATGTTCGGTCGGGTAAATTTTTGAACCGCTAATGTGACGCTGACAAGACGCTAATTCAGAATCTGTTTTATTAGCGTCAAATCAGCGTCTCATCAGCGGTTAAACTCTTTGATTCACGCCAGTCGGGGCGAAACAGCGCCGAGCTTCTGGCTCCAATCCACTTTCGCGGTCAGGGCCATCAAAACACCGAGGGTGACGATGCCACCGAGCGTCAGCGTGAGGCCGGTGAGGCCCTTGAAGAAGAAGCTGTAGCTAAACAGCACCATGTAGGCGGTTTGCGCGACGACAGCGACGCGGAAGATAAACTCCCCAGCGGCGGCACGCAGGTAGCCGCAAACGAGCAGCAAGGAGGCGAGCGCGGCGATGACGAAGCTCAGATGCACAGGTACGACATCGAGCATGTAGGAGAACAGCAGCGGGAAGGCGAAGAAACCGGCGGCGAGGAAGACGTAGTTCACCGGATGCAGCGACACCCCGCGTGAGATGGCAGTAATGAGGATGACGGCGAAGAACAGCATAAGCGAAAGCGGGGCGTAGAACGAGATCTGCGCGGCCACGGGGCCAGCATTGAGCTCGCGCGGCATTTCCATGCCGATGCCGGGGGCGGAGATGGCATCTTCGTATTTCCAGATGAGCTGCATGCCTTCGCCAGCGGCCTTGCGGTCGGTGGGGGAGCTGATGGGAAAGTTCACGTCGCTGAAATCGGTGTTCATCGTCAGCGTGAAGTCGCGGATGCGGCTGGCATCGGCGAAGGCGTAGCGCCAGAAGTCCATGCCCCGGCATTCGTAGCTCACGGTGATGGGAATGCTCTCACCTGGGGCGAACTGGACGCGGTCGGTGATGACGCCGCCTTCAGGTGCGGCGATGGAATCGCGCGCTTTTTCTCCCTCACCGAGAGTGAACTTGATCTTGTCAAGCAAGGCCTCGGAACTGGGCAGTTCGAAGTCGATGTCGAAGTTTTGAGTGATGGCGGTGCTGTTGGTGAAGGTGTAGTGGCCTTCAAAGGCCGCGCCGTAAGTGCGATGCCACAGCAGGCCCATCTTCACGGGCTGGTAGGCGAGTTTGATCTTCACGTCGCTCTTGGCAGGCTGAAGCATGACCTCTTTGTCGCTTGAAGAAATATAGCGTGCTCCCGGATGCTTTTGCAGCAGCGGTGGCCCCCAGCGACCGCTAACGCTGTCGCCGGTCTGATAGGAGACATGATTCGTGCGCTGGGTGATGACGCCGCCAAGGAACCACCAGGCGATGGTGGTGCAAACAAAGATGACGGCGATGGCGATGAGGTGAGTGAGTTTCATAATTCAATGTTCAGAGTTCGATGTTCAGAGTTCAATGTTCGGAGTCAGTTGGTGGTGCGTTTGCGGTAGGTGATGCGGGCCTGGGGTTGTTGATCGCGGCAGAGGGATTTGCGGAGGTGGAGGCCGGATGAGGCGGCCTTGTCGGTGATGGGATCGACGTTGCCGGTGAAGCTGAGGTCGTAGCCGGTGGGGAGCTGCACGTTCCAGTCGATCTGCTTCGCAAAGAGCGGTGTTTGTGGCAGGGCGAGGTCGAGTTCGCCCTCGGCGGCCTGCAAAGCGGTGAGGGTGGAGGTGAAGGAGAGTTTCACCTCGGACTCGGCACCGTCAGTGGCAGGATCATCGAGTGGGATCTCGATGCGATCGGCTTCGCCGAGCGTGGGGCGCACGGGTTCGGCGTTGACGTGGCATTGAAGGAGTTTGGCGGCCTCAGGGAGCTGCAAGACGAGTTTCACGGGATGATCGTGACGCACGGTGATCGCGCCTTCGGTGAGCACAGAGCCATCGCGGACAACTTGGGTCGTGTAAGCAGCGGCGGAGATGATGGCGTCGTCGGTGGGGCCTGCGAGGGGTGTTTGAGAGGCTTTGCGGGCGTCTTCGAGCGTGAGCGTGATTTCACCACCGATGGCGGGCAACGCGAGGATGCCTGCGGCGGCGAGGGTTTGTGTCGTGACACCGCTTTGGAGACGCAAAACTTTGCCTTCGGGCAGTGCTTTGACCTCCAGCGAGGCGACAGGCGATGCGGCGTGATGCAGCGTGGTCCCCTGCCCTTCTTTGGCGAGGGCGAAGGTGAGTTTCACGCTCTGCGCACCCGTTTGATCGGTGATGAGACAGAGATGATCCTCGGTGACGACGATGCGCGCGTCCTTGGGTTCGACGGAGATCGCGCCTGAAGCAGCGCCAGCCAGAGGAACGGCCTGCCAGGCGGCATCGAAGCTCTCTACCTGCATCTCGGCGATGATGGTGCCTGCTTGGGCGTCGATTTGATACGCCGTCGAAAGCAAAGCCGCTGGGACGGGCGGTTTCACTGCCGCAGGGGCTTCTTTCGGCAGCGTGGAGGCGACGAGGCGCTTCAGCTCGCCGTAGGTGATGCGCACCTCGCTTTCATCAAGCGTGGCGGTGGTGACGGGCTTGTCGGTTTGAGCCAGCAGTGAAGTGGCTCCGAGCAGGAGGAGAATGAGTGGTTTCATCGACGCCCAAGCTCAACAGGCCCATGAAACCTTGATGAACCGGGAATGAAATCAGCGTGAAATATACCGCGGCCTCATTTTCCCCGCGCCATGACCGTGACGATGAGGATGAAGCAGCACATGACGACGGAGAAGAGTGGGAACTGAAGCGCAGCAGGCAGGCTGTAAACGAGCGCGAGGGCGGGAATCCACACGAGCCAGTTCGTGACGAGCACGGTAGGGCAGGTACGCGTCCAGAACACACGATCCAACGAGGCGCGGGTGCGCGACCATGAGCCGCCCATTTCCACCCAGCGCAGAGCGATGACATAGGTGGGCACAAACCACAGCGGACTGGCCACGAATTGGTCAAACACGACTTTCTTCACCAACGTGGCAGCGTCATTGCCGTGGCCGAAGATCATGCCCTGGAGGCGGTAAAACAGGTCGATCTCCATGCCGCGATAACCCCAGAACAGCATGAGCAGCGTGAGTCGTTTCCACTTTCCCTCCTGCGGAAGAGTCCCCTGCGCCAGTTGGATGAACGTGGGCATGACCACCGCCGCAAACATGGTGGAAACACAGGCGAAAGCAAAGGACCAGCGCAGCTTGAGCGCGCCCAGTGACTCCCAGAAACCAGCGAGCGCCGGAACCTGGTAGTAGCTGACCACCAAGCTGATCGCGAGGATGTTCAGTGCGAGGCACGACGCCCGGTTCTGCCGAAACACCGACGCGATGGTAGCGAGGATGCCGGGAGAGGGTGCGGGGTCAGACATGGTCGGTTGATGGTTGAAAATTGATTGTTGATGGCCCGGACACTGCGCCAGCCGCATCTGATCCGTCGATCAACCATCAACCATCCACTATCAACCACTTCGGAACTTACTGAGCCGATCTTGACCTTGCCAGCCGGAGCCTGCGCCGCAGCCTGTGAGGAAAAACTCAAAACGGAAACGACCGACCAAAGGACGTGGAGAAAACGCAGGTTTAGGTTGCCGTGACCCATGCCACAGACCGAGTCAACACCTGCCTTTGCCTGCTTGCGATTCGGCTCCGCAGCGGACATTCATGCGGCATGACCAACGATTTGTTTGAAGCCATCACCCAGCACGGGGCCGCCGTGAATCTTTCCACCCGCGCCAAGCTGCGCCTGACCGGTGCGGATCGTATGCGCTACCTCAACGGCCAGGTGACCAATGACGTGCGCCGGGCGAACGCGGACGAAGCCCTCTATGCCTGCGTGACTGACGCCAAAGGCCGCATCGCGGGAGATGTGTTTGTTCATGCCACCAGCGACGCGCTGCTGCTGGATGCAGAGCCTGGCCTGCGCGAATCCTTGAGCCTGCGGCTGGAGCGCTACATCGTGGCGGATGACGTGGAACTGACGGACGTGACGGAAGAATGGCAGCTCTGGCATGTCTGGGGGGCTACCGCGCCTGTGGGAGTGAAATCAGACCGCTTTGGCATGCCTGGAGTCGATGTCTGGCTCCCCGTGGGTGAAACGTTCGAGCCTGCATGCCAGGTGCTGAACGACGCAGATCTCGAAACTTGGCGCATCCTGCAAAAGGTGCCGCGTTGGCCGAACGAGCTGAACGCGGAGACGTTCCCGCCGGAAGCGGGTCTTGAAACACGGGCGATGGATTTCTTCAAAGGCTGCTACATTGGCCAAGAGGTGCTCTCACGCATCAAAACCACCGGGAAGATGCCGCGCGAGATGATCGCGTTCAAGACAGAGACGACAGTGCATGTCGGCGATGAGATTTGCACGGATAAAACCGTCGGCACAGTGACGAGCGTCACGATGCAGCCCGTGACAGGATTCACTGTGGGCTTGGGAATGGTACGTCAGAGCGCTGTGGGCAGTGATTTGACGGTTTCAGGCACCGTTTTACGCAGGCGCTGATTTTTTTAATTCGCGGGCCGCAGGTCGAAGCACACGAGCTTGTCTTTTTGGCGCACCAGCAGCCTACCGTTGGCAATGGCGGGGGAGGAACAGCCCATGGCATCTGTCTTGGCGCGGCCGAGGTCTTGATAGGCGGCATTCGTGGCCTTGAGCATGCGGACGTGGGTGCCGTTGTTCTCATAGACGAGCAGTTTGCCGTCGGCGATGAGCGGGGAGGTAATGGTGCTGTTGATTTCGTTCACGACCCACTTTTCCTTCCCGGTAACGAGGTCGAGGCACTGATGCTTCTCGCCACAACAGAGATAGACATTGCCCTCGTGAATGATCGGGCTGCCAGTGTAGCGGCGGGTGACCCAATAATTTGACCACGCAGCCTTGGGCTTGCCATCCGCCTGCATTTGATAAGCGCGAAGGCCGACACCCTCGGTGCCGCTATAAAGCACGAGCCAGTCGCCACTGGCCACTGGCGTGCTCTGGCTGCCGCCTTCAACCGTCCAGAGCATCTCACCGCTGTCGGGATTCAGGCCGTAGAGCGCGTTGTTGCCATTGATGACGAGCAGCGGCTTGCCGTTCTCCGGTTTCCACCAGGTCGGGCTGGCGACGCTGCCTTTGGCGGCTGTTTGCTCCCACACGAGCTTGCCATCGGCTTTGGAAAAGGCGCAGGCCTTGCCCGTAGCCATGTAAACGCGATCACCGACGATGAGAGGTGACGCGGCCGGACCGCTCATGCCGAGAGGCGCAGTCCAGACGAGCTTGCCGTCATCCTCGTTCACACAAATCAACTCAGTGCTGCATGCGGCATACACTTTGCCATCGACGACGGCGCAAGTGCTGGAGGACTGACGACCGCTGGGCTTGCCGGGTTTGGTGTATTTCCACACCTGCTTCCCAGAGGCCAGATCGAGGCACAAAATCACGTCCTGGGCCACTTTCACGGTGTTCGGCACGACGGCGATCATCTTCTCCTTCACCTCTGGCGGGAAGCCCTCGTCATCGAGCCACTTCGAAAAGGCGGCAGCATTTTCAAACGGCTTGCCTTGCCGGTTCGACATCTTTTCGAGCCATTCCAGGCCGATGGCGTTTTTTCCGGCTTTGAAGCGGCTGGCGACCCACGAGCCGATGTTGATCTCTTCTTTTTCGTTGAGGTTGTCCTTCCGCCACTGAGTCACCCATTCGTCAAACTTCTCACCACGCAGTTTCGGCAGGTTGAGACGGGTTTCTTCGAGCTTCTTGGTCAGTTCGGGCGAGGTGCCACGAAAGTTGAGGGTCTGCATGACCTCGGTGTCGATCTCGCGCGTTTCAGAAACCACGCGCTCGTGCCAAACGACGCTCAAGAACACACGCTCTCCGCTCACCACCGGGCTGCCATGGCCGCCGTATTCGTTGCTGGGGATGAATTCACTCTCCCAGACTTTTTTGAGACCTTCCGCCGGAAAAGTGTCCGCGATCGGGCTGGTGTCCTGCGAGACGCCGTTGCGATCCGGGCCACGCCATTGATTCCAATCAGCAGCATGGAGAACCGGGACGAGCAGCAGCAAGGAGGCGGGGAAGATTTTTTTCATCATGCGCGGCGGTTAACGCAGGTTTGACACGTGAAGTTTCATCCACTAGGCCGCTCGAATGATTGCAGCCGGGGAAATGGTACGCAGGGAGGGGATCGAACCCTCGACCAATTGGTTAAAAGCCAACTGCTCTACCGCTGAGCTACCTGCGCATTTCCGAAACGGGGACGTTATTTATGCACAAGAGCGCCCTGCGCAAGCCGGAATATGCTCCAGAGCGGACTTTCTGAACCAACAGCTCGAGACCGCTCTCGGGACGCTGAACAGGAAAAAAGTGGATTCCGGCCTGGGCGGCACCCTCGGCATCGCATCTGGCATCATCGCCGATGTGCAGACAGTCCTGCGGCGGCAGGCCCACGGCGCTCAGCGCGGCCTGGAACATGCGCGGATGCGGTTTGGCGGCCCCCACCTCGCTGGAGATCACGATTTGCTCAAAAAAACGGCTCAGATCATGCCCGGCAAGGATGCTGCGCAAGCGGCGGTCAAAATTGGAAAGCACCATCATGCGATGATCTCGCGAAAGGGCGTTCAAAGCTGGTAAAACGTCGGGAAAGAGGCTCCAGGCGGCGGGTTCGGCGAATTGCTGGTAAAGCTCGTCAAACAGGCCATCGAGCGTTTGCTCAGGCAAGGGAGCACCCAGCACCTGGGCAAAGACCTGCGCCACCAATCCACGCCACCAGCCCCGATCATCGTCCGCAGCCGCCGTTCCGGGCGGATGCAGCGGCGGCGGGGTGGCTTTCCAAGCGGCGCGGAAGGCCTGCATCAAATCGTCAGGCATCGCCTCAACGCCGTGTCTGGCCGCAAACCGCGCGTAGGTCAGCCCGACGGGTTCCGCTGGCCGGATGAGCGTGCCTGCGGCATCAAAAAAAAGCGCCTGCAATGACATGCGTGGGCATAAAAAAAGGGAGCGGCCATGACAGCCGCTCCCGTGATTGAAAATTGCTTACTTGGAGACGGTGTAAGGATTCTTTCCTGCCGACTGCACCACAGGCTCCACGGGAAGCTCTGGAAGACGGCAGTGCCAGCTGGAGCCCGGCATGGCGTGGCCACCGTGCAGGTCGTTCAGGCTGCCGACCATGTAGGGCTTTGGATCTTGAGGACGGAAGATGTTCCAGAAGCCCCAGTAGCCGTCGGTAACGGCGTCGCCATAAGAAATGAGGCTGCTCTGATAGACTTTTCTGGTGGAGAAAAGGCCGCGTTTCGCGACGCCGCTGACCACTGCTGGGTAGCGACCGATCGCACGAGCGGAAAAGTCAGCGCCGTCATCAACGGTGTCCATCGTGAGGTCAGTGTAACGGTTGGCCTCACGATAAACGACATCATCTCCACGGCGGGCGGCATTGAAGGTGATGTTTGAGTAGTCGCGGCCTTGGCGGTCAGCCACTTTACCACCGTAGTTGCTGGTGTCGTCGGTGATGTCCATCAATGTCGTAGCCACCTGACCGACGTCCTGGCTCACATAGCCAAGACCCCTGTTAGTCGCAGGGGCTGCCTTGCAAGGCAACTCAGCCGTAGGACGCGTGTTATTACTGGTGCAAGAGGCGAGGAGTGAGAGCAAGGAGAGTGACAGCAGCAATTTCATAAGAAAGTGTGATTCTGTCGGAAACGGGGGTGAAATGTCAAAGCTAAAATCTGTGAATGTGGCGGAGCGCGGCATAAAAGACGCTGGATTGATGAAAGAGGGACACCCCGAGGGCGTTTTCGCGCCACCCCAAACCTTTGCCCCTCGTTTTTTCGTCCATGAAAACGGCTTTCCTTTGCCTCCTCCTCGCTTCTTTTTCCCTGACTACATCAGCCGCTGCCCCTGATCTCAAGGCCACAGCCGCTAAGATCGACGAACTCGTGAACGCCAAGCTGGCGAAGGAAAAAATCACGCCCAACAAGTCGGCCAGCGACGAAATCTTCGTCCGCCGCGTTTATCTCGACGTCGTGGGGCGCATTCCGACGTTTCAGGAAACCACCCAATTCCTCAAAGACAGCGATCCCGAGAAACGGTCCAAGTTGATCGACGAACTGATGGCCAGCGACGGCTATGTGCAGAATTTCTACAATTATTGGGCCGACATCCTGCGCATGAAGAGCCAGATGGTCGGCGGCGGTCAGAGTCTGCCCGCCTTTTACGGCTATTCAAACTGGCTCAAGTCCAGTCTGCGCGAGAACAAGCCCTATGACCAGATGGTGCGTGAGGTCGTCACCGCCGATGGCAAAAGCTACGAAAACGGTGCCATCGGCTTCTACATCCGGGATTACAACATGCCGCTCGATAACATGGCCGTGACCACGCAGATCTTCCTCGGCACCAGCATGGTCTGCGCCCAGTGCCACAACCATCCGTTCGATAAATGGACGCAGATGGACTACTACCAGATGGCCGCCCACACCTATGGCATGACGGCCAGTAACGGCCTGACCAACCCACTCCTGGCCCAAGCCATCTACGGCGGCGGCACGGCGAAAAACAAAAGCAACCGCTACGGCGGCGCAGTAACGAAGTTCGCCCTGCCTGAAGGCATCGAGCGCAAGGACGTCGGACGCGCCATGACGGAAATTCTCCGTCCCCTGCGCTACAACAACGTGCTGGACCAGACCGACAAGAAGGCGCTGGCACTCCCGCATGATTATCAGTACACCGACGCGAAGCCCAAACAGAAAATCGAGCCGTTCATCCCCGCCACCTTCAGCAAGGACGGCAAGATCGTCAGAGAAGGCCAGCAGCCCATCACGTCTTACGCCGCGTGGATGACGAACAAGGAGAACCCGCGCTTCACCACCGTCATCGCCAACCGCCTTTGGAAAAAACTCATGGGCCAGGGCCTCATCGAACCCGTGGATGAGATCACCGACAGCACCGTGCCGAACAATCCGCAGCTCATGGCCTTCCTGGAGGAGACGATGAAGACCTCCAATTACGACATGAAGGCCGTCCTGCGCGCCATCCTCAATTCCCAGGCCTACCAGCGCGAGGCCCACACGAAGGACGTTGAACTCGGTGAAGCGTACCACTTTCCCGGTCCCCTGCTCCGCCGCATGAGCGCCGAGCAGATCTGGGACAGCATGGTCGCGCTCTACAAGCCCAATCCCTACGCCCCAAGCATCGAAACCAAGGTCGAGGCAGAGATCGCCCTGCGGCGCATCGAGTGGCTGGACCGCGCCTTGAACACCCTCACCCCCAAGCAGCTCCAGACCTGCACGGTCAAAGTCGCCCAAAAGCAGAAGGAACTCGCCGCCGAGGTACGTGCCACCCAGGAGAAAATGGAGGCCGCCTCCGCAGCCAAGGACGAGGAGGCGATTCGTGCAGCCCGCCGCCTCATCCAAAGCCAGCGCAAGCGCATCGACGAAGCGGTGGACGCCATTGTTTATGACGCAGGATTCAAGCGATTCGCTGAACTCGCTCGTGAAGGCAAGTTGGACGAGTTCTCCAAGGACAAGGAATTTGCCGAAGAAGTCGCCGCAGTCATCAAGGCCAAGAATGGCGAAGACCTCAGCATGGAGGAAGCGCTCGGCATCCTCGCCAAACAACGCCGCAGCAAGCTACAGGCACTGGCTAAGGCCCGCATGAAAGCCGACGCCGGACGCTTCAAGGTGGAGGAAAAGAATGAAAAGTCCTCCCTCGCCACCTGGGAAAGCTTCCGTGACACCTACATGCTCCGCGCCGCTGACCTGCGCAGCCCGGCCCCAAATGGCCACTTCCTGCGCGAGTTCGGCCAGAGCGACCGCGAACTCGTCGAAAACTCCAACGACGAGGCCAGCGTGGGCCAGGCGCTCATGCTGCTGAACGGCAAAACCTTCACTCACCTCATGAACCGCTACACCGTCATCTCTCGTGCCCTCGACAAGGCAAAGCAGGAGGGTGGAGAGTCGGTCATCGACACCGTTTATCTCAGCCTGCTCAGCCGCAAGGCCAGTGCCGAGGAAAAGGCCCTGCTCCAGCCCATCGCCGATAACGCCGACGCCACCGACCGTGGGGATGTGCTCTGGACCGTGCTGAACACCCGCCAGTTCTTCTTCATCCAGTAATATCGTGAGACAGGCTACCAGCCTGATCTTCCAGCTCTCCCGACGCGGAATGTGCGAAAACGCATTCCGCGTTTTTTATGCCATCACACCCTTCACCACCTCGCCCGCGATGTCCGTGAGCCTGAAATCCCGGCCTGCGTAGCGATAGGTGAGCCTCAGGTGATCCAGCCCGAGCAGATGCAGGATGGTGGCATGCAGGTCGTGGATGTGAACCTTGTCCACCGCCGCGTAGTAGCCGTAGTCGTCCGTCGCGCCGTAAGCCGTGCCCGGTTTGCTGCCCCCACCGGCCAGCCACATCGTGAATCCGTGTGGATTATGATCACGACCATCGGTGCCCTGTGCCACCGGCGTGCGGCCAAACTCTCCGCCCCAGATCACCAGTGTGTCGTCGAGCAGTCCACGGGATTTAAGATCCGCCAGCAGCCCGGCGATGGGTTTGTCCACTTCGGCGGCATTTTTGGTGTGCCCTTTGAGGAGATCGCCATGCTGGTCCCACTGCACAAAGCCATCACTGTGCGTCACCTGCACGAAACGCACACCACGCTCGGCAAACCGCCGCGCCATGAGGCACTGGCGACCAAAATTCGCCGTCACAGGATCGTCGAGGCCGTACATTTTGCGCGTCGCCTCCGTTTCGCCCGAAATGTCCTGCAAGTCTGGCAGGGTGGACTGCATGCGGTAGGCCAGTTCAAACGAATTGATTCGAGCCTCCAGCGCCGCGTTCTCCCCGGTGACCTCCAAATGTGACTGATTCATCTGGGCCACGAGATCAAGCTGCGCACGCTGCACGTCCGGCGTCTGCGACTTGCTACGGATGTGGCGCACCACCGCCTGATCGGCCGGGATGCTGGCATTGCCCAGCGGCGTGCCTTGGCAGTGCGCTGGCAGGAAGGCAGAGCCCCAGTTGTTCACGCCGCCATGCGCCAGAGTCGGGCAGATCGTCAAGAACGCGGGCAGGTCGGAGTTTTCCGTCCCGAGGCCGTAACTGACCCACGATCCCAGGCTTGGCCGTACAAACGTGTCGCTGCCGGTGTGCAGTTTCAGCAACGCGCCACCGTGAGCTGGATTGGTGCCGTGCATGGAGCGGATCACGCAGAGATCGTCCACATGCTTCGCCACATGCGGAAACAGATCACTCACTGGCAGGCCGCTTTGACCGTATTGTTTGAACTTCCAAGGCGACTTCAGCAGGTTGCCCGTCTGCGCGAATTTCACGCGCGGCAGCGCAAACGGCGGCGGCTTGCCGTGATCACGGTCCAGCAGCGGCTTCGGGTCAAACGTGTCCACCTGGGAGGGACCGCCCTTCATCAGCAGAAAAATCACTCGCTTCGCCCGCGCCGGGAAATGCGGACGTTTCGCTGCCAGCGGATCAATCACCGCCGCCTGGGCGGCATCCAGCCCCAGCACCCCCTGCAAAGCCAGATAGCCGAAGCCTGCGCACGAGCTGCGCAGCATCTCACGGCGGCTGAAGGGTTGGAGAGGAGGCGGGAATTTCATATCCAAACATACGGCCAGGATGGGCGTTGTCTTGCCCACGCTCTTCTCACGTCTCACGTCTCACGTCTCACGTCTCCCGTCTCACGTCTCACATCTCCCGTCTCACGTCTCACGTCTCACGTCTCACATCATCAACCCTTGTCTCCCCCTCACGATCTCCATGCCTTGCTCCAGAGCACATAAGTTTCGCGCATCGCACGCTGCTCCAGAGGTGTCCATTCCAGGGTGCGCTCGTGCAGACTCTTGTTTTCCCCCAGACGTGCATCACGCTCCACCGCGAGCTGGTAGTTTTCCAAAGCGCGCTGCGTGTTCCCGACTCCCCAGTAGCCCAGCACGAGCGAGTAGTAGTCGTAGTGGGCCTGATGGCCGCTGAGTTTCGCTGCCGCCTCAAACTCGCGTACCGCGTCCGCGTAATCACCCATGTTAAAATAAGCCCAGCCAACACGGTTGCGCATGGGCGCTTTGTCGCTCAGGGCCACCGCCCGTTGGAGATCGGCGCGTGCTTCGTCCTTCCGCCCCAGCAGCGCCAAGGTGTAACCACGGTTGGAATAGGCCTTCGCATCCTCCGCATTGGCCTTGATCTGCTGGTTCAGGATTTCCAACTTCGGTGTGCTCTGCACCGGCACTGACGCTTGAGGCTCAGCCGCAGCAGCGGGCATGGAAACGAGGAGGGCGAGGCAGAGCCAAGCAAAACGAGGAAGAATCATGGTGTGCGATGGGTTGGACTAAAAAACGGTGTTGCGAGTGGAGTCGTGGCACCTCGGACGATGTTTTTCACCAAAACGGCTGCGAAACGCTGCTTCAAGGCCGTGCCGCAATCGACAGCTCGATGATGCGGGCGCACAGATCAGGAAACTCAATGCCCACGGCATTCGCGGCCTTTGGTAGCAGGCTGCTGCTGGTCATGCCGGGGATGGTGTTGATCTCCAGCACGAAGGGCGCTTGATCGCTGTCACGCAGCATGACATCGACGCGGCCATAGACTTCGGTGCCGCAGGAGCGGAACGCCTTCAACGCCGCATCCTGCACGGCCTTCGTCACCTCGGGGCTGAGATTGGCGGGGCAGTGATAATTCGTTTTGCCGGTGCCGCCCATCCACGGGTACTTGTTATTGATGTCGTAGAAGCCTTCCACCGGCTCAATGTGAATGATGGGCAGCACCTGAGCGCCAAGAATGCCGATGGTGAGTTCTTTACCAGCCACATAGTCTTCAATGAGCGTGTCCGAGCCAAACTTCTTCGCGTCTGCAATCGCAGCATCGAATTCGGCCTGATGATGGCAGATGTGGACACCCACGCTGGAGCCTTCACGCGGCGGCTTGACCACGAGTGGAAAGCCAATCTCAAGCGACTGGCTGCCATCGAGCAAATAAGTCTGCGAACGCGGCGTCGGCACACCAGCGGCGATGAAGCGCTCCTTACTCAGCAGTTTATCAAAGGCCACACGGCTGGTTTGGACGCCCGCGCCCGTGTAGCGGATGCCACGCTGCTCCAAAATGGCCTGAATCTGCCCATCTTCGCCAAAGGTGCCATGAATCAGGTTCATGGCGATGAAGGTGTCCGCTGGAACTTCGAAGTCCGGACCGGTCACGTCGATCTCGCTGACCATGGCGCCCTTGCTGCGCAGCGCCTCGGCGACGCTTTCGGCGGTTTTGAGGGAGACTTTGCGTTCAGAGCCGGGGCCGCCCATGAGCAGGGCGATTTTCTTGTTCGTGAGGTCGAGCATGATGTGCAGATATGGAATGAGCGGGCCGGATTGGCAAAGGAATCCTGGCAATGTCCCTGCCATGCGCAGGGCTTACGCACCCAAAATCCACCCTCGGTCTCAAGACAGGAGGCCGATGATTTCCCGCAGATTCGGTTCATCCGGGAAGTGAGTGCGTTCGCGCTGCATGAGATGGTGACAGTTCCCCTCACCTAACCTCTCCCCGCAGAGACAAAACAGAGCCAATGCAGGCTGTGCGCGGGGAGAGGGACTGAAAGCGGGGCTTCCAGCTAGGCAGCGCTGTCGGGGACGCTCTTGCATCGAAACCGCTGTCTTTTTCAGTCCCTCTCCCCGCGATGGGTGCTCACCATGCTCTGCAACATGACGCGGGGAGAGGTTAGGTGAGGGGGCGGATGCCGCATTCGTCAGGCAGGACAAAAGAAGTTTACGGGGATTTTGGGGCGGTGATGGCTGGCTTTTTGAGGTCTGATGGTTGGTAAAAGATTCGGGGTAAAAGATGGCACAGATTTGAGGCCTTCTCTTTGACCCACCCTCTTTGGGTTCATCCGGGAAATGCGTGCGTTCGCGCTGCATGAGGTGGTGACAGTTCCCCTCACCTAACCTCTCCCCGCAGAGACAGGACAGACCCAACGCAGGCGGTGCGCGGGGAGAGGGA
>JAPLUL010000141.1:0-19224 GCA_026397635.1 Verrucomicrobiota bacterium | reverse complement strand
TTGGTTGAGGCCCATTTATGAGCACATCCACACCGGAGTCATGGCCGGAGGGTATGTGCAGATTGACGAAACGCCCGTCGAGTATCTGAGCCCTGGCAATGGTCAGACCAAACAAGGCTACCTCTGGGCCTGCAAACGCCCTGGAGCCGATGTGTCATTCACTTGGAAGACGAACCGTGCGGCAAGCTGCCTAGATCGCATCATCCCCGCCGACTTCAGCGGCATTGTGCAGTGTGACGGCTATGCCGCCTATCCCTCTTTTGCGAACCGAAGCGAAGGCCGCATCACGCTGGTCGCGTGCTGGGCCCATGCGCGGCGCAAGTTCCACGAAGCCACAGAGAGCACACCGCAACAAGCTGGATGGATGCTTTTGCAGATCCAGCATCTCTACCGCATCGAAAAACAACTCCGCGAAGCCAAAGCTGGACCGCAGCAAAGACAAGCCGTGCGAGCCAGCCAAAGCCGCATGATCACCGAGCGCATCCACCGAGCACTCAGCCGGATCAAGCTCAAAGGAAGACAACTCCCCCAGAGTGCCCTAGGCAAAGCCATCGACTACACGCTGACGATGTGGCCCATGCTCACAGTGTATCTCGAAGACGGCTGCGTGGAGATCGACAACAACCCCGTCGAGAATGCCATCCGGCCAACTGCCATCGGCAAGAAAAACTGGCTGTTCATCGGCGAGGCCGAAGCCGGACAACGCAGCGCCATCCTCTTCACGATCATCGAAGCCTGTCGCAGTCGAGGCATTGATCCGCAGACTTATCTGCGCGAAGTGCTCACCCGCCTGCCGACGCTGACCAACCGGCAGATCAAGGACGTGACACCCGAGGCCTGGGCCAAGACCCGGCGGATCGACGGTCAGCAGAAAGCGGCATAGTTGTCGAAACCAAAAGGCAAGCTAAGACCGAGGGCACTCGGCGCACCGCTAACGTTGACTGCAAAAATCTGCGCCTGCTGACGCTGCCCGCTATTTTAAAAAGGTGGGCTCGTCAGTAGGCTTCATTCTTGGCTTTTCTTGCCCGGAGTCTGTTCCAGACGTATCCACGCGGCATGTCCGAGCATCCCAACGCGCGCCTGTTTGTCTGGTTTCGCATCCTGTTCAACTGCCGGTTTTATTACCCGGTGTTCACGATCCTGTTCCTCGACCTGGGGTTGAGCATCGGCGAGTTTGCGGCCTTGAACGTGGTGTGGGCGCTGACCAGTGTGGTGCTGGAGGTGCCGTCTGGAGCGCTGGCGGACCGGTTTGGCCGCAGGCCGCTGGTCGTAGCGGCGGGGGTGCTCATGGTGCTGGAAATGGCGGTGCTCTGCGCCATGCCCCCGGGGCAGCATGACATTGTGCTGTGGCTGTTTGTGCTCAACCGGGTGCTCAGCGGCGCGGCGGAGGCCTGCGCGAGCGGAGCTGATGAGGCGCTGGCGTATGACTCACTGCCGGAAGCGGAACGCTCAAAGCTGTGGCCGCAGGTGATGGCGAAGTTGTCGCGCGCGATGGCACTGGGCTTTGTGGTGACTTCCATCACTGGCTCCGTGGTCTATGATCATCATAGCCTGACTGCTGCGATGGAATTCTTGGGCCTCGATATCGTTGTGGCGAAGAATGTGGCGATCAAGCTGCCGCTGTTTTTATGCCTGGGCACGGCGTTGGCCTGTCTCATGGTGACGCTGCGAATGACGGAGCAGCGCGTTTCCGTGGCGGCAGCCTCGTTTTGGCAAAGTGTGGCCGAGACCGGAGCCTCGATCTTGAAAACCGGCGGCTGGATCTGGCGCACGCGGGCGGCCTTCGCGCTGCTGCTGTTCGGGGTGGTGTTTGACAGCGTGATCCGGCTGTTTCTCACGGTGGCGAGCAATTTTTACCGGCTCGTAGGCATTGAGGAGGCCTGGTACGGCGTGATCGGCACCGGTGTGTCGTTGCTGGGGCTGGTGACGGCGGGTTGGATGGAAAAAAGCACTCGGGTGATGAACTCGCAGCAGAATTTCATGTGGTTGGGCGTGGCGGTCTTTGCGGGTCTGATGGCGGCGGCCCATCCGCAGCCGGGCTGGGCGGGCATCGCGCTGGTGGTGCCGTTGTTCATGAGCATGCGCTTTTTGCAGTTCTTCCTTTCGCATTATCTCAATGGGATCGTGAGCTCGGAGCAGCGGGCCACGGCGCTGAGCTTTCGCGGACTGACCACGAATCTGGCCTATGGTGTGCTGACCTTGCTGTTTGGCTGGCAGACAAGCTGGGTAGGCGGGAGTCTGGGGATCAGCGCGGATGATCCGCAAGTCTTTGCCAAAGCGCTGACGCTCTGGCCGTGGTGGTTCACAGGAACGCTGGTGGTGGCGGGCGCATGGCTGGCTCTGAGGCGTTTTTCCGCTCCGCAGAATGAACGAACCGGCGAGCTGAGTCGTCATTAGGTTTGCTCGACTTTTGCGAGAATCACAACGTATCTAGGACCCTCATGAATCACTCCATCCTCCGCTTCTTCTTAGCCCTCGTGGCCATCTTGATTCTGACGCAGTGTGTAGCTAGCCCACAGCGCCGCATTGAACGCAATCCGCAGCTTTTCAATCAACTCAGTGCAGGAGACCGGCAGCTCGTGACCAGCGGGGTGATCCGCGAGGGCATGAACCCTGATGCCGTCTTTCTAGCCTGGGGCAGGCCGGATCAGGTCACCGTGGGAACGAGCCGGGGCAAGGAAATCGAGTCATGGGCCTATGTTGGTGAGCGCCCCGTCCGCACTTACAGC
Organism: Verrucomicrobiota bacterium; assembly: GCA_026397635.1. GTDB lineage: Bacteria > Verrucomicrobiota > Verrucomicrobiia > Verrucomicrobiales > Verrucomicrobiaceae > Prosthecobacter. The sequence continues at coordinate 16,495 of JAPLUL010000141.1, read as the reverse complement.
ATGAACATGGGCTTTGGTTATGGCGGTTGGGGCATGGGTGGCTGCGGTCCGTGTGGGTGGGGCGGCAGCCCGTTCATGGGTGGGGGCCCGTTCATGGGCGGTGGCCCAGCGGTGATGTATGTGCCTTACACCGCAGGAGTGGTGGAGTTTACCCGCGGACGGGTGACGCGCTGGAGCGCGACTCCGCGCTGAGATTTCAACTTTTTCGCCCATGAGTGTTCCTGGCGAGCCTCTGAAATTACGCCAAGCGCTGAAATCCCGAGACACACGCTGGGCGCATGCGCTTGCTGGCATCCTGGTGCGAAATGATTCCCTCTGGAATAATTCACGGTGCGGCGCGTCTTAGTCCTGCCTATTTGGCGTTTAGTTTTCGCATACCATGAAAAAAACCCTCCTCATTCTCGCCACTGCTTTTGCTGTCTCTCTCCACGCGGCTGATTTCCCTGAAGGCAGTCCCAAATTTGCCACCGCCAACGAGGTCGTGACCAAAGCAGCCAAGGAAAACGGCAAGCCCACGATCCTTGTCTTTTCCGCCTCCTGGTGCGGCCCGTGCCAGGAAATGAAGAAGGAAGTTTATCCCAGCGCTGCGGTGAAGCCCTTCCATGACAAATTCAATTGGGCCTACCTCGACATCGACGTGGATGCGAACCTGAAGCTGTTTGAAAGCCACAAGCTCGAAAGCGTTCCCCATCTCCTGTTCCTGGATGCCAGTGGCAAAACCATCGACCAGCAGGAAGGCGGCTCCTCTCCGAAGGAATTCGCCAAGAAGTTGGAAAAAGTGCTGAAAAAAGCCGAACCCGCCAAGACCGCCAGCACCAACTGATTCAAGGTGAGTTGGTGATGATCAGCGGTGCCTTGCGGCGCACACCGATGTACACTGGCGAACGCTGCCTTTCCAGCCACTTGTGTTGGAACGGCAGTTCGGTGTTGAAGGCATGAAAGTGCCATGGGCCGTCGTCAGTGCGGATGGAGTATTGCAGCGCACGACCGCCATCGAGCAGCGTGGCGTGTTGTACGTCCAGTTTGCGGGCGATCTCAGTGACCTCGCTCACATTCATCACGCCGCCATCGCCTGAGAGTACAAAGACGATGGTGCCGTCCTTGCGCATGCCGCCGAGGGCGCGGTAGCTGATTTTGGAGCCGTCGAAAAAGGCATCCGGCTTCAGCTCCACATAGGAGAAGGTCGTGTGGTTTTTCATTACGGAGGGATAAACCTGTGATCCTTCCTGAATCAGGCCCGGCACTTCATTGAGTAGCGATTTCGGTCCGAACCACGGGCGGCCATCTTTGACGAAAAAACAGCCGCTCCAGTCGCCAAAGGGCGAGTTGACCTGCTTTCCTTCGTGATAGACCCAGCCCATGGGGCGGCCCTTGGGGTCACGAAAATTCGCGGTGATGGCAAACCACAGGTTTTCCTCCGCGATGCGCTCACGCGCTGTGGTGAGCGCGAACTTGGGCAGATAAGTGGTCATGAAATCAAAGCGATCAGGCGTGAGCGTGACCACATGCACCTCCGCGCCGAACAAACGCTGCGCCATGTCTGCAAACGAACCGCCGGCGCGCCGCACTTTGAGCGTGCCCCAGGTCATGCCGGGTTCCTCCTGCCGCTTGATCATCGCTGCGGCCAGATCGGCGGTGGTCAGGGCGTTGGCTGACTTCCAATCGCCGCGTTTGGAGAGGATTTGCAGCGGTTGAGTGGAATTTCGCACGCTCAGAGCCACCATGTTGCTGTTCACATTGAAAAACACCTCGGCGACAAGCCACACCAGCAGCGAACTGAGTACAGCGAGCAGCAGCAGCGTTTTTAAGCATCCACGTTTTCCGACCATGATGAGGGTGTGGCAGAATGGAGCACACCGTATGCCGATCAAGCGCGATGTGCCCGTCCGCAGATGAAGATTGATTCATGCGCCGCCTTGCCACAGCATCGCCCACCTGATGAAAGCCTTCGCCACCGCTCTTTTCCTTGCCGCCTTCAATCTGCATGCGCAGACGCCGATCATTGCCCTCAAAGCCGCCACAGACCGGCCTGACGCGTTCTACAAAACCGGCGAGACTGTCACCTTCACCATCACGGTGACGCAGGATGACAAGCCGATGGTGGATGGCAAAGTCACGGGTGTTTTGTCCAAGGACGGTGTGCAGCCGCAGCCGCCGCAAACACTGAATGTGAAGGCCGGGAAGGCGACGATCATCGGCAAACTGGATGAACCCGGCTTCCTGCTGCTGCGCGCAAGCAGTGGCAAGGCCTCGACGTTGGCTGCCGCAGGTTACGATCCGCTCCAACTCAAGCCCAGCATGCCGGTGCCAGACGATTTTGAGGCATTTTGGGCCGCGCAGAAGGCGGCACTGGCCAGCGTGCCGATGAAATCGACTCTCACCCCCGTGACTGCCGCCGCGAAGAATGTGGATGCGTTTGATGTGCAGGTGGAGTGCCTCGGCAAGCCAGTCTCCGGCTATCTGGGCCGCCCGAAGAACGCGAAACCAAAATCATTGCCCGCGATTCTGCACGTTCATGGGGCTGGCGTGCGCAGCGCGAATGTGGGCAGTACGTTTTGGGCGGCCAACGAGGGTGGCATGCTGTCATTGGACATCAATGCTCACGGCATTCCGAACGGGCAGCCAAAAGCGTTTTATGACGCGCTCTCGAATGGCGAATTGAAGGGCTATCCCCAGTTTGGCAACAAGGACCGCGAGCAGTGCTACTTCAAAGGCATGTTTCTACGCTTGATTCGTGCCATCGACTTCCTCGCTGCGCAGCCGGAATGGGATGGGACGACGCTGATCGTTTATGGCAGCAGCCAGGGCGGCTTCCAAGCCTTCGCGGCGGCAGGACTCGACGAGCGTGTGACGTTCATCTGCGCAGGCGTGCCCGCAGGCTGTGACCACACGGGCAGCCAAGCCAATCGCATCAACGGTTGGCCGAAAATCGTGCCGAATGATGCCGAGGGCAAACCAGACGCCGCTGCGTTGCAGGCGTCACGTTACTTTGACTGCGTGAACTTTGCCGCCAAGGCGAAATGCCAAGGCGCAGCGGTCACGGTCGGTTTCATCGACACGACCTGCCCGCCGTCGAGTGTCTATGCGGCCTACAACGCGCTGACGATGCCCAAGGCCATCCACACCGATGTCCTCGCCGGCCACACCAACACGCCCGCCGCTTCCAAGTTCATGCAGGAGGCCGCCCTCAAGCATGTGCGGGAGATGAAGAAGTAAGGGCTGGCTTCTGTGGGCCCGCCGGTCATTTCCACCGCGAGCCAGCCATTTTCCTCGTCGCCGTTCCAGTCCACGCTTGCGGTGGAGATGATGGCGCTGGGGAACAGGTCTTTTTCAGGGTAGGACCCAGCGATGAAACTGGGATCTTTTGTTTGCCTGGCTGAGTTCTGGCGGCTTGCACTCGTTTCGACCGCTGGCAGGATGCCGCATGCCGAAAAGCATCGCTATTTTTGGAGGGAGTTTCAATCCACCGGGGTTGCATCATGCGGCCATCGCTCAGCGGCTGGCGGAGATGTTTGACGAGGTGCGGGTGATTCCGTGCGGACCACGGCCGGACAAGCTGGTGACCGGCAGCGTGCCGCCGGTTTACCGTGCAGCGCTGGCGGACATCGTCTTCGGCGGCCTGCCGAAGGTGATCGTGGACTTGAGCGATTTCGAGCAGGAGACGTTCACGCGTAACCACGAACTGCAGACGCGTTTTGAGCACGAGGGCGAGGTTTGGCATGTGGTGGGCGCGGATTTACTCGCGGGAGGTGCCAAGGGCGAATCGCCCATCCAGCAGAGCTGGGCGCGGGGGGCGGAACTGTGGCAGACGGCGAATTTCGCGGTGCTGCGCCGTCCTGGTTATGAAATCGACGCGCGTGACCTGCCGCCGCATGCGCGCGAGGTGGAGTTGGTCGTGGAAGGGGCGAGCACGCTGATCCGCGAGCGCTTGAGCAGCGGCAAGGACGTGACGCAGCTGCTGCATCCGCGTGCGCTGGCTTACATCGAGCGCTATGGCCTGTATCGTGCGCCGATTCCGGGGAACTGGGCGCGTGGCACGTTGGAGGGCGCGAATTTTTTCCTGCAAGCCAACGCAGCGATCCCGAAAGTGCAGGAGCTGAGCGCCGCGCTGGTTGCCAGGCACGTCCCCGCTGGTGAAGCGGACTTCATCAGCGTGGTGGGCGGTGACGGGGCGATGCTGCGCAGCATCCGCGAGCACTGGCGGGCGCGGCTGCCCTTTTTCGGTATCAATGCGGGCCATATGGGCTTTTTGCTCAACGGGCCGGAGCAGGTGAGCGCGGGCGAGTTTCCACCCTGCGATGTGATTTTCCGCCAACTGCCGATGCTGTTCCTCGAATTCGAGGATGAAAGCGGGCAGACGCGCACGGCACACGGCTTCAACGATGCCTGGCTGGAGCGTGAGACGAGCCAGAGCGCGTGGCTGGAGATCACCGTGAACAACGTCCGGCGGATTCCCAAACTGGTGAGCGATGGTGCGCTGGTGGCCACGGCGGCCGGTTCGACGGCTTATGCGCGGAGCATGGGTGCCCCGCCGCTGCTGGCAGACACTCCGGCTTGGCTGCTGGTGGGATCGAACGTGTTGGAGCCGGCGCACTGGCGCAGCGCGCTGCTTTCTCCCGATACCACGGTCGAAATCCGCAGCCTGGAGCCGAAAGACCGGCCGGTGGAGGCCTTTGTGGATGGTCTGAGCATGGGGCGCGTCGTGGCGCTGCGAGCGCGGCTGTCTCGCGCGGCGGCGGTGGAGCTGGTGTTCTGCGCCAGCCATGACATGGCGGAAAAAATCGCGGCGATTCAATTCGGAGCATGATTCCTGCGTTTCAAAAAGACGAGGCCCTGCTGGCCGACCTCGCGGCGGCGGCGTTGGATGAAGACACGCTGCATGTGTGGTGGCTAGGGCAGAGCGGTTTTCTGGTGCAGTGGGCTGGTGAGCGGCTGCTGTTTGATCCTTACCTCTCGGATTCGCTGACGAAAAAGTACGCGCAGACGGACAAACCGCATGTGCGCATGACGGAGCGCTGTGTCGATCCTGGCAAACTGACGGGCATCCGCCGGGTGACGGCGAGTCACGTCCACACGGATCATCTGGACGGTGAGACGCTGGTGCCGCTGGCGCGGGCGAATCCGGGTTTCCGGCTATATCTGCCGCATCCGATCCGCGCAGAGGCGGAAAAGCGGCTGGGAGGCGCGGAGGTCACGCTCTGCCCCATCGGTGATCACGATTCCTACCATGAAAACGGTTGGGAACTGCACGGCGTGGTGGCGAAGCACAACGAGGTGCTGCGGGATGAGCACGACCACTGCCACTACACCGGATTCCTGGTGAAATGCGGCCCGTTCACAATCTACCACAGTGGAGACACGCTATGGCATGATGACATCGTGAAAATCCTGCGTGAGAACCGCTGTGACATCGCTTTCCTGCCCATCAATGGCAACCAGCCCGAGCGCCGTGTGGCGGGGAATCTCAATGGCACGGAGGCGGCGGCGCTGGCCAAGGCGGGGCAGGTGAGGTTGGTGGTGCCATGCCACTATGACCTGTTTGAGTTCAACACGGCGACGCCGGCAGAGTTTATGACTGCCTGCGAACGGCTAGAGCAGCCCTACATGGTGCTGCGTTGCGGGGAGAAGCTGGTGCTCCGATGGGAGTGCGCAGGGGACGATTACTTCGCCACTGCCTGACCCGTGGCAGTCCAGGCGTTGAAACCGCCTTTGAGGAGCAGGATGTTTTTGAAGCCCATCTGGTGCATTTCCAGGGCGACGAGCTTTGCCCGTCCGCCGATGGCGCAATAGACGATGGAAGGCTTGGATTTGTCGAGTTTGGCGAGGGCGTCGAGCTTCCTCTGGCCGTGAAAGTGGTCAATATTCAGTGAATTGAGGATGTAACCCCGCATCTGGCGCTCTTCCCCGGTGCGCACGTCGATGATTTGTGTGTCCAGGTGCTCTACCAGATGACGCTGTACGTCTGCTGGGGAGATGAAGCCGATCTCTGCAGGCAGAACGACCTCTGGCGGTGAGGTGGGCGCAGATTCCGAACGTCCCTGTTGGGAGAGGAGAACTAAGCTTAAAAGCAGGCAGAGGAGGGGAGAGCGCATGGAAGAGGAGGCTTAGGGGGCTTTAAACAGGTCTGAAATGCAGGTTTTGAACAAAATTTTGATCATTTTGTGAAAAATATGAAAATAATAGTTGAGGTAACCCAAGATATATTATATAAATACCATAATTCGAGACTGAGCCACTCAAACGGGCTGCTCACCTCGAAGTTAACACCAACAGCCAAACACAAAGATAACACTATGAAAAACATCAAGCTCAACACCTCCCGCAAAGCTGGCTTCAGCCTCGTGGAAATGCTCGTCGTCATCGCCATCATCGGCATCATCGCCGCGATCGCGATTCCAAACATCGGCAACCTGAATGACAGTGCTCGTGAAGCTTCGGCGCGCCGCAATGCGCAGACCGTGGCCTCCGTGGTGAACGCTGCCATCGCTGCTGGCGCTCCTACCACTGATATCACCAGCACCGCTACGGCCCTCATCGCTGCTGAAACTGGTCTGATGCCAACGACGGGCGCGTTCGCAAACAAGACATTCACTTCCGGCGCTATCGATGCAGAAGATCGTCCCACTGTGCTTACCTACTTGGAATGGGACGCCACCAACAAGCAGCTTAAATACGACGCCCAGCAATAATAATCGGGGAGTGAACTAACGTTTCGCCCGGCACTGTGATTTGATCAACAGCATCGGACGACTCTCGTCCGCCGGGGAGGTGACTCCCCGGCGGATTTTTCGCAAATAAAACAAGGCGGCTGCCGATTGGACATGAACACGACAATTCAGACGAGGAGAAGGCATGGATTCAGCTTTGTGGAGGCGATCTTCACGATTGCCATCATCGGCATCATGTCCTCGCTCGTCGTGGCGGCGATTTCCAATGCCTCGCGTGATGCCCACCGAGTGATGTCGCGGCAGCAGCAAGTAGCCGTGCAAAGCGCCCTGACTACCTGGGTGATGGCGCAGACCCGTGTGGGCAGTACGGCACAGGTTCGCAGCCTGGAGAGTGTGCGCACCGCCTATAACGCTCTGCCGACCACTTCGGCACGGTTTAACCTTCTGATGCCGAATGCTTCCTCGCCAGACCCGAATTTGCGGGCCGGTTTTATGGATCAGACCACAGCAGATCATTTTCTGGACTACACCACCAGCCCGGATCGGCTAAAAACCGCCGCCATGAATAATGCGAAGCAGTCTCTGTCGCTGCCCACTTGGCAGAGTGGCGATTTCCCGCGTGTGGAACTGATCAATGAATGAGTTTTTGATGAAAAAAACCTCCCTCAGCAAGCAGCGCATGTTTCCAGGCTTTTCTCTCGTCGAGATGATGGCCTGTGTTTCGATTATTGGCATCATCGCCTTCATGGCGATTCCCTCCGTCACCCGCATGCGGGGCGATAGCGAACGCAATCTGGCCATCGCCCGTGCCGAGGCGCTGAACCTAGCGCAGGCGAGTCTCATTCAAGTGCGCGGACGCACTCAAGCGGCTCTGGATTGGTCTGGTGCGGCCTCGGTCGAGGCGAAGTACACGCTGCTGCGGCCTTACCTGAGTTTTTCGGAGACGACGCTCGCCGCCTTTCTGCCCTCTGGCTACAGCGTCATTTTTCCGCCGTCCATCACCACCATGACGAAGGCCGCGTTGAGCGGTCCGAGCGGGACCATTTACTATTGAGCCTCTTATCCAGGTCTGATGACCACCACCACGAAAGATAAAAGCAGATCTGCCGCCAGTGCGCTCAAGCGTCACTGGCGCGCCGCTGGCTATTCAGTTTCGGAACTGGTCATTGTAATCTCCATCATGGGCGTCTTGTCAGGCGTCACGGTGGGCGCGTTTCATCAGTTTCTGGACGGCAGCAAGGACGCGCTGGCCGCCGCCAGGCTCGAGATGCTGAACCAAGCGCTGCACAGCTTCGCCCAGCATAACCAAGAACTTGTTTACACGAGGCAGGACAGGGCTGCTGAGGATGAGAGGATCGTGCTGCGCGTGCTGCAGTACCGTGGGCCGACCGAGGGCACGGCGGCCATCGGCTCTCCCTACCTGGACCCGATGTACAATCCTCTCACCTCCAGCGCTGACACGACTTACCGTCTGCGATGGACGGGAGGGCTGTATGAACTGCTCAAGCCACAGACGCCCGGAACCGGCCTGCTCATGAACTTCGAAGGCACGGACTTCAAGGGGCCGCCGCGTCCCTTGGCCCCCGCAGACATGCTGGGGCACTGACGTTATCGACCTGAATCCTTTCGGACCCGCCATTCATGCCCGCCACTCTCCAGATCCCGGCCCCGCCTACACCCAAATCTTTTGGTGCTGCGAGTAATCTGCCAAGCGCGACAATCGAGGCCCGGCAAGCGGCCATTCTTTCTATCGAGGGGCTGGCGTTGCAATACAGCATGCTGCCGGTGAATCTGCTGCGTGAGAGCTGCTCGCCCGACGCGGAGCGGCTCATCCGTAAGCTCGGACGCGTGCCCTATGTGGCTGATCCGTGGCTGCCGGTGACGAATATCGGGCCGTTGCTCGTCATGGCGCATCACAACCCGAAAGCCGGGGATTTGTGGGGAGTGCCGCCATGGATGACCATCCGCGTGCTCATCACGCCGGCGCAGTATCAAAACACCCGCAAAGACCTGGTGCAGCGTTTCGGTCAGATGCCGATCTCGCAGTCGAACACCCTGGAGCAGTTGCAGCCGCCTGTGTTTGCAGATCTCGGTCTGGAAGGCACTTTCAACTGGCTGCTGGAAAATTACCCCTACGAGCTGGCTGAGATCACCAAACTCAAAGGCTTTTACGAGGCGCAGAAGGCAAAGACGGACACGCCGGGAATCACCCATTTCAACGTGGTGCAGCGCAACATGGGTGTGGCCTTGCAGCATCTCGTCAGCGGCGGCCGCACCTTCGTGTACAGCGCCACCGAGGCCCAGCGGCAGACTTTTTTCCCCATCCCGCTGCTGGAGCGCCACAGCGTCTATCCGCTTTACATCGGCAAGCACGTCGTCTTCCTGCTGAGCGAGACCAGCGGCTGCTACGCCTTTGAGGACGAATGGCTCTCCATGGGCAATCCGCCGGTGAAAATCGTGCCGGTCATGGCCGATCTGGCCAGCATTCGCGAGGCGATCAACCGCGCCGGTGCCACGTTTGATCCGGGCGCGGTGGCTTGCATCGACGGTGCGACGCTTACCGTGGCTGATGATGCCACGGTGGTGGAAATTTCTCCGGAAGACATGGCACGGGTCAATCCGCAGAACCCTAACCATGAGCCGGAGCAGTTGGTGCAGTGGGCGCTGTTCACCGCCATCCGCTGCCGGGCATCTGACCTTCATTTGGAGAAGTTCTACAGCTTTACCCGCTTCCGCGCCCGCATGGACGGCACCATGAAGACGATCATGACGGCGCCGGAGAGCCAGTTGAACCGCTTTGTGGCTCTGCTGAAAAATTACGCAGGCATGAATCAAAGCCGTGCGGAGTGCCAGGATGGCCGCATGGCGCTTTCCATCGGTCGCCGTCGTGTCGATGTCCGTGTCGCCGCCATTCCCACGCGGCGGGAGTTCCAGAAGGTCATCATGCGCTTCCTCGACAAGCAGGACGGCGTGAAGCGCCTCTCAGACTTCAATCTCTCGCAGCGCCAGATCGACATCCTCACCCGCACCATGCAGCGCGACCAGGGGCTGGTGCTCGTCACCGGCCCCACCGGCTCTGGTAAAACGACCACGCTCTACGCGCTGCTCAACAGCGTGAACGACGAGGGCGTCAACATCCAGACCATCGAAGATCCCATCGAATACGAGATCGAAGGCATCAATCAGACCCAGACGAACAACGCCCGCGGTCTCGACTTTGCCAATGGCCTGCGTTCCCTCCTACGTGCTGACCCGGACATCATCCTCATCGGTGAATCACGCGATGCGGAAACCGCCATGGCGGCGGTAAACGCCTCGCTCACCGGCCACTTGGTGCTCACCACCCTGCATGCGAACGACTCGCTGCGCGCCGTGTCTCGTCTGTTGTCCATGGGCGTGGAGAAATACCTGCTGGCCGACTCTCTGGCCCTCAGTCAGGCGCAACGTCTGGCCCGCCGTCTTTGCGCCTACTGCAAGCAGCCCATGCAGGTGCCCCAGGACGTGCAGGAGCTGATGGCGCGGCAGGCCGTCATCACCCAGCCGATCACCACGCCGATCTACAATGCCCGCGGCTGTGACGAGTGTCACGGCACCGGATACGCCGGACGCGTGGCCCTCATGGAGCTGTGCGAGGTGAACAATGAACTTCGCGACCTCGTGGAAGAAGGTGCGCCGCTCAGTGCCATGCGCGCCGCCGCTTTCAAAAACGGCTTCCGCTCGCTCTACCAGGAAGGCCTCCAGCAGGTCATCGGCGGCCATACATCGCTTGAAGAAATAAAGTGCCTTAGTTACACCGCGCTGTGACATTGATTTTCATTTCAACCACTCAACGACCTCTCTGCCATGTCCCACTCCACCCAGCTCCTCCCCCGTGAATTTGCCACACGCGCGACGGTTCGTGTGCTGATCGTTGATGATGAGCCGCATGTTCTCACCGTGGGCAAGGCCGTGCTTGAAGCGCATTGTTTTGAAACCCTGGCAGCCCGTACTGGCGAGGAGGCGCTGGCGATTGTGCGTCAGGGTCTTCAGACCGGAGAGCGCGTCACGGTGGCGATTTTGGACCTGACCATGCCTGGCGGTGCTTCTGGCTTTGAAGTGCTGGAGTGGCTGCGCGCCTGTGACCCCGCACTGCCTGTCATCGCCTGCAGCGGCTATTTTCAGGGGGATGTGCGGGAGCTCTGCCAGGCCATCGGTTTTGTGGATGTGCTGCACAAGCCCTTCAATCTTGAGACACTCGGTGTTTCCGTGCGCCAGGCGGTGGCGCAGGGGACCGAAGCGGCTGTGTTTGAAACCTCATACTCCCTTGAAGCGGCATGATGAGGCTCAATTTCCAGATTGCCAACCGCTTCACGGTCATGGGCATGTTTGCCGTGTTCGTCGGCGCTGGAGCCACGGCTTCCGGCTTCATCTGGCAGGAATTCATCACGCTACGGTTCGTGCAGAATTCGTATCTCGGTGCTGTCGCTCTTGCGGGGCAGATGGAGCTTAACCGGCAGGCACTTTCAGAAGGTGAGCTCACCGGTGTGGCCCCGTTGAACTGGGAAAACGAGACCCGCATGCGCATGCGTCTCCAGACCGTGGAAATCCCGCCTGCGTTGCAAAGTCTCGGCCTGGAGGTCGAGGTCGTCGCCCCGCGCCAAAGCGCCAGCATCGGAGCTCCCGTGGTGAAGTCTCCGCCCATCGCCATCCTGCCCATCTGTCCGAAATGCATGGCCCAGGAGCCTGATGCAGCGCATATGGACAGCCTGATCTACCGCGTCATGGCCGGCACCAGCCTGGTCATGGACGACACCAGCGGCAATCGCGACCTGGAGGTCAACGGCCGCGATCATTGGCTCATCAGCGCCGCGCCGCTCTATGGGCGTGAGGGGCGGGTCGCTGGCGCGTTCATCGCCCGTCAGCCGTTGGTGCAGTTGCGGCATTTGATGAACAACCAGCGCCTCGTGGTGCCGGTGTTCGGGGCCTGCGCCGGCCTTGCCTTCGCTGTTCTCGGCTTTTACTTCATCGGGCGTGGCATCACCGTGAAAACCAGTGCCCTGGTGAACGCCTTCCGCGCCATGCGCGCTGGAAATTTCAACATCCGCGTCCCCGCCAGCGGTGGGGATGATCTCGACCTCGTGCAGGCGGAGTTCAACACCCTGATCGAGCACATCCGAGACGAGGATCATCGCAAACACGCGTTGCTCATCGAGTACGAGGGGGCCAAGCGCCAAGCTGAGGTCGCCACTGCGGCCAAGGGCAACTTCCTCGCCAACATGAGCCATGAGATCCGCACGCCGATGAATGGCATCATCGGCACCACCAGCCTCCTCATCGAGATGGGACTGGAAGAGGAGCAGGAGGAACTTGTCCGCATGATCCGCTCCAGCGGTGAGTCCTTGCTGCACGTCATCAATGACATCCTCGACTTCTCCAAGCTCGAGTCGGCCAAGATGGACATCGAGAAAATCCCCGTCGATCTCGAAAAGCTCCTCGGCGACACCACCGACGTCTTCTCTCACAAGACCGCCGAGAAAAACATCGAGCTCAACGTCCACCTCGACGCCGCCCTGCCGCGCCGGGTCATCGGCGACTTCCAGCGCATCAAGCAGGTGCTCGTCAACCTCGTTGGCAACGCCATCAAATTCACCGAAAAGGGGGAAATCCTCCTGCTCGTCCGCCAAGTCACACGCCAGACCTCGCTCGGCGATCAAACGGTGCTGCACTTCTCGGTGCGTGACACTGGCATCGGCATTCCATCCGATAAAATCGGCCAGTTGTTCCAGGCCTTCAATCAGGCCGATGCTTCCACCACCCGCAAATACGGCGGCACCGGCTTGGGCCTCGCCATCTCCAAGAAGCTCGTGAAAATCATGGGCGGTGAGATCAGCGTCATCAGCGCGGAGGGCAAAGGCTCTGACTTCTTCTTCGAATTGCCGCTCCAGGTCGCTGCGGATGATGAGTCCCGTGAGGAGGAGCTGGTCTGGCTGGATGTCGTCAAAGGCAGGCCGGTCACGATTCACAGTGCTCGTCCCACCACGCTGCAGATCCTGAACCAATCCCTCATGCAATGGGGCATGAGCGTCACCCTCCTGCGTGAGAAGTCCGTCCTTGAGCTGGAAAACCAAATCGAGGAGGCGGGTCTATTCATCCTCGACGTCTCCGGTCTGCGTCTGGAGGAGGCCCAGCCGCTCCTCAATGCTGCGGCCGTCCGTGGCACCGCCATCGTCACGCTCATGTCCATCACAAACGCCAAGCTGGACCGTGATCGTTTCACGCCACCGCCCGGCAGCCGCCATCTCCGTCTTTCCAAGCCGATCAAGCGTCGCGATCTCCTGCGCAGCATGTCTGAGCTATACCGCATGCCACGCCGCGTCGTCGTGGCGGCCACCGCGCCGGTGTCACCGATGCACGCGCCCCAGGGCATGCCGATGCTTCGTCCGGCGGCGTCTCCAGGCATGCACCCGGCCCTCGCTCAGATGATGATGCCGCAGGGCTACGCCCCCGCCGCCCCCTACCCGCAGCATTCGATGTTGCCGCCTGGGATGTTGCCGCCGCAGCCCATGGGGGTGCCACAGCACGCTGCCCTGTCGGCCGCCCAGAGCTTGGCGCCGGCTCCCGTTGCAAGCCCGAGCACCGCAGGCTCCCACGCTGCCTCCGGTGGGCATGACGCCCAGGTTTCCACCTCCACCAACCGCGCCATCGCCAAAGCGGCCAAGGCGGAGGCCAACAACTTCGCCAGCCAGCACCCAGCACGCCTCCTGCTCGTCGAGGACCAGCCCTTGAACCAGAAAATCGCCGTCATGCTCATGCAGCGTCTCGGTTACACCAAGATCGACATCGCCAACAACGGCGCGGAGGCCGTCGAAATGTCCGCCCAGGGCAGTTACGACATCGTCTTCATGGACTTGCAGATGCCCATCATGGGCGGCATCGAGGCCACCCGCCGCATCCGGGGGAATTTCCAGCTCAAGCACCAGCCCGCCATCATCGCCATGACCGGCCACGCCCTCACCGGGGTGAAAGAAGAGTGCCGTGAGGTCGGCATGAACGCCTTCCTCACCAAGCCCGTCAGCCTCGACGACTTCCGCCGCGTCATCCCGCCAGCTCTGTCGGTCGAGGCCTCGAAAATACCGATGAGCCTCTGAGCCGTTGTCTGCTGAAACGGCTCTCGGGGTGAGAGGTGAGAGGTGAGAGGTGAGAGGTGAGAGGTGAGAGGTGAGAGGTGAGAGGTTTCGCCGGGCGTAACGCCACATCTGACTTCTGACTTCTAACTTCTAACCTCTATTTTCTATCTTCTAACCTCCCCCCCCTCTTAGAAAGCCCGCCTCTTACTTCATCAGCTCAGCCAGCTTCGGGCTGATGGCATCTGCCCAGATCTGGTAACCAGCGGCGGAGAGATGCAGGAAGTCTGGCATGATCTCCTTGGTCAGCGTGCCGTCGGGTTGGAGGAATTTTTCGCCGATGTCGAGGAAGTGGACGTTCTGACCATCATCGAGCTTGGCGATGACGGCGTTGACCTGCTTCAATTTCTCACGGCCCGGATTGGGGCTGGCTTTTTCACCACGCGGGAACACCGCCAGCAGCAGAATCTTGGCCTGCGGCTGCTTAGCGCGGATGGTTTCGACGATCACCGTGACGCCCTTGGCGATGCCTTCCGCCGGATCCTGCCCGGAGTTGTTCGTGCCGATCATGAGCACCACCGCCTTGGGTTTGATGCCATCCAGCTCACCATTCGTGATGCGCCACAGCACGTGCTGCGTGCGGTCGCCGCCGATGCCGAAGTTCGCAGGCATGTATTGGCCGAAGGCCTTGTCCCAGATCTCCTTTTTGCTGCCCCAGCCTGCGGTGATCGAGTCCCCCAGAAACACCAGCTGAGCCTTGCCCTCCTGAGCGATTTTGACGAAGCGCTCATGCGAAGCCGCAAAGCCGGGGTTCACCTTGCCATCTGGGCCAAACTTCTGCGCGGCCACATCCGGCGGCTGCGGCGGCATTTTCACCGCAGGCGCGGCCGGTTTGGCGGCAGGAGCCGGAGTTTGCGCCTGAGCGGCGGTGGAAAGGAGCAGGAGGAAGGATGCAGCGGCAAGGTGGGTGAATTTCATGGGCGGCGATTCTGAGCAAGCACGTCTGACAGCACAATCATAAAAATCAGCGCAGGCGTGTTCGTCAGAACGAGGAGATTGGAGAGCTTGCGAATGCAGGCAGCCGTTCGTCCCCTTGGGAAGTTCGGCACGGATCACAGCCTCAGTTTTTTCCTGGAAGAATCACTGGGCCGCATGAAAAATGCAGCCATGCCCACCGTCCTGCGCAAAAACGGTTTCGAGTTCTTCTTTTGGTCCAACGATCACTCTCCCGCGCACATCCATGTGTTTAAGGCTGGTGGTGAGGCGAAGTTCAACCTCGAACCCCCTCGTGGAACTGGTTTACACTCGCGGTATGAAAGTGGCAGACATCAGTCAGGCCCATCGTCTGGTAAAGCAGCACCACGCCCTTCTTCTCCAAGCCTTTCAAGATCATGAAAACCGCAAGTAAGACCACAGCTCCCGCCTTTTTTATGCCTCCCAGCCCGGTGCGTGCCTGGTATCAGGCGCGGCGCGTCTGCGTTGAACTCGAAGGCGGGCGCATCCTACGCTTTCCCATCACCGGAAACCGGCGGTTGGAGAGTGCCACCCCCGCGCAGCTTGGCCGCATCCGACTTATGCCCTCCGGCCTGCACTGGCCGGAGGTGGACGAGCATCTCAGCATTGAGGGCATCCTGCGTGGCGACTACGGCCAGCAGGACTGACGCATTGAAGTCTCGACCATCCATGGTCTGAAGGTCCATTCTCCGTTGTGACGCACACCGCAGCATCGTCACATCATGCCGCGCTTGCTGTGAAAGCGGCGATTGTGGCCGCCTAGTGCACCGGACATGGCAAGTCGCACATACCTAAGCGAACTTTCGGCGGAGAGGGGCAGGTCAAGAATTGGTCAAGGGGGTCAAGGGGTGGTCAAGACGGGCGATCTTGACCCCTTGACGGCGCGGCCTGCTTAACCGCGCAGCATCGCTACTTGCCCAGCTTGTAGATGGCACCGTTCCAGTCGAGCACGAGCACCTCACCCGCGGCGCTGGCGCAGAAGGCGGTGGGCTTGACCAGCACGGAGGGCTTCTTCTTTGGATTGTCCGCCGGAGTTTGCGGGCTGGTGTAGAGCAGTTCGTTGGAGAGCGTTTTGCCAGCGTCATCGGTTTTGAGCGCCCAGATTTTGCCTAGCACGAAGTCGCCATACACATACGCCCCCTGAAGCTCCGGCTGTGCTTTGCCGGCGTAAACGATGCCGCCCGTGATGCTCAGGCCTTCGGCGTGGTTGTAGGAATGAATCGGCTCGACGAATTTGGCGTCGGCAGGTGGGGTGTCCGTGTTGAGCGGGAAGGCGGCGGGGCCTTCGCGGAACTGCCAGCCGTAATTGCCGCCGTTGGTGATCCAGTTGATCTCTTCCCAGATGTCCTGGCCCACATCGGCGCACCAGAAGTGGCCTTTCGCGTCAAAGCTCAGGCCCCAGGGGTTGCGGATGCCGTTGGCGTAGATCTGCGGCAGCGCATTGACGCCGCTGGCGTATGGATTGTCAGCGGGAATGCCGTAGGCGTTGCTGTACTCGCGGCTGTTGACGTCGATGCGGAGGATTTTGCCGTAGAGCGTTGCGTTGAGCTGGGACATCTTCAATTCGCCGTTGCGCTTCGAGTTGTCGCCGACGCCGATGTAGAGGAAGCCGTCGGGGCCGAAGAGGATGTTGCCGCCGTGGTGGTTCCAGTTGATGAGCGGCACTTCAATAAGCACGCGCTCGGTGGATTCGTCCGCCTTGTCGCCATT
>JAPLUL010000086.1:0-53619 GCA_026397635.1 Verrucomicrobiota bacterium | reverse complement strand
GGCCGACGTCATCTTCAACGGCACCGACAAGCGCAAGCCCGTGGGGCTTGCCGAAGTCACGCTGACGATGGCGGACTGCGAGAAGTCGTTGAACGTCGATTTTAATGAGGTCGCTCTCACCCGCCGCGTGTTCCGCGATGGCCGCAGCGAATACCGCCTCAACAACACTGTCTGCCGACTCAAGGACATCCACGATCTCATCGCAGGCACTGGCATTGGCCGTGCAGCCTACTCGATCATGGCGCAGGGCCAGATCGACATGCTTCTCAGCTCGAAGCCCGAAGACCGACGCACCGTCTTTGAAGAAGCCGCGGGCATCACCAAGTTCAAATCCCAGAAGCGGGAAGCGCTGCGCAAACTCGAATACACCGAGGCCAATCTGCTTCGCGTGGCCGACATCGTCGCCGAAGTGAAGCGCCAGATGGGCACCTTGCAACGTCAGGCGGCCAAGGCGCGCCGTTATCAGACCTTGCTGGAGGACACGCGCCTGCTGGACACCCATCTCGCGCACAAGCAATACAGCGAGTTCAGCGGCGAAAAGTCCGAAGCCGAGACCCAACTCCGCTTGATGGCGAACCAGATCGAGGAATTGCAGCGTAAACTGCAAACCGTCGAAACCGAGGCCGCGCAAACACGCGAAGCCTACCACTCGCTCGAATCGCAGATCAGCCAGGCACGCCAGCAAGCGCAGGAACTCCGCTCGCAGATGCAGAGCGCCGAAGGCCGCATCGGTTTCAACAAAGAGCGCAGCGAGGAGCTCGAAGGCCGCATCCGCCAGAACGAGGAGCAGATCGCCGCAAACGAAGAACTGCTCGATCAAGCCCGCCGCGACCTCGCCAATGCCGATGAGCAGCTTCTCGCCATCACGGACAACATTCAGACGCGTCAGGTCGCGATGAACGAGCACGCCAGCGTGCATCAGAGCATCCTGCCGGAGCGCAATCGCCTCGAAAGCGATCGCCGCGCCATCCGCGAGTCGATTCGCCAGTTTGAAGGCCAGATGGCCGCCAGCGAGGCGCGTGCGCAGTCCTTGAGCAGTCAAATCTCTGCCGACCGCCAGCGCTATGAATCCCTGGCACATGATCGTCACACCGCCGCGCAGGCCCGCGAGAGCAGCCAGATCGAATACGACGAACTGCAACGCAACATCCAGGAGCTCGAAGAAACGCGCAACCAGCTCGACGAAAAGGCCAAGGACTGCGCCCGCGAGATCATCGAACGCCGCCGCCAGCGCGACGCGATGAACAACGAGCTCAACGAGCTCCAGCGCAGCCTCACCCAACGCAAGTCACGCCTCGAAATCCTCGAACAACTGCTGCAAAAAGGCGAAGGCCTCTCCTCCGGCACACAGAGCGTCCTCAGCGGCCTGGACAACCCGGATGTCTATTCCACCGGCGTGCGCGGCCTGCTCGCTTCCAGCATCGAAGTCGATCCCGATTTCATCCCCGCCATCGAAGCTGCGCTCAAGGATCATCTGCAAGCCGTGCTGCTCACCGAAAGCGAACTCGCTGCGCAGATCATCGACCGCCTGACCGATCACAAAATGGGTCGTGCTTCACTCGTGCCGCATGACTTCTGCAATCTGCGCAATGCGGCGGATCGCGAACTCAGGCCCGCCGGTGCCATCGCCTGGGCCACGGATAAAGTGCGCGTCAAAACCGGCGTGCAGAGCCTGATCGATCACCTGCTGCACAATGTGGTCATCGTCGATGACCTGCACACGGCGCTGCGTTTAAAGCGCGAAATGCCTCATCTAGCCATCGCCACCCTGCGCGGGGAGTTCATCTCCACCGACGGCATCATCAATGGTGGTGCCAGCAAAGAGGAAGGCTCCTCCACGCTGCGTCGTGAGGCTGAGGTGCGCCAACTCCGCACGGAAGTCGAGGCGCTTGAACTCCAGTTCATGGAGAAGGAAGACGCGGTGAAAGCCGTCAGTGCGCAGCTTGAGGACATGCAGCGGGAGGAAGTTTCCCTGCGCGAGCAGAGCCAGCGTGCGCGTGAAGGCTTTTCCCAATTCCAGGGCAAGATCAGCGTCGTCCAGCGGGCACTGCAGCAAGCCAGCGCGAAGCTCGAAAGCGTCGAGTGGGATCAAAATCAGATTCAGGAGCGCATCGGCGGCTCCGAAGGCCAGATCAATCAACTTCGCGAGGCTGCAGCCATCGCTCAGGAACAGCTTGAGTCCTCCCGGATCCTTGAAGGCGAACTCGAACTCGAGATGGAATCCTTCCTCCGTCGAGAACTCGAATCCAGCGAGCGTCTCAACGAACTGCGCACCGCGCTCGCACTCGAACAAAGTGCGCTGAACTCCATCGAGCGCCAGAAAGCCCCGCTCGGCGTGCGTCTGCAGGAACTTCAAGCAGGCATCAATCGCTTTGCTGAGGAGATCAACACCTGGAGCGTCCGCATCCAGCAGAGCGATGCTGAAAACGCCCGCTTCCAGGAGCAGGTCGAGTCCCAGCGCGATGCCATCGCCGCCATCGACGAACACTTGCAGTCCAAGACCGAAGAACGCGCCGGATTGTTCGAGCAGGTCAGCCAGCTCGAAGCCCAGCTCACTCAACTGCGCCAGAGCTACAACGGCCTCAACGAGTCCCGCAACCGCGCTGAAGTGACCCTGACACGCGTCGATCTCCGCCTCGAAAATCTCATCAACCAGGTTCAAGAGCGCTATAGCTTCCACATCAACGCCTTCGAGCCTGATTACCACGTCCTCATGGTCACTATTGAGGAGCAGAAGAAGAACCGTAGCCGTGGGAAGAAGAACGCGGCGAATGCGGCTGAGAACAACGATTCTACGGAAGCTTCTATGGAGGCTGAAACGATCTCAGAAGCACCCGACAGCGCTGAAGAACCGCAGGAACGAGTCATTCCCGCCGTCTCCAATCGCGATGACGAGGCGGAGCTTGAGGAGGTCGTCATTCCCGGCGAGGAAGCCGAGCCAGACTGGGCTTTTGTCATGGAAGTCGTCTATGAACTGCGCCAGAAGCTCGAAGGCATCGGTCCCGTCAATCTCGACGCCATCCAGGAGTTCGAAGAACTTGAAGAGCGCCACAACTTCCTCGACACCCAGCACAATGACCTCGTCAAATCCAAGGACGAACTGCTCCAAGTCATCGCCAAAATCAACGAGACGACGAAGACGATGTTCAGCGAGACGTTCCATCTCGTGCGCGGTTTCTTCCACGACAACTTCCGCGAGTTGTTTGGCGCTCAGGCTAAGGCCGACCTCATGCTGGTGGACGAAAGCGATCCGCTCGAGTCCGGCATCGAAATCATCGCCAAGCCGCCAGGCAAGAAGCTGCAAACCATCAGCCTCCTTTCGGGGGGCGAGCGCAGCATGACCGCCGTGGCGCTGCTGTTCTCCATCTACCAGGTCAAACCGTCTCCGTTCTGCGTGCTGGATGAGTTGGACGCCCCACTCGATGAAACCAACATCGGCCGCTTCCTCAAGATGCTCGACAAGTTCATCGACAACTCGCAGTTCATCATCGTCACCCACAACAAACGCACCATGAGCCGTGCGGATGTGATCTACGGCGTGACGATGCAGGAATTCGGCATCAGCAAGCCCGTCGGCGTGCGCATGACCACCGAAGACACGCGCACCATGGACAAGACCGTGCAGGAACTCGCCCTCGAAGCCCCCAACCAGCCCAAACGCGGGAAAAAGGCCGATGACGACGCCGACCAGCCCGAACTCGTCCACGAAGATCTCGACCAAGAGCAGGAGCGCCTAACCGCCATTGAGGAGCAGGAAGAACTTTCACCGGCGGTGTTGGTGTAAGAGGCGAAAGCCTCGACCACGCCTTTGGAGTGCGCGAAGGCGATGAGTATCGAAGCACGAGCTAGCAAGGTGGCGGGTGCCGTTTCATGTGGCCGTGCAGGAGGAACGGTTGGGGTGTCCTGACTGCGCCTCCAGCCAAGTGCAGCGCATGGGCAAAAAATCACGCGTCAGTTGTGCAGGGTGCCCATCGGCTTGAAGCCCACCACGATTGTGGCGGAAGAGCAGTGCTGCCGGTGCAAGGACTGCGGGAGGCTCTTCGCCCCGACCCTTTTATGCAGAAATTCGCCCGGACATTCGTCGGCTAAACTGAAGGCATCCTCGCTTACTGGAAGCACCGCATCAGCAGCGGCACGACGGAGGGCCTCAACCACAAGATCAAAACCATGCTTCGCCAGACCTGTGGCCTGCGCGATGAAGGCTGCTGCATGCTCAGGCTGCATGCACTGCATCAAGCACACTCCAAGTTCATCGGTTAAGCGAAATAGTTGAACTTTTCCGATGAACCCGATGTCTTAGTGAGGCCCACCACAGCGCACTGAAAGACACGATCCTTGACCTCTTGACCGTTGACGCTCCTATTCCGCATGCCCTTCACGATTGAGTCCTTCCAGTTTCATGTGCTACCGATGCACACGCGATTTACTTTCAAGTACGGCATCGCCAGCATGAGCGCCTTGCCGCACCTTTTTGTGAACGTGAATCTAGTGGTGGATGGCAAGGCCGTGAGCGGTCTAGCGAGCGAAGGGCTACCGCCGAAGTGGTTCACCAAGAATCCTGACACGTTGTTCGAGGTCGATCTGACCGAGATGATCGCGGTGATTCAGAATGCATCACGCATTGCACGACTGGCCGCAGAGAAGCCGACCGGATTCTTCGCCTGGTGGCAGAACCTGTATGCCGAGCAGACGAACTGGGCTGAGATCAAGGCGGTGCCTCCACTGCTGGCGAATCTGGGCGTGAGTTTGATCGAGCGCGCCGTGCTTGATGGCCTTTGCAAGGCGCTGGAAAAACCGCTGCATGCCGTACTGCGCTCCGACGTGCTCGGCATTGACCTCGGTTCCCTGCGTGAGGAACTGCGCGGCATGCGGTTGAGCGATGTCATCGCGCCACAACCGCTCTCACGTCTCTTTGTTCGGCACACCGTCGGTCTCGGCGATCCGCTCACGGCGGCGGATGGGGCATTAGATGACGGCCTTCCCTACACGCTGGAAGAAAACATCCGCGCCTACGGACTGCGCTACTTCAAGATCAAAGTCTCCGGCGAACTGGAGAATGATTTGCCTCGTTTGCAGGAGATCACACGCATTCTCACCGCCAACTGCACCGAGGGCTTTCATGCGACCCTGGATGGCAACGAACAGTTCTACGATCTGGCGAGCTTCCGTGATTTTTATGCGACGCTGAGTGCTGATACCGGTCTCGCGCCGTTGTTCCGCAGCCTATTGTTCATTGAACAGCCGCTGCATCGCTCCAAAGCTCTGCATGAGGCTGTTGGCAACAGTTTGGGGATGATCATCGATGAGAGCGACGGCTCCCTGGCCGACCTGCCACGCGCTCTCGACCTCGGCTATCGCGGCACGAGCCACAAGAACTGCAAAGGCATCGTGAAAGGCCTCGCCAATGCCGGCTTGCTCAAAAAACGCGGTGCCAGCATTCCCGGCGGCCCGATTCTGAGCGGCGAAGATCTTGCCAACGTTGGTCCGGTGGCCTTGCTGCAAGATTTGAGCGTCATGGCCCTCCTCGGCGTCACACACGTCGAACGCAACGGCCACCAATACTTCCGTGGCCTCAGCATGCACTCCTCCGCCACGCAAAACTCGGTGCTAGAGAAGCACCGTGGCCTGTATCATCGCCACACCGAAGGTTTTGTGACACTACAGATCAAAAACGGCCAACTGGATTTGCCAAGTGTCAACGCCGCACCATTTGGATGCGGCCTTACGCTCGATCTGGCCCAGTTCGAGCCCCTGAATGACTGGATCAAACAGGGTGGAATGGGGAGCTTGGAAGCGTGATTTTTTCTGGATTCGTGGAAATTTGCATGCGATGGGTTAACCCGGAATACATCATCTATCTTAAACCCACCATAATTCTTCTAGGCCTCTATTAAGCGTTTTACAATTTTCATGTATAGAATTATCAACAAAGCAGTGCCTGATCACTTATTTACGCATCACGGGGAAGATACGGGGCAGCAGATGAAGCGAAAAACTGGAGCGGAAGATGAGATTTTCATTTCAACGAAATCGCACCCAAATGAGGTCACGCACGAACTCATAGGCGCAACATCTGAGGTGCTAGGGCAGTCCACAGCCAAGATTGTCAAAATTATCGGCCACGGCCGCGGGTGTGTGTTGGAAGCCGCGCTAAACAGCTGCGGCCGTCTTCTAACGATCGGCCAGCGGACTCTGGAAGATTTTTTGAAGAACCTACCCAACTTCCATACCCGGGTCGTGACGATGTTTCCTGCGCAACAGCCGCCGAGGTTTGATTGCACAGAGGTGAAACCAACCGTGGCAGAGAGGTTAATTCTCGAGGTAAAAATCACGCATGAGGCGAGCAAAGGCTGTGCCGAGAATCATGATGCCATCCAAATCGCATGGAAGGAATCCAAAGCACGATGAGCGCTCACGAACCCTCTGGTTTACCCTGGGCTAAGGTGGAAGAGGCTTTCCCCTTTCTATTTACATGGGACGGTGAAATGAGAATTGCTCAGGTGGGGCCGTCTTTGGCTCGTGTCGCGCAAGACTTGGTAGCGGGGGTGCCCCTTAGCAAGGTGTTCAAACTGGAGCGGCCGCAGGGTGAGATGAACCCAGAGTGGCTTCGCAAACACCGTGGCATGCTCATGTTGCTTAAACATCAGAGCACGGGAATGCAAATGCGCGGGCAAGTGATGCATCTTGAGGAATCCTCACTGGACGTTTTTTTGGGTTCCCCATGGCTTAATACATCAGATGAACTCGATCGTCTGGGATTGGCGCTTGCTGATTTTGCCCCGCATGATTCCGCGCAAGATCTTCTTCATGTGACGCAAGTGCATCGAATGGCGAATGAAGATCTGCGAATGCTGAACAATCGCCTCAAGATTAGCCAAGCTAAGCTCGTCGAAAGGGAAGCCGAATCTCGTAAGCTCGCGATGGTGGCTGAACGCACAAACAACGCGGTGATTCTTGCCAACCATGAAGGTCTGATTGAATGGGTAAACGAAGCATTTCAAAGCATGACTGGATGGACGCTTAGCGAGGTGCGGGGCCTCAAACCCGGCTCATTCCTACAAGGTCCGCTCACAAATCCGCAAGTGGCAAAAGAAATGGAAGTCAGACTGGCCGGAGGCACGGGCTTTCACACGGAGATTCTTAACTACCGAAAGGATGGCTCGACCTATTGGGTGGACATTGAGGTCCAGCCGATCAAGGACGAAAATGGCAGTGTAACACATTTCATGGCGATCGAAGCGGATGTCTCAGGCTTAAAACGCAATGAGATGCGACGCCAATTGGCCACAGCGGCCGCAGAGGTCATTACCAGCGGAACCAAACTGACCGGACTGATTCCCAAAGTGCTTGCAGCTTTAGGTGGGAAATTGCAGGCAGCCGTGGGATCTTGGTGGATTCGAGGAATAGACGGGAAAAGATTAGAATTAGCGCAAATATGGCAATCTGATGGGGCACAGGCAGAATCCTTTGTTCAGGCGTTGAGAGAACTCAGCTTTAGTTCAGATACAGGACTGCCTGGCAGGGTGTGGTCTTCTTGTACCAGTCAT
Source organism: Verrucomicrobiota bacterium (assembly GCA_026397635.1). Classification (GTDB taxonomy): domain Bacteria; phylum Verrucomicrobiota; class Verrucomicrobiia; order Verrucomicrobiales; family Verrucomicrobiaceae; genus Prosthecobacter. Next base: position 46,072 of record JAPLUL010000086.1, on the reverse strand, counting down.
TGGATCAACGATGTGCAAAAAGAGGCCGGTTATCCGGGCAGCCCGGCTGCCAGTTATTGTGGCATTACAAGCATCGTGGCCCTTCCCGTGCATGTGGATGGCCAAGTTCGGGGCGTTCTCGAGTTTTTCAGCGCTCACCTAGATTCTCCTGATCCTGATCTTCTCGCGACGTTAAACCATATCGGCCTTGAACTAGGCATGATGCTGAAACGAATGGAGGCGGAAGCCGCATTGGTGAAAAGTGAACGAGCGATGAACGAAGGACAAAGGCTAGCTCATCTAGGCACTTGGGAATGGGATTTGACCACCAACGCGCTGACATGGTCAGATGAAAAGTTCAGAATCTTCGGTTTTAAGCCGCGCAGCTTCACTCCAACACTGGATCATGCCCGCAGGTGTGTCCTAGCGGATGATCTACCCCGTTTTTTGGAGGTTCTGGAGTCAGTGATACGCACGGGAGAACGCCAGGAAGTAAGCTACCGCATCATACGTCCGAGTGGGGAGATCCGACATGTGCACACGCTGGCAGAAGCTGAATGCGATGCCGAAAACAAACCCTGCCGATTGGTCGGCACGACGCAGGATCTGACGGAGAAAATCCAGACCGAAGAAGCCTACAAACATGCCCAGCGCATTTCGCATCTAGGCAATTGGACCATCGACATTGCTAGTAAGGCGGTGCGTTGGTCGGATGAAAAGTATCGGATCTTTGGCTACGAGCCCGGATCCGTGAAAGTGGATCTGGAATTCTACCAAGAGGCAGTCCATCCAGATGATTTCGGTGCCGTGATGCAATTGATCACTACCTCGGCAAAGACTGGTCAGGCGATGACAATCAACTACCGCATCATCCGGCCAGACGGCGAAATGCGCCACCTCCGCAGCAATGCTGAAGTAAGTAAGGACGCACACGGCAATCCCCGTGAGATACTTGGCACCGTTCTTGATATAACCGAACTGGTACAAGCTCAGCACACACTACAACAAACGGAAGAGCGCTGGCAGTTTGCACTAGAAAATAACGGACTCGGTGTCTGGGACTGGAATATCATCACCGGATATGTTTTGTACACAGATCGATTGCAGCTAATGCTCGGATATGAGCCGGGTGAATGGCCGCAGCATGTGGACAGTTGGACCTCAAAGGTACATCCAGAGGATCTTTCACTAGTCATGGACAAGATGAACAAGTGCCTTGCCGGAGAGACCCCCGACTATATCTGCGAACACCGACTCCGCTGTAAAGACGGTTCGTGGAAATGGGTGCAAGACGTCGGCCGCATCGTTTCCTACACCAAAGAGGGAAAACCGCAGCGCATGATTGGCACGCAGATGGACATCCACATCCGCACTCAGTCAGAGCAAGCGGCGAAACGACGTTCCGAGTTGCTCAATGGGATTCGCGCCGCTCAAGAGCTTTTCATCGGATCCTCGGAAATGAGTCCTGTTTTCAACTCACTGCTGGATGTTGTCGTTGGTCACACCCAGAGCAATTTTGGCTTCATTGCAGAAGTCTTGAATGACGAAAAGGGCAATCCCTATCTACGCTCCTACTCCTTGAAGAACATGGCTTGGAATGACGAAACGCAGAGTCTGATGCAGACGAGGGGCCAGCAGGGACTAGAGTTTAGGAATTTAAAGACGCTTTTCGGTGCTGCGCTAATAACCAAAGATGTGGTCATCGCAAATCACGCGGCAAATGACCCACGCAGCGGCGGACTTCCGCCCGAACACCGCCCCATTCACAGCTTTCTGGGCCTTCCAGTTTACAACGGACTTGAAATGGTGGGACTCATCGGTTTGGCCAATCGCCCTGATGGGTATGAAAAGGAGGGACTCAAGGAACTGGATCCGTTTCTTGCTGCTGTGAGTAGTATGATCGTGGCGAGGCGAGAGGCTGAGCGCCGCAGCCAGATCGAAGAGAAACTGCGCTCCGCGCGTGACAAAGCTGAAGCAGCCAGCCGCACGAAAAGTGAGTTTTTGACGATGATAAGCCATGAAATCCGCACACCTATGAACGGCATTATTGGCATGTCAGGTTTACTGAAAACTAACCAGATAGATGCGAAACAGCACGAGATAGTGGACGCGATTCTGCATAGCGGTGGAGCACTAATGAATATCATCGACGATATCCTAAACTTTGCGAAGATCGAAGCTGGCCAGATAGAACTAAGCGAACAGCCCACAGTCTTGGAGGACTTAGTTGAAGGTGTCGCGGACTTGCTTTACCACGAGGCGTCTTCCAAGGGTTTGGAACTGACAACCATTATTTCCTCTGATCTACCGGAAGTGATTTTCGCAGACGCGGGACGTTTACGCCAAGTTCTACTTAACCTCGCAGGTAACGCGATCAAGTTCACTGATAAAGGGCATGTGGCAATTCGCGCCTGTGCCGTGGACGATACCGTTGAATTTCGCGTGGAAGACTCAGGGGTCGGCATTCCCGAATTGGCGCACGACCGGTTGTTCAAACCGTTCAGCCAAGTGGACAGCTCTCAATCACGCCGTTTTGGAGGAACCGGACTCGGTCTGGCGATATGCAAAAAACTGGCGGAAGCGATGAATGGGGTTATAGGAGTACTGAGTCAACCCGGGAAGGGGTCTGAGTTCTGGTTTCGCGTGCCACTTCATGCCTCCTTAGACCAACAAATTCCAATTCTGCACGAACTGCGTCATGTTTGGATTGCACACCCATCACCTCGTATAAGGGAGTGCATTCGCATGACACTGACCACCCAAGGCACGGTATTTCACGAACTCAAACGCGTTCAAGTAGGCCAGCACCTCGACACAGAACGCGCCGCAGACGAAGTCCTGATTGTAGATACTTCCTGGTTTTCTTCGAGTTTGAAAACCAAAAATGCTGAGCAGCGTCAGCAGGCGCAAGTGCCTCTACGGAAGGTCGTGCTCATCGGTCCGGCAACCCAGGCCAACAGAACGGTTCCGACAGATTCACAGATGATCACGATCCCTCTCCCATTGCACCGCAAGGCTCTAAGACAGGCCGTCTGGCCTGCGTCTGCACCTGTTGAGGAGAAAAGTGTTACTCATCATTCGCTGGTGTTGGGACTCAATATTCTTGTAGCGGAGGATAACCGCATCAACGCACGTCTAGCCTGCATGCTGTTGGAGAATCTTGGCTGCAAGGTCGAGGTGGCCTGCAATGGTAAAGAAGCTTTTAATGCTTACCAAAAAGGAAGTTTTGATGCGGTTCTCATGGACTGTCAAATGCCGATCATGGACGGCTATGCTGCTGCTCGTAAAATCCGTCAGTGGGAAGCCAGACACGGCAAACAATCTGAGCAAAATCATTGTAAAATCATCGCAATGACGGCAAGCGCACTGCCTGAAGACCAACTCCGCTGCCAAGCCTCGGGTATGGACGATTACTTGTCCAAACCGTTCACGGTCGAATCTCTAGAACAGCTACTGAATAAGATTGTCAAAAAAGATGGCCTAACTGCGGCATTGCCTTTTGTTAAAAATCCTTTTGCCGCACTCTCCTCACAGATTGGAGCGGGAGAAGCACGGGCGCTGGCAGGAATGTGGCTTGATGAAGCCGTCAGACGTAGGAAGCGAATCATAAGTTCACTCAAGCGCGGTCAACAAGAGCCAGCGTGCAAAGAAATTCACACACTGCGTGGAGCTAGCACCGTTTTTGGCATGAACGCTCTGGTAGCAACCTTGGTAACGATGGAGACTGAATTGCGAAAGGGTGTCGTCGTTAGTTCAAGCTTGCTGCACGAATTTGAAACACGCCTGGCACTCGAAATAGATAAAATTCACCAGTGGATGAGTGCAGTGCCAACTTAACTTTACTTTGTTAAAGATTGCCGAACCGATTTCCCTCTTAAAACGCTGCATTTGGAAAGCGGGCCAGATTCCCGGCTAGCATGGCATTGGAAACCCCCACGAAAACTCATGCTTCTTTGTCTTTAAAAAAGAAAGGTTAACATCTATTTTCCTGCGCCAGCACTGCCAGCGCCTCGGATTTCGAATTCACATGGAGTTTCTGGTAAATTTTTTTCATGTGAACCCTCACCGTCTCATGACTTAGACCAAAAGCCTCACCCACCGCTTTTGCGCTCCCATAATTGGACATGCCGCTTAGCACCTGCCGTTCACGATCCGTGAGTGTTTTCAGTGCAACATGCCGAGCACCAGGCTGTGATGGCGTGTGACGGAATTCGTCAATCAGCATGCGGGCAATAAAGGGACTCAAACTTACTCCATCACTGATTATCTGCTGTAAGTTCTCAAGGAACGCAGCGGGGTCTAGATTCTTGACCACATATCCGGATGCACCTCCACGCACTGCGGCAAAGACATCGTCCGGTTCAAGAGAGGCTGTGAGCACCACGCTGCGGGGAGAGTTTTGGAGCTTGCTCAAACGTGAGATAAGCTCGAGTCCACCAATTCCGGGGAGAGCAAGATCCACGAAAACAAGCTCTACAGCGAGAAATCTTGTATCCGCCAGCATGGCCTCAGCGCTATCCCAGGCATACACAAAATCAACCTCTGGCGTTTTCTTAAGAAGGCCAGACAAATAAGTGCGATATACAGGATCATCTTCGACCAAGGCAGTGCGCAAGGGGTGTTTTTGCATTGGACGGGAACTTTCAACATTGATGAGATTCTACAATATTAAATATTATCCTGCAAAACATCATCGTAAAGCGCCAACGCACATTTTTCGCAGACAGTTTGTGCACATCCGCTGCCAGTCTTGAGGAAATAATAATCATCCCAATGCATCCATCCATGGTTAGAAACATCCATGCGGCGGCAACAGGAGCAAACGCGAGATCGCGCGCCTTGCGGTTTCATTAACTCCGAATGATGGACCACCAATCGCTGATTGATAAGAGCGTGAAGACAACAGCGCAGTCCGTCCACCACACCCGAGACGCGATCCGTGACTTGAAAGTGTCCCGGAAAAATCATCCCTAGAAGGTAGGTATAACCATCCGTCGCGACGATAGGCGCGCATAGAAGCGTGTCATTCTTCCACGGTAAGAGAAAAAGATTACTGAGTTGGGATTTTTTCGCTGATTTTGTCAGAATATTCTTCAGCGCGATGTCGTCATCCATGGCATTATCTAACATCAAAAGCATTTGGCATATCGTGCCTGAGTGTCGCGAAACCCAAGCATTCATGCACCCGAGGATTTCACAGGCAACATCGAGACCAAATAGATCCAGCCGCAAATTGTTTGGATTACGAAGCATATTCATCAAGAATAGAGTGATTACCTTCTAAATTTGAGCAACATTCTTCTACCGCCATATCATTTATGTGTTAACCCATTTATATTTATAGTCCAAACTAACCACAGAACTAGCTAAGAGTTAAACACGTGAGTGGGCTGATGAAAAAGCAGTGGCTACGCATCCACCCAGTTGACAGTCCAACGATGTTTGGACCCCGGACTCAGCCGATCACCGCAATATATCCACGACTCAGTTCCATTAGCTCATACGAGATTCCAACGGTCTTACCGCAGCAACTTCCGCCTCAGCAATTCGTTCCATTTTAATGATGCCCAGCCATCCAGTTCTGCCACTTAAAGGGAGATTGGCTCCCACCATACTGAATGCCAGAGTCGCATAAAATGAATGAAACACCGCAATGGCAACATTGAGAAACATCACTGATGCAAACCCCATGAGTTTGTCTCGGTGTTTGAATTTCAGAATTAACTCGGTGCCTAATTACCCGTCATTTTCTTTGCCGGCGACTTTGAGTAGCTCTTACTTTTCAAAGTTTGATCATCGGTGGAGTCCACCAAAGCCCTTCCGCTAGAAAGCATTTTCCAGACAACGGATGCTACGGGCAGGCAGGCTCCCAAGGAAACATAATTGTGAAGAGTCGGCGCAGCTTCAGTCTTGTCAGAAATATGGAGATCCATAAATATAATAATATTTTATCAGCTGTTGAAATCGCGAAAGCAATCGTTGAAATGGGTTAACCCACACGGTGTGCATTAGAGCTAAATCAACTATCGGCACGACAAGCCGATTGATGCAGCTCCGGATTCGAGTTGCTAACTTAATGGGAACATTTGCAGGCATCAGCCTCCAGCCAGTCGCTAGATCGTTCGCCATGAAGATCTTCACCAGAGGTGCCACAAACTCCGTGACTCAACCCAAGATCGAGTCACCGGCGGAGAAAGCCCTCTCAAGAAACCCAACTCCGATTAACTGCCTTGATATGCTGGCAGGCGCTAGAGGTATGTACAAGCGGCTTGGCCCACTATCCCGCAACCAACTCATCTGAAGCAGTCTGGCTGCCCGGATGACGTTCTGAGATGGTCGCAAAGACGAAGCGGTGGATGCCGGGGAGGTCGGGGGCGGTGGTGGCGTTGAGGTAGCCGAGTTCCGTGCAGCGAGTGGCGACTGGCGCGCCTTGATCATGGCCGACTTCGAGGGCGATGAGGGCATTGGCATTGAGGTGCGGCAGAGCATCGGTGAGGAAGCGTTCGACGATGCGAAGACCGTCGGGGCCGCCGTCGAGGGCGAGGATGGGATCGCGTTTGACCTCGGGGCTGAGCGTCTGGATCTCGGCGGTGGGGATGTAGGGCAAATTGGCGACGATGAGATCAAAGGTGCCGGTGATTTTTTCGAATAGGTCGCTGCGCAGGAGCTTGATGTTGGCGCTGAGGCGCGAGGCGTTGAGGCGGGCGAGGTCGAGGGCGTCCTCGCTGATGTCAGCGAGGATGATTTCACTCAAGGGCCAGGCTTTGGCGAGACTGAGGCCGATGCAGCCGGAGCCGGTGGCCATGTCGAGCACACGCGCTGGAGGTATGGCAAACTTTTTGAGGATGAGCTCAACGAGAGTTTCAGTCTCAGGACGCGGGATGAGGGCGCGGTGGTCGCTGATGAACTCATGGCCGCAGAACTCGACGGTGCCGAGGAGGTGCTGAAGCGGCTCCCCTTCCCCACGACGGCGCAGGAGGTCGCGCAAAGCGGTCAAATGCGACTCGGGCACGGTTTCGTTGAAGCGGAGGTAGAGATCGAGCCGGCGGCAGCCGAGGACGTGCGCAAGGAGGTGCTCCATGTTGAGCCGAGCTTCCTCGATCTGGCGTTTCTCCAGATAGGCGCTGCCAGACTGGAGGATTTCGAGAAGCTGTTTCATGTGGAGCGAAGGGCGTAGGGCAAAGGGCGGAGAGTCAGAAGACCGGGCGAGTGATTTATCCTCGTTCTCGCGCTCCTACTCGTCTTCGATCAAGACGTGTGGAAGGCGGAACTGCAAACTGAAAGTGATGAACCACCGATCCGCACTAATGGGACGCTAATGCTGGGATCAAGCCAGATTCGGTGATGATTTGATGCACGCGCTGATCGTGCGGCTCGACGGGGATGGCATCAACGATTTGCAGGTCGTAGGCGATGCCGATGCGATGGGCGCGGCAGGCTGGATTCGCGAGAAGGCGGTCATAGTAGCCACCGCCGCGGCCAAGGCGGAGTCCGTCGCGGGTGAAGGCCAGGCCGGGGACGAGGATGAGGTCGAGCGCGGTGATTTCGACAGGCGGACAGTGTGGTTTGGGTTCCCAGACGTTCATCTGGCCGCACTGGAGGTCATCGAATGAGCAGACTTGGCGAGGTTGCAGTTCAGAGGCTTCGATTTGGAAGAAGCAGGGGCGATGTCCTTGATCCCACAGGACAGGGAGAAGGTGCGGGAGGAGGTCTGGCTCGTTTTTGAGGCCGCCGAAAAGGGCGATGACCTGAGCTGGCGCGGTTTCAGCATGCTGACGCATGCCGCTACGAAGGATGTGCTGAGCGATGCGGGCGCTGGCTTGCTGGCGCGAGGATTCGTCGATGCCACGTAAACGCAAGCGCATGGTTTGGCGCAGCGTGGGTTTGTCGTGCATCCGAGTTGTTTGCGGTTGGCTCTTAAAGCAACTCGGGCTTTTGAAGCAGCTCGGCGATGCGCTTGAGCAAGCGACCGGCTCCGCCTCCATCAAGGACGCGGTGGTCGAAGCTGAGGGTGAGCTCGGCTTCGGTGACGGGGATGAATTGCTTCACCTCCTCGCTCCAATGCGGGACTTTGCTGCCAGCACCGAGGCCGAGGACGAGATTTTGCTCAGGAAGCGGGATCGGCGTGGCCCAAACGATGCCAAAGGTGCCGAAGTTCGTGACGGTGGCGATGCCGGGGCGATTGACATCGTTGGGCAGGCGGCGGGCACGGGCCTGCTCCACGAGTTTGTTGTAAGTGGGTACCAGTTTGACGAGTGGGGTCTTTTCCACCTCGCGCAGCGTCGGCACCATGACGCCGTCTTCGACTTCGACGGCGAAGCCGATGTCGATCGCACGCGGATGGACGATGCGGTTGCCGATGAGACGACCGGCGACGGCGGTGTTTTCCGAGAGCGCCAGGGCGAGGGCACGGATGACGTAGAGCGCGGGGCCGGGCTTGGGATCGGTCTTTTTGCGATGCGCGAGCATCGCATCGAGCATGATGGGACTGCCGACAGTGGCGAGAGGACGCGCCCAACTGCGGCGCATGCTGTCCGCAACGGCGATGCGCATGGGTGAGGCCGGAGTCATGCGGTGCTGCTCCAAGGCACGGAGGAAGGCTTCAAAATCCTCGACGGTGACACGACCGCCCGCACCGGTGCCAGGAACGCCAGAGAGGTCCGCGGCATTGAGGCCGAGTTCGAGCATCCGAGCACGCATGCGCGGAGAAATGTAGCTGGCACCCGTGGCACCCGCAGGGACCGGAAGGCCGCCAGTGACGACGGGCTCGACGGTGGGCTGGCGGGTGGAGATGACGTCGTCGTCGCTGATTTTGAAGTGCAGATTTTCGACGACATCGGCACCGCCAGAGGACATCTGCGGCACTGGCATGACCTGAGGAGCGTCAGAAATACCGAGCGACTGGGCCGCTTCCTCAGTGATTTCGAGCGTACCGAGCGTGGAACCGACGGCATAGCTGGTCTGCGGCACGGCGAGAATTTGGCTGACCCTCCCGCCACATGGCGCAGTGACGGCCATGGTGGCCTTGTTGGTCTCGACCTCGAAGATGTCACCGCCGGCCTCGACGGTGCCGCCGGCTTCGATCAAGATGCGAATGATGGTGGCTTCGGCGATGGACTCGCCGAGCTGAGGCATCAGGATGGGGATGGAGGGCATGGCGGGAGGCTAGATGCTCGATACTAGATTAATACCGCAGCAGACGGCGGAGGGCGGCGGCGATGGTTGAGACGGTGGGACGGTGCGCCTTCCACAGGTTCGGGTGGTAAGGAATGGGCGTGTCCTTCGAGTTCAAGCGCATCGGTGGCGCGTCCAGCAGGTGGAAGGCTTCGCTGGCCACGCGGGAGACGATTTCCGCCGTGACTCCGCCCCAGGGGAATGCTTCGCCAAGAGCTAGCAGACGACCCGTGCGAGCGACGGAGGCGAGGATGGTGTCGGTGTCCATCGGCTTGACGGAACGAAGATCGACGACTTCGATTTGATAACCGTCGAGCTGCAACTCCTCGGCCGCGCGCAGGGCCTCATGCACCATGGCGCTGTAGGTGACGATGGTGGCGTGGCGACCGGGCCGGGCGATGCGAGCTTTGCCAATAGGCAGCTCACGATCACCGATTTGATCGGCCTTGAGATGGTAATAGAGGAACTTGTGCTCGCAGTAGATGACCGGGTCGTTGATGGCGACGCTGTCCAGCAGCATCCAGTAGGCGTCTTCGACCGTGGCGGGCGTGACGATGACGAGGCCGGGATAGTGCGCGTAGATCGCCTCCATCGACTGGCTGTGGAAGGGACCGCTGCCAGCAGTGCCGCCAGATGGCAGGCGAATGGTGATGGGGCAGGGCGTGTTCGTGCGCCAGTAGAGCGTGGCCGCCTGGTTGACGATCTGGTTAAAGCCGACGGAGGAAAAATCCGCAAACTGCATCTCAACGATCGGGCGCGCACCTTCCACGGCGGCACCGATGGCCATACCGACCATCGCATCCTCGCTGATGGGCGCGTCAAACACCCGCCCAGGAAACTCCTTGTCGAGATTCTTGGTCGCCTTGAAGGCTCCGCCGAAGGTACTGATGTCCTGGCCGTAAAGAAACACGGCGGGATCGTGGCGCAGGGCTTCATATTGCGCTTCTCGAATGGCCTCCAAGTAAGTGATGCTCATGCCTCGTGCTGTCCCTCCACTAAATCCGCGCTGGAGAGCGCCTGCCAATTTTCTTTGAAGGGATCAGGCAGCGGTTCTTTGGACACTTTCGAGACGGCCTGATCGACTTTGCGACGGGCCTCGGCATACATCTCTTTGACCTCGGCGGCGTTGAGCCAGCCTTCGTCCAGCAACCTCTGCTCGGCCACGGCTAGGCAGTCGCGCGCGCCGAGTCCTTTCTTCGCCGTATCAGGAATGTAGGAGGCATCATCATGCTCACCGTGTCCGGCCAGACGTAGCAGCCTGCCCACGATCATCTGCGGACCACCCCCAGCGCGTGCCCGCTTGGCGGCCTGCTGAAAGACTTCCAGACAGGCACCAAGATCCGTGGCATCGACCGTCACACCATCGACGCCGTAGCCTGCGGCCCGGTCCACGAGATTTTCACAGGCAAACTGTCGATTGTTCGGTGTCGAGTAGGCAAATTGGTTGTTCGCCACACTGACGATGATCGGCAGCTTTTCCACCGCAGCCATGTTCATGGCTTCATGAAAAGAGCCCGTAGAGGTGCCGCCATCGCCGATGCTGGTAGCGCCAATCGCATCGCCCAGCCTCCCCGCCAGCCGCCGGGCAAAAAGCGCCCCCGCCACCACGGACAGCATGCTACCCAAGTGGCTGATCATTGCCATCAGCCCTTCCTGCGGGCGTCCGCGGTGGATGTTGCCATCCCTTCCCCGCATCGGCCCGGTAAGTGCGCCCAGGTAAGTGCGGACCGCGTCCAAAATCGGCTCGCCGTAAGCGATGCGGCCCGCCTGATCGCGAATCAGCGGGCCGTAAATGTCTTTTCCCTTCTGAAGCTGCACCCCAAGGGCTGCACTGAAGGCTTCCTGGCCTTTGCCGACGTAAACCCCGCCCACAATGCGGCCGCCAGCGCGATAAAGCGCGCCCAGTTTTTCCTCAAGTACCCGCGCCAGCAACATATGCTGGTAGGCACTCAGGAATCGGGGGCGGAAATCGGCCTCCTGGCCGGTTCCGCTGTGTTGGATCGTTTCAGCGAGTGACACGGGGTATAGTTGGTATCGTGCGCGGCAGATTCGTCAACAACGTCGCCATAATCAATTCATTCATTCAATAGGATTTCCGCATGAGTCATGGCATCTGATCCGCTCAGCTAAAGAGCGGTTTTTTTGAGAAATGCATCGCGAACAGTAAAAAATTTATGACAAAATAATTGAAATTATATTCAACCAGTCTAATTTTCATAGAGTAACCTGAATTTTTTAGAATACTATGGAATCTCTCCTTGCTGCCGCCTCTACCGACCCCGCGTTCTCGGATTTTCAAGTCATGAGCTATGGCAGCCTACTGCTGCCAGACCACCCCATTCGTTTTGGCTTCCAGGTAGACATTGTGCCATCCAACTGCCCTTCCAGCATCCTGTTCGGCCTCATCAGCCGTGACCCCGTCAACAGTGGGTGTGCCAAAACCATTGGCTTCGCCGTGCAGCTGGATTTGGAAACGCGCGAGGTCTGGGACGCGCTGAATGGCAGCGGCCTCGCCGGCTGGGTGGAGCATCCGCTTGGTCTTGCCGGATTCACCGACGAAGAACCCCTCCTGCTTGGCTGGGAGATTGAATTCCACGGCGAGGCGCTCATTCCCAAGCTCGTCGTGGCCGACCAGCAGTGGCTCTACCCGGCCATCCTGTGCCCCAATCCCATCGTCATGGAGTCCATCGTGGGCTGGAAAGGCGAGTGGGAGGCTGATCCGCGTGGCATCTTCCTCCATCCGGCCCTGTGGCGCGAGCATGTGCCGATGAGCCATTCCACCGAGCCACAGGCACATTCCATCGCCGCCTGATCAAGCTCCGGCTTGAATCCCGCCGGTTTTCCCGCTACCGGCACGGCGCATGAACAACACGGACAGTCGTATTCTCATCACCGGCGGAGCCGGATTCATCGGCAGCGCCCTCGTTTGGGAGCTGAACCGCCGGGGCTGCGAAAACATCGTCGTCTGCGACCGCCTCAGCACCGACGAGAAGTGGAAAAACCTCGTCCCGCTCAAATTTGCCGACTACATCGACGGCAACGACCTCCTCCAGGCCGTGCAGCACGCCCCCGCCAAGCTCGGCCGCTTTGACCACGTCCTGCACCTCGGTGCCTGCTCCGCCACCACGGAGCGCGATGCCGATTTCCTCATGCGGAACAACTACGAGTTCACCAAACAGCTCTGCCAGTGGTCGCTCGCCAACCAAACCCGCTTCGTCTATGCCTCCTCCGCCGCTACTTACGGCGACGGTGCCCACGGCATGGACGATCAAATGCCCGACATCCACGCGCTCCGCCCGCTGAACATGTACGGCTACTCGAAGCACCTTTTCGACCTCCACGCCAAGCGCGAAGGCTGGCTGCCGAGCATTGTCGGCCTCAAGTACTTCAACGTCTATGGCCCGAACGAGGACCACAAGGCCGACATGCGTAGTCTCGTCCACAAAGCCTGCGGCCAGATCCTCGCCACCGGCAAAGTCCGGCTCTTCAAATCCCACCGCCCCGACTACAAAGACGGCGAGCAGATGCGCGACTTCCTCTATGTGAAGGACGCCATCCGCATGACCCTCCACCTCGCCGAAACACCCAGCGCGGGCGGTCTCTTCAACCTCGGCTCCGGCAAAGCTCACACCTGGGTCGAACTCGCCACCGCCATCTTCACCGCCCTCGGCAAGGAGCCGAACATCGAGTTCATCGACATGCCGGAGCACCTGCAATCGAAGTATCAATACTACACCTGCGCCGACATCGCCAAACTCCGCGCCTCTGGCTTCACCCAAGAGATCACCGCGCTCACCGAAGCCGTGCGTGATTACGTCCAAGGCTACCTCGTACCGGACAAGCGGCTTGGGGATGAGATTGCAGGAGCCTGACCTGCCTAAATGTCCCGGATCAGGCGGCGACGAGCGCAAGACGTTGCTGACCCGACAGATAGCCTTCGAGCCGTTGCCTGCATCCGTTTTGTTCGCCCTTGGTGGTGTCTAGTGGCTGCTCATGGCTTTGTGACCTTGGCTACCCCAAGCTCTGCTCTCTGGAACTGGCCCTGCTGAAAGAAAACAGAGTTCCATGTTGTGGTGGTGTCCGTGTGTGTCTCGGTGGTGAGGCAATCAACGTCTGAATCAAATTTGCTGCTCGTGAGGTCAATCCAAGCTACCGACCTCGATTCGGAAACACGAGTGCCCTCCTGATAGCCAACGAGCTTCCCATCCATCACGAGATACTTCCGATAACGCTTCGAGTCCCCATCAAACTCAACGATCATAGCAAACTTCGTCTCGGGTCCGGCGGGCCGAGCCTCAGAAACAATGTAGCGTCCATCCACCCACTTCTCGGTGGCGGTGGCCTTACCTGTTCCACTCTGTCCGTTGGCGAGAGTGCTGGTAATGGTGAGATCATACTCTCGTGCCTTCGGATAAATCTTCAGAGCAGCCTCGTTTAGCCTGTCCTCATGCTTCATGGCAATAATCTCGGCAAGTCGATCAGTGGATAGTGGCTCGGCGGCGAGGGCTGACAAAGGCAGGCAAACAAGTGCGATTAGCAAGCTAGGAAGTCTCATAGGACGCTGAGGTTGGGCGAACATTGAAGATCATTTACAGATCGTGAGGTTTGTCAGCAGCTTTATATCCGACGGATTTGCGGGAATAGTACGGGCTGGAGCGTCCATGGGTGTCGTTTTACCCTCCTAGGTTGGAGTACGGCAACAAAAATGTGGCTTTGCGCCAACATAGGAGGGTAAAACCCATCTGTGAATATTCCAACCGCTGAGCCGAGTCTTGAGGAGTGCCGGCACGGCACGATCCGCCTCAAGCAGTATTGATTCAGTCGCCATCTCCAAAGCCAAGCGCTCAACGCGCCGGCGCGAACACATTCCCCAGCGGTAGCCAGCGGGCGGTCCAGGTGCCTTGATCGAGGAAGCGCACCTCGATGAGGCCGCCGCTGTTGCGCGGATCGTTTTGATCGAAAAGGAGGTTTCCCATCGAGAACCAGCGCAGCGATCCCCTGCCCCGCTCCCAGCCCGGCGATGGACGATGCGTGTGCGCGCCCACGATGAGTTCCGCGCCCGCTTGCTCCGCCCAACTGGCCACCAAGCGCTCGCGAATCGACGGAGCGGCGGCGTATTCGGCCCCGCAGTGCAAGAAGGCGAACAACGGCTTCGATGACGGCTTCCAAAGCTCGAACGAGCCTGCCCTCAGAAGATCACGCGCCTGTGCGGGGGAGTTTTCAACCTCGGTGGCCGCACCGAGGCAAAAATCATCGAGTTCGATCATCGCGCCGTCTTCTACCACCGCGATGCCTGCGGCCTCCAGATCACGTTTCATCGACGCAAACGCCTCCGCGCCAAAATCGTGGCTGTGATTGTTCGCCAGTGACACGGCGGTCACGTTCAGCCGCTTCATTCAAGATGATGCCACGCCGGGCCGCTCCCGCGTTTGCGCAGGCGGAGGGGCTGGAACGGTGACCAAGGGACTTCGGCGGCAGCAGGGCTGCCTCGGGAAAGCGGCAGCAGGCTGCCGCAGTCCATATGGTCAGGCAGGATTGGGGTGGTTGCAGAGGTTGAATGCCTCCCGTGAATACGCGCCCTTCCCGGCTGAACCCATTTTTCGCCCCCATTCTGCCTCAGTTACCTACACGCTTCGATTAAAAGTGACGGATGCGAAGGAGAAGGAACGGCTTCGCGCTCTTGCTCTAGGAGCAGGCGCTATCACCATGGATTTCAAACTCGCCCAATAACGAAAAGCTGCTTGAGACCGAACTATCCAAAGGCCGAGAACAAGCCGAAAAGACCCGTCAGGACGAAATCGCCTGGATTGCGGCGGGAAAAGACGTCGGCCTGGAGTTTCAGAAGAAGTATTTTGCCGGTGAAATGAACTAAAGCCGGGGCGGCTTTGAAACCGCTTCCCAGCAGCAGCCTATCGGGACAGTTTGAAGAGTTGAGGATCATTCCGGCATTCGACAGCAGCGGAATCGCGTGCTAAACACCCCGCCCCATGTCCGCCCCTACCAACCGTATCGACGCCCGTTTCTCCCAGCTTCGCGCCGCGAAGAAAAAGGCCTTTGTGGCCTATGTCTGCGCCGGTGATCCCACGCTTGATGCCACCATCGACATCGTTTTGGGTCTGGAACGCGCCGGAGTGGATGTCGTCGAGCTGGGCGTGCCTTTTTCCGATCCGCTGGCCGATGGCGTGGTCAATCAAATGGCCGCCGACCGTGCGCTGAAGGCCGGAGCGAGCACTCCCGGCGTGCTGGAGATGATCAAGAAGCTTCGCACGAAGTCCCAAGTGCCGCTGGTCCTGTTCACTTACCTCAATCCCGTCTATACCTACGGCTACGAGCGCTTTCACATCGACGCAGCAGCCGCCGGTGCCGATGGCGTGCTCGTTTTGGACCTGCCACCGGATGAGGTGGCCCAAAACGCCGAATTGAAGCCCACGCCGGAGCTGCGGCACATCCAGCTCATTGCTCCGACCTCGCCAGCCGACCGCATCGCCAGCATCGCGAAGTCAGCGGAAGGTTTTGTGTATTATGTGAGCCGCCTCGGCGTCACCGGAGCGCAGGCGGAAATCGCCACCGGCATCGCGGAGCAGGTCGCCATCATCCAAGCCGCCACGGAGGTGCCGGTCTGCGTCGGTTTCGGCGTCTCGAATCCTGAACAGGCTGCCGAGATTGCCAGCAAGGCCGATGGCGTCGTGGTGGGCAGTGCCATCGTCAAACTCATCGAGCAAAACGGCTCCAGCCCTGATTGCGCCGCAAAGGTGGAAGCCTTCGTCAAACCGCTGGTCGATGCCGTCCACGCCCTGACTTGACCTCCTGACCATTTCTTGACCCCATGACCCTCCTATTCACCAAAATGAACGGCGCCGGCAATGACTTCGTCATGCTGGACAATCGCGATCTCAGCCTCGCGCTGACCAAGGACCAGATCGAAAAGCTCTGCGACCGCCATCGCGGCATCGGAGCCGATGGTTTGCTCTGTGTGGAACCAGCCACCGACGGTGGCGACTTCAAAATGCGCTATTACAACGCCGACGGCGGCGAAGCCGAGATGTGCGGCAATGGCGCGCGCTGCTTTGGCCGCTTTGTGAATCATCTGCATGGCGACAAGCTCACAAAGATCCGCTTCGAAACGCTCGCAGGCATGATCTCTGCCGAATTCGAGGGCGCTCAGGTGCGCATCAACATGAGCGCCCCGCACAGTCTCAAGCTGGCGCAGACGCTGCCCGTCGCAGGCACTGAATTGACCGTCCACAGCGTGAACACTGGCGTGCCGCATGCCATCGTGTTCGTCGATGACCTCGCCAGCGTGCCGGTGCGCGAATGGGGCGCGGGCCTACGCTATCACGAGGCCTTCAAGCCCAAAGGCACGAACGCGAACTTCGCCAAAGTGCTCGCTCCAGGCAGCATCGCCATCCGCACCTACGAACGTGGTGTGGAAGACGAAACCCTCGCCTGCGGCACCGGCATGGTTGGTTGCGCTTTGATCCATCACGAACTCACCGGCGCATCCAGCCCCGTGAGCGTCCTCGTCAAAGGCGGCGACACCCTGAAAGTCGGCTTTGAGGAGACCTCGAAGAGCGAGTACAGCAACGTGACGCTGTTTGGACCGGCGGACTTTGTGTTCACTGGAAACGTGAAAATCTAATCGCCCCGGGCATGCCAGAAATCAGTCGCTTTCTGGGTGTGATCATCCGCATGCACTACCGTGACCATGCGCCGGCGCATTTTCATGCACACTACGGCGAGTATGAGATCACCGTGGAAGTCGAGAGCGGCATCGTCACTGGCAAGTTCCCCAAACGCGCGCTGGCCGCCGTGCTGGAATGGCACGGGATTCAGCGTGGCGCCCTGATTCAGAACTGGCAAAAGGCAGTGAACCGTGAAAACTTGGAGGCGATTCCGCCGCTTGAATAGCATGGACTTCATCCGCATCACCGCCGCCCGTCATGTTTCAGGGCATCAGATTGCCCTCGGCTTTGCCGATGGCAGCGAAGGCGTGGCCGACCTCTCCGCCGAATTGACCGGGCCGGTCTTCGCCCCGCTGCGGGACATTGATTACTTCAAGCAGTTCCAAATCGTGGGATCGACCCTCGAATGGCCCAATGGAGCGGATTTCGCCCCCGAATTCCTCCATGAACTCGCCTGCGCCCGTGAAGCTGTGCTTGCGTGACCCTCTTTTCTCTTTTCAAACTCCCTTCTCATGTTCGCCGGAACCCATACCGCCATCGTCACCCCTTTTCGCAACGGCCAAATTGATGAGGCCGCGCTCAAATCCCTCGTCGATTTCCAGTTCGACAATGGCGTGTCCGGCATCGTGCCCTGCGGCACCACGGGCGAGTCGCCCACGCTGGATTACGATGAGCATGAACGCGTCGTGAAGCTGAGCGTCGAGTTCGCCAAAGGCCGTGGGATCGTCATGGCAGGCACGGGATCAAACTCCACGCGGGAAGCCGTCGAACTGACTCAGGAGGCCGAAGCCGCCGGTGCTACGGCGATTCTGCAAGTCGCACCGTATTACAACAAGCCCACGCCTGAAGGTCTGTATCAGCACTTCAAGGCCGTCGCTGAGAGCACCAAGCTGCCAATCATGCTCTACAGCATCCCGGGCCGCTGCGGCATCGAGATCGGTCTCGATGTGCTCGTGCGCCTGACCGAGAGCTGCCCAAACATCTGCGCCATCAAGGAAGCCGGCGGCAACCCAGAGCGAGTGAGCCAGATGAAGCAGATTCTTCCCGCGAACTTCGAGATCTTGTCCGGTGATGACGGCCTGACGCTGCCCTTCATGTCTGTAGGCGCGGTCGGCATCGTCAGCGTGGCGGGGAACCTGATCCCGAAACCACTCAGTGAGATGGTGCAGCTCGCCCTGAAGGGCGATTACACTGCCGCGTTGAAGATCCACGCGAAGTATTACCCGTTGTTTGCCGCCTTCCTGAAGCTGGCCACCAATCCCATCCCGATCAAAACCGCGATGGCGCTGGCCGGTCACTGCACCGACGAGCTGCGCCTGCCGCTGGTAGGCATGGAGCAGGAAAAAATCGCCGAACTGAGCGCCACGCTGAAGAAGCTGGGGATCATCAGCTAGCGACTGGACAGCCAGCCGCGCATGCGCATCAATGAAGGCATGCGTTTTGTCCGTATCATCTGCCTGCTGCCGCTGCTGGGTCTTAGCAGTTGCTCCTACTTGCTTGGGAAGGCGGCCAAGATGGGAATGTTTGACGAAGCGCTCAAGAAAAACAACCGCACGGGCGAGGCAAAGCTGATCGGCACGATCGAGCTGGTGAACCCCGAGCAAAATTATGTGCTGATCAACTGCGAGCAGCGGCTGAACATCCCGGCGGGAACAGAGATCGTGTCGCAGAACGCCGATGGCACCAAGGCGAAGCTGAAAGTGACGCCGGAGCGCAAGGGAAACTACATCACAGCGGACATTAAAGAGGGCATGCCACAGGCGCGGGATCTCGTGCTTTACCAGATCAAACCGGGGGATCTGCTGGCCCCCACGGTCACGCCAAGCGAGACGGTCACGGGTCCACCGGTGAAACTGACGCCAGTCATGCAGGCCGATGTGATTCCGCCCTTGGATGCACCCTTTCAGCTGATGGCACCGCCGCAAGCACCCGTCACTTCGCCTCCACCGCCGATGCCGCAGCCAGCGCCGCCCCCCGTCGCGCCTAAGGTGCCGGAGCCTGTTTTTGACCCTGGTGACCTGCCGCCTGCCATCCGATGATCTCCGAAAGCGCAGCGCTCGAACGGATCCTGGCGGCGATGGAGCCGTGCAAAGCTGAGCCAATGGCCTTGTTTGAAGCGCTGGATCACTGTGCGGCTGAGAACGTGACCGCCACGGTGCCGATTCCGGCTTTTGACATGTCCTCAATGGATGGCTACGCGCTGCTGGCGGCTGAAACCACGGGGCCAAAGGCATTGCTCGTCTTGGGCGAACAGCCCGCAGGACTGGACCGGGGATTGAAGCTCGAATCCGGCTGTGCCATCCGCATTTTCACGGGCGCCCCGATTCCAGCCGGGGCTGATGCAGTGATCATGCAGGAGGATGTGCGGCGCGAGGGGGATGAAATCTTCTGCGAGGAGCCGGTTGTGGTGGGGGAGAACATCCGCCGTGCAGGCGCGGACTTGTGCCAGGGGCAGTTCGTATTGCGCAAAGGCGAAAAAATCACTCCAGGTCGGCTAGCGGTGCTGGCATCCCAAGGTCGGGAAAAAATCAGGGTGCAGGCACTGCCACGCGTGGCGGTGCTGAGCACGGGGGATGAGTTGGTGGCCCCTGGAGCTGGGCCATTGCAGGCAGGACAAATTTACAACACCAACGGCCTCATGCTGCGCGGCATGCTGGCGCGTCTGGGCATTCGTGATAGCACGCAAGTTCACTGTCGCGATGATTTACAGGCCACCATCGACACGTTGCGACGACTGATGGACGAAAACGATGTCGTGCTGCTCAGCGGCGGCGTCTCTGTGGGCGATCACGATCAGATCAAGCCCGCGCTGCAACAACTCGGCATCGAGCCGGATCTGTGGCGTGTGAAGGTGAAACCAGGCAAGCCGTTCCTCTTTGCCACACGCCCTAAGCCGCATGTCACGCACATCTTCGGCCTGCCGGGCAATCCGGTGTCGTCTTTTGTCACCTTCCTGCTGTTTGTGCGTCCTGCAATGCTGAAGATGATGGGCGCAGCGGATGAGCTCCTGAAGCCGCGATTGATTCCCACAGTGGCAGGCAAGACGCTCGAAAATTCCGGTGATCGTCCGCACTACCTGCGCGGCACGCTGGTAAACGGCCAATTCTTGCCTTTCGGCATGCAGCAGAGCCATGCGCTGCTCTCCCTGAGCCGGTCTGAGGCGCTGCTGCGGCTGGAGGCAGGGCAAACACTGCAAGCAGGCGATGCCGCAGAGGCGTGGTTGCTGGATTGAGAGGTTGCGTCGGCTTCGTGGCTATCCATTCTGCGCGTCCTTTCTCATGGAACACGTTCTCGTCATCACCCGCCGTCTTTTCGATGAACTCGGCAGCTTTCAAGGCTTCCAAGCCGACGCCCCGCGCTACCTGCACGCGATGCTCACCCCAGGGGCCAATCATTTCATGGAGCGGCCTGCGGCGGAGCAAGATCCGACGCACAAACAGCTCATCCCCTACACCCTCTTTCATCACGCGGGCCGTTACCTGAGCTACACGCGCGGCGGCAGCTCGGGCGAGAAGCGGCTCGTGGCGAAGCGCTCCATTGGCATCGGCGGCCACATCAATCCGGTGGACGCAGGCCAGGACGGCCTCGGCGAGACCATGTATTACAACGGCGTCGAGCGGGAGATGGCCGAGGAGTTGGTCATCGGCGGCACCCACACGCAGAAGGTCATCGGTTTGATCAACGACGACGCGACCGAAGTCGGCAGCGTACATCTTGGGGTCGTGCATTTTTTTGACCTGAGCAGTGATGAGGTGAAATCCAACGAGGATGCCATCCAGGATCTGCGCTTTCACACACTGGAGGAGCTGCATGCCATGCGCGACCAGCTCGAGACGTGGTCACAAATCTGCGTGGACCACCTCCACAGCGTTCAAAAATAGATGAATTCGCTACCTTAAGAAGAAATGCTTGTCTGTTCGGGCAACGAGTGTTTTCCTTCCATTTTATGCAAGACTCCTCTCTCAGCACCTCGGTGGCAGCCATCGCTTCGCTGAACGAACCCATACCCGCGCTTAGCACCAGCGCCGCGGAAGACCGCATCCTGGTGGAACGCGCCCAAGGTGGTGACACCCGCGCCTTTGACGACCTCGTGCGCAAATACACGCCGAAGCTGTACGGTCTCGTTTATAACATGACCTCGAACCGCGAGGACGCCGCCGATCTGCTTCAAGACGTGTTTGCGAAGGCGTACCGCTCCATCAAGCGCTTCATGGGTAAATCCTCGTTCTACACTTGGATCTACTCCATCGCGGTGAACATGACGCTGAACTTTCTCAAGAAGCGAGGGCGTCATCACAAGGTCAGTCTTGATGATGTAGATACCGGAATCGAGAACGATCCTGAGTTTATCCGTGTGACCACGGCGAACACTGGAACATTACGCGAGGTCAACATCCATGAGCTGCAAAAAAAGTTGAACGCGGCCATGATGAAGCTGTCAGAAGACCACCGCACGGTGGTGACTCTTTACGATGTTCAGGGTCATCAGCATGCCGAAATCAGCAAGATACTTGGAGTCTCGGAAGGGACCGTCAGATCGAGACTATTTTATGCACATCGACTGCTCCAGACCTACCTTGAAGATTTTGTGAAATAACACCGAGACATTCACAAGATGAACCACCAGAACCCAAAAGATGCCATGAGCGACTTTGAAAACATCCAGCGACTGATGCGATTGAAGCGGTTTGAACAACCAGGCGAAGGATTCACCGAACAATTCCTGAAGGAGTTTCACCAACGTCAGCGCTCTGAAATGCTCCAGCAGTCATCGCTGCATCTCATGTGGGAGCGCACCGCCACTTGGTGGAATAACCT
The DNA here is from genome assembly GCA_026397635.1 of Verrucomicrobiota bacterium. Classification (GTDB taxonomy): domain Bacteria; phylum Verrucomicrobiota; class Verrucomicrobiia; order Verrucomicrobiales; family Verrucomicrobiaceae; genus Prosthecobacter. The sequence continues at coordinate 24,419 of JAPLUL010000086.1, read as the reverse complement.
GTTGGTGCCGAAGTGGAGTTTGGCCACCGCTGCGGCGGCAGTTTGCGTCATGAGCGTGTGGCTGCTCAAGAACGAGAAGACCACCCCTACCATCAGCACCGTGGATACCCCTGTGCCGACGATCATTGAAAAGCCCTTCATCCCGAAAATGGACCTCAGCGAGTTGCCAATGGCGAACACTGCCGATCGCAACAACAAGGCTGTGGAAGAATCCCTGCTGCGCAAGCATCTCGAAATCCGTCCTGTGCTGGAAGGCAAGATCCAGCCCCTGCCCGCCAGCGCCGAAGGTTTTCAGGCACCTATCCCAGAGAAGAAGAATCCCACGGCCCAGCAGAGAAAGAGCGTGGAAGTCCCCGGCAAATAAGGCGCAGACCTTTTAATTCAGCATAATCAAACTCAGGACATTGACGAACGTCCAGGATGCGGCATCGAAAAAAATCCGCACTGCCTTTGTCAAAGCCTCTTCTCCGTGCTATCGCTCCGGTTCGCCCGCCACTGACCGGTGAGCGTCTCAGACACACGCATGACCAGTCTCGTTTCCGATCTCCCCTCGCTGCTCCAGCAATACGATGAACGCACTCGTCAGGAGGCGGAGCGATTGGTGGATGACGATGCGGTGATCGGTCTGGAGATGCTGCCAGATGAAATGATGGCCGAGGTGCGCCTCGACGACCGCGCTACCCAGGTGCGCTGGCTGCTCGGAGAACACGGTTGGCATGGCGAGACCGATGTGGATGATGACGAGGCGCTGGAAAACCTCGCGCTCTGCGCCACATTGGTAGCCGTAAGACGCCGTGAGGCCCGAGGCACCCTGCCGCAGACGCCTGTGGAGGAGGAAGACTTTGAGCAGCACCTTACGACGAAGCTCGCACGCCCACTCACCCCAGATGAGGAGAACTACCTGAGCAAGATGGAGAAGCGCTACGAGCGCGTCCGGCTCACAGGCAAAATTTTCGACCAGGACATGGTGCGCCTGCACCCGAAGTGGGCCATTCAAAGCATGGAACCCGTCGCTCTCTGGCCTGAAGCGCCCAAAAACCTGCGCGAGTTCTGGAATTACATCGCACTAGCGCTGGCGGACAAAGGTCTGTCCCCGCCCGCCTTCCTGCGTGGCATGGCGGACATTGACGGCACACGTGAGGCGCTACGTGACTGGCGCCACGCCAGCACCGTCCCCACCTGGAGAAAGCGTATCCGCGAGTTTATCGACGCACGCCAGGAGGCTGAGACCCCGAAGCATGTGGCCACACGCCAGTGCGAATTCCGCCTTCTCGTCACCGTGAATGATGCGCGGTTGCAAATTCGCCTTGATGGCGAATCGCCCTCCGCTTTCACGCATGTGGATTCCGCGCTGCTCGATTCGCTGCGCAAGGAGCATCGTGATGGTTACATCGTGACCTCCGGTGCCTCCGAGCTGCTGCTCGTTTCCTGCAAGGCACAGAGCGAGGAGGATTGGAAGGATTCCTTCCGCCTGGAGACCAAACATCACGCGCAATGGCTTGCCACCCTGTTCCAACAGCCTGCGTTGAACGATCTGCTCATCACGCGTGATGAGGTCCCCTTCCAACGCCCTGCAGAACCGCTGCGCTGGGCCTCCATCCTGAGCGCAGACGGACTCACCCTCACCTTGCAACTCGTCACGGCGGACGGCTCACCCGCCCCACTGCCGCTGCGCATTTTACGCGGCTCGCAGACTTTCTACCTGAGCGCGGACACGCTGTTTTACGGCCCGGTTTGGCTGCATGATGAGTCACGCATCGACACCCCGGTGGTCATGCCGCTGGAGGCGCTCGCCACGCCGGAAGGCATCGCCTTCATGCGCGAGATCGACATCGTCGTTCCAGACTCGATCCAGGGCCGCGTGCGGCATGAAAACCTGCGCGTCAAAGTCACCGCCGCCTGCATGGCCAAGGCACCGCACTCCGGCGGGGCCGAATTCGTCACGCTGAAGGCCGAAGCGGTCGATGGCGAGGGCCACCTGCGCGAGACGCTGCGCATTTCCGGCTGGCAGCCGGTGGATGAAAAAAAAACGACTGACACCGAGGACGCCATCATCTGCCGAGATCGTCGTGCCCTGCGCGATGCCGAAGAGCTCCTGAACCAGCTCCGCCGGACTTGGGATCATGAAACGGACGGCTGGCGTGTCCGCATGGCGAAGGATTTCCCCGACTTGTTTCACCAGTGGGCCACGAACCTACCGGAAAACGTTTCCTTGCAGACGGACGACCGTCTTCAAACCATCCTCGCCGATCCCCTCATCGCACGCGTCCGCATTGAGGCCACGCAGGCCGGCAGCATCGACTGGCTTGACCTCAAACTCGTCTTCGACATCGAAGGCGCGGATTTGAAGCCCGCCGACATCCGCCGCCTCATCGCTGCAAAGGGCGAATTCGTGCGCCTTGCTGACGGCTCATGGCGTCGTGTGAAGCTGGAGCTTAGCGAGGAGCAGATGCAGTTGCTCGACAGCCTCGGCATCGACCTGGATGAAAACAGCGACGAGACGCACCGCCTGCACTGGCGTCAGCTCGCCCAGGAAAAAGCTGCGGAGATCGTCAATCCGAAGGCTTGGGCAAAAATCGTCGAGCGCATGGAAGAGGCGAAGCTCGACGTGCGTCCGCCGGTGCCTCAAGAACTGAATGTGACGCTGCGGCCCTATCAGGTCGAAGGCTATCAGTTCCTCACCTACCTCACCACGAACCGCTTCGGCGGTATTTTGGCCGATGACATGGGCCTGGGCAAGACACTGCAAAGCATCGCCTGGGTATTGTGGCTGCGCTCCCGCAAAAAAGCCGATGGCCCGCACCTGCCCGTGCTCGTCGTGTGCCCGAAGTCCGTGCTCGATGTCTGGGCGCTTGAGTTCAACAAAGCCGCAACAGGCTTGCGCGTGCTCGTGCTGCATGACCGCGACCTCTTCGACTTCACCCACGTGCAGACGCAGATCGACGTGCTCGTCCTCAACTACACGCAAATGCGCAACGTCATCGAGGAACTGTCCGCCATCCGCTGGCTGGCCGCGATCCTCGATGAAGGCCAGCAGATCAAGAACCCGGACTCACAAACGGCCCGTGCCGCACGCCAGCTGCGTGCTGACAACCGCCTTGTCCTGACCGGCACACCACTCGAAAACCGCCTACTCGATCTGTGGAGCCTCATGACCTTCGCCACCCCCGGTGCGCTCGGTGAACGCGGCTACTTTCACCGTCATTTCGACCGCCGCAAAGACCCTCGCGCCTCCGAGCGGCTCGCCGCGCGTCTGCGTCCCTTCCTCCTGCGCCGCACCAAAGGCCAAGTAGCCCGCGACTTGCCGTCCCGCAGCGAGGAAAACATGCTCTGCGAGATGAGCGGTCGCCAAGCTGAGCTGTACAAGGAAGAACTCGCCCGCGCCCAGCATCTGGTGCTCAGCAGCTCCGGCTTCGACATGGTGAACCGCCGCCGCTTCGCCATTTTGCAGGCATTGACGCGTCTGCGGCAGATCTGCTGCCATCCCGGCCTCATCGAGAAAACCGCCGAAAACGAGGAAAGCGCCAAGCTCACCGCCACACTCGAACTCCTCCAGCAACTCAACGCCGAAGGCCACAAAGTGCTGCTCTTCAGCCAGTTTGTTACGATGCTCAAAATCATCCGCAACAAGCTGGAAGAGATGAATCTGCCCTACCACTGGCTCACCGGTGCCAGCACCGATCGCGCAGGCATCGTCAAAGCCTTCCAAGAAGACGACAAGGCCAGCGTGTTCCTGCTTTCCCTCAAAGCCGGCGGCAGCGGCCTCAATCTCACCGCCGCGTCGTACGTCATCCTTTACGACCCCTGGTGGAACCCCGCCGTGGAAAACCAGGCCATCGACCGTGCCCACCGCATCGGCCAGACGCAACCCGTGATGGCGTATCGGATGCTCACCAAGAGCACGATCGAGGAGAAGATCATGACCTTGCAGCACAAGAAGAACCTCATGGTCAGCAACGTCCTCGGCGAAGGCGGCTTCACCAACCTCCTCCAGCGCGAGGACTTCGAGTTCCTCTTTGACATTGAGGCGGAGCGGTCTTGAGCACGTTCACTTGAGCGGGAAACGGAGCTGCTTCATAACCACCTCCAGCATCTCCTCAGTTTTCGCCTGAATGGCGTTCTCGTCACCGTTTCTCAAAGGGTGGTAGAGTTCAGCTTCTCATCCTCAGACACCGCATCGCACCACTGGTCAAACAAGCCTCGCGGCAGGTAAAAAGCGGTCCTGACGTGCGCTGAGCGAACAACTTTCCCGCAAGCAAGAAAGTCTGGAGCCATCTTACCGCTGGGCAGAGCGACGATTTCCGCGTGAATGGTTTTCAGTTCGGAGGCTTTCATGGCTTGCTGCGGCGGAGGATGTCTTTCAACCTACTGCGGGACGGGAATTTCGCCGCCTCTTCGAATTCGAGGCCGAGCGGGCTGCATAGAACAGCAAGATCACCTGTTGCCGCGATTCATGAGTCGTGCATACTCCGCGCATTCCATCACGCCCCTGTAGCTCAATGGTTAGAGCAGGGAACTCATAATTCCTTGGTTATCGGTTCGAGTCCGGTCGGGGGTACTTTTGATTGGATAAATCTGGTGCACCCAGCCGGAAACTGACCTGCTACACCGCGTTTAAAGGCGGCCAAGAACGCCATCGAGTGCGACATTGAACTGGCAGGAAGCCAACGCCTGAAGGACTACGGCGTGTTTCCTCACGAAGTTCGCTATCAAGGGCGCTCAGAACAATGGCGAGCTCTTCACCGCGCCCTCGCTGGTGCAGATGATCATGGATGCAGAATAACCGCCTCCAGCCTACCAGGAGTAAACAAGAACAAGGCCATCTCGAACGCTTGGGTTCGCGGCGTTTAAGCGGGTGGTTTGGTGCCGCGGGCGTGGTTTTGTCGGTAATGGTGCTGCGGCTGACGCCGAGGGCATGGCAGGCTTTGGCGAGATTCATGCGTGGCTGCTCGTGGTGGAGAGTTTGGATGAGGGCTTAGCGGCTTCCCCACCCCAGCTGCCATCTGCGTGACTTGCGCCCAAAATCTCACCTCTAGCGTCTCAGCCATTCGCTGATGGCATGCGCTAATGGACGCCGCATGATGCATTTGCTCACTCATGAAAAAAGCCTTTCCCACTCTGGTCGCCATCCTGAGCGCCTCCACGCTGACGTTGTCGGCACAAACTCTGACGGATAGCGCCAGCACCACGCGCTCCGTGGATCTCATCGACCCGGCGGCATTCGGGTTTGGAAGGCCGGGCTACATGGTGGACACGACACTCATCGACACGCAGGACTTCGCGAACCGTCCGGGCGGGCTCGATTTCATGGAGGTGCGCACGATTCTGCCCTTGTGGACGAAGACGATGAATACGCTGCGAGTGAGTGCCTCGCTGAGCTACCATTTGAGCGAATTGGACTTCAACGGCTTCCTCGGCCTACAACGCGAGACGCTGCACACGCTGGAGGCGCAGGTGAGTTTGTTTTGGCGTCCGGAGCACTCGAAATGGTGGGGGATGGGATTCTTCACGCCGGGTCTCGGCACGGATTTCCAAGGGCTGTCGTGGGATGACTTCGAGGTCTCGGGCCTAGGGTTGCTCGGCTATCGCTTCACAGACACCTTCAGCCTCGCGGGTGGTTTCTTCGCGCAATACGGCGCTCAGGAGGGCCTGATCGTGCCAGCGCTGGGATTCATCTGGAAGCCGGCCCCTTTCATCGTGCAGGTGACGCCGCCGTTTGTCGTGCTCGGCTGGCGGGCGACGGATCGCATGACGCTGAGTCTCAGCGCCTACCCGAGCGGTGGCTCGTGGGATATGGAGGACCCTAATGTGAACCGCGTGGAGCTGAGTGGCTGGCAGACGGCCGCATCGGTGATCTACCAGGCCACGGACCACTTTTCCATCTCGCTGCGTGCTGGCATGAATGTCGGCGGCGAGCTTGAGTTACGCGACGGGAACAACAATGTGCTGGCAAACGAAACGCTGGAGTCGGCCCCCTTCGGGGCGCTGAATCTGCGCTGGCAGTTTTGATCCCGTTTTGATGCACGCATGACTCCGACCCTTCCAGATGAGGCCCGCTTCCGACTGCTCGTCGAGAACATCGGCGATGTGCTGTGGTTCAAGGAGCTGAATCCGGCTCGCTTCACCTATGTAAGCCCGGCATTTGAGCGTATCTGGGGCCGCGGCATGGCAGAGCTGCAGCGCAAGCCGGACCTGTGGGAGGAGGGCATTCATCCGGATGACCGCCCCAAGGTGAGTCAGGCGCTGCGGGCGTGGTTCAGCGGAGAAAAGCCGGACTACGAGGTGCATTACCGCGTCATCGGAAAAAAGGGCGAGGTGCGCTGGCTGGCGGATCGTGGCATCATCTTGGGCCGCAAGAACGGCAAGCCTTACCAGATCGGTGGCATCGCGCGTGACATCACCGAACGCGAAGCAGCGGATGCCTCGCGTCAGCGACTCGCTGCCGTGGTGGAAAACTCCGACGACGCCATCATCACGTTCAATCTCGAAGGCGTGATCCAAACATGGAATGCCGGTGCGGAGCGCATCTTCCAATACACCGCGAAGGAGGCCGTGGGACGCAACGTCGGCTTTCTGCGACCTCTGGAGGCCGCAGATGACGAGGCGGTTTTTCGTCGTCGCATTCGACAAGGCAAACGCATCGACCACTACGAGACGCATCGCGTGCGCAAAGACGGTCGCGTGATCGACATCTCGGTGTCCATCTCGCCTTTGAACGATTCCGCCGGTCGCATCACCGGCTTCTCCAAGATCTCACGCGACATCACGGAGCGAAATGTGGACCGGCGCATGTTTCATCAACTGCTCGAGTCCGCCCCGGACGGCTTTGTCATCCTGAATGCCCAGGGTCTCGTGCGTATGGCAAACGCACGCACGGAGGTGCTCTTCGGCCTGCCGAGGAAGAAGATCATCGGCGCGCCTTTTGAAGCGCTGCTGCCCTCGGAAGACCGCCATCGCTTCACCGCGTGCAGACGCGAGTTTTTGCGCCAGCCGGGGCGCTCGGAGAAATTTCGTGGCATGCATTTGAACGGCCGGCGCCATCGCGGTGGGCCGTTTCCGATGGAGATCAGCCTCAGCCAGGTGGAGACACCGGAGGGGCCGATCATCATCATCGACATCACGAACATCACCGAGCGCAAAGAGGCCGAGCAGACCATCCGTGAACTCAATACGGAGCTCGAGCAGCGCGTGCAGGAACGCACCGCCGCACTCACCGAGCAGATCGCCGCGCGGTTGCGACTGGAGGAGGAGCTTCTCAACATCAGCGAGCGCGAGCAGCGCCGCATTGGCCAGGATTTGCACGACGATCTCGGCCAGCAGCTCGCCGGTGCGTGGATGATGGCCGATGTGCTCCAGCGCACGCTAGAGGCAGACAAATCCCCGCGCTATGCCGAGGCAAAAAAGATCGGCGGCTTGCTCCAAAAGGCCCTCGCCCACACACGCGGTCTAGCCCGTGGTCTGCACCCCGTTGCGCCGGAGCAAGGCGGTTTTGCCAAAGCGCTCGAAACGCTCGCCGCGCAGTCTGGCGAGCTGTTTCGCGTGAAATGCGTCTTTGAATGTGAGGAAGCGCCGCCCATCGACGACGAGGCCATCAGCACGCATCTTTACCGCATCGCGCAGGAGGCCGTGAGCAATGCCGTGAAGCACGGCGCGGCCAAAAAAGTGCGCATCAAGCTCACGCGTGCCGGCCTGACCATCACCGACGACGGCAGCGGCCTGCGCGAGCCTTTGCAAAGCGAAGGCATGGGCATGCGCATCATGCGCTACCGTGCCGAGATGGCCGGCGGCACGCTCACCGTGCGCAACGGCCGCCGCAAAGGCGTCATCGTCACCTGCCAATTTCAACCCACGAGCCACCATGCCGAAAATACAGCCGCAAAACGACACTCCCGCCAAAAAGCGCGTCCTCATCGTCGATGATCATCCGATCTTCCGCGCCGGTTTGAACGGTCTCGTGAACCTGGAGGCGGAACTCACCGTCTGCGGTGAGGCCAACGACGCAAAGCAGGCCATGCAAGCCGTCGAAAAGCTCCACCCCGACCTCGTCTTGCTCGATATGAGCCTCCCCGGCAAAGGCGGCCTCGAATTGCTCAAGGACATCCGCGCCATCGCGCCGCAGACACCCGTGCTCATCATCTCCATGCACGACGAGACGCTCTACGCGGAGCGGGTGATCAAAGCGGGAGGCCGCGGCTACATCATGAAGCAGGAAGGGCCAGAAAAGATCGTGCAGGCCGTGCGCAAGGTGCTCTCCGGCGGCATCTCCGTGAGCGAGCGCATCGCCGCACAGATCCTCGATGCCATGTCCGGCGGCAAAAGCGGCACCAGCAGCTCCGTCAGCACACTCACCGATCGCGAGTTCGAGGTGTATCGCCTTCTCGGCCAGGGCAAGGAGCCGCACGAGATCGCCCGCACGCTGCACCTCAGCATCAAAACCGTGGACACGCACCGCGCCCACATCCGCCAGAAGCTCAGCCTACGCAACGCCACCGAGCTCATCCACCACGCCACCCGCTGGACGGCGGAGCAGGGATGAAGGTCAGTCAGCGATTTGCTGAAAGCGGAGCTTCCTGAGTGCTCATTGGCAGCGGTGGCAGCAACGCCATGAATGCTAGCATGAAGCAGCCCACCCGTAAAACCCCTTCCCGCCAATCGTCCAAGGCCATCGAAGAACATGTCGTTGTCGCTGACGAAGTGATTCGAGAACTCGCCTACGATTTGTGGGAGCGGGCGGGCGGTCCTCATGGCCGCGAGGAGGAGTTCTGGCTCACGGCGCGGCAGCAGCTCTTTGATGCGGTGACTCCACCGCGCTCCATCAACAAGAAGCCCAAAACGCCCACCGCGAAAACAGTGGCTGCCACCAAGGCCGCCAAACCTCGCAGCAAGAAAGCTTGAACCTCATTCTGCATCGACCTTTCCGTGAACCGACCGACTTTAGCGTCCCGTTTGCCTTGGCCGGAGCCGCCACCACCCTCCTGCACCGTTTTGAAACTGCTTCAGGGCCAGACCGCCCTCGTCACCAGTGCCTCCTCGGGTATCGGGCGGGCCATCGCCATCGCGCTTGGGCATGCGGGAGCGAACGTGGTCATCAATTTCTTCGGCCAGCCAGACAAGGCGCTCGAAGTGGCCGAGGAAGTGCGGCGCTGCGGCTCGCGGGCCATCGCCGTGCCGGCGGATGTGTCTGATCCGCAGTAGGTGCGCCGCATGTTTGAGCGAACCGTGGTCGAGTTTGGCCGGCTGGACGTCTTGGTGAACAACGCCGGCATCCAGCTCGACGCCGCGTTTGAGGATCTCACCTTCGAGCAGTGGCAGGGGGTGATGGATGTGAACCTCACCGGCCCTTTTTTGTGCGGCCAGGAGGCCATGAGGCTTTTTAAGAAGCAAGGCATTGATCCCGCGTTGTCCTGCGCCGCCGGAAAAATCCTCTGCATCAGCTCCGTGCATGAGGTCATCTCGGCTGCGTCTTCGCGCTCGCCTCGTGCAGTCACCAGAACCTCTCTCCGATTGCCAGTCCACCTGCCACCGAACTCACCTGGGACACCGGCCCGGCCATGTGGTGAAACTGCTGCCGCAGTCCATGTCCCGCTCAGCCGTTCACTGAGGGCCTCGAAAGCCGTCTCCTCATTGTCGAACTGGAGTCGCGAGTGACTTTCACGATCTGAAAATGCCAACCCACCTCACCGCCGAGCATCAGCGCCTTCTCGAAGATCGTCAGCGCATCGCGAACTGGAAGCGATGGGGACCTTACTTGTCGGAACGGCAGTGGGGCACCGTGAGGGAGGATTATTCGGAGAAGGGCGAGGCGTGGCGCAGCTTCCCACATGAGCATGCAAGGTCGCGGGCATATCGCTGGGGCGAGGACGGGCTGATGGGCATCACGGACCGGCAGTGCCGCGTGTGCCTGGCGCTGGCGCTGTGGAATCATCACGATCCGATTTTGAAGGAGCGGCTCTTCGGTCTCGGCGGGCCGGAGGGGAATCACGGCGAGGATGTGAAGGAGCTGTACTACTACCTCGACTCCACGCCGACACATTCCTACCTGAAGGCGCTCTACAAATACCCGCAGGCGGAGTTTCCGTATGCGCGGCTGGTGGAGGAGAATCGCCGACGCGGTCTGCAGGATGCGGAGTTCGATCTGGCGGACACGGGCGTGTTTGATGATGGACGCTACTTCGATGTGTTCGTAGAGTATGCAAAGGCTGCGCCGGAGGACATCGTCATGCGCGTGACGATTCACAATCGCGGCCCAGAGGCCGCGCCGCTCGATGTGCTGCCGACGATTTGGTTTCGCAATGTGTGGTCGTGGCAGAAAGGAGCGCTGAAGGCTTGCCTGAGCCTCGAAGGCGATGTGTTAGAGATCGACCATCGAGGCCTGGAATCGGACCTCGTGGAGGATCTGGGCCTGTACAAGCTCCACGCGGCTCCCGTGAGCGATGGAACGGCTCCGCAGTGGCTTTTCACGGACAACGAGACGAATCACGAAAAGCTCTTCGGATCGCCCAACGCGTTCAAATTCACCAAAGATGCCTTTCATCGGCATGTGATCGATAAAGAAGCCGGAGCGGTCAATCCGGCGAAAACAGGCACGAAGGCCGCAGCACATTATTCGATGGTGATTCCGGCCGCAGGCTCAGTGACGCTGCATCTGCGGCTGAGCGCGCGAAATGCGTCGCCCCCTCACCTAACCTCTCCCCGCAACAAAGCCCAGGAGCGGTCGAATACCTCCAGCGGGGAGAGGGACCAGAAAGCGCGCTCCCTCGCCCCCGCGAGAAATGTCGATAGCATCACGGCGAAAATCGGGGGAGAGGGCTGGGGTGAGGGGGCGATGACTACTGCTGCTGCTGCTGCTGCTATTTCAAAGCTCATCACCCAGCGTGTCGCTGAGGCCGATGCGTTTTACGAGACGCTCGTCGAAAGGGACAAGATGCATGCACAAATCCAGCGGCAGGCGCATGCGGGTCTGTTGTGGACGAAGCAGTTTTATCAATACGTCGTGCAGGACTGGCTGGAGGGTGATGCGGCTTATCCACCGCCGCCGGAGGCTCGTCGCGATGGCCGGAACCGAAATTGGAAGCATCTCTTCGCCCGCGACATCCTCTCGATGCCGGACAAGTGGGAGTACCCGTGGTTCGCGGCCTGGGACACGGCGTTTCACATGCTGCCGTTTGCGGAGACGGACCCGGATTTCGCCAAGGACCAGATGCTGCTGTTTCTCCGCGAGTGGTACATGCATCCGAACGGCCAGATCCCGGCCTACGAGTGGAAATTCAGCGATGTGAACCCGCCGGTGCATGCCTGGGCCTGCTGGCGCATTTACAAGATCACCGCGCCGCATGGTGAGCGGGATCGCGAGTTCCTGGAACGCTGTTTTCAGAAGCTGCTGCTCAATTTCACCTGGTGGGTGAACTGCAAGGACAGCGAGGGGCGAAATCTCTTCGCGGGCGGCTTCCTCGGCCTGGACAACATCGGCATCTTTGACCGCAGCACTACTTTGCCGCACGGGCAGCGGCTGGAGCAGGCGGACGGCACGGCGTGGATGGCTTTTTATGCACTGACGATGCTGAACATCGCTCTCGAGCTGGCGCAGCGACCGGATGGTGGCGTGAACACGGCCTATGAGGACATGGCGTCGAAATTCTTCGAGCACTTTGTGCAGATCGCGGATGCGATGAACACGCTCGGCGGCCAGGGCCTGTGGGACGAGCAGGACGGCTTCTACTACGATCAGATTCTCGATGATGGAAACCCGCCGCTGCCGCTGCGCACGCGTTCACTGGTCGGGCTGCTGCCGCTCATCGCCGTCGAGTTGCTCGACGAGCAGCGCATCGCGGCGCTGCCGGGTTTCAAAAAGCGCCTGGACTGGTTCCTGGCGCATCGCAGCGATCTCGCGGTGCATGTGAGCTACTGCAGCCGCAGTGGAGCGCATGGCCATCGCCTGCTGGCGCTGCCTTCACGCGAGCGTTTGCAGCGTCTGCTGGCCTATTTGCTCGATGAGCGGGAGTTTCTCTCGCCTTTCGGCATCCGGTCGCTGTCGCGTTATCATGAGGCGCATCCGTTTGAGCTCAATGTGCAGGGCGAGCACAAAACGGTGCGCTATGTGCCGGGCGAGAGCGACAGCCACATGTTTGGTGGGAACTCGAACTGGCGCGGCCCGGTGTGGTTCCCCATCACTTACCTGCTCATCGAGGCGCTAGAGCGTTACCATCATTTCTACGGCGATGATCTCACGGTGGAGCTGCCGACGGGCAGCGGGCATCGCGTGACGCTGCTGGAGGCCTCACGCGAGATCGCCCGCCGCATGACGCGGCTGTTTGAGCCGGATGAAAACGGCCACCGCCCCTGCCATGGCGGTGATCCGCGTTACGCGGCCGATCCGGCTTGGCGTGAGCTGATCCTCTTCCACGAATTTTTCCACGCGGACACCGGCCGCGGCTGCGGTGCCTCGCACCAGACCGGCTGGACGGCGCTGGTGGCCCGCCTGATCCGCAAACGCTGCACCTTCTCACCCAATCCCCTCTCATGAAATGGTCCTTCAAACTCGGTCGCTTTCTCGGTATCGACGTCTTCGTTTACTTCACCTTCCTCATCGTGCTGGCCATCGTCGGCATCGCGCGCACGAGCTGTTCGTGGCGTTGGCGGGTCCAGCGGTGAATGTGGTGATCGCCCTCGGCATGCTTGTCGGCCTACTTACCACGGAAAACATGCATGAATACCTCATCATCCACGAAGCTCACGCTGTCAGCAGCAGCGCTGTTGGGGGGCGCGGCACTCGCGCGATGTGCATATATCAAGGCGCATGATGGAACTTTGACTCCTTGTGGACTCTTCCGATCTGGACTCAGCTCATTGCTGAGCAGCGCCTGTCGTTTCTTTGCCTCACAGTCCGCTGTTGTCGGCATCATCGGCTCGATGCAGCCGCTCGAGATGTTTTAACACACTCTTTAACAACGACCGCCGCATGAAATGGCGCTGGCACGAGGAGCGTTTTCAATAATCCATGAAACGTCTCGCTCTCTTCCTTCTCGCCGCCTTCACTTTGCATGCGCAGCAGCGTGTGGAGGTCTCGCGGGATTTGTGGATCTCGGCTTACTCGAAGGAGGTGGAGGGAAACAATGGCGGATCACATCGGCTGAAGCTCAAGGGCATCCAGGAGTTCTTTCTCATCGACTTTGATCCAGCGGCGCTGCGCGGGAAGAAGATCACCAAGGCGCAACTGCATGTGCATCTCGCGTCGCCAGAGGCACCGCTGCGGCGCACGACGGTGTCCACGATCACTCAGGATTGGGTGGAAGGCACGGGTAGCAGTTACGCGAAGACACCGGGCGCGAGTTCTTTCTTGTGGGCAAAAACGGGCGAACTGCGCTGGGGCAACAACGAGCCGGACATCACCAGCGTCGTCTGCGGGGAAGGCGGATCGCTGTGGGGCTTTGGCGACGCCTCCGCGCCGGATGCGGAAGGCTGGCAGATCATTCCGATCTCACCCGAAGTGGCGCAGGCACGGCTGGATGGACGCTCGCATGGCTTTTATGTCATCGACGACATCGGCAGCGAATACACGCGTGATGGCAACGCGGTGAAGTTCACGAATTTCGTGAATCGCTACGTGTCGAGCCGCGAGGACAAACGCATTCACAAGCCCTACTTCACTCTCTGGCTCGAAGATGGTGCGGTGGAGGCACCGAAAGCCGTCAATCAGGTCAATTCGGTCGCCGCAGCCACTTTGCCGCCTGTTCCGGCCATTTCGGCCGTGAAGCCAACTTTGCCTTCGAAAGACGTTTTCGGCCGCGAACTGGCTTCGACACACTTTTTTGCCGCAAAGGGCGAAACGATCGGATTTTCGGTCACGGGCAAACCGCTCGTCGAAGTGCCAGATTTGAACGTGAAGCTCTACTCGATGCCGAAAGTCGGCGGAATGCATGATCCGCTCGTGCCGGGCGATGATTCCAAAAGCGAAGACACCTTCATCGAGCTGCACGTGCCGAAAAACACGCCCGCTGGCAAGCATGGCGGCACGGTGACGGTGGATGGCACGGTGATGCCGTTCACGATCACGGTTTGGAACTTCACGCTGCCGGATCGCTTGTCGTTCCTGCCGCAGATGAACGCTTACGGCCTGCCGGGGCATGCGCGTGATTACTACCGGCTCGCGCATGAGCATCGCGTGGTGCTGAATCAGCTGCCGTATGGCTGGACGGGCAAGGTGGACGAGCCCGCGCCGAAGCTCGGCGGCGATGGGAAGTGGGACTGGACGAAGTTCGATGCCGAGTTCGGCCCGCTGCTCGATGGCAGCGCCTTCGCCGATCTGCCGCGCGGCGCGGTGCCGGTGGACGCGTATTACCTGCTGCTGAACGAGAACTGGCCGATGAAGCACGACGAGCACTTCAAAGGCGGCTACTGGATCGAGAGCGCGTTTGATGAGGCCTACTGGACGCAATTCCGCGCGATGGCGGCGGAGATCGCGAAGCACCTCGAAGCCAAGGGCTGGACCGAGCCAATGTTTGAGTTCTACCTCAACAACAAGGTGTACTTCAAAAAGGACGACTGGCGGAAGTGCACCGCGGCATGGATTTTCGATGAACCGGTGCACACGCAGGACTTTTGGGCCATCCGCCACTACGGCCGCGAATTCTGGAACGCCGTCGCGCCTTATCCGAAGGTGAATCTGACGTATCGCGCCGACATTTCCCGCCCGCAGTGGCAGCGCGAGTTGCTCGATCACTGCGTAAACGTCGAAGTCGTCAGCGGCGTGCTGCGCGACTACTGGCCGCGCATTCAGCGCCGAGCCGAGGCCTGTGGCAATCTTTACTACATGTATGGCAGCGCGAACGCCATCGGCACGCCGAACATCGCCAACGCCGCGTGGTGCGTCGAGGCTTGGTCCCTCGGCGCGGACGGCGTCGTGCCCTGGAACACCATCGGCAAAGCAGACGCGTGGCAAACGCCCGACGAACTCTCCGTGCTCTACCCGACTGCGGACGGCCCCGTGCCCAGCCTACGCCTGAAGACCTTCCGCGCTGGTCAGCAACTCGTCGAATATCTCACCCAATACTGCGCCGTCAGCGGCGAGAACCGCGAGAGCGTGATGGCCGCCGTGCGTGCCATTCCGGGACTCAGCGCCACCTTGGTGAAGAAGAATGAGGAAGACGCGGGTAAGTCACAGTTCGGCCAAGACACGCAACCTGCGTTTGAAACACTGCGCCTGCGTCTGGGTGCCTATCTCGATGCCAAAGCGCCTGTTCCAAAGGATCGCTGGTATGATCCGCGGCCTGCGCGTCCGGATCTGAAAAAGGCGCGGGAGATTGTGCCGCTCATACCTTGATGAGTGGGTGTGAGCGCTGAACGAGCGGGAACTCGACACGCTGGCCGGTGATGCCAGCCAGGAAGACACCCTGAGCCATCTCGATGGCTTTCATGGCGCGTTCAGCAGAACCAAGTGGTTCGCGGTTTTCAGCAATGGCTTGAAGCCAATCACGCACGACTCGACGATGCGCGGAGTCGTAGCCGCTGAGGCCTTCAAAGATGGCCTCCGTGGCCGGATCGACTCCGCCATTCCAGTCCTGCCAGGATTCAGTACGCGTGGTGGCGGATCGATTCGGCTCCTTCAGCAACGAAATGCCGGGAGCGAAGCCGGAGTTCAGCCGCACGATGCCTTGCGTGCCGATGATCTCCACGCCGAAGGGCCCAGCGGACTTTTCCAAGCCGACGCGGCTGCGAAAGGTGACGTTCACGCCCGATTCCATCGCAAAATGCGCGAAGATGTCGTCGCCGACAACAGGGCCAACTTTGTCGGAAGGCGATTCCTTCGCTTCGGCGAGTGTGGCAGGCTTTCCTTGGTGCCGAATGCTTGCGTGGCACCACTTCACATCGCCTGCGAAGAGCCGCACGAGATCAAAAACATGCAGCCCGAGCACCATCATGTCCTGCCCGCCTGCGCGGCCGCCCATCTTGCCGACGGTGTGGATTTCCAAGAGGTCGCCGACGAGGCCTTCGCGCAGCGCTTTTTCCAATCGCCGCACACCGGGAGCCATGCGCGTGACATGAGCGACGGCGACGCGGAGTCTTTTGCTCGAAGCGAGGCGCAAAATGTCGTCCGCTTCTGCCAAGGTGATGGTGAAGGGTTTCTCAAGATACAGATGCGCTCCGGACTCCAGCGCAGCCATCGCCATCGCGTGATGCTCGGTGGCCCAGCGCGGGCCGATGGCCACGAGCTCGGGCTTTTCCTGCGCCAGCATCTCGCGGTAGTCCGCGTAGCCTTTCGCCGCGCCACAGGTGGCCAGCGCTTTGGCGCGGCCTGCCTCATCTGGATCAGCAACGGCCACCACGGTCACCTCCGCCAAGCCTACGAAGAGGCGCTCGATGCCGTGCCCGTAATCGCCCGCGCCAGTGTGGCCGATGATGGCGGCTTTTCGCATCGGCGCAACGGCGGCCGCTAGCGTGTGAGTGGCAGCCCAGGCGGCACTGCCGAGCAGGAGTTGGCGTCGCGTGGTGGTCGTCATGGTGAAGGGAATACGCGAAGTGAGACGCGGGTTTGGCAAAGCATCGAACACACCGCCAGCGCATGGAGGCGCTGAAACGGAATTGCCGCAGCCTACTTCGCCAGCGGCACGAGCTTCGGATCATACTTCGCGCCCTTGGACACTTGGATCAGCGTCATGCGCACCTTCGTGGGGAAGAACTTCTCGGGATCGGGGCGCTTGTGGGCGTGGAGGTTTTTGTCGTCTTTGAGGACGAGATGCATCTCCTTGATACCCTGGCTCCAGAGGATGTCGTTGTTCTGCCAGAACTTCGTCATGTCGAGATCCTTTTCGATCACGCCTGTCTTGGAATACGGACCCGTGCCGATGCAGCCGTAGCCGTGGTTTTGGCCTTGGTAAGGAATGTAGCACACGCTCCAAGACGTGGGTTGGTCGCCCGCCGGCTTTTCGAGCACTTCGAGGCGCAGATGCACGGTGCCATTGCGGTAATCGACCGGCGTGGTCCAGTCCTTCGGGCGCTGCGGATTCAGGCGGTCATCTTTGAGGTAGTAATGCGACTGGCTGGGCTTTGAGTTCATCGCGTCCTCCTGCGTGAAGGCGAACGTCACATCAAAGAGCACAAATTGCTCAGCGTGCGCTGCGCAGGTCAGGAAAACGAGGGCGAGAAGAGTGAGGAGGCGGTGGAGCATGGTTGCAAACATACGTCGAGTATCATCGGATCACTCTGGCGAGCGAAATCCCGTCACGGAAAGTCTGTGCTTCATGGCCAGACGACGGCCAAGTCGCTCGTCGATCAAGAGCGTGTCAGGATGGAGCTCCAGCGCGAGTGCGATGGCCTCGGTCTCGCCAGCGTCCAATCCTCCGTCTGCAATGCTTGTTGGGATATGGCGCGGTGAAACGACTTCGATCCAAGGAGGGAGTTGCGTGTGAGCACGCAATAACTCCCGCTGA
Organism: Verrucomicrobiota bacterium; assembly: GCA_026397635.1. Taxonomy (GTDB): domain Bacteria; phylum Verrucomicrobiota; class Verrucomicrobiia; order Verrucomicrobiales; family Verrucomicrobiaceae; genus Prosthecobacter. The sequence goes on along the minus strand of JAPLUL010000086.1, from coordinate 6,993 downwards.
ACAGCGGGCGGAATCACCACGCGGTGGAAGAGCGACCGCAGCAGCTCCGTATGATCTGCCAGGAGTAGAGCTGTGAGCGGGGAAGTGTCACTGATGACCACCATGCTTCAGCTTCTGTTGGAGTGCAGCGATGGTTTGAAGATCTTCCGCGAACTCTTCCTGATCATAATGGAGCGGAATGCGCTTCTGCGACAGCTCACGCATCATCTCGGTCTGCGAAATTCCCGCGATATCAGCTGCCTGGCCCAGCGTGACCTCTTCAGCTACAAAAGCATCCACGGCGAGATGCAGCTTGTCACGAGCGGGCTGGAAAGTCTGCTCCATGGCGACAGACAATGGCAAGGTAAGAGTCATGCCGCCAACAGTGCCATGCGAAGACACGTTGGCAAACGGGCAATGCTCATCGCCGCCCGTGATTGAAATCGACGGGCTTCTTCACGGTCGTGGCACCGAGATTGCCTTCGATGGCGCTGCGGGCGCAGGAGGGATCGACGACGACGGTGGCTGACTTGTTGTGGAAGGTATTGCCGGTGAAGACGAGATCGTGGCCGTTCGGGGCAAAGGTGACGGCCTCCTCGGGGCAGTGGTCGCCGAGTTGGAAGAGGTTGTCCTTCACGATGATGGGGCCGTAGCTGGCGCCAGGCTCATAGAGGGTGAAGTAGAGCTCGGGGAACTGGCCGGACTTCGCGGTCTGGAAGGCGATGCGGCCAAGGCGCGTGTCGGGGTCGTTCTTCGTGGTGTTGTTGATGAAGATGTTGCCCGTCATGATGAAGTTCACGGGCTGATTGATCCACGCGCCGCGTCCACCGTTGCGGAAGGTGTTACCGGTCATGGTGACGTCCGTGCAGCTTTTTTCGACGCTCACAATTCGGCTGCCGTTGGTGCCATCGACGAGATTGCCGGTGATGGTGGCATTCTGGCAGAACTCGGCCAAAAAGAACGCACCCATGCGGCTGCCGAGGATGTGGTTGTTCGCGAAGACGATGTTTCGGCAGCGCTGGATGTGCATCGTATCGCCGATGGCGCTGAGCTGACAGCCGGTGACGCGCACATCGCGTGCGGCAACGATGTCGAAGGCTCCTTTGCCGGGGCCGCTGCCAGTCGGCGCATAGGCGGCGAGGTAGGTGGCCTGGATATTGAAGGCCAAAGAGCCGCTGCCGCCGTTCTCGAAGCGAATCGGTGCTCCACCGAGTTTTTCGACGATTTTGATGTGCTCGGGCGTGGATTCGACGACGAAGTATTGCAGGCCGCGTGTGATGTTTTTCGGCAGATGAGCGCCCAAGAAGGTGAGAGCCTCTTTCGGCTCGTCGGTGGCACTGATGGCGATGGGTTTGATCGTGTTGTCGAACTTCACGCGATCGCCGCTGAAAGTGACCTCGTGTATCAAATCGGTGCGGAAGTATTTCTTCGCCCGCTCGACCTCCCAGGGCTCGTAGGCCTCGGGAAAGGTCATGATTTGCCACAGGTAGCCGTAGTCCCACATGAACTTCCCGCTGCGCACCAGCGTGCAGCTTTCGAGCGCGACACGCTCGGCGTAATGCTCAACTTCGCTCTCGCCTTTCGCGCCGTATTTGCCGTGCACGCCGATGACGGCCGCAGCCATGCCGTTGGCCTGCACCTCGCGAAAAAGCAGATCGTGCGTGCCGCCCGCGACGGTCGTGGTGATCTCGATGCCTTTCGTGTTCGCATTCGGCTCCCAGGAATTGTCCTTCTTCGCCGGATCAAAGACATGCCCGATGAACTCGCCGCCATGCCAGGTAAAGTGCGCGATGTTTTCCCCAGCGAAAAGCACGACGCGGGCCTGATCCGGCAACGTCTCCGGCATGATGAATCGAGCGCCGTGGGCCATGACGGTCGTGTTTGAGCGCAGCGGGATCGTTTGCGTGCCGTCGAGATGGTAATCACCCGCCGGGATCGTCACGACACCGTCTTTCGCGAAAAACGCGATGAGCTTCGCTGTATCATCAGCCAAGGCAGAGGTGGCAAACAGGAGGAGGCAGTGCAGCAGCTTCATGATGCAGCATAACGCGCCGCCAACGTCATTCCGCACGACAAACGCTGTGTGAAATGCGACCTGCGGCGCGGCATTTGCGGAGCGATTGGGCTACTTCTTGAACACCTTATCCGCTTTGTTCCCGCCAGAGACGAGATAGGCCAGCAGATCGAGGAGTTCGTCCTGATTGAGCGCATTGATCAAGCTGGGCGGCATCATGCTGACTTTGCGGGTGACTTTTTTGGCGATGTCGGATTCGTTGATGGCCATGTGGTCGTTGGGGGCGAAGGGGTTGGTCATGAGGAAGACTTTTTCGTTCTCTTCGACGATGATGCGGCCGATGAGGATGCTGCCGTCTTTTTTGGTGATCTCGTGGCTGTCGTATTGGTCGGAGATGACTTTGCTGGGGTTGATGATGTTCTCCAGGAGGTCGCGGAGCGTGTAGCGGTTGCCGGAGCCGGTGAGGTCGGGGCCGATGCTGCCGCCTTCGCCGTTAAAGCGGTGGCAGGTGGCGCACATGGTGCTGCGATACATGGTCTCGCCATTGGCGAAGTCGCGTCCGCCGGCTTTGAGGCCGGTGGTGGCGAGGGCGGTGGCCTCATCGAGGGTGTAGTTCCGGCCGGGGCCTTTGGGGGCGACGTAGTTGGCAGCTGCGGTGAAGGCTTCGACTTTGTTGCTGAGGGCGTCGAGTTCGGCGAGTTCGGGCTGCGGAACGAAGGTTTCGAGGGCGTCTTTGCGGATGTTGTCGATGAAGCCTTTGAAGCTGTTGCCGCCTTTCCAGGTGCGGGCGCGGGGGAACCAGGAGAAGAAGGTCTGGCGGTGCTCGGGGGTCCATCCGGCGGTGGCATTTCGCAGGGCGAACATGTAGTCGATCTGCTGCGCATTCGGGCGGCTACCGGCGGCGGCACGGGCGGCGTTGGCGTAGCCGTCGTTGCGGCTCAAAACGGCGTCGGTGGCGACTTCTTGGAAGTCGTCTTTCGCGGTGGCCATGAGGGCGAGGGTCTTGCTCACGACTTGCTTGCTGTCGATGGCGACGAGGATCTGGCAAAGCTCGCGGTTGATCTGGGCGTTGTCAGTGGGGAAGAGCGGGTCGAGCGCGGCGGCGATCTTTTCGCAGACGTCGGCATTTGGTTTGCCGAGGCGGGTGAGGACAAGTTGAAGGGCGCGCAGGGAGGCGAGTTCGTGGCCGGGAGGCGGCTGAATGGCGCTGAGGGCGAGGAGGATGCTGTTTTGGAGTTCGACGTTCTGCGGCTGAACGGGCGAGATGGGCTCGCTGGAGGTGGATTTGGGCTTTTGGGCGGCTTTGCCACCTTCGTGGCCGGGTTTGGCACCGCTGACGCGGGCGAGGGCGATGAGGGACTCGATGGCAGCGACGGGTTGTTTTTCGCTGAGGGCTTTTTCCTGCCAAAGTTCGACGGGTAGTTTTTCTATCGCGACACGGGCGGCATAGCGCACATGGCGGTCACTGTGGCTGAGGTAGCCCCAGGCGGTGGCAAGGGCTTTTTGCGGGTCGGCGCTGCCGGTGTGCAGGTTTTCGATGGCGTGGCGCATGCGGGCCTCTTCGCCGAGCGGGGTGGCTGTGACAGGCGCAGTGGATTCCTCGCCGACGTAGGTGACGCGATAGACGCCGGACTGGGATTTGCGGCCGCCGACGGCGAAGTACATGGCTCCGTCTTGCGGATGGATGACGAGGTCGGTGAGGGGCAAGGGTTTGCCGAAAACAAATTCTTCCTTGGTAGCGTGGTAGCTGGCGCCTTTGCTTTCGAGGTGGATGGCCCACATGGTGCCGTAGGTCCAGTCGTTGATGTAAATGGCGTGTTGGTATTTGGCAGGGAATTTAGCACCAGTGCCGGCGACGACGCCGGTGGGGCTGCCGGGGCCGATGTCGAGCGTGGTGGGCAGCGAGTCGGCGTAATACTGGGGCCATTTGCCGCTGCCGCTGCGCCAGCCGTAGTCGGCACCGCTGACGCAGTGATTCACGCGGGTCGGGCGATACCAGGGGCTGCCGATGTCCCACTCCATGTCGGCGTCATAGGTGAAGAGCTCGCCCTGATCATTGAAGCAGATGTCGAACTCGTTGCGGAAGCCGTAGCAGAAGAGTTCGAGGCCGGAGCCATCGGAGTTCATGCTGCAAACGTAGCCGCCGGGGGCGAGGATGCCGCGTGCGTGGCCGTTGGCGTCCCAAAGGCGGGGCAGGACGTGGTCTTCATTCCAAATTTTGGCCGGACGGCTGTCGGTGAGGCCTTCGGGGAGTTTGGTGTGGTTGCCGCAGTTGAAGTAGATGCGTTTGCCATCCGGGCTGACGACCATGCTGTGCAGGCCGTGCTCGCCGCCGCCAGCCATGGTGTGGAGCTTGGTGATCTTGTCGTATTGATCGTCGCCATTGGAGTCCTGGAGGCGGTAGAGGCCATTTTGGGCTCCGTCTTCATTGACCATGACATAGAGGCTGTCGAAGGCGGCGAGCAGGCCGTGCGCCTTGCCCATTTCGATGGCGAGTTTTTCGGGTTTGAGGTTCTCAGTCTTGCCGATGGCGGGAACGCTCATGCGGTAGATGCTGCCGTATTGGTCGCAGGCGATGAGGCGGCCTTTCGGATCGACGGTGAGGGCGACCCAGGAGCCTTCTTGGTCCTTCGGCACATTGTAGAGCTTCTCGACTTTGAAGCCTTTCGGCACGGTGATGTCCGCAGCGGCAATGGATTCGGCAGGGCCGCTGTTTTTACCGCCGCCGCTGCCGATTTTGCCGTCGAAGGGCTTCCCCCAAGGTCCCTGGCCGTATTCCTGGATGACGAGGGCTTTTTTGAAGTCCTGCGCACCCGCTTTGGCGGCTTCCCAACTGCCATTGGTCTCGATGACGATGTCCTGGCGGCCGGAAGGCAGTTTCAGCGTCAGGCGGGCGACCATCGCTGCGACGCCGCCTTTGTTGGTGGCGTTGACGATGAGTTCGTTGCTCTCGCCACGTTTGATGACCTGGCTGAGGTCCGCTTTGGCGGGTTCCATCCAGTCTGCATTGGAGAGGACTGGCTTGCCGTTGAGGGTGGCGGTGGCGCCGTTGTCGCAGGTGAGCTCGAGCGTGGCGAGCTGCGCATTCTGCGGCACGTCAAACTTATGCCTGAAGGTGACCTTGTTGTCTTTGTTGCCGTCTTTGGAGAGCCAGATCCACTGAGGGGCGGCGTGGAGGCCTGTGGCGAGGAGCAATGAGAGTAGAATTGGGCGCATGGAGCCTGCTAATACGCCCGTTTGGCGGCTTCTTAGCAGGGATTTACCCAACGGCCCGTTCGCCCTTAATCAGGCCTCGGGATGCGTACCGTTGCCGTTCAGGTGCCGAACCTGCTGAATAGGCACTGAGGCCACCCGTGTCTTCAGCTCCTTACAGGGCTTGAAACGGACCACACAACGGTCAGGAATCATGATGTCCGAATTTGGCTGCTTGGGGTTGCGCCCCACTTTGCCCTTGGCCACCCGAAGATCGAATGTTCCAAAATTCCGCAAAGTGATCTCATTTCCTGTCGCCAAATGCTTGACCGTCAGTTCCATGAAGCACTCCAGCATGAGAGCCACGTCCGAGTGTTTAATCCCGGTGACGTCACTCAGTTCAGTGATGAATTCTTTTTTGGTGATGGTGGACATGAGATTTTTTGACTAGCGAGAAGGGCGACTTGCAGCAACTAATTTCTATCCTAAAATTAAATTCTCACTTAAATTTAATTAGATCATTTGCCCAATCCTTGTTACTCCAAGTGACTATTTTTAATCTCATCACTGGTTCGAAAGTGCGTTTTACACAGCACCTGCAAAATCTCAACTCCATAATCCTCTACCAGCTTGCGCGCTGATTGTTTCACCGATTCTGAGACGCCTTTGGGGCATTCTACGCCGTAACGAACGCGCTGAGCTTTCAGCCAGCCAACGAACGCCTCACGTGCAAGGATCGAGGCGGCAGCCACCGCCGGATCACTCTCCGCCTTCGTTCGCTGAACCAGTTCGATGCCACGCCCACGCTCTTGCAGTGCCCTTTGGAGCACGGCGGGATTGGCGAACTGGTCAGAGATGGCACGCGGGCAGTCTGGCACGCGCTCCAGTAGGTTTTCGATGACACGCGCATGCCCCCAGGCCAGCAGGCGGTTCAGATTGCCAAACTTGTCGTACAACTGGTTGTAGCGCTCTGGATGAATCGCAATCACCTCCCACACAACGCCCCGAACTTGACGGATTTCAGCGGCGAGTTTGGCGATTCGCTCGTCACTGCCGATGCGCTTGCTGTCCACGGCTCCGAGATCACGCAGACGACGAACCGCATCGCCATCGACATAAACTCCAGCGATGACCAGCGGGCCGAAAAAGTCGCCCTTGCCGCTTTCATCCACGCCAATGTGCGGTTGGAACATCTCCGGCTGATGCACCTCCTCATAGCCTAGCTTCGCCTCTCCCAGGATTTCTGGTTCGAGCAAGTTCATGACGAAATCCGCGGTCCCCTTCCCCTGCACGAGCACTTTGGGCCCTTTTTCATACACGAGCACGTTCACCTTGGGCTTTGTGGCCGCGTAGAGGCAATAAGGCTTGGTCATGAAGTCAAAGCCACGCTCCGAGAGCAAGGCGCGGAGTTTCTCCGCCTGAGCGGCGGTCAGGGTTTGCGTGTGGCTGGTGAGGGCGGGCATGCCTGCGCAGGATAACGATCATCGGCATAAAGACTCGTGGAAAATGTCCCCATCTGCTTCATGTGAACACGCATGCCCGCCCGCATCAACACACCCGATTCAACCCGTATGGCCACCTCTCTCGTCGAGTGGTTCAGCCAGCACGGACGTGATTACCCATGGCGGCGCACGCGTGATCCGTATGCCATTCTCGTCTCTGAAATCATGCTGCAACAGACACAAATCGCCACCGTGTTGGGCCGGGGCTACTACTCACGGTGGGTGGAGCAGTTTGCTGTTTTTCAAACCCTCGCCAGCGCTGGCGTGTACGGAGTATTGAATGGCTGGGTAGGTCTCGGCTAGTTC
>JAPLUL010000094.1:0-46510 GCA_026397635.1 Verrucomicrobiota bacterium | reverse complement strand
CGCTCGTGACCGTGAGGATGACCGTTTCATTGCCTTCATTCGTGGTGTCTTGGACGGGCGAGACATCGACGGTGAGGCTCGACTGGCCTGCGGGTATCGTCTGCGTGGTGTTGATGGTGGCGTAGTCCGAGGTGTTGCTGGCGGAGCCGGTGCGGCTGAGCGTGACGGCGAGTGCGTCCGTGGTGTCGCCCGTGCGGGTGAGGGTGAACTGGCCTGCATCGCCGCCTTCGGAAGCGCTGGCGTCATTCGCCACGATGCTGACGGCGGGCGAATCATCATCGGTGACCGTCAGCGTGTGCGTGGTGGCGCTGCCAAGGACGGTATTGACCGGATTGACGAGGGTGACGGTGAAGTTTTGACTCGTCTCAAGCACGGCGTCATCGGTGATCGGCACAGAGATGTATTTCACGCTCTCACCGGCGGCAAAACTGAGCGTGCCAGCGGTCGTGGTGTAGTCTTCGGGCTGCGTGGCGGTGCCGTCGGTGGTCGCAAAGTCCACGCTGCACGCCGTGGTGGCCGGTGCGCTGAGTGAAACGGCGATTTGAGCGGTGCCTGCGCTTTCGACCACGCTGGTCGTGGCGGTGGCAAAGCCGACATACGGATTCGTGGGCGGATTGTCGTCATCGATGATGGTGAAGCCGTGGTAGGCGTTTGTGCCGAGATTCGCGCCGCTGGCATTGAGGAGCTGGATCGTCACGAGGTTGTCGGCTTCATCCATGGTGTCGTTCACGACGGTGAGGGTGATGTTGCCGGTGGTTTGACCGGCTGGGATGGTCAAAACGCCCGGTGGCATCACGTAATCCACGCCGGAGCCGAAGGCGGTGGTGTTGCTTTGCAGGCGGTAGCGCTGCTCGACGGTGTTGTTTTTCACCCAGCCGGTGTGAACGGCGCGGGCGTAGTGCGTGCGGTCATCGCGCACCATCACCCCAGCCTGGGCACTGCCACCACCGCCGTTGAGCGAGAGCACGCGGGCGACGAGGCTGAAATCTCCGCTGACCTCGGTGCTGGGGAAATGCGCCTCATCGTTGCCGCCAATGCCCGCGCCGCTGCCGGTGACGGTCCACAGGCCTGCATTCAAGCTGTCGCTGCCCTGGGCATCGACGAAGCCGATGGTGCGGCCGCCCTGCGAGGTGAAGGGCGAGCCATTGATCGTGACATTGTCAAAGGTGGCCGTGGAGAGCTGCCCATCGCCCTGAGCCGACACCGCGAGGCCGGCGAGCACTTTGGGCCCGAAGGCGATGTTGGGCGTGGCGCTGAAATTCGTCCATGTATTGCCATCGCGGGAGACGGACTGCGTGAAGACATTTCCCACACGCACGGTGCGCACCCACATGGGCAGGATGAGACTGGTGTAGCTGGAGCTGAGTGAGGCGCTGCCACCTGTGGTGGTGCGTTGCAGCGTATAAAACTCACCGGCTGTCGTCCCCGTGCCGAGAGCGGCGGCATGGACGGAATTATTCGCTATGCTGGAGCGCAGCATCACTCCGGCGCGGGAGGCGGTGTTCGCATTGCCATTGCTCACGATGCGGGCTGTGACGGTGCAGTTCGCGGAATTGCTGACGGGCAGATAGACGTAGCGGAAATTGTCGGTCGTGGTGTTGCTGAGGCCGTTGCCTGAGTTCGTGAAGCTATAAACACCCGATGCGACGCTGCTGCCGCCTGTGACGGTGCCGATGCTCGCCGACGCTTCCACACCCGTGCTGCCGCCGGCGGAGAGGCCGTTCACGGTGAAATTGTCCATCACCGCGGTGAATTGCGAGGTTGATCCCGGCGCGAAGGCGATGCCGACGAGGTAGCTGGTGCTGCCGAGATTGGAAACCGTCACTGCCGTGCCACGCTGCGTCCAGGTAGCACTATCATTGGATTGGTGGAAGGTCACGCTGTTGCCAGTTTTCACCAATCGCACCCAATAAGGCACCGCGCGGCTGCTGAAGGAGGCGCTGGAGCCGGAGGTGCTGCCGCTGGTTTGATATTCCACCTTCACATCGGACGCTTGCGCGACGGAAAGGGAGACGGGGAGGTTCACCGTGCCCACATTCTCCAATTCGGAGGAGCTTGGGAAGTTGAAGGCAATGGTGCCCGTGGCGGTGTCGTTGTCGGCGACATACATCGCCGCGCTGACGCCGCGGCCATAGCTGCCTGTGGCGAACTCGAACACGATGGTCTCCGTGCCTTCGAAGAGCGTGTCATTGACGATGGTGACGGGCACATCGACGCCGGTGGCACCGGCGGGAATCGTCACGCTGGCAGGCGCGGTGTAGTCATCTGTCATCGTCGCAGTGCCGCTGTAGGTGATGTTGACCGTCACCGCAGATGTCGTGCTGCCGAGGCGTGAGATGTAAAACTTCGTCGGGGTGCTGGCCGTGCCTTCGGTCACGGTGCTGCCGCCTCCGGTGCCGACCTGCGTATCGACGACGAGGGTGTTAACGTTGTCGTTGTCACGCAGCCAGGCCGTGGCAGAGGCGCTGGCCGGGAAGATTTGATAGGGAGCCGCTGGCGTGATCGAAAGCGTGATTGTTTCCAGATCTTCGAGGTCGGTGTCATCTTTCGTTCGCGGGGCGAGATCCAGCGTGGTGGCTCCACGCTGGATCACCACACTGCCTGGCAAGGCACTAGCGGTGGCGTTGTCGCGTTTGAAGATCGCCCCGCCATCCCCCACAGCCCAGCCGATGGTGGCGCTGGTGCCAAAGACGCCATTGAAGGTGCCGAGCGCACTGAGATTCACATTCGACCAGGCGGTGCCGTTCGTGCTGACCATCTGGGCGCTGCTGGAGCCGCTGGCGAGCAGGCTCGTCGTGCTGGCGGCCCACACGCCGTTCAGATCGGCCGCATTGGCGGAGGTTTGGCCCGCCCAAGTGGTGCCGCTGCCTTTGCGCACCACTCCGCCGCTGCCCACGGCCCAGATGTTTGTCGAATTGGATGCAAAGACCGCATTGAGCTGCGTGGTGACGCCGGAGGTTTGTGTGCTGAAGGCGCTGCCGTTCCAAAAGCGCACCATTCCACCCGCTCCGACGAACCACACATTGCTCGCGCCGCTGCCATGCACGGCGCGGAGCTGGTTTGTGATGCCGCTGGTCATTGCGATCCATGCGGTGCCATTCGTGCTGCGCAAAATGGTGCCGCCATCGCCCACGGCGAAGACGTTCGTGCCGCTGCTGCCCCACACCCCGCGCAGGGGCTGCGTGGTGCCGCTTGTTTGCGCTGCCCATGCCGTGCCATTGAAGAAGAGGATCACGCCATTGTCACCGACGGCCCAGACGCTCGTGGCACTCGTGCCCCAAACGGCGCGAAGGTGCTCGGTGGTGCCGCTGCTTTGTGCGGTCCAAGTCGTGCCATCCCCTTTGAGGATGGTGCCATTGTCACCCACGGCCCAGAGGTTCGTCGCGTTCGCAGCCCAGATGGCGCGGAGGTTTGCGGTGCTGCCGGAGCTTTGCGGCAACCACCAGCCGATGGTGTCATAGTCCGTGCCATTCACCGCCGTGCCGCCGAGGGTGAAATTCACCGCCACCGGCGTGTCGGAACCGTCGCCGCGCAGCGAAAAGCGGAAATTCGCGTTCGTGCTCGGCTCCACACCGCTCGCGGTGTTCACCACGTCGATGTAGGGAAGGTCGCCGGGGTTGTCATTGAGGTTCACCGTGGCCGTGGCGCTGGTGCCGAGGATGTAATTCGTGGCATTCGCCCCCAGATTCAGCACGCAACGCTCCTGCCCTTCGCCCTGACCATCAAACCGCGGCACGATGGTGATCGCCGCGCTGCTTTGACCAGCCGGGATGACCACCACGCCGGGCATCCACTCAAAGTCCACGCCATGCAGCGCCATCACGCCGCTGCCTGTGACGCCGCTGAAGGCATAGTAAATCGTCAGCGGGCTCGTCATGTCGCCCGTGCGGGTGATCAAAAAGGTGCCGGTGTCCGCTGCGGCCGCTGGAACGCTCAAATCGATCTCCGTGGCCGTCGCATCGCTCGCGGTGACGCTTACCGTTTGCAGATCATCGTCGTAAATCGATGTCGTGGCCGTCGTGGCGAGCGGATCGAGGATGTAGGCCGCGTTGGTGCTCAAAGTCGTGATCACCGTTTCCAGCGATTCGGAGGTCGAATCATCCACCGGCGTGATTTGCACCGTCCCAGAGGCATTTCCGGCCAAAATCGTCAACGAGCCGCTCAAAGCCGAAAAATCCGCGCTACTGCTCGCGGTGCCACTCACCGCATAATTCACCGTCAAATCGGCGGCGGTGCTTCCAGAGCGTGAAAACGTCAGAAGCCCCGGCGTGGCGATGTTTTCCGTCACCGAGCTCCCCGTCGCCGTGAGGCTGATTTTTGGCAAAGCCGTGTCATCATCGCCAATGACCACCGTGGCGCTCGATGCGGAACCGACGATGTAGCCATTGCCCGGCCCGAGCTGCAAAATGACCGTCTCAGGCCCTTCACTGCTCGCATCCACCACCGGCGTGACGGTGATGTCGAGCACCGCGGAGTCCGCCGGGATCGTGAAGGTGCTGTAACCCAATGAACCGGCCACATAAGCCGGAGAAAGCGTGTAGTCCGTCGTGATCGTGGCGCCGCCGAGAGCCGAGTTCACATTGATCACGAGGTCCTGCGAGAGATCGCCCGTCCGCGTGAAGCGGAAGGTGCCCGGCGTGACCGGAGCCAGCTCACTCGCATTTGGATTCAGCGTCGCGATCGTCACCACGCTCTGCGCCGTCGCCTCAAAATCCGCCCCGCTGAAACTCGGCCCCACGGTGATGCTGTTATTGAAGAGCTCGCCAAACGAGTAGCCGTAAAGCAACGGCGTGAGTGTGTAGGTGTTCGCGGAGAGATTCGGGATCGTGAAGTAGCCATCGGCATCGCTGATGACGCCATTTGCGCCGTTCGCTGTCACGACCACATCCGACAAACCCTGCCCGAGCAACGTCACGCGACCGCTGATGGTGAAGGTGCTCACTGCGCCGACCGTGATGAGCTGGTTCCGCGTGACCGTGCCGCCTTTCATGTCACTCACCGTGCAGGTGACGATGTAGGTGCCCGCCGCCGTGAACTGCCGCGTCATCACATTCGAGTTCGGCGACACGATCTGCGTGGTGCTGCCAAAGTGCTGCCAGTTGAAGGCCAGCGGATCACCATCCACGTCATTCGCCGTCGCGGTGAAGGTCACCGTGCCATTCAGCGGCACCACGTCGGCACTCGCCGCCAGCGTCATCGTCGGCGCATGATTGCCGGGGAAGGTTCCCAGGTTCACCTGCACATCCACGTAACGCGGATTGTCATTCGCAGCGACGGTCGTCATGTAGATGCCGTGCTCCGTGTCGCCAAACGTCGCGCCGAGGGAGATTGCCGCGTCGGTTTTGCCAAAGGGCGAGCCGTTCGTCGTGTCGATGAGCTGAAAGTTGCCCCCGCCGCCATTTGGGAACTTCCAGCCGAGTTCGAGACCGCTCTTCATGAAGGGATTCGAGTCAAAAAGCGACCTCACCATGCCCCAGTAGGTGCGCTGCACATCCTTCTGGATCGTTAGCGCATACCGCTTCGAGGCATCGAGCGCCCCTTCATCGAAAGCATGAATGCGATACAGCCCGCTCTGCGTCACCGGCTGCTGAAACGAAGTCGGTAGCCACTTGATCTGCGTCTTCGCCGCCGCGTTGTAATGCCCCGTGGTGCCTGCGCCGCCCATGATGTCGTAGCTGTCGCCGTATTCCTGATTAGCGCCGTTGCCGATGCTGCTCGTGGATGCTGCTCGTGCCTGCGGTGTCCCAGAAGTTCGAATGACCGAGCGCAAACGCATGACCAATCTCATGCGCCCAAAGGCTGATGCTGTTGCTGCGGCACCACACTGTATTCCCACCGCCGAGTCCGCCGTAACTTCCAGGGCCGCCATTGTGCCGCATCACCGTGCAATCGTAGTCATTCCAGTCGTAGCCCATCTTTCGCGCCTCCGCCCGAGCATCCGCCATGGAGATGCTTGTGCCGCCGATGTCGCCGCCATTGCTCGTATCACGATTCACATACCACGCCTCATTGTGCGGCAGCTTGATCGGCGGCGCGACCACGCCGGAGAGCGAAAGACGCCCGTAGCTGGCCTTGGAATAGTGATCCGCCACGTCTCGCAGCACATTGTAAAGCTCCGCCTCGGTGGAAGGCAGCGCGTTTTGATCCGCATAGGTCACATTCAGCACGATCACCTTCACCTGCCCCACCGCTGGCGTCGGCGAGCCCGGCAAAATGCCCGAAAACGCCATCGAACCGCCCGTGACGCCTTCTCCATAGAGGATGGTCTGATTGTGCACCGCGATGTGCGATCCATCGCAGAACGTGATGATCTCCACCGGCGTCTCCACCGCCACCAGCGTCTCTGGCACCTCCGCAGGCACATCCTCCGGCTCCAGCACATATTTCCCCGAAACCGGGCAGTCCCCGACGACCGTCTTCCCCGCTGGTAAAATCTCCCCCACCTCCAGCCGCCGCGTCGGCTCATCGCTGATCGCAAATTCGGAGTCCATCGCCACGCCATTCACCGAAGCCCCCGGCGTCCAGGCCAGTTTCAGCTCACGATCTCCATAAACATAAGCGCGGTAAGTCCCGCCCTTTTGCAGCTCCACCTCGCGGTAGGTCGGCACTGGCGGCTCATTGAGGTCCAGCGGCACCCCCTGCATCACGCGGATGGCTCCGATCTCATTCAGCCGCTTCTCCAGAAGCCCCACGATCTCCGGCGGCAACTTCTGTCGCACCACCATCGGTACGGCCTTCGCAATGGCCTCACGCGGATTATCCATGATCAGCGCCTTGAACACTGGACGGCGCTCCTGGGCCAGCTTCAAGCCCTGCTCAAGCAGTCGGGCCTTTTCGTCGGGGCTCGCTTGCAAATAATCGTCCGTCCATGCCGCAAAATCGGCCATTGGCTCCCCCGTCACCTTCAGGACTGCCGATGGAGCCACTCTCATCTCCCGTTCGGAACGCATCGTCGAATCCGTTGTGCCAACCACCGCCTGTGCCTTAGGTTTGAGGCGTGCGCCAGGGGCGGGCTGTGCAGGACGACTCAACAGCCAAGCGCAGAGAAAACCGCCTACGATGAAGGCAAAAAATAGCAGACTTGATCGCCTCATACTCATATGGGTTGGGTGAGTTGATTGATTTTCTTATTGTTTTACCCAAGTCGCGCCCCAACCACAATGCCAAACTGCGTCTGGCCCGGCCAATCTGCCGCCGCTAGCTTCCTCCGGTTCAACCGCCATGTTCGCAAAGTTCTGTTGGCTTCGTGGTGACGCTTCGTTAGTCTGAACGGGTGAGTTACCAAGTTTTTGCCCGCAAATATCGCCCCAAGACCTTCGCAGACGTTCTCGGCCAGGATCACGTTGTCCGGACGCTGCGCAATGCCATCGCCCAGCAGCGGCTGGCGCATGCCTACCTGTTTGTAGGGCCGCGTGGCACGGGGAAGACCTCCACGGCGCGTATTTTTGCCAAGGCGCTGTGCTGCAAGGGCGGGCCGAACATTGATTTCGACCCGAATGATGAGCTGAGCATCGAGATCGCCGAAGGGCGCTGCATGGACGTGCTGGAGATCGACGGCGCGAGCAACAACGGTGTGGAGCAGGTGCGCGAGCTGCGGGACAATGTGAAGTTCGCGCCGACGCGCTGCAGCTACAAAATCTACTACATCGACGAGGTTCACATGCTGACCACGGGCGCTTTCAATGCGCTGCTCAAGACGCTGGAAGAGCCGCCGCCGCATGTGAAGTTCATCTTTGCCACCACGGAGCCGAACAAGATCTTGCCCACGATCATCAGCCGCTGTCAGCGCTTTGACCTGCGCCGCATCCCGAACGCGATCATCGCAAAGCATCTGCTGCACATTGCGGAGCTGGAAGGCGTGCATCTGGATGAAAAGGCTGCGTATGCCATCGGCAAAGGAGCGGAGGGGGGGATGCGCGACGCGCAGTCGATGCTGGACCAGCACGTGGCCTTCTGCGGCGGGAAAATCGCCGAGCAGGACGTCCTGGACATCTTCGGCTTCACCTCGGGCGAGTCGGTGGCGCAATTGGCGCGCAACATTCTCGAAAGCGACACAGTGGCTGCGCTGCGGGCAGTGTATGAGCAGAACGAGGCCGGCAAGGATCTTGGACGTTTCCTGTCTGACCTGATCCAGCATTTCCGCACGCTGCTGGTGCAGCAGGCGGACCCGGAGGCTGCGTCAGAGGATTTGAGCCCTGAATTGATCCAGGAAATCGAGACGCAGGCGCAGATGGCAAACACGGAGCAACTGCTGCGTGTGGTGGACGGTCTGGCGGAGGTGGACTCCCGCATGCGCTGGGCCAGCAACAAGCGTCTGCACTTTGAATTGGGCGTGATCGCCGGGGTGCAGAGCCTGAATGAAGTTTCGATCAGCGATGTGATCGACGCGCTGGATGGCGGCACGAGCGCCGGGCTGCCACGGCAGGCTCCTCGCCCGCAGAGCGCGCCCCCCGCTCGGCGTGAGCCAGCTCCGGTGAAGGCCGCTGAGCCGGTGAAGGTGGAGGAACCCGTTCGCGCTACGCAGTTGCCCGTTCGCTCTGCGGAAATGGCCGTGCGGGAGGAAACACCGGTGCCGGCCCCCGTGGTGGCTGCCGCGCCGCCTCCAGCGGTGAAAGCAGTCGAGCCGGAAGTGGTGGTCGAGAAAGAGCCGGTGAGCGATGCGGACTTCTGGCCGCAATTCACCGCGCTGGTGCAGCAGCGGCGGCAATTGATCGTGCCGTGGATTCAGACAGCTGCGCTCCTGGGAATTGCCCGCAACACCGTCAAGGTCGGCTTCCCCACCTCGGAGAGTTTTGCCCGCGACAGCCTGATGCGGCCTGCCCAGGTGAGTTTTCTGGAAAGCCTGGCCAAAGAGCTGACTGGGCAGGCGATGAAGTTCGAGTTCGTGCTCGATCCGAGCCTAAAAGCGCCTGAATTTTCTGAAATGGGCCTCGGTCTGCTGGATGATCCCGCGCCCGCGCCGAAACCCAAGACAGAGCCAAAGCCGGCGGTAAAAGAGGAGGCTCCCAAAGCCGCCGCCGCTGCTGCTGAGGCTCCGCCCCCGCCGCAGGTGGATGATTCGTTTTACAACGATCCGCTGATCCAGAGCGCGATGGCGCGATTCAAAGCCAAACTAGCTCCAGTTGGTTGAGTCCAATGAGGCGGGACAGACGCATAAAAGGGGTTGCGGGAAACGTTTTCCCCAGCATAAAACGCGCCGCCTTGTCGGCCCAACCTTTTGCTCTGCCACCGTGCCTGTAGAAACACCTTCCTCGTCCGTCGCGGCTGCCAAGCCGTTCCTCTTCAAAGTTTTATCCTCCCTCGGGGTGATGCTCCGGCAGTGGGTGAACTCAGATTACCACCCGGAAGGTGCTGAGGCGGTGATGCAGCAGGAGGAAAAGGTCGATATGAAGCGAACCATGCCCTTCATTATCCTGCATGCCTGCTGCCTGCTGGTGTTTGTGGTGGGTTTCAGTTGGTTCGCGCTGGCGGCTGCGGCGGCTTTTTATTTGTTCCGCATGTTTGCCATCACGGCGTTCTATCACCGCTACTTCTCGCACCGTGCCTACAAGACCTCGCGCCTGGGGCAGTTTCTTTTTGCGGTCATCGGCAACATGGCCTGCCAGCGTGGTGCCCTGTGGTGGGCCTCGACGCACCGGCATCATCACAAGCATTCGGATGACGAGCACGACATTCATTCTCCGCGGCAGAAAGGCTTCTGGTGGTCGCACCTGGGCTGGATCACCAGCCAGCGCAACTTTCCCACCGACTACAGCCGCATCAAGGATCTGGCGAAGTTCCCGGAACTCGTGTTTCTGAATCGTCATGACATGCTCGTGCCGGTGGTGATGGGCGCGGCGATCTATGGCGTGGGCATGCTGCTGGAGGCGTATGCTCCCGGACTCGGCTGCACCGCGAATCAGCTTTTCGTGTGGTGCTTCTTTGTCAGCACGGTGGTGCTGATGCACGGCACCTTCTTCATCAACTCCCTGGCGCATGTGTTTGGCCGCCGCCGCTATGAGACTTCGGACGACAGCCGCAATAGCCTCATCCTCGCTCTCATCACGTTGGGCGAGGGGTGGCACAATAACCACCACCGCTACCAATTCAGCGCCCGTCAGGGCTTCGAGTGGTGGCAGATCGACATCAGCTACTACGTCCTCAAAGCGATGTCGTGGTTCGGCATTGTGTGGGATTTGAGGCCCGTGCCAGCAAAGATCCGCGAGGAGCGCGGCCCGGCTTAATCCGCTGCCCGACAGGTTGTTGTTTCAGTGGGCGTAAACCACTCTCCCCGCATGGAGTCAGAGGCCCCATTCACAACCGCTGCCAAAGCGTCGCCTCGCCCCCTCGTGAGGTACTTTGCGGCGGCTTTGCTCTTGGCACTTGCGGTGCATCTGCTGTTGCTGGTTTTCTTGGCGGTCGTGGTGGAGTTGGGGCGCCCGTCGTCGCAGGCGGCCATCCAGGTTTTCACGCAGGCGGAGGCATCTGGCCAGACCCCAAAAGTCTCAAAGACTCTGCCTGCAGACGAGATGGCAGTGCCGCCGCCGCCTCAAATCTTGGACGCCTCCGTTCATGGCTCTTTGTCACTGCCCATGCCGCAAAGAACGGTCTCACCCGTGATGAAACTGGGAGAAGCGAAGCCCATTTTTCATGGCGGGGGCGGCCTGGGGCTGCCGCTGGCGATGCGGAGCCGCAGTAGCATGGAAAGCCGCATGAAACGGCTGTTGGAGCGCGGTGGATTGCCCGGCGCTGAGGGCGCGGTGCAGCGGGCGCTGGACTGGCTGGTCAGTGTCCAGAATGAGGACGGTTCCTGGGGCAAGACTTTCAAGGTGGCGATGACCGGTTTCGCGGTGCTGTGCTTTTTGGGGCACGGAGACACCCCGGATTCCACGGAATATGGCCGCCAGGTGACGCGAGGCGTTCAGTTCCTCACTGAGGTCTCAGCAAAAAATGCAGGGCTGATGTCAACCGTGCCGAGATCCAACGGCGCCTGCTACGAGCACGGGATCGCCACCTATGCGCTGGGGGAGGTGTATGCGATGGCGAGGTTCGGCCAAAAGAACCTGGGGCCGGTGGTCGAGGCCTTTGATCGAGGGGTGCGGGTCATTCTTCAAGGGCAGACCGAAGCGGGCGGCTGGTTGTACAACTACGCCCCTGGGCCGAAGGGAGACATGTCAGTCACGGGCTGGCAGTACCAGGCTTTGAAGGCCGCACGGCAGACACGTCTGAATTTTCCCATGCTGGAAAAGCAGATCCAAAAGACCGAGCGCTTCCTCCTGAACATGCGGGGGCCACGGGGTGGCTTTGGCTACCAAGATCCGGCGGACAAAGCAGCGCTGACGGGGGTGGGCGTTCTGGGGCTGCAAATGTTCAATCCCCAGGACCACCGGCTGGCCATCATTGAGGGGCTTCAGCTCATCCTGGATGCGTATGGGCGGAAGAAATGGGCCGGGGCCGATGTCTATGCTTGGTATTACAACACACAGGCAACCTTCAATTTCGGCGGGGCTGCCTGGGAACGTTGGAATGCGGTGTTTCAGAGGGAACTGCTGCAAAACCAGCAACTCGACGGCCACTGGCGTCATGTTTCTGCCGGCAAAGCGAAGTTCGACTCCGATCTTTTCTGCACCGTGCTCTGCACGCTGATGCTGGAGGTGTACTACCGGTATCAGCCGCCAGCGACTCATTAAAATCAACCCGTCGTCCGCAATCCAGACGCGATGGCGTTGATGGAGATCAGCAAATCGGAAACCATCGCGTCGGCGGCCTCGGTTTTGCCAGCGGCGCTGAGGACGCGCCAGTCCCGCAGCAGGGCGATCTGCTGATGGTGCAGCACCTTGAGCGGTTCCTCGCGAATGTTGAGCGTGTAGGCGAGTCGTGGGCGGCGGTTTTCGAAGGTGCCTTGGAAGAGGTCGTCGATGATGCTCCGGGTGGTCTCGTATTCGGTGAGGATGGTGCCCAGGAAGCGCTCACGCACAGCCGTGTCTTCCACCAGGCCTGCGTAGGCGCTCATGAGGCCCGTGTTGGCACTGACGAGGGAGCTTTCGATGTTGGTGAGGACATAGCGCAGGAAGGCCGAGCCAGGCAGGGCGGAGGCGAGGGTGGCGTAGCCGGAGGGGTCTTCGGTTTTGAGTTTTTGCAAGGCGCTACCGGCACCGAACCAGCCGGGAAGGTAGAAGCGGGATTGCGTCCACGAAAAGACCCAGGGAATGGCGCGCAGATCATCCAGCGAGGCCTGGCCGGTGCGGCGGGCGGGGCGGGAGCCGATGCGGGCATTTTCCAGGGCGTCAATCGGCGTGGCCTGCCGGTAAAATTTCATGAAGTCCGGCGTGTGCAGGAAGGCGCGGTAGGCGTCGCGGCTGGTGGCGGCGAGCGTGTCAAACAGCGCTTCGAGCGCGGGGTGGGCGCGGGATTCAGTGCTGCGATGACGGGCGGTCGCGGCGGTGGCAGAGGCGATGAGCAGCTCGGAGTTGTACACGGCAGAGCCGAGGTGCGCGTACTTTTGCGCGATGGTCTCGCCCTGCTCAGTCATGCGCATGCCGCCGCTGAGGGAGCCGTGCGGCAGCGCCTCCATGAACCAATGCGTGGGGCCCGCACCGCGCCCGACGGTGCCACCGCGGCCATGGAAGAAGATCGGACGCGCCCCGTGCTGGTGAATCGTCGCGGAAAGCTCACGCTGGGCACGGTGCAGAGCGCACTGGCTGGCGACGATGCCGCAGTCCTTGTTCGAGTCGGAGTAACCGACCATCATTTGAAAGACGGGCGTGCCGCCATGGCTCTGCGCCGCGAGGCTGCGCTTGGCGACGGGGTGTGAGAGGAAATCCTCTACGATGCCGGGTCCGGCCTCAAGATCGCCCATCGTTTCAAACAGCGGCACGACAGGCAGCGGGCAGACGAGGCCTTCAGCGGTCCATTCCATCAATCCAGCCTCTCGGGCCAAAAGATAGACGATGAGCAGGTCTTCGACGCAGCGGGTCATCGACACGATGAGCGAGCCGAGGCCGGCGTTGCCGAACTGGGCACGGTGCTCCGCCAAAACACGGTGGCAGGCCAGCACCGTGTCTGCCTCTGGCCCGGCAGAGATGCCGGGGGAGAGGAAGGGGCGCGGGGAGGCGAGTTCGCGGTCGAGCAGTTCGCGTTTTTTCTCGATGCTCCAGTTGATGAAGGAGCCGGAGTCGAGCAATCCGGCGGTGCGGAGGAGCTGATCGAGCGCCTTTTCGTGGAAGGCCGAGTTTTGCCGCACATCGAGCGCTGCGGAGTGGAAGCCGAAGGCGGTGAGGTTGCGGCGCAGGGGAACGAGCTGTTCTTCCACGACGGTCTTGGAGCCGACATCGAGCAGGGTCTGTGCGAGGGCGTCGATGTCTGCCCGCAGCTCGGCTGGCTGGACGTAGGCCGCAGGAGCGGCGGGTTTTTCGATGGCCAGCACCACCTTGGCACGCATCAGGTAAACGGCGGCACGCCACGGCTCCTCCTTGTTCCGCTCCAGGATGTAAGCCAGGTCGATATGCGGCTCGTTTTGAAGCTGGGCGGTGAGCGTGGCGATCAGCTCCGTGAGCTGCGGCGGGGTGATCTGGAAGAGCGAGCTAAGCGGCAGATGGAAGGCCAGGGACTCAAGCGCCCGGCGCTGCACGCGCAGGGCGTTCTTGCGCATCGTTTGCAACGCATGCCGGGTGACATCGGCGGTCACGAAGGGGTGGCCATCGCGGTCGCCCCCGATCCAAGAGCCGAAGCGGAGCAGGGGAGGGAGGGCATCGATTTGAGCCGGATCGTAACCTGCGGTCTGCCAGGCCTCGCGCAGATGCGTGTGGGCGCGGGTCAGCGCCTCAGGAAACACATCGCGCAGGTAATAGAGCGCGTTTTGCAGCTCGGCCTCAATGCTGGGGCGCGTGACGTGGATCTCGCCCGTGCGCCAGAGATTTTCGAGCTGGGTCTGCAGCTGGCTTTGCAGGCGGGCCTGCTCACGCGGCGTGTAAGCCGGGTTTTCATGCCGGTTCATCAGGCTGTAGATCTCGCGGTGCAGTTCGCGCACGGTCTCGCGCTTCGCCTCGGTGGGATGCGCGGTGAGCACCGGCTCCACACAGACATCCTTGAGCGCAGCGAGGATGTCGGCCTGATTGAGGCCGAGCGTGCGCAGTTGCTTCAAATTATCCGCCCACAGGCCTTTTTCGGCCTCAGGACCGCTCTTTTTCTCGCGCAGACGACGAATCTGCGAGGCAGCGCGTTCCTCCACGACGTTGAGCAGTTGAAACGCGATGGAGTAAGCCTGGCCAAGTGAGCGGTTGGTCTGCTTCGGCACTCCGGAGCCGACCCAGGGCAGGCAATCTGCCAGTTCTGGCTCTCCCAGCTTCTTCAGCACCACGGCAAAGGCGTTCATGAGAAAACGCAGGTCGTCTTCGAGGATTTGGAAACCGTACTGGCGGAGATTGGGCGGGGAAATTTCGGACATGGCTGGCGATTTAGGAGCGGGAAAGCAGGAATGGTGCCTGATTGGGCAATGACGAGCGTCGAATGACGAAGGATGAAGAAAAGATCAAGTGGCAATCCCTTGAGGGGGTGGCAGCAGGGCTTACACACCCAAAATTCACCCTCGGTCTCAAGGCAGTAGGCAGATGATTTCCCGCAGATTCGGTTCATCCGGGAAGTGCGTGCGTTTGCGCTGCATGAGGTGGTGACAGTTCCCCTCACCTAACCTCTCCCCGCACAGACCAAACAGACCACCACGCAGGCGGTGCACGGGGAGAGGGACTGAAAGCGGGCTTTCCAGCTAGGCTGCGCTGCCAGGGACGCTCTTGCATCGAAACCGCTCTCTTTTGCAGTCCCTCTCCCCGCACAGACCAAACAGACCACCACGCAGGCGGTGCGCGGGAAGAGGGAACTGAAAGCGGGCCTTCCAGCTAGGCTGCGCTGTCAGGGACGCTCTTGCATCGAAACCGCGCTCTTTTTCAGTCCCTCTCCCCGCGATGGGTGATCCCATGTTCTGCCACATGACGCGGGGAGAGGTTAGGTGAGGGGGCTGATGACGCTTTCGTCAGGCAGGACAAAAACTGCGCACCCACTTGACGGGTTAACCTCACAAAATCCAGGTGCTTAAGGCCGGTAGAGTGCCTAAGCAAGCGATTTTTTTTCGCACCTAATGGATTGAAAATAAGGCATTTGGAGTGATAAAAGGTCGGGCGTAAAAAAATAATCTCGTAGGAATTCGGAGTCAGCGATATAAATGCGCTCATGTCGCCTCTCGTTTCCAGGCTCCACGGCCCCACGCCTAGCGTGGCTGAGGGTTCATCGGCGGGTGAGGCAAGGTGCAGGCGTATGACGGGAGGTGGCGGGTGAATGCCTATTCATTCACGGCTGGCGCATTGATCCGCATGCCGGAAAAACCTAGCCGCATGGCTGGAGCATTGGTCCGCAGGGTCAAATCGTTCAGCCGCACTGGAACGATGATCCAGCCGCATGGAGGCGATGATTTAGCCGCACGGCTGGAGCTTCCAGCCACACCGGGAAACCTTCCAGCCGTGCGGATCAATCGTCCAGCCGCACCGGGAAACCTTCCAGCCGTGCGGATCAATCGTCCAGCCACACCGGGAAACCTTCCAGCCGTGCGGATCAATCGTCCAGCCGCACCGGGAAATCTTCCAGCCGTGCGGATCAATCGTCCAGCCGCACCGGGAAACCTTCCAGCCGTGCCGGTCAATCGTTCCGGCCTGCGGTTTCAGTCACTCAACGTGGGCTTTTGCCGCCTTCACGCATCCTCGGTCCGGCAGAACATGCCGCCACTCTTACCCGCCACACCTCGCCATGAAGCCGCTGTATTTCGACTCCGCCGATCCGGCCACCGGGCAGCCCTACACCTGGGATTCGCTGAACCTAACGTGGTCAGGCATCCTCGAACCAGGTGATCCCGGCTATACCCCGCCTCCTCCCAGCAATCCCGTCCAACCCACCCTGAAACCTAAACGAAATCGTATGGCCAAATCAGACTACATCGCCCAGAACGACGACCAGTTCGCCGCTCAACTCCAAACCTTCAAGACCGGCATCGGTGCTTACGCCACCACGCTCGGCCTCAGTCCGGCCCAAGTCACTGCGCAAGCGGCGGATGCGGACTCCTTCGCTCACGTCGTGGCCTGCCAGGGCATCATGCAGGGCGTTTCCCAGCAATGGACGGCATGGAAAAACCTCCTGCGCGCCGGTGGCAGCCCACCCGCGGCGGGTGCGCCTATGGCCCCGGTGTTCCCTCCGGTGGTGGCCGCGGTGGCTCTGGGGGTGGAAGTGCGCTTCCGTGCGCTGGTGAAGGCCATCAAGGCGCATCCGAACTACAACGACGCCATCGGCCAGGCTCTTGGCATTGAGGGCGCGGTGCAGACCGGCCCGGACCTCAGCACGATTCAGCCCATCATCGACGCCATCCTCAGTGGGAATGCCGTGCAGCTCGGCTGGGGCTGGGATGGCCAAAGCGCCTTTCTGGACATGCTGGAACTGCAGGTGGACCGTGGCAACGGCTGGACCCTGCTGGCCTTCGACACCACGCCGAACTACACCGACACCACCCCGCTGCCCGCCACGCCGACGAAGTGGAAATACCGCGGCATCTTCCGCGTGGGAGACGCCCAGGTGGGCCAGTGGAGCAACACCGTGGAGATCACGGTGGGTGGTTAGGAGATGGCAGAATAGCCAAGAGACCACACAAAGTAATGAACTGAAAACCTGAACGCCCTGCCCTTATGCCGTTTTTAACCACGCCTTCCCTCCGCCAGTTGCGCCGCAGCAAGTGGATCATCTGGGTGCAGTTGGTTTGCTTGCTGGGCTGGACGCTTTCGGCTCCGACGCTCAATGCAGTCTATGTGCAGGATGTGAATGCGCCCGGCTTTGCGCTGAACCAGCCGGCCAGCTACACCCCGACTTGGGATGGCAATGGGGTGGGGGATCCCGAGCCGCCGGAGGGGGCTGATATGAGCGATAATGATACGGATGGTCTGCCGGCGTGGTTTGAGGATTGGTACGGTGCGGTGCACGGGGCCATGGTGAACATGCGCGGTCATCCTGACAGCGATCATGACGGTGCCACGGATGGCAATGAACTGCAGGTGATGGGCACAGACCCGCTGAACGCGACGAGCAATGGCTCGGGTGCGACGGACGGCCTGTGGTGGCAGCTCACCCACGCGGATAGCGATGGAGATGGGCTGATGGACTGGTCTGAATCAAACGGCAGCGGTTTTGGCGGGCAGTATGGCACGGACATGAATTCCTCTGACACGGATGGCGATGGTTTGAGTGATGGGTTTGAGGTGAACACCTCTGGAACCTCACCGACGAATGCTGACACGGATGGCAACGGCTTTACGGATCTGGAGGACCGCCTCATTGCTACCGATCCTTGGGGTGATTACGACGCTGATGGCCTGACCAATGCCCAAGAGGCGCAGCAGACTTACCAGGCCGAGAACTGGAGCTGGTTGCGCACCTCCATGCGCCAGGCAGACACGGACGGCGATGGTCTCAGCGATGGCTACGAAGTCTCAAGTTGGCGCAATGGAGACTATAAGAGCAGTTCCAACCCGCTGCTGTCTTCCACGGACAGGAATGGCTTACCCGACCCGCAAAACTTAAACTATCTCTTCCCTTCAGACCGCTACGGCATCACCGGCCCTGGGACTCTGCCAAATGCTGTTGCGGGCACGACCTACACTTCTCCACCTTTCACGGTGGCCAATGCTCTGGGTGCTGCGACTTGGGCGGTCACGGCGGGGAACTTGCCGCCAACGTTCGCGTTCAATGAGAACTACCTAGTGGGTTCTGCACCTCCCGGCAGCTACTCATTCACGGTGCAGGTGACGGACGCCGCGAACCGCAGCGCCACGGCAGATGTTACTTTGGCCGTGGACTCGCTACCGCTGAACATTACCAGTGCGGCGCTTGTGCCGGAGGTGCTGTTTGGGGCACCCGTGAGCCACTCGTTCACGGCGGCGGGTGGCTATGGCGGTTTTTCGTGGAGCGTGCCCTATGGGGGGCTGCCTTCGGGGCTGAATCTTTCGACGGATGGCCAGCTCTCTGGCTCTGCCACTTATCCAGGGAACTCCACCTTTACGGTGCGGGTGGCGGACATGTCTGGTGGCACGGCGGAGCAGTGGGTCAGCCTCAACGTCACCGTCCCGGCCTTGGTAATCACCAGCTCGGCACTTTCGACGGGGGTGCAGGTTAATTCATGGCTCAGTGCCGCGTTTACGGCCGTGGGTGGGACGGGGAACTACTCCTGGAGTGTGCCGAGTGGCAGTCTGCCCTGGGGGATGTCTCTTTCGTGGGATGGCCAGCTCTCGGGCGCGCCTTACTCCACGGGCAGTTACTGGTTCACGGTGCGGGTGACGGACGGGAGCGGTAACTATGCCGACCAGGGGGCTTATATGTCTGTCAGTGAGGTTCCACCGCCGCCACCACCGGAGCCACCGCAGATTACCAGCTATCAAACTTTACCCAGTGGGCAGGATGGCAGCGTTTACTCGTTTGATTTCAGCGCGAGTGGTGGCAGCGGGTCCTACACCTGGAGCAGTTGGTGGGGGCTGCCGAGTGGTCTGAGCCTGTCTTCCAGCGGGCAGCTTGCGGGGACGCTTTCTGGCTCGGGGAGCTATTCCTTTACCGTGCAAGTGACGGATGGCAGCGGCTCCTCCTCATCCCAGACCTTTTACCTCTATGTGGCATCAGTCCCACCACCCGCACCGCCACAAATCAACGGACCCATGACCTTCGAGGCCTCGCTCTGGACGCCGCAGAGCTGGACGCTGACGGCCTCGGGGGGCTCAGGTGGGAGCTATGCTTGGAGCCTGTGGAACTACCAACTGCCCTCAAGCTTCAGCCTTTCCACTGACGGTCTTTTGACTGGCAATTTTGAGGGACAGACAGGCAGCTTTTCCTTTTATGCCCAAGTCTCCGACGGCAGCTCTTCCAGCGACGCGTGGTTCACGGTGAATGTGACTGACCGCGATGCGGATGGTGACGGCATGCTGGCCTCCGTGGAGCGTGAGCTGGCATTGGAGCTGGGCCTGCCACTGCATGATGGCAGCCGCTACAGCGTGCAGCCGGGGCTGGATGACTGGTACGTTTACTACCATGCCCGGCTGGCTGCCACGGATGGCCCAGATGAGGATAGGGACGGCCTAGGGCCGCTGCTGGAGCAGGTGCTGGGCACCAACCCGACGCTCAAGGATAGCGATGGCGACTTCCGGCCTGACGGGTGGGTGCATTACCAGGCCTACGGACGGTTCTTTGACACGACGGATGTGGACGGCGACGGCCTGCATGCGGTGCTGGAAGGCCTCATCGGCACGAGTGATGATCATGAGGACAGTGATGGCGACACGCTCACGGATGCCTACGAGTGGACCTACATCCAGTATTCCGACCCAGGCGACGATGACAGCGACAATGACGGTCTCAAAGACGGCGCGGAGCTGACGGCTGGGACGCAGGCGCGGAATCCTGACAGTGATGACGATTACCTTACCGACTACGAGGAGGTGAACAACCTCTACGCCCTGGTGGTGCCGACCAGCCCCTTGAACCCCGACACGGATGGCGATGGCACGCCTGATCATGGGGAAGTCAACTTGACAGACAGTGACGGCGGCGGCATCCCGGACCGCTTGGAAGAGCACTGGAAAATGAAAACCCAAGACGCACGGGATGAGGCGGATGATTATGACGGCGACGGCCACAGCAATTACGCAGCCTACCTCACCGGCTGGGACATCCACGCGCAGTTCGTGCCGCAGTTCGACACGGATGCCGATGGCATGACCAATCTCTATGAACTGGCCAAGGGCTTTGACCCGGCGGATCAAAAAGATGGCGCGGATGATCCGGATGGTGACTTCCTGACCAACGCGGAGGAGTACGAGGCGCAGACCAGCCCGAAGCACCCCCTGACGCTGGGGTATGAAGGGGAAACCGTGACGGACCGCGATGACAGCACGGGTGCGGGTGTGTTTGATGAGAACGGTGCGCCGGTGACGCGGGCGGTGCTCAGTGATTATGAGGTGGCTTTTGACCAGGAGTTGTTCCTGAACCCGACACCGCTGCTCACGCGGGGGAATGGCCCGCTGGATGCCGTCCGCGCCTACGATGATGATTGGGATCAAGACGGGGTGAGCAACTTTGACGAGCAGTACCCGGCCTACGGTGATCCTACAGACCCACGGGTGTGGCAGCAGCCGCTGGAGATCACCACGACGAGTCTGGCCGACGCGCAGGAGGGAGCGCCCTACACGGCGGTGCTGACGCAGGTGGGCGGGCAGCCCGGGTTCACCTACACGCTGGAAAGTGGCAGCCTGCCTGCTGGATTGGGGCTGGATGCCTCGGTGCCGGGTGCGTGGGCGCTGAGCGGCACGCCGACGGCGGCGGGGAGCCACACGTTCGCGCTGCGGGTGACGGATGCCTACCAGCGCACGGACACGCAGCAGCTGACGCTGGTGGTGGCCCCCAGCGTGCCGCCGCTTGTGCTCGCGCTGACGACGACGGACGAGCAACTCGCGGGCACAGTCGGGCAAGCGTACTCGGTGGTGCTGAGTGCCATGGGAGCGCTTGAGCCTGTTACTTTCTCCCTCAGCGGTAGTCTGCCTGCGGGTCTGAGCTATGACAGCGGCACGGGGACGATCAGCGGCACACCGACGGCGGCAACGCTGGAGGGGCAGGCGGCGGCGGTGACGATCAAGTTGAGCAGCGGCGGGGAGCGCCAGGACTTCAGCCGCAGCATCGACATCAGCCAGCCGGTGGTGATCAACACGGCGGCGGAGCTGCCGGGGGTGGAAAAAGACAACGTTTACCTAAAGGAATTGAACGCGCAGGGCGGGCGTGGGACGCTGGTGTTTACGAAGACGGCAGGGCCGCTGCCGCCTGGCCTCACGCTGTCAGGCACGGGCTATCTGACGGGGACGGTGAGCGCTGGCGGCACGTATGCGTTCACGGTGCAGGCGGCCGATGAACTGGGGCGCGTGGGCAGCAAGGAGTTCACGCTGGTGGTGAGTGTGCCGCCACCGCCGCTGAGCATTGTGACGACGGCGCTGCCGGACGCGATGGTCGGTGTGGGCTACACCAGCAGCGTGCAGGCGACAGGAGTAGGTGCTCTTACTTTCACCGCCACCGGTCTGCCAGACTGGTTGCAGATGAGCGCCAGCGGCCAGTTCTCCGGGACGCCTCCCAGCCAGGCCGAGGGTGCTTTCACCTTCACTGTGGGGGTGCAGGATGAGGTCTATGACCCCGCCGTTGCACTCTACCGCAAAGTGTCCGCGACGGTGGCCTTGGTGGTGGACAGCTTCCAGCCAGTGTCTCTTGCCATCATCAGCGGGAACCATCAAATGGGTGCACCCGGCAGCACACTTCCGCTACCACTGGTGGTGCGTGCCACAAGGGGAAACGTGCCATTGGCGGGACTCGCCCTGTCATTTAATAACTTTGCCGTGAACACCGACGCCAATGGCATGGCCAGCACAGCCTGGACCTGCCCGAACGTCGAAGGCGGGTTCCAGGTGCCGGTATCTTGCGGATCTGGAAGCACCACTTTCCAGGCCTGGGCAGTCACACTGGCGAGCAACACCCCTCCCGTGTCCAGTGGCGACCCCATCGCTGGCGCGGCACCGCCCGCTGCGGTCACGCAGCCTCTCCTCAGCCAAGATACCGAGGTTGAAGTGGAGAGCCGCTACGTCAGCGAGGTGGGTGGTGAAGTCGAAGCCAATTACTCGGAGCACGTTTACAAAATGGCAGACACGGGCAGTGCTGTGACCATGCTGCACGAAGGAGGAGGGGTCCCCCCGTATACCGACACCAAAAAGAACTGGAAAACGAGCAAAGGCGACAGCGGCACCCAACCGCCGCTTGCAGTTCCACTCATGTCAAGTCTTTCAAGTCCTGCGTCATGGATCCCGGGAGCGACGGAAGGCTATCATTTCCAAGGTAAGGACACTGAATTTGGTTACCTATCCGATATCGGAACTCCGGGTGGCTATGGTGCTGGATCCTGGAGTGTGACGCTTGCGTTGCTGGGGGCAGGGACGTTCTATGAGGGTGGCTGGTATGGCCGGGCAAAAGGCTTTTACAAGCGCACAGAGTCCGAGGTGCGGCTCAAACGCAAGAGCGGGACCGGCAGCGTTCGCCGCACGTTCATCGCGGTCACCGAGGAGGACGGGGTGTTCAAGAGCGCGGAGCCGGTGACACTGGAGATCACGGAAGGCGCCACCGAATCCCCAGCCCACCTGCTGGCGGTCACCGCCTCTGCCACTGGCAAGACGGCCACCAAGCGCCTCCTCCCGGTGGAGATAAAGGTGCATCAGCCCGAAGGCTTCAAAGCACCCAATGACGCGGAGCGATCATACAATCATGCTCCATCTACGGAGTCATGCGCCACGGATTACTTCTCGGTTTGGCGGTGGGAAAAAGTGAAGGTCGAATTGAGGGGGATTCCAGAGAGCATGCTTTCATCGCTGCCACCCAACTTTATCAAATTTAGCACCGATCAAAATGCCTCAAAAACTAACGTCCTGGAGTATGAAGTGTATTGGAATCAAGTAGCACATCACACGGTGACGCTTGAAATTGGCGGGTCCACTCACCGCGTTCACTTTGACGTTCCGAAAGTGGGTGACAACAACGAGGAGGAGATCAAAGAATGGATAATTCGTGAGTTTGGCGCTGGTGGTGCTCTAGCCGCTCGCGACATCAGCTACGGAACGCGCGACTATGTGGGCGCGTTGTATCCAGTTTGGAATGCAAAGCAAGATGCCATCAAACACGCATCATGGGCGGCTGGATTGGCTGCTTATTTTGGTGAACAAGCAGCTCAGATCATCGTGGACTCTCACGAGAAGAGTGGGTTCCTCGAAAGCTATCAAGCGTTCACGACCACGATGGACAACCTCAACAACAGCGAAGGCATTGATTTGGGTAAAGGCTATGTGGAGAAATCATCACGTCCGTCGATTGCGACTTGGGTTTCCACTTTTGCTCAAGCTTACGATGACGGGATACTCTTCGTTTGGATGCCTCGTGATAAGTCGCCGAGAATGAGTGACGGATGCGAAGGTTATCTACGCCACTCCGACGGCACACACATCGTTCAACCATGAAAACTCAGATCATGCCAAATCTATTCCTTGGGGTTGCAATGCTGTGCTTTCTGTCCAGGAGCGCTTCTGGTGCCTCGGTTGCTGATCTCGTCGAGGCATTTCCACCGTCTGCATTGACGCTCGGCATGACGATGGATCAGGCAAAGCAAGCAATGCCTTCCTTATCACCCATGACGCTGTCGCCGACGAATGCATCTGTGTCGAAAACCTACATTGGCTCTCACGAGCACGGTGCCCTTATGCTTGCGTTTGAGAAGGAGCGCCTTGCGTCAGTCGTTGCGGTGTGGCCTGGAACGCCAATTGATCAAGCCATGAATGTGGCAACTCAACTGAGGGCCGCGCTGAGGAAACAATTTGGAACACCAAAAGAGTTCAACGCGGGAAGGCTACATGTCAGCGACTACGAACCGTTGCCTCTTCGTGTGGAAATTTTCGAGTCTCAAAATGGTGTTCAAGTGCTGTTTTCGGCAACCAGCGCAGAAGTGTCGCTCAATGTGTTGGATCCGAAATTGTTGTCCCTGAAGAATTTTTATCAATCATACGACGAAGCGGTTGAATCTTCAAAACGCCTCAAGTCTGAAGGTTCACCAGCGTCACCTCCCAAGAGAAAGATTAAACGTCCCGTGGACTTCCTTGCTGAGGCATCTGCGTCGTCTGCGGCTAATACTTCTGCGATGAGTGTGCCACAACAACAACCCGCACTTTCAAAGCCGCCGCCTGTGGTGCAGCCGCCAACGCCAAAGAAGAAGTCCGACGAAAAATCAGCGACACAGAGCGAGAAATCTGCATCAACACCGTGGAGCATCATCGTTGTCTTGATCGTTGCGGCAACTGGCCTGCTGTGGTTGCTGGTGAAGAAACGGAAGTGATCGGCCTGCAACGTCGAGGGAGCCGACTCCAGCGCTTCGCAAAGCTCGCGACTCCGTGCCTTGCCCACCGCCGAAGTGCTCCGCCCGCTCCCGCCCCCACCACAACGAATTGTGCGGCTTTCCGTAACGCCGCAGGTTGACTCGTTCGCTTCGCTCATCTCGCCCTTCGGGCAGCTCGTTCCTCGTTGTCTATCTCGGCTCGTTCCTCGCCTCCGATTCGCACCGGTGATGAACCCACCGCGGTTCAGTGTGGCTCGCAAAGCTCACCAGCTCCGCACCCGATGCGGTAACTACGACACAATGCGGAGTAGTGTGCAGTAGGCCACCACCCGCTCAGAGCAGCGGGACCCGGCGGCCTACTGTGCGTTCGCAAAGCCTCGCCACACTACAGCGCATGTAGTTACGTTGCCTCAGGCCCCGCCTCACGGTGCCTTCGCCCTTCGGGCAGCCTGTCGGCAGGCGACCTTCGCTCCGCTCGGTTCTTCCCGGTATCAGGCTGCTACTTTCGTTCCTCACTCTGCAGCGGCAAGGCTCAGGCTGCATGGCCGTCAGGTTTGCAGCAGCGCCTCACGCCTTTGCCTTGCCTGCTTGCTGTTGGGGGCGCTCCAAATGGCCCACTGCCATTGATCCAGGCGATCCATCGTTCACTTGAAGGATAGCGTGCCGCGTGCATGCAAATCACGCATCGTCTCGGCACTCATCATTAGATGCCGCACGAGGTTGCACGCGATCATGTGCATGAGCAGCTCGCACACGAGCATGTGCGGACTTTTGCAGCGGAACGCATGCATGTGCAGGCTCGTTTTGATGTCATCGAAGTAGAGCTCGACCTGCCAGCGCTGCTGATACCAGGCGGCGATCTGCGCGGCGCTGTGGGCCTGTGTGTCGCGTAAAGTGGTGACGATCTGTAACTCTTGCGTGCGGAAGCCGGGGCTGGCGGTGCGCACCTTGACCAACCGCAAATCCAACGTTGCTGCCTGGATTGACGTCGAAGGGGGCTGCCACTGATGGGGTGGCATCCACCTGATATTGCGGGGCATCCCTGGAAAACGCCAACTCGGCCTCCGTCGATTTCGATGCTTCTCCGCTCGATGCTTCAAGACTTGCCCCTCATTTACCGCTGCCTATGGGGGGGGCGGTGAAGTTGAAACTTGAAACTTGCCGCTACGACAGCCTTATGAGTGCCATGGATCACACGACCGACCTCATTCTCCCGTCCCTGCTAGCCTCCGACTGGTCAAAAATCGGCTCCGAAGTGAAGCGTGCCGCCGACGCCGGGGCACAGTGGCTGCACTTGGATGTGATGGACGGTGCTTTTGTGGATAACATCTCCTTCGGCCCGCAGATGGTGCAGACGGTGCGCAAGCTGACTGACCTGTATTTGGATGTGCATCTCATGATCCACCGTGCGGACCACTATCTGGAGCGTTTCATCAAAGCGGGCGCGAACAACATCACGATCCACGTCGAGGCGAACTACGAGAGCTCGGTGGCGGAGACTTTGAAGCGCATCCGCGCCGCTGGTGTGCACTGTGGCATCGCGCTGCATCCGAGTACGTCGTTTGAGGCAGCACTGCCCTTCGTGCACGACATCGACTTGCTGCTGGTGATGACGGTAGTGCCGGGATTTGGCGGGCAGCCCTTCATGGAGAAGGAAACGATGCCGAAACTGGCCGCCGCGCGTGATTACCGCGACTCACACGGGCTGAAATTTCACCTGGAAGTGGATGGCGGCATCTACACACACACCGCGCCGATCGCGAAGCAGAATGGAGCGAACCTGTTCGTCTGTGGCACGTCCTCCTTCGGCCCGCCGGACATGAATCAGTCCATGCGTGATCTCGCGGCCTCAGTGGCCTGAAATGAAAAAGGGCAGGAGATGAACTCCTGCCCTTCGTGATTGGTTAGCTTGCAGGCGGCGGTGGCACCGTCGGCGTGGGAGACGGTGCAGGCGCGGCGGTGTGGTTGTCGTCATGATGGTCATCGTCGTGATGATCATCCTGATCGTGCTTGTCCTCGCGTGGATCGTGGCCTTCCTGATGCTTGATGTCGGTGTGTTCAGTGACGCCTTTGAGGTGCGTCTTGAACTTACGATGGCGCTGCTGACCAGGCAGCGGGCTGATCTGCATGTTGATGTTACGACCTGCCATTTTCGGCTCTTGATCGACATGGCCCATGGTGAGAAGGTCAGCCTTGATCTTTTGCGCCAGTTGATGACCCAGTTCTTGATGCGCCATCTGACGACCGCGGAACTGAAGCTGGATGCGCACCTTGTGGCCTTCGGCGAGGAAGTCTTCCGCATGCACGATCTTGATCAGATAGTCATGTGGGTCGATGCCGATGCGGAATTTCATTTCCTTCACCTTGCCGGCCTTGTGATGCTTGTGAGCTTCCTTCTTGTGCTTCTCCTGAATGTATTTGTATTTGCCGTAGTTGACGATCTTGCACACGGGCGGATCAGCATTCGGCGCGACCTCGACGAGGTCCAGTCCACGCTCCTTGGCGATACGGATGGCTTGTGCGGTGGGCAGGATGCCGAGCTGATGCGTGCCATCTTCTTCTACGACTCGCACTTTAGGCGCACGGATGCGCTCATTGATGCGGGTCTGATCGACAAAGCGACCGTTTGGCCGATCACGGCCTCCGGGGCGATTGCCACCAGGACGGAATGGACCATTGTTTGAGAAACCGCCTGGACGAGCCGGTCCCGAAGGGCGCGGGGCACCAGCGGCTGGCCCTGCTGGGCGCGGAGCGGCTGGATTGGCTGGGCCAGCAGGTCCTGCGGGACGAGGCGGCGGTGGTGTGCCGCCTTGGTTTTGCTGGGGGCGCGGTGCGAAATTGCCGCCGCTCAGTTGCTGGAATGGATTGCTTATGGGTTACCTCCGTGTGGGTTCAGGAATCCAGGAGGCCTTGTGGCATTCACCTGGAAAATCAAAAGGAAAAGACGCGCTGCGAAAATCATATCAGCACAGACTCGATTCCAACATGCACACGCTCTCAATCTCCCGGTCATGCGGGGTTTGGAGACGCGTCAAAGAAAAAATCATGCGGGGAAAGTCGAAAACAAGCGGCTTTAGGAAACACGCTGGCGGAGTCATTGACTCAAACGCTGTGAATTAGTAGCGACTTTCACGAAGATGAGCAAGCCTATTTATTGACGCAATTCCACCCTTCCCAGAATTCCGCCGCAGCTCCTTGGTGAGGAAAAAACGTCCAGACATCAGCTTTCCCGGATTTTTCCAGCCAGAGAGTCGAGCGTGCGCTTGAAGTCGTTGGAGCCGTTGATGAGATTTGTGACGACCTTGCAGGCGTGGATTACAGTGCCGTGGTCGCGGCCTCCAAACTCATCGCCGATCTGAACGAGCGGCAGTTTGGTGAGGCTGCGTACGAGGAACATGGCTACCTGACGGGCTTCGGCGATGTTTTTTGGGCGGCGCGGCCCGGTGAGGTCGCTCACGCGCAGGTCGTAGTGTGTGGCGACGATTCGCTGCACGCGATCCACCGTGATGGTCTTGGACTGGTCGTCGTCGATCACGTCATGCAGCAAGGTTGCCAAAGCAGACTCGGTGGTGACGGGGCCTTCGAGGGAGACATGGGCGGCCACTCGCATGAGGGCACCTTCCAGCTTGCGAACGTTGGCGCGGATGCGGTGCGCCATGAAGTCGAGAATCCACGAATCGAGCGCCACGTTGAAATCACTCTGCTTGCGCCGCAGAATGGCGATGCGCGTTTCAAAGTCAGGCATCTGGATCTGCGTGGCTAGCCCCCACTCAAAACGGGAAACGAGGCGGCTTTCGAGATTTTTGATTTCACTCGGCGGGCGGTCGCTGGCGAGCACGATCTGCTTCGCGTTATTAAAGAGTTCGTTGAAGGTGTGGAAGAACTCCTCCTGTGTGCTGTCCTTGCCCTCGAAGAAATGCACGTCGTCGATGAGCAGCACATCGACTTTACGGTATTTTTGCCGGAACTGGCTAAAGGTCTGCTTTTTGATGGCGTCCACGAACTCGTTGGTGAACTGCTCGGAGGTGACGTAACGCACATTGGTGCGGGGTTTGCGAGCCAGCACCTCTTGGCCGATGGCCTGCATGAGGTGTGTCTTGCCGAGACCCGTGGGGCCGTGGAAAAACAGCGGATTGTAAATGCGACCGGGCTTTTCGGCGACCGCGCGTGCGACAGCGAGGGAGTAGCTGCTGTTTGGGCCAGCAACGAAGCTGTCGAAGTTGAACTTGGCGTTCAAACCGGCGTCGCTGAAGAATCGAATCGGTGCCTGGTCGGCGGCGTTGACACGCGCGGCTTTGATTTCAGGCATCGGCACAAAAGCGGCACCGGCAGGTACCGGTTCTGTGGCAACGTGAAACTCAATCGCGGCAGGAACACCCGTGACCTCAGCCACGGCGTCGGCCACGGCGGCGGTGTGATTGCTCTCGATCCACAATTGGTGGATTGGATTCGGCACGGTGATGATGAACCGACCATCATCCGCAAGGCGTCCGCTGGTGCCGCTGAAGCAACGCTGGAAATTGTCTCCACCGAGGCGCTGACGTAGCACATCGCAAACGCGGTCCCAAAGCGTTGGCATCAAAGAGAACAGTTCCGCAGCTGCATGCTGGTTGGTTCCGTGGTTGGCTTGTGGATTCGTGCTTTCATCGTGGCGCGCCATGTCAGGGTTTCTAAGGGAGAGTGAGGTCAAAAAAAAGGTTGAGACGACCCTCAAAAGTCATTCGGCAGGCATCAGGGAGAGCACGACATGAATTTCAAAAAGGTCACTGCTTTGTATGACGAAAGCGATCCATGTCACAAGCTCTTCTTCGATATATTTTTTGAATTTTTGATTCGCGATGCTGAAAGTTTTAAAATCAGTTTGCACTGAAGGCATCAACTTGTTTGCAGAGAGGGGTCTTCAAGCTGTGAAGATCATGGGAACTGTGATGTACGGGTATGGGTAGGCACGGAAAATACGCGCCTTCACGTTCCATCAGAAACTGTGCCTAAGGGTAGGTTTCGACAGTTCGATGGTTTATCAATGGGCCTGCTTCACATGCTCGCCGAGGAGATCGCGGCCAAAGTCGCCGTCGAAACTACGCCAGACGCTGTGCACGTGGTTGGCCTCGTTTTGAGTGTTGTCGTATTCAATGAGGAAAGTCTTCCCCTGCACTCGATAATAATGAGGCTCACCGCGCTCCTTGCCACCTGCCCATGCGAAATAAACAGTGCCGCTGTTTTTGATCTCCGTACGCGCCTCGTCTGCGATCTCTGGGCGCATGCGTCCGAGATATTCATCAATCAAACGTGTGAGCATGGCTTTCTGTTTGTCATCCAGTGCTGAATCGGCAAGACCCGCTGGTGAAAGGGCACTGACTCTGTTCTCGGCAGCGGTGATCATCTCTTTCGGAGCCTCGGTGGCGACAAATGCAGTCTTGAACTGCTCCGGTGTGAGTGATTTGACCAGTTCGCGCCCCATTTCCTCTTCCACGGCAAGAACTCTCAGGCCTGTGAGAGGTCCTTGGCGGACTTCACCCGGATTGCTGCCCATGAAAGCAGGCGTGGCACGTAGAAGCTGGCCGTCCTTGATGGTGAAGTTCAAGGACAAGTGATGTCCCTCAACACGCCATCCCCAGGCGCCTTTGTCCGCAGGTTCGCCAAAAATGGAGACAAAGTATTTTTCAGGATCGCGTTTTTCGCGCACGGCAGCGCGTTTCGACTCATCGGCACCCTCTATCTGATAAAGCACCTCTTCCAGGCTCATGATGGTGACGGCTTTGGCGGCGCCACGAAGGCCGAGACCGGTGTTCAACAGCGCGTGCGCGAGAAGCCGCTGCTGGGGGTTCATGTCTTTCATGGGCAGGCCCTTGCGCTCACGTGGGATGAAATGCCAGTTCTCACGCTCTGCGTCAGCAAAGTTAAAAGAGGTCCGTGCCTTCTGCTCCGGGGCGAGGGAGGTGAGGAAGACTTTGGCGATGGCCGCCATCTGCGAGGCAGCCTCATGGGCATGAAGTGGAGACGCGGCGGCAAGGCAAAGACCGAGGAATGGGAGGGCAAAACGATGGAGAGGGTGCATGTATGGGCGTTGGATGGGAGAGTCGAGGACAAGTCGAACGGCTGCAGCAACCACGGTTTGTCATCCAGCTCCATCATTTTTTACGCCATGAGCGCCGAGACGTTGACACTTTCCTCCGCGAGGCTGTAGTCTGATGATTATCGGATAAAATCCCGCGTCCCCGCTATACCCGTCAAGACCGCATGTACTCCAATGAAACCTACCTACTCGAACAGCTCCAGGAATCCGGACTGCTGAACGATCACGACATCAAGCAAGTCAAGGGAGGCCAAAAACCGGGCGAAAGCACCTTGGTGGCACTGATCAAGACCGGGGTGATCTCCGACGAGCAGGTGGCGCAGACGGTGGCTCCAGATCGTTATCTCCGACCCGTTTGACTTTGAGACGCTGGACGCGCTGCCGCATGTGTTGCAGCCTGAACTGGAGTTTTTCTGCTCCACTCCAGCTCTGATCAAGACGCTCCAGGCCAATCTTTACGGCAACGAGGCTGTCATGGGGACGCCGAAGGCCAAGAATATGGACGGCACAGCGGCGGATGAAGATGCGCCGGTTATCAAGCTGGTGACGAATCTGCTGATGGAGGCCTTCAAGAACAAAGCGTCCGACATTCACGTGGAACCGCTGGAGAAGGACATTCGCGTGCGTTACCGCATGGATGGCGTTCTGGTGGACGTAGAGCACCACCCGAAACGACTTCATTCCGCCATCATTGGGCGCATCAAGATCATGACCGGCTCGATGCAGCTCGACGAGAAGCGAGTACCCCAGGATGGGCGCATCCAGATGTCCTACAATGACAAAGAAATCGACATGCGTGTGTCGATCATTCCAACGAACAACGGTGAAAGCGTGGTCATGC
Source organism: Verrucomicrobiota bacterium (assembly GCA_026397635.1). Classification (GTDB taxonomy): domain Bacteria; phylum Verrucomicrobiota; class Verrucomicrobiia; order Verrucomicrobiales; family Verrucomicrobiaceae; genus Prosthecobacter. Next base: position 15,634 of record JAPLUL010000094.1, on the reverse strand, counting down.
GTGTGCTGGATAAGAGCAGTTTGCGTCTCGGTCTTGTTGATCTCGGCTTCCTTAGTGACGACCAGGCCGCATTTGAGCGTCTGATCACTCTGCCGGATGGCATCATTTTGGTGACGGGGCCGACCGGCTCGGGCAAGACCACCACTCTCTATGCCTGCCTTAATTTCATCAACCGCCCGGACCGCAAGATCATCACGGTGGAAGATCCGGTCGAATACGAACTGGCAGGCATCAACCAAGTGATGGTGAAAGAGGATGTGGGCATGACTTTCGCCGCTGCTCTTCGCGCCATGCTGCGTCAGGCACCTAACATCATCATGCTGGGGGAAATTCGTGACCTTGAGACCGCCTCCATCGCCATTCAGGCTTCGCTGACCGGACACTTGGTCTTCTCCACCCTGCACACCAATGACGCGCCAAGTGCGGTCGCTCGTCTCGCGGACATTGGCGTCAAACCCTTCCTCATCGCCTCCGCCGTGCGCGCCATTGAGGCCCAGCGCCTAGTGCGTAAGCTCTGCGGAGACTGCAAAACCCCCTCTGCCCTCAATGACCGCGAGTTGCGCTCCCTTGGTCTGGAGGTCTCCCAATTGGCCGAGGCCACCGTCATGGGGCCTAACGGCTGCAGCAAGTGCCGCCAGGGCGGCTACCGCGGACGCATGTCGCTGGTGGAGATTTTCACTATCGATGATGAGGTGCGCAACATGATCAACCAGCAACTGACGACTCCGCAGCTCCGCAAACGTGCCCGTGAGTTGGGCATGCGTACCCTGCGTGAGGACGGTGTGCGTAAAGTGCTCTCCGGCATGACCACAGCCGAAGAGGTGATTGAGGCCACCATGGCCGACGCAGACTGATTTCATCCTCATTTTTCAAGACGAATCCGATTCCCCTCCGAAGACCATGACAGCCCAGAATGTGATAGACATGCTCGAAAACCGCGGCGTGATCGACAAAGGCGTCGCCTACGACATCGAGCAGGACAGCGTCCACAACGGCAAGGACATCATCCAGGTGCTACTCGACTACGGCATCTACTCCAATGAGGATGAGTTCTGGGCACAGGTGGCTGATGAACTCGGTGCCGATCATTTCGATCTCGACAACTTCGAGCCGCCCCCCTCGGTGGTGGCGCTCATTCCGGCGGGTATGGCCCGGCTCTATGGTGCTTTTCCGATCACGCTCGACGCCCAGGGCTTGCATGTGGCCTTCACCGATCCTCTCAATGCACAGCTCGTCGAAGACCTGCGTTTCGGCGTGGAAAAGACCATCGTGCCGGTCGTCGCCAGACGCAGCCAGGTGCAGTCGCTCATTGAAAAACATTACGGCAGCGGTGCGCCTAGCATCGACGAGATCTTTGGCAATCTCGGTAAGAGCGGAGGGAAGGAGAATTCGCCCGAAGCGGAGGCCAACTCGGCTCCTATCGTCAAATTCGTCGATCTCGTGATGCATCAGGCCATCAAAGAACGTGCGAGCGACATTCACTTCGAGCCCTTTGAGCGCGAATTCAAGATTCGTTACCGCGTTGACGGCACTCTTTATGAAATGGCTCCGCCGCCAGTGCATCTGGCCACTTCCGTGATCTCTCGCGTGAAAGTCATGGCAAATATGAACATCGCCGAGCGTCGAATCCCGCAGGATGGACGCATCATGACCACCGTCGGTGGTAAATCGGTGGACATGCGTGTGAACTCCCTGCCCACTCAGCATGGAGAGTCCGTGGTGCTCCGCGTGCTGGACCGCTCTTCCATCCAGCTTGAGCTCTCTGACCTTGGCATGGGCGAAAGCTTGAGGAACTACATTGAAGAGACGATTCACAAGCCGAACGGCATCTTCATCGTCACCGGCCCCACCGGTGCCGGCAAGACGACTACCCTCTACGCTTGCCTTCGCAAAATCAACACCATCGACGCCAAGCTACTCACCGCTGAAGATCCCGTCGAATATGAGTTGGATGGCATCATGCAGGTGCCAATCAATGATGCCGTGGGCCTCACCTTCGCCAAAGCGCTGCGTTCATTCCTCCGTCAGGATCCCGACCGCATCATGGTGGGGGAGATGCGCGACCTCGAAACCGCGCAAATCGCCATTCAGGCATCGCTTACCGGCCACTTGGTGCTCAGCACCCTTCACACCAACGATTCCGCCGGTGCCGTCACCCGATTGGTGGACATGGGCGTCGAACCGTTCCTCGTCGCTGCCACCTTGGAAGGCGTGCTCGCTCAGCGCTTGCTGCGCACCATCTGCAAATCCTGCCGCGCCCCCTATGAGCCCAGCCTGCATGTTCTCAACCAGCTCAATCTTTCCGTGGAAGACATTGGTGGAAAGCACTTCCACACCGGTTCCGGCTGCTCGGTCTGTGGCGGCAGCGGTTACAAGGGTCGCAAAGGCATCTACGAACTGCTGGATGTCACGGACCCGATCCGGGAGTTGATCACTGGTCGTGCGCCATCCCTCGTTCTCAGGCAGAAAGCCATTGAGTTAGGCATGGTGACTCTGCGCGAGGACGGCCTACGCAGCATTTATGATGGGGTTACTACCATCGAAGAAGTGCTCAAATACACCTAATCGCGCGCAGGCTCTTCCATCGCGCTAATACAGGCGCTCTCTCGCTCATTATTTGATGGACAGAACACCCGCCATCCCGGTATCCTAAATCCCACCACTGCAAAAATCGCCTCCAAGACACGTTCCTATGCCCAAGTTTCACTACATCGCCCTGGACCAAAACGGCCAGGAAACCGCCGGAGACCTTGATGCCGCTTCCGAAGCCGATGCCATCAATCAACTCCGTCAGACCGGGCTCTACCCGACCAGTGTCGCCGCAGAAGGCCAAGGACAAGCTGCCGCGATCAAGAAACGCGTCAAAACTTCCACCAAAGGCAAGTCCAAGGTCGTCAAGGTGGGAGCCAATGCCAAAGTGAAGAGCAAGACCTTGATGGTCTTTACCCGCCAGCTAGCCACACTGATCGACTCTGGCCTGCCGCTGCTCCGCGGACTCACCGTTCTTGGTCGTCAGGAGCCGCATCCCATCATGAAGGGCACCATCACCACGCTGGCTGAAAACGTGCAGACCGGCAGCACCTTCTCCGAAAGCCTTCAGCAGTATCCACGCATCTTTAACAAGCTTTACATCAACATGGTGAAGGCCGGCGAGCTGGGTGGTGTGCTCGAACTTGTTCTAAACCGTCTCGCTGAATACCAGGAAAAAGCCCAGAAGCTCAAGAACAAGGTCGTGGCGGCGATGGTTTACCCCATCATTGTCATGTGCATTGCGTCCGCCATCATGGTCTTCCTGATGTTGGTCATCGTTCCACGATTCGAGACGATCTTCGAGGATATGCTCGGCAGCAAGGATAAGCTTCCAGAGCTTACCAAGTGGGTCATCGGCTTCAGCCGCAACATGTACGACTACAAATGGTATCTCCTGGGGGGCATCATCGGCGGTGTGCTGATCTGGCGCATGATCGCTGCCTCCAAAGGCGGACGCCGCTGGATCGACCGCTATAAGCTCAAAATGCCTCTTTTCGGGGACGTACAGCGCAAAACCGCCATTTCCCGCTTCACTCGCACTCTTGGAACGCTCGTCACTTCCGGCGTGCCCATTCTTCAGGCGCTGAACATCACGCGTGACACAGCCGGGAACACCGTCGTTTCTGACGCCATCACCAAGGTGCACGATGCAGTTAAAGAAGGTGAGTCCATGGTCGCTCCGCTTGAGGCTAGCGGTGTTTTCCCCCCCATGGTGATCTCCATGGTCGATGTCGGCGAGGAAACCGGCCAGCTCCCTGAGATGTTGCTCAAAATTGCCGATGTTTATGAGGATGAAGTGGATAATTCCGTTTCCGCCCTTACCTCAATGCTGGAGCCTCTCATGATTGTGATCTTAGCTCTTGTGGTGGGTATCATCGTCATGGCTCTCTTCCTGCCTCTGATCGACGTGATCAAGAACCTCAGCGGCGGTGCTGGAGGCTAATCATCACTCAGAACTTCAAACCTGACTTTCATGAAACTGGCTCACTTTGGATACAACCTGCGACGCGGCTTCACTCTCGTGGAGATGCTCATCGTGATCACCATCATCGCGCTCCTGGCAGGATTGACCATGGGCGGGTACACCTATGCCATGCGATCCTCGAAGCGCCGCCTCACGGCGGGTACTTTTGAGGCGACCAAGTCTGCGCTGGAGAACTATAACACCGAATTCGGCGAGTATCCCGAACCGGCGAATAGTGGTCAGATAGTGGAAATACTGCCTGGCAAAAGCTATGACACGAGCGGCGCCGCATGCTTGTACCAAGCACTCAGTGGTGATGGCTATGACCAAATCAAAGGCGTTACAGGCTCTGCAGAGGGGGAGACTCCCGGCAGTTCGGACGGCAAGACAGAGGGGGTGGAAATCCAAAACATCACACTCAAAGAAATGCCTCAAAGCATGTTCATCCGTCGTGACTCGACCTTCATGCTTGTTGATGGATTTGGCAGGCCGTTTCAGTACGTTAAAGCATCGCCAGTGACCACCACTCCCGGCGGTGCTGGAGACGCGGCCAATGTCGAAACAGTCAACAGCACCTATGATCTATGGTCGTATGCAGAGGATGAGGTGAACATCCAATCAACTTCCTCAGAGGCTCTTGAGGACCCCAGTATTGCGCTCAAGTGGATCAAAAATTGGTAAGTCAGCTTTTCTCTCGGAAATGGTTCTCTTTGGAATCCCATTGAACCTAATATCCAGGGTATTAAATCCCCAGCATGCCCATTGGTCTCGCCATCGCCTCAATTCTTGCGCTGTTCATCAGCTTCTGGGCGCTTAACATCGCACGTGACCCGCGGGTCTGGCGCCTGTGGTGGATGGATTTGCTGGGAGTTTTGGATGTGGACTCAGACCGTGATCAGCGGCGCGTGCAAGAATCCCAGATGTCATTCATCTGCTTCACGCTTTTTGTCCTGCTGCTAGCCACTAGCCTCAGTGGTGCTTTTTGGACGGTGGATCTCATTCGCGAATACAAACGTGACAAAACGCGCTTTGAGCGTGAGATCGATAGGTCCAATCGTGAAATCGAAAAGGTCAAAAGCAAGCCTCAGAGAATCGCTCGCTGACCCCAGGTCAGCCTGAGAATTAAGTTTGCGCCCTGCCATCATCACGGCGAAGAAAATGGCCATACTTTCTATCCTATGAATCGCCAGGAAAACCTCGAGTCCCTTTTTCGCGACGGCAAGACCGTCATCCTCCCCATCGACCACGGCTGTGCCATTCCTGTGCCGGGTTTGGAAAACCCCTTCCAGATCATCGACCAGGTCAACGACTTCGTTGATGGCTACGTTCTGAACCTTGGCGTCGCCCTGCGTGCCGCTGACAGCCTTGCAGGCAAGGGGATCATCCTCCGCACCGATGTTTATAACACCCGCACCACGGGCGAAGGCGCTGGCAGCATCGGCGTTTACGGCGTCGAGGAGGCCGAAATGGTTGGCGCTAATGCTGTGATGAACATGCTCTATCCTTGGTCCGCGTATGAGAAGGATAATTTCCAGGAATGTGCCGATCTCATCCGTCTCAGCCTCGACACTGACATCCCGGTCATCCTCGAATCCCTTCCTTACGCTCTCGGTGCTCCGGACAAGTACACCGTGGAAAACGTCAGCTTTGCCGTTCGCCTCGCCGCCGAACTCGGTGCAGACGTTGTTAAGACCCCGTATCCGACGAACGGCTCGGTCGATGATTTCCGCCGCATCGTCGCCCAGAGCTTCGTCCCGGTCATCATCCTCGGTGGCGCTGCCATGGGTGACGACGCGGGCTTGCTACAGATGGTCGAAAACGCGATGGATGCAGGTGCTGCAGGCATCGCCATCGGTCGCAATGTCTGGCAACACAAAAATCCGGGAGCTATTGCCCGCAGCCTCTCCGCCGTCGTGCATGAAGACATGTCCGCCCTCGAAGCGCTGGCACTGTTGAAAGAACCCGTGCGCTGAACCAGTTTCGCTCCAGTCCTACCATGAAACGACTGCTTCTTGCCGCCAGCCTGCTCGCCGCACTTCCTCTGCCTGCTCAGCAGCTTCAGACCTTCGAAATCAAGGCAGATGATTGGGCCGAGGGGGAGCCGCCCAAAGAAGTCTTCGTCGTCGATGGCACCCTCAAGATCGCCTCGCACGAGGGTAACAAGGCCATCGTCGTCGACCCCGCTCCCATCACTGATGCGAGCGCCCAGCTCGCCATCTCAGCCGCGGGCAATGCCAGCATTGAGGCGCGTGTTTTTGCCACCAAACGAGGTCGCAGCACACCGCGTTTTGGCGTCAGCGTGCACGGCATGAGCGGTTATCGCCTGCTTGTGAATCCGGCCAAAAAAGCCCTCGAAATCGTCAAAAACGACCAAACCATCGCCACGGTGCCCTTCACTTGGACCGCTGGCGCGTGGCTGAGGGTCAAGCTGGAGGCCAAAAAGGGCGAAGGCGATGCCTGGAGCATCACTGGCAAAGCCTGGGCCGCCGAAGCAGCAGAACCTGCCGAAGCGCTCATCAAACACGATGACAAAGGCCTCAAAGGGCAGGGGAAGTGTGCCATCTGGGCCACCCCCTTCTCTGGCGAACCAGTTTTTTTTGACGACATTCGGATCAGCCTCGAAACCGCGCCCGTGCCCTAAATCTTCAGGCGCTTTGATTCACTGCTAGGAAAACGCTCCGTTGGTTGAGCCCCTCTCACCCGCGCGGTTGGGCTAAATCAGAATTTTGGCACCAGCGACATGGCTGATTTGCACCTTTGATTTCTCAATCCGGGAGCTTTTTCAACGGTCTCTAGATCGTCATTGAGGAATAGCCGCCGTCCACGACCATCTCGTGGCCGGTGACGAAGGAGCCACCGTCTCCGGCGAGGAGCAGCGCGGCGGCAATGAGTTCCTTGGCTTCACCAAAGCGGTTCATCGGCGTGTGGCCCATGATTTTGGCGACTCGGTCAGGTGTGAGTACTTTTTTGTTCTGCTCGGCGGGAAAGAAGCCGGGAACAAGCGTGTTCACGCGGATGCCCAGCGGTGCCCACTCGCGGGCGAGGTTCTTGCTGAGATTGTGAACGGCACCCTTGCTCATCGAGTAAGTGAACACACGGCTCAGCGGCAGCAGACCCGACATGGAGCCGAGATTGATGATGGAGGCGGGTACTTTGTTTTCGACGAAGTATTTTCCAAACACCTGGCAGGCCAAAAACACGCCCTTGGTGTTGATGTTCATGATCCGGTCGTATTCATCCTCGGCGATGTCGAGGAAGGGCGTGGCGGAGTTCACGCCCGCGCCGTTGACGAGGATGTGGCAGCCACCGGAGCGCTCCAGCACTTGATCGAGCAGGATTTGCAGGTCGGCTTTGCGGCTGGCATCGGCAGAGACGAAATACGCTTGGCCACCGGCGGCCTGGATGGTTTCGAGACGTTTGTCCGCCTTCGTCTGATCGCGACCGACGAGCACGACTTCCGCGCCGGCGGAGGCATAGCCTTCGGCGATGGCTCCGCAGAGTTCACCGGTGCCGCCGATGACGACAGCGGTTTTGCCTTGGAGAGAAAAGAGTTCGAAAATGGAGGACATAGTGAGGGGCGCATCTATGGCGTGTCATTACCGCGCTGCAAGCCGCCTCTCCCGTCACTTTCGGCATCTTGACACCTCACGCACTGTGCTCTCCGGTGCGTGTATGTCCTGGAGCCACATCATGGTCTTCCTCGCCGGTGTTCTCGTCGGCGCGGCGACGATTGTAATCTGGAAGGCGCTGCGTTTTGCCGCAGATCTGCGCGCCGCCCGCCATGCGGTGTCCAGTTATGTGTTTCCTGACTGCGGTGTGGCAGACGAGTTGGCTCAGAAGGCGGTGGAAAACTGCAAAAACCGCCTGCGCTGGCAAAAAAACCTCAATCCCGAGTGGCTGCCGCCGCTGGTGGACGAGGTGCCGAAACTCGTGCGCGAGATCGCGGCGATCTACCATCCGGGCAAACAGGAGGCGCTGCTCACGCCGGGCCTGAGCCAGTTCTCCCGGGCCGTTCATCTCGCGGCGATGGATGTGGCGGATTTTCTGCAAACGCGCTCCATCGGTCGGCTCGTGGATGTCAGCGCCAGCACGGCGCTCAAGACCTGGGAGATGACGCACAAGATCGCCACGCACGAGAAAATGCAGACCGCGAATAAGTGGTACAAACGCCTGCTGCCCGTCTGGCAGGTGCTGCGCTTCAAATCTCCCGTCATGTGGGCAGGCATGGCCGTCTCCAACGTCGCCGCTCGCACGCTCCAGCCTGCGGTGATCGACATCATCGCCAAACGCACCATTGATCTCTACAGCGGACGTTTGGGCAAAGGCACCGGCACCGTTCCAACGACGACGATCCCCCTGCCGGAGCAGGAAGTGCCGCCAGGGGCGATGTGATCACTTCTTCTTGCTCGTCTTCGCCTTCAAACTCGCAAGGTAGGCGACGACATCACGGATCTGCGGCTTGGTGAGGATGCCGAGCATGGGTGGCATGACACTGATGGGCGGGGTGGCGGTGGCGATTTGGGCGCGGAGGATGCTTTGGGTTTTGCCATCCGGCATGCGCAGGGTGATTTGCGCGGCGTCTTCCTTGTCGAGAGCGCCGGAAATGCTTTTGCCATCCTTCAAGGCGATGGAGACGAGGCCGTAGCCGGGGGCGATTTGGGCGATGGGATTGAGCAGGGATTCGAGGAGGTATTTGCGGTCCTTCTGACTGCCGATGGTTTTCAAGTTGGGACCGACCTGGCTGCCTTCTTTGGCCTCGATGGTGTGACAGGCGATGCAGTTGGCACCGAGGTGATTGGTGACGATGTCGCGACCGGTGGTGACATCGCCGCCTTCGAGCAGTTCTTCGTTGGTGGCGTGTGTTTGAGTGTAAGCGTCGAGTTTGGGCTTCAAACTTTCGCGGGTGGCGGCGGCTTCGATGAGATCGAGTTGGATGACGGCGGGAACTTTGTTTTGCGCGAGTTTGTCGAGCCAATGGGAGAGGAGTTCGTCGGCCTTTGCACTCGACGCATTGGCAAGGAGGTTGAAGGCGAGTTGTTGGGTGTTTGTGTCGGCTTCATTCAGAGCATTGGCGGCCTCGGTGATGGCATTGTTGGGTTGGTAGGCGAAAACCTGCCTCAATCCTTCACGTCGTAGTTCACGCGGTGAGGCTTTGGCGGAAGCAAGATCAAGCGCGGTGGCGAATTCGAGCGCTTTGGCATGCTGGGAGGCCATGAGCTTCAAAGCCTCGGCACGCAATGGAGCGCGGGCGGTTTCATTCGCGATGATTTGCAGCAGCAGCTCGGGTTCGACGCGAAGCTGGAGCTGCATGAGCAGTTCGACGGCCTTGGCCTTCAACTCACCCTCTTGCAAGGCCATCAAGGCATCGAGATGCGGCTGCACGACAGTCACGAGTGTCTTGGGATCGCGCGCGGCGTTGGCATGCGCATGGCCGTCGATGCGGTCGAGTCGCGGCGGTGAATTCCAAGCGAGAAGCACGTCGAGCGCCTCGGATTGTAGCTCGGAGGGCTTGAGGGCGGTTTGGACGACACGTTGTGCGGCTTCGGCGGTGCCGAGGCGGAGGCAGGCGTTCAAACCGCGACGGGAGTGACGGTTGATGAGTGCTGGAAGCGCCTCGGGGATGCCTGCGTCGTCGTGAATGGAGCGTTCGGCTTCATCGGGGAATTTGCCGATGAAGTCGGCGACACGCGGCGAACGCTGACGTGCGAGGGCGAGGAGGCTGCAAAGGCCTTGGTCCTTCACGAGCGCGGCTTCATCGGCACAACCGGCAAGGCCGGTGACGATGGCGTGGCGCATTAACGGATCGTTTGGCTCTTTGGCGGCGAGTTGGAGCAGTTTGGGCGTCGCGGAAGGTTCTTTGAGTTTGCCGAGGGCGATGGCGGCGTGGAAGCGGACGCGTGAGGTGTTAGACGTGAGAAGAGAGACGAGTTCAGGCACACGTGTGGTGCCGTCTCCGAGCATTTTGGCGGTTTGGGTGAGGATTTCAGGATCGGAGTCGGTGAGGAGCGCGGTGAGTGTGCTGGCTTCGATTTTTTTGGCACGCAGACCTTGGCCGAGGCCCCAGATGGCGTGGATGCGGGCGAGCTGTTTTGTCTTCTTGTCGGCGGCAACGGTCGCGAGTGTCGCGAAGTCACCGCTTTTCACCAAAGCGAACTGGGTTTGGAGGCGAATGCGTTGGTCTGGATGAGTGAGGTGCGATGGATTGGAGGAAGGTGAGGCGAGGAGCTTGGCGGTTTCGAGTTGTTCGGTGCTGTCTTGGCCGGTAGGATCGTCGGCAGTCCAGATGTGGCCGATTTCGTCGATGGGATAGCCGCCGCTCCAGTCAGCCATGATGAGCGATCCCTGCGGTGTGAAGGCGAGTCCGATGCCCATGATGCCGCTGTGGATGACACGCTCGTTTTTCATGACGAAACTGGCACCGCTCGGCGCGATCTGGAACGCGGTCATCTGGCCGGAAGGGAACTGGTTGAGAATGAAGTGGCCGCGCAGGGACGCGCCGAGTGCGGTGCCAGGCTCGTGGATGAAGCCAGCGGGGCCATTCGAGTAGTTTTGCAGCGGCGGAGTGACGAACTTGGGCTGCGTGGCATGCGCGGGCTTCCACAAGCCCTCGCGCATCCAGCGGCTCTCACTTTTTTGATACTGATGGCCGCAGCGCCAGCCGGAATCGCTGCGCTCGGTGATGTAAACGAGGCGTTCTTTTTCGCCGGGGAGATCGGCGTCGTTGTCCACGCCGAACATGTTGCCGAAATCGTCGAAGGCGATCTCCTGCACGTTGCGCAGGCCGTGCGCGAAGACCTCGAAGCCGGTGCCGTCCGGTTCGCAGCGCAGAACGCATCCTTCGTGCGGGTAAAACCACTTCACGCCTTCCTTGCTGGTCACATTCACGCCTTTGTCGCCGATGCTCCAGTAGATGCGGCCGTCCGGGCCAATGCGCGGGCCGTGCATGTCGTGCCCGGCATACGCGATGTGCATGCCGAACCCATGCGCGACGATTTCACGTTCGTCGGCGACGCCGTCGTCGTTCGAGTCGCGCAGGCGCACGAGATCGGGCGCGACGGTGACGTAAATCCAGCCGTCGTGATACAAAATGCCTGCGGCGATGCCGGTGACGACGCTGTCGAAGCCTTCAGCGAACATCGTCATTTGATCGGCGCTGCCGTCGTTGTCCGTATCGCGGAGTTGGTAAATGCGCTCGCTGTGAACGGTGAGATCTTTCCAGTCGATGGAGCCGTCCTTATTGTGATCTTTGAGGCTGCCGCGTGGCAGGCGCAGCTTGCCGGGGGCGAGTTCGCGCTTCAGAAATGCTTCCTTTTCCTCGACGCTGGTGAGCGAGACATCGTCGGGAATCCACATCGTGTGCTCGCGGATGTCGAGATCGGCCACTTTGCGCCGCGTGGTGGCGGAAACATAGACGCGGCCCTGCGGATCGGTCGTGACGGCGACGGGATCTGGCACATTGAGTTTGCCAGACCACTTGTGAAGTTCGAGCGTGGCCTTCGGTGCGGCTTTTTTCTCAGCGGCGGCGCATGGCAGGGCCAGCAGCACGCCGAGGGCGATGTGACAGAGTTTTTTCATGAGAAAGAGGCGAGGAAAAGGGTGGGGGAACGTTTCTTCTTGCCGCTGCAAAGCGGACCCGTCAAAGTCGAGTGTGCGTTTGAAAATTACGAACGTCATTCACCAAACTCCAACCCAAATCCAATCATGAGTCAGATCGTTCCTCTCATCAGTTCCGGCACCGCCGGTCCCCTCGGTGTTCTTCATCTTCCCCGCCTCTGGCAGAAAGCCTCGTTGGCCGCCGCAGGCAAACTCCACGCGGACTATCCCGGCATCGGCTGCGGCTACGACCAAATGACGCTCGACGCGCTGGGCATCAACATCGAGACCTTTAAAGCCTTCATTGCCACCAAGCCGAGCTACCCGCAGACCGAAGCCTGGATCAAGTCGCAGCCAGGGGTGAACCTGACGAAGGGCAACATCTACAAACACAACGCCTCCATCATGGGCTACATCCACGATGAAGCCACGCGCAAGACCATCCTGGATGCGGATGGCATTTCCGACGACGGCAGCGTGAATCCTGGTGCGGTGGATCTCAACAACCTGGACGACTGGCACATCTTCTGGGCGCAGGAGATCAAGTAACATCCGTTCGCAGTTTCTGTTCGCGGTTCTCGGTGGGTTGTTTCACGGTTGATCTAACTGCGAACGGCGCACAGGGAACCGCGAACGTCTTTTTAGATGCCAGCCTCCATCACCTTCATCCAGCGGGAGCGGAAGGAACGATTTTCTTCCATGAGCTGGGCAGCGATGGTGGCCGAGAGCTGGGTGAGACCGTTGAGGCGGGCAAAGGAAGCGATGATTTCCTGCCTGCGATAGTAATCGGTCGAGTCTGTGACGTCGGCTGAAAAAGCCTGGGCGATTTCCACGAGGCATTCGGGAGTGAGGCTTTCAAAGGGGAGAGAAAGCGTGCCGCGCTCCAGCGTGACGCTCACGGTGGCTCCATCAGCGTTGCAGGCGATGCGCCCGGTTATCTGGCCGCCTTCGCGTCGGGTGATGGTGCCATTCCAACTCTTGGCGGCGAGGTCGGTGATGATCTGGCGGATGAAATCGCGCGACTGGGTGTGGAGGTAGAGCCGACCGTCGAGCGCATTGCGCACGTCATCCGTCTCAAGGCGTGTGCCGCCGAGGAGGTCGATGGCGCGTGAATAGTCATAGCCCTGCACGAGCGAGGGCACGAGGGCATTGACCTCACCGATCAGCACGAGATCGCTCTGCCGATGTTTTTTGTCCGCCTCCATCTGCTGCTGCTGCTGCTCCAAGGTCATGCGGGCGATTTCGCGTTTCAGCACGGACTGCCGGGTTTCGATCTTGCTGCGAAAGGCACCGCTGGTCTTCAGATTCTTCTGCGTCTGTTCTACCTGGACGAGCTTGGTGCGAAGTTCCTCAATGGTGCCTGAACTGCTCGCTTTCAAGGCGTCCTGGACCAGCTTGAAGTCTGGCTTGTAGTAATTCACCAGATCGCCGTAGATGGACAGCCACTCGAGCGAGGTCGTGGTGCTGGCAACCGGTTTCATGTTGGCGAGCATTTCCTCAAAGGACTTCAGCACCTCTGCGCCGTCACCCTCACTGCCGAGATGCCACTCGGCAAGCCCGTGGACCAAGTATCCGAGGATCTCTTCGTTGTCTTGCCTGTAGTCCTTGAAGTCGCGCGAGACACCGATGGAGAGTGTGCTCGACATGCGATCTTTGATTTTCTTAAAGAAGGGGGCGAGGCCGTTGACAGAGGCGTCTGTGGAGAGCTTTTGAAATTGCTCCACGGCATCGGCTTTGCGGCCCAAAATGATGTCGCATAGCGCTGCATTGAGTCTCGCCCAGTTGGCGGTGGATGCAGGCACTTCTTTCGATTCGGCTAGCTTGACGAATTTCGGACGTGCCTGGGCGAAGTGACGTGACTCCAGCATTTCTTCGCGCGCTTCGGCAAAACGCTCGGAGACCGTTTCTTTGCCCGCAGTCAATGTCACGCCACCGCCGTCGAGGTCGTTCCCAGGTGTGATCTGGATGACTTTCTGCGTGGCACGGCGCTCTCCACCTTCCCGAAGCAGCCAGCCAATGCCATAGGCCAGTGTGACTGCGGCAGCGATACCGCTTATGAGCTTTGCCCGACGCGAGAACAGCCGACGGCGGACACCACTACGGTCGAGCATGCCTTCAGCCAGGCGCATTTCATCGACGACTTCGTTGTAGTTCGAGAAACGATCCTCTGGGCTGTAGCTAAGCATGCCGTTAAGGACGTGCTCGGTGCGTGGGGAGAAGCGTAGCCCGGAATCGCCTAGCGTAACGCGCTTAGATTTGATGCGGCGAAGGTCCTCAATGGAATTCGTTTCCGCCTTGTGCGGCGGATTGCCCGTCATCGCATGATACAGCGACGCGCCGAGGCTGAAGATGTCGCTGCGGTAGTCCTCCTTGTTGTCGATGACTTTTTCCGGAGCCACATAATAGGGTGTGGCCCAGATCTCACCGGAGTGATCCACATCACGGTCAGCAAATAGCGCCAGACCGAAGTCCACCACCTTTGCGGTGCCGGTTTCGGTGAACAGGATGTTCGCTGGCTTCACATCGCGGTGGATCAGATTGAGCTGCTGCGCCGCCCGCAAGCCCTCGGCCACCTCGCGGCCGATATGTAGCGCCTCGGATTCTTTCAGATGGCCCTCGCGCTTGATGCGCTGCTCCAGGCTGCCGCCGCCGACCAACTCCATGGCGATGTAGAAGTAGCCCTGGTCATAGCCCACAGAATAGAGCTTGATGACGTTCGGGTGGGTCACATTCGCGGTGATGTGCGCTTCCTGGCGGAACTGCTCCAGCCGCACCGAATCACGGGAATACTGACGATTGAGAATTTTCAGAGCCACCCGGCGGCCCAAGGTCTCATCCTCCGCCTCGAACACCCGGCTCATCCCACCCTCACCGATCTGACGCACGATCATGAAGTGATCAAAACGTCTGCGCACTCGCACCATCTGCCCGCAAAAGGGGCACTTTAGCTTCGTGAACGGCTCCAGAGACGTGACGTCGATCTGTTTTTGGCAGACCGGGCAGGTGCTCAAGAAAGTTTGTTCTGGAGGGGCGAGGATCAAAGTTGCGGGTTTAATTTTTTAACCATCCAGGGACGCATTCCATATGTCAGAAATTACAGATTGCCTTATTAATTCGAAACTTGAGTTTGTACCATGGAATGGACCGTCACTGAAACCGTTGAAATCGGAGAACGTTTCGACAAGCACCTCGCCGGGCGCTTGCCCGAAATGTCGCGCTCGCGGCTGCAGGACTTGATCAAAGATGGCCACGCCACCTTGAACGGCAGGCCGGTCAAACCGGGAGCCACGATGAGGGCAGGGGATGTGGTCAGCGTCACAGTCCCCGAAGTAGCTGCGGTCGAGATCAAGGCCCAAGACATTCCTTTGACGATTTTGTATCAAGACGCCGACATCGTGGTGCTGGACAAATCCTCCGGCCTCGTCGTCCACCCGGCGGAGGGAAATGCCGATGGCACGCTGGTGAACGCGCTGCTGCACCACATCGCGGACCTCAGCGGCATCGGCGGTGAGATGCGCCCCGGCATCGTCCACCGTCTCGACAAGGACACCAGCGGCTGCATGGTCGTGGCCAAAAACGACACCGCGCACCGCCGCCTCACCGAAGCCTTCTCGGAGCGTCGTCTCACGAAAATCTACCTCGCCGTCGTCAACGGCGTGCCGAAGGAAGAAAGTGGGCGTATCCAGAACTTCATCGGCAGGCATCCCGTGGATCGCAAACGCATGTCCGTCCTGCTCGACGGGGCAGGGAAGGAAGCCGTCACCGAGTGGCAGCGTCTTGCCGTGGATCAAGGTTGCGCCCTCATTCAATGCCGCCTGCTCACCGGGCGCACGCATCAGATCCGCGTTCACATGCGCGAGACTCTGCAATGCCCCATCCTCGGAGATCCCATCTACGCCCAGCCTGCCAAGCAGCGCGTGCGTGTCCCGCGCCTCATGCTCCACGCCTGGAAGCTCGCCTTTAATCACCCCATTCATGACCAGCCCATGGCTTTCGAGGCCCAACTGCCGCCCGAATTTGAAGCGTGGATGAAATGCGTTCAAAGTT
>JAPLUL010000100.1:0-5800 GCA_026397635.1 Verrucomicrobiota bacterium | reverse complement strand
AGAACATCACTCGGGGTTGCTTCGTCTTGAGCAGCGCGGGCTTGGTCTCCTGATTCCAGACCGATCCTCCCGCGATGATCATCAATTGCCCATCCGGCTTGATGGAGAACTTTGGATCACGCAAATCCACACCTTCCTCATAGATCAGCGCCGCCGAGGTCCACTCGACGCCATCGGGCGAATGCAGCACGCGCACCTTGCCGTCATCGCCAGCATGCGCGATGCCCTCGCGGAAGCAGCAAAACCACTGATCCCGAAAGCGGGTGAGATCGGTGAAGGAGTTGTTCTTGGCCCGGTCCCAAATGCGTTTCGATTCGACGAGGACGGGCTTTCGATCCTGCGCAGAAACGGAGGACGTGAGGCACAGAAGCGCCGCCAGTGGAGCCAGTAACAGGGTGCTGATGAATGTGAAGGTGTGCGTCATGAGTCGTGTGTGTGTAAAGCCGCCATGACGATTACCGTAGCCAGTCGAGCGTGATGCGGCGGATGCGGAGGCGGTTGAGGGCGCCGACCTTGCTGTCGCCAGCGCAGTAGCCGATGAGCATGGCGTCGCCGATGAAGTGGATGGCGGTGTAGTGGTAGAGGCCATCGGGATCGCTTTCGATGAGTTTGCGCTGCGGCCAGGTTTTGCCGCCGTCGGTGGAGATGGCGGCAACGAAGGGATTGCGCTTCTTCGGCGAGAACGGGAACATGCCGGAGTGGTCGTTGAAGATGGCGATGAGGTCGCTGCTGCCGGGCAGGCGTTTGATGCTGGCGGGACCGTTGGGCGATTTGAGCTCGGTGGGCTCGGGTGGCGTGAAGGTCTTGGCTGCATCGGTGGAGCGGAAGCCGTATTGCGCTCCTTGATCGGTGCGGGCCCACGAAAAGAGGCTGCCATCGGCGAGTTCGACCAAACCGGGCTCCTGCAAGCCGCTACCACTGCGCACGGGCATGGCCCACCAGCTTGAGGATTCGGTCCAGGTCCTGCCTTCATCATCGGAGTAGAGCCAGGCGGCGATCGCGCGGGCATCAAACGACCTACTGGAGTGCGGATCACCGCCGCGTGAACGGTGGAAGGCCAGCGGGACAATGACCCGGCCGGTGTTGAGCTGGATGACCCGATCATTGTTTAAAACGAAGTAGCCGGGAGCTTGTTGAATGAGTTTGGGCTCAGTCCACGTCTCGCCTTCATCGGTGGAAAGGCGCATGTGCGGGCGGCAGTCGATCCAACTGTTCTTGAGCAGGTAAAACATCGCCAGTTTGCCGCTGGCGAGCCGCAACAGCGACACGCTCATCACGTTGTTGCCGCCGACGTTCTCCACGACGGGGACTGGGGTGCTCCAGGTGCGCCCCTGGTCGTCGGAGTGGATCTTCACGATGCGCGCGGGACTCTCGTCCGCCGCGCCGCCGTAGAACTGCGTGTAGCAGAAAATCACGCGGCCGGATTTCAGTGTGGCAAAGGAGCCTTCCGAGTTGCGCGGGTGTTCTATGGTAGGATCAACGTTGAGCGTGATGAGGCTCTCGGCGTGGACACTCAGCAGCGTGAGAGTGATGAGCAGAATGGGAAGGAGGCAGCGCATGAGAAGGGCAAGGCTACCACTCGCCTTCGCGGCTGAACTTGGCTTTCACGTTGGCACTGAACTGGTTGATGGAGGCTTCAAGGTTGGTGAGAAGTTCCTCCGTGCCGAGGCCTGTACTTTCGCGCGCGGCGGGGATGACCGGCGTGGAGAGCGGACGCGAGGTGGGAGACATGAGTTTTAAAGTAGTCTTTTCAAACGAGCGGAAAAAGGGCTATGATTCTGGTCTGTTGCCAGCACCAGATGAATCTCCCCTCCCCTTCCCGCCCCAAACCACCGCAGCGTGTCTCGCTGGTGGACCTGACGGCACAGAGCCTGCGCGAATCCATGCAAGCCGGACACTGGCTGGGCCATCTGCCGGGCGAGCGCGAGCTGTGCGCTCGTTTGCAGGTGAGCCGCAGCACGCTGCGCTCCGCGCTGGACGAACTGCAACGCGACGGCCTGCTGG
The DNA here is from genome assembly GCA_026397635.1 of Verrucomicrobiota bacterium. Lineage (GTDB taxonomy): Bacteria > Verrucomicrobiota > Verrucomicrobiia > Verrucomicrobiales > Verrucomicrobiaceae > Prosthecobacter. Next base: position 3,796 of record JAPLUL010000100.1, on the reverse strand, counting down.
AGGTCACGCAGCGGCAGCGGCGGCGCATCAAAGCAGCGCAAAACCACGCGAAGCCGGTGCCTTCACGAGTGATCGCCATCCTGTCCTCGCGCCCGCTTCTGGCCATGGCCGCGTCCTCGGTGGTGATGGTGGATGAGCTGCGGGATAAACTCTCGCAGGCCGGGTTCAGCCTCGAAATCCATGTCAGCGTGGCCTGTTTCTCCAGTAAACCGGCGCGGGCACTGGAGGCGTTGACGACGAGATCGCCCGCTGCGGTGTGGGTTCTGTTTGGCTCGCTAGAGCCGGTGCAGCAGTGGTTTGTTCGTCGTCAATTGCCCTGCCTCGTGGTCGGCTCATGCGCGCACGGCGTGCCGCTGCCATCGGTGGATGCGGATTACCGTGCCGCCTGCCGACATGCCGGGGCGCTGCTGCGGCGCAAAGGCCACCGGCGCATCGCGCTGATCCGCCCGGATGGTGATTTCGGCGGCGATCTCGAGAGCGAGCAGGGACTGCTGGAAGCCCTGCGAGGCGATGGAACCGCCAGCCTGCTGGTGCTGCGGCACAACAGCACGCCGGAGCATCTCTGCGCCCTGCTGGAAAAGGCGCTGCGCTCACCGCAGCCGCCCACAGCCTGCGTCGTGGCACGGACGGTGCATGTGCTCACGGTGATGATGTTTCTCATGCAGCGCGGCAAGCGCATCCCAGAGGACATGGCGGTGGTCTCACGCGACAATGAACCGTTTCTCCAGCATGCCGTCCCACCCGTCACCTGCTACGCCGCCAGCTCCGCGCAATTTGCCCGCAGAGTGTCCAAGGCGGCGCTGCAACTCGCTGAAACCGGCAAGCTGCCGCCGAAGGCGCTGCGCCTGATGCCGCAGTTCGTGAGCGGGGCGACGGTTTGATCAATGACGTATGGAGGTGCCCAATCGTCGCAGAAGACGTAAGTCTTCACGCAAGGATTGAGAGGTGGGATGAGAGCTTTTTCGGCGTACTGACGCCCGCCGCTACGTCACCACGAGGTCCAGCCGCCATCGACGGCGAGGTTTTGGCCGGTGATGAAGGATGACGCATCACTGAGCAGGAAGGTCACAGAGCCTGAGATTTCATCCGCCTGCCCCACGCGGCGCAGCGGCACTTTTTGGGCGAGACGCTCAATAAACTCGGGCTTTTCGCGTTGCAGCGTTGGATTGGGGAATGGGCCGGGCGAGAGGCTGTTGCAACGCACGCCTTGCGGCCCCCAATGCACTGCAAGATAGCGTGCCATCTGCTGAATGCCCGCCTTCCCTACGCCATACTCGATGGGATTCGGATTCATCGGCGCAGCATAAACCGACGGATCAGGCGAGACGCTGCCATACATGCTGGAGAAAAGCACAACGCTCCCCCTGCCCTGCTCCGCCATGCGCTGGCCCACAACGCGTGCGAGCACGAAGGTGGCGGTGAGGTTACCGTGATTGGCGCGATCAAAATCCTCCACCGTGAGATCATCGAAGCGCTTGGCCGTGGAGGCATACGTCATCACCACCAAGCCGTGCGGCACGCCGCGTGTGGCGCTCTGATCCTGCACAAAGGCACTCACCGCCGTGGTGTCTGCCGCGTCGAGCGTGGCAGGCGTCACTGATGATGACAGGCCCGCTTCATGCACCATGCGGGCGGCACGATCTTCGAGATCCACGCACAAGACTCGTGCTCCCATCGCGACCAATTGCCGCACCACGGACTGTCCGAGGTACCCGGCACCGCCGAAGACCCAGATGTCGCGTCCGTCGAGTTGAAAGGCTGTGGATGGATTCATGCTAGCAACAAACGCGGCATGAATCCTCCTGCCAGCCTAGATCGGTGGAATCTTTTGAGGACCAGCGTCCGGTTATTTAGCCACTTCTTTCTTGGTCACTTTGAAGGAGCCTGGAGATCTGGCAAACTTCTGCATGCAGTCAGTGCAGCAAAATGCGACGAACCCCTCCGCAGTCTTCACGCGGTAGATCGGGCGGGCGGGTTTCTGGTCCACCGGGCATTCATCATTGATCGGCCAAGCGGCAAAGACGGTCGCGGTCATGGCCAGACTGAGGAGGAGCGGTGCAAGGCGTGCTTTCATGGGATGTGGGTCAGGTTGGAGTTCCGTGCGCGTTACCCTTTGAACGCGCACCTGCGGCCGCATCGCAGCCCAAAGCAATCCACGCCCACCGATGCGCAAAGCAGGCGCAATCCGGGGCTATTTCTCCTCGATGTCCCAGTAGGCCTGTTTCGCGATTTGCTCGGAGCTGAGTGAATCGATCCAGCTTTTGCCCAATGGGTCGAGGTTCGACGCAAAATGCCAGTCCAGGGTGCCGCCTTCACGGAGTTTCTCGACGTCCCAACCCACCGGCGAGGCATCTTCGAGTCGAAAGGCAGTCGAAAACCTTGTTTCCCAGCAGCGAAACCAGACCTTCAACTACCTGCTCCTGGTGGATCTGCCGCACATCAAGATCATCAACACGCGCACCGAAAACGTGGACGATGAATTCGTGACGTGTCACACGAGCCTTGCTGACATAGGTCATCCACGGCGGATCATATAAGCATATGATGGCAGCCTCCCAGGAGCCGAATTCTTCCACGCCCTCCTTCGCCACCTCGTTCACGGACACAGCCGAATCCTTTGATTTCCACGCTCTGGGAGACTCATGAGACACACCAGCCTCAAAGCCATCCAATGAGCCAACCTCACGCATCACGAAGTCACTTTCACCACCATCCGGGGAGGGAGATCGCTCAAAACTTCTCCGGCCGCATCACCTGCACCTCGCTCTGATACGCCACCATCGCGTAGTCTTGGAAAAACTCACGGTGAAGTCGCGCGAGCAGCGCCTCCGCCACCGCAGGCTTCACGATGACCTGAATCTGCACATTCCCGCTCTCAACGAGATCCGCGCTGCGCTGCCCCTGACGGCCGCTGCCGCGCACATCGAAGGCGGTGTGACCGTGCGCACCGCATTCGTGCAGCACCTCGACGATGCGTTCCTCCAGCACGGCTTCGCAGATGATGGTGACGAGTTTCATGGGATGCAAGTTCATGGCGGATCAGGCGTGGAGGAGTTTCGCGGTCTCATAGAATAACGGAATGCCGAGGCTGATGTTAAACGGAAACGTGATGGCCAGCGCGGCCGTGAGCGAATAGGTCGGATTCGCCTCCGGCACCGAAAGACGCACCGCCGCCGGGGCCGCGATGTAACTCGCGCTCGCGGCTAGCACACCGAGCAGCGTGGCCCCGCCAACGCTCAGTCCCACCCAGCCGCCGAGCAGCACGCCCGCGAAACCATGCACCAGCGGCGCAGTGACACCGAACAGGAGCAGAAACACCCCGACCTTCTTCAAATCACCGAGCCTGCGTCCCGCCACCATGCCCATTTCGAGAAGGAAAAGGGCCAGCACACCTTGAAACGGCGTCACAAAGAAACCCTCGACCGATTCCATGCCGCGCTTGCCGCACAGCGAGCCAATCACCATCGCGCCAATGAGCAGTAGGACACCTTTGCCGAGCACCGCGTCCCGCAGCGCATGCCGCACACCCGGATCACTCAGCGAACACTTGCCACCGCCAAGCACCCCCTTGCCCAGCATCACACCGACGATGATCGCGGGCGACTCCATCACCGCGAGGAAGGCCGACGCATAGTTCTCGAACGGTTCATGGATGCTTTTGAGGAAGTTCGTGGCCGCGATGAAGGTCACCGCGCTCACACTGCCGTAGTGCGCCGCGATCGCGCCCGCGTCCGCCACACTGAACTTGCCAAACTTCCGCAGCACCGGGTATGTCCACAGCGGGATCAGCCCGCCC
>JAPLUL010000018.1:0-46801 GCA_026397635.1 Verrucomicrobiota bacterium | reverse complement strand
CGATGCGGTAAGCGCGTGGAAGAAAGCCGAGTTGAGGGCCGCACGCAAAGCGCTCAACCCCTTCGAGATCAACCGGCGGCTGGAGGCAGCGCTGCGCCCGTTGCTGCTGCGTGCACTTCATTCCAGTCGCCCTACGGGCTCCTTGCATTGCGTGCACGCAGCAGCAACACTGAACGCCTAACCCTCGGTGTCATCACTTCTGAGGCAACGATCCCTTCCTCCCGCGCCCTCCCCGGTGTCATTTACTTTTGAGGCAACAAGCAATCTCGTGGCCATCTCGGCATGAAACGAGCTTTACCGCCATGCGCGGCCACCAGTGGCCTCACCCCCGTGTGCTTGAAGGCCAAAAAAGCGTTTGAAACAAGGGGGTGGGGAACTACTATCGCCGCCCCAAACCCTCCAGACTCTTCACATGGCTGACGCAGCAAACAAATACTCCCAGAACGTCTCCGGCGCTTACTACGTTGATGATCAGTGCATCGACTGCGACCTTTGCCGCGAAACCGCTCCGGCGAATTTCAAACGCGACGATGACGGTGGGCATTCCTATCTCTACAAGCAGCCAGAATCCGACGAAGAACGCAATCTTTGCGAAGAAGCGCTGACCGGGTGCCCGGTGGAAGCGATCGGTCGCGACGGGGACGAATAATAGGTCGTCACCCGACATTTTTGGACGGCCTTCATCTGCTTTGCGGCACAGCTGCTTGCCTTAGGGAAGGCTCATCCACCTTGAGGCCATCACTTCGTTAAGCTGGACGCATTGGTTTGATTGCGCGTCCGGCGGGTAGGAAACGCTCAGGATGTAACCCTTGAAGTTGGTCGGTCCTGTTCCGGCCAGTTCTTCTTCTAACCAGCGGCCTAGCTCGGTGGAGCGTTCGCAGTAGGCATACACGGAGTTTTCTGAATCCCCGGAGGTGAGCTTGACGCAGATGAACTTGGCTGAGTTGGAAAACTCGAAATTGTAGTATTCAAATTGACGCACAAAAGCGCGCAGCATGACGGGCTTGGTCGGGCGCTTGTCACGAAACTGCTGGAAGGACATCTCCCCGTAACCTGCTAGGCTTTCCCAGTCGATGAGGAACTTTCCTTGCGGACCACGCCTGAGCGCGACCTCTAGCGTGCCGCTAGGCCGGCTGCTGGTGTAGCTGAAGTAGAGAATCTCATGGCCGTCGATGCTGTAGCGCGCCTTGCTGAGCAGACCGCCGGGGTGGGGAGTCTGGCCTTGCTGAACCTCATAATAGTCCTTCATCAGGGCGGCCACACGATTGGCATCAATGACCATCGGCAACTGATCCTTCCAGTTTTCCGCCTTCCAGAATTCGTCCAGCAAAGCAATGGCTTGAACCACGTCATCCTCATTTTCCTGCAAAGTCATGACCTTGATGACGGAGGCCTGAGGATAGGGCGAGGCAGGACGGTCTTCCGCTTTCGGCTCTGCTGATTTGGTTTCCGGCTGGGCCTGGTTGATGGCGGCAAGAGTGAGGGGTTCCGAGGCTTCCTCGGGTGCGATGGCATCCATCCTCAGCCCCATTTTCTCCAGATCTCGGGCGCGCGCCTCTGCCTTCTGCGCCATTTCCAGCAAGGTCTTGCGACTGGCGATGCTGTCAAAGTACCAACGCCAGCCCACGAACAACACGAGTGAGAGGCACGCGCAGGTGGTGAGGCACAAACCCATGAAGGCGCGGTGGGAGCCGATGGAGCCGGAGGTCATTGGTGTTGAGTCGGTTGATGCGTAAAGCATGACAATGGCGGTGAATGGTCTCATGCTCAAGCACTTGGTTGCTGCTTTCCTGACTGCGCCTACATTGACCATACATGAATTACCCGGAAAAAGCCCGCCGCGTCATCCAGCTCGAAATCGACGAGCTGCAGCGGCTGCATGCGCGCATCGACGACTGTTTTGCCCAGGCCATCGACCTCCTGCTCGCGTGCCTGCGCAGCCGGGGGAAGCTCATCGTCTGCGGCGTGGGCAAGAGCGGCAGCATCGGCCGCAAGCTGGCCGCCACATTGAACAGCACCGGAGCCACGACCGTGCTGCTGGATGTCGGCGACGCGCTGCATGGCGACCTTGGCGTCATTGATCCTGGCGATCTGGCGATTCTGCTCAGTTACAGCGGTGAAACCTCTGAATTGCTCAATCTGCTGCCGCATTTGAAGCGCTTCAGCATTCCCGTCGTCGCCATCACGGGCGGATTGCAGTCCACGCCTGCCCGTTGAATCTCGCCCCCACCTCCAGCACCACCACGATGCTGGTGCTGTGCGATGCGCTGGCGATGGCACTGCTGGAGGCGCGCGGCTTTCAGGCCGAAGATTTCGCCAAACTCCACCCCGGCGGCACGCTGGGCAGGGCGCTGCTCACCCGCGTGAGCGATGTGATGCGCCAGGGCGATCAACTCGCCACCATCTCGCCTGAAACGACCGTGCGCGAGGGGCTGCAAGCCATGACGAAGGCGCGCAGCGGCGCGGCGGTCGTCACCAACGCGGACGGCACCCTGGCCGGGGTCTTCACGCACGGGGATTTCGTCCGCGCCTTTCAGAAGGACAACGCCATTTCCGAAAAGTCCGTGCGCGAGTTCATGACACCGCGTCCGGTCAGCATCCAGGCTGGCAAGCTCGCCGCCGAAGTCCTCGCCACGTTGCAGAATTCGCGGGTCGATGATGTCGTCGTCGTCGATGAAGCCGGCAAACCCGTCGGCATGGTCGATACGCAGGATCTCACGCGGTTGAGGCTGGTTTGAGTACAAAGTTTCAAGGGGCGACGGGTGACCGCTTGAAACTTTCAACCTGAAACTTGGAACTTAAAAATCCGTCACCTCGCTGTAATGCCGCACCCGGTGGCCGCGCTGGCGCAGCAGCTCGATCAGGCCGGTGTCTGAGGTGAAATGGCCGGTGCCGACGAGCACCATCACCTTCTCCCCGTTTTTCAGCATCTTGTCGAGCGGGTCCACCCAGGCCAGGTTTCGGGCCGTGAGGAAGAGGTTCATGAGGTCGGGATACTTTTCCGCCTCGCTGAAGAGCATGTCTTGCAGCGTCTTCAGATCGCCGTGTTTCCAGGCTTTGAGCAGTTTCTCGAATTCCACGGCCACGCTGCTGATCTCGGCCAGTGTCTGGTCTAGCAAGTCGCGCTGTTGCTCGTCACTGAGTGAGGCGAAGAGCTGGATCTGAAACTCCACCGTTTCGAGGCCGGTGCCGGGCTTGCCGTCTTTCTTGGCGCGTTCCTCGAAGTGCGTGTCCACGCCTTTGTCCGGCTTCGCGCCTAGCGCTGCGTATTCCATGGAGGTGATCAGCAGGGCCATGAACCAGGGTCGGAAGCGGTTCATTGAGGAGATCTCCAGGCCGTGTTTCGCCGTCCATTTTTTCACGGCGGCCCAGGTTTCCGGACTCACATTTTTTTCCAGCGATGTGTCCGCCGAATACATGCCGAGCTGGGACATGCGGCTGGTCAGTTCCGAGCCGGAGGATGCGCCGGGGGGCAGCTCCAGCACGATCTTGTCGGAATACATGTAGGCCGCCTCGTAAGCGGGAGCGAGTGGGTAATCCTTCTCCCGCAGGATGTGAATCGTGCCGCACAGGAACAATCGGCCGCCCTTCGGACCGTCCACCACCCACACGCTGCCGTTGCCAGCGCCGTCGGAGACAAAGGCCGCCGCGTCCGCCTTTCCAGTAGGCTTCTCCACCTCACGCCCGCACGCCAAGGCGCACACGATCAGTGCGAGGGCGGAGAAGAGGCGGATGATAGGCATTGGCGATCCAAACACGCGGCGTGCATCGGATGCAACCGCCAACTCAAGCCAGCACTGGCTTCACCACATGCCCATGCACGTCCGTCAGGCGGAACTGCCTGCCCTGGAAGCGGAAGGTGAAGCGCTCGTGGTCGATGCCGAGCAGGTGCATGAGCGTGGCCTGGAAATCGTGAACGTGAACGCCGTCCTTCGCCACGTTGAAGCCGAACTCGTCGCTCTCGCCGTAGGTCATGCCGGGCTTCACGCCGCCGCCGGCCATCCAGAGGGTAAACGCATACGGATGATGATCGCGGCCCCACTGCTTCGTGTCCTCGATCTTGCCCTGCAAAAACGGCGTGCGGCCAAATTCACCACCCCAGATGACCAGCGTGTCCTCCAGCAGGCCGCGTTGCTACAAATCCTTCACCAGCGCCGCGCTCGGTGCGTCGGTGTCGGTGGCTTGAATTTTGAGCTGTGTGTTTAGATTGCGATGCTGGTCCCAGCCCGCGTGCATGAGCTGCGTGAAGCGCACGCCGCGCTCCGCGAGGCGACGCGCCATGAGGCAGTTGTAGGCAAAGCTGCCCTGCCGCATCACGTCGGGGCCGTACATGTCGAGGATGTGCTTCGGCTCGTCGGAAAAGTCCGTCAGCTCCGGCACGCTGGCCTGCATCTTGTAGGCCATCTCGTATTGGGCGATGCGCGTGGCGATCTCGGGGTCGCCGAACTCCTTCAGCTTCATTTCGTTCAGGCCCGCGATGCCATCGAGAATCGTGCGCCGCACCTCGCGGCTCATGCCGTCCGGGTTGCTCAGATACAAAACGGGATCGCCACTGCCGCGAAACTTCACCCCCTGATACTTCGAGGGCAGAAAGCCGCTGCCCCAGTAGAAGTCATAGAAAATCTGGCCGCAGCTCGCTTCCTTGTCGCGGGAGGTCATCACCACAAAGGCCGGCATGTCCTCCGCATCGCTGCCGAGGCCATAACTCAACCACGAGCCGATCGCCGGACGCCCCGCCTGCTCGCTGCCCGTCATGAAAAACGTGATCGCCGGCGCGTGGTTCACCTGCGTTGTGTGCATCGACTTGATGAAGCACAGCTCATCGGCAATCGCCGCCGTGTGCGGCATAAAATCGCTCACTGTCGCGCCGCTTTGGCCGTGGCGTGAGAAATTCGAGATCTCGCCCAGCACCGGCCGCGCTGTTTGCGTGCCCGTCATCGTGCTGAAGCGCTTTCCACCTGCGATGCTGTCCGGGATCTGCGTGCCGTGCCTCTTCTTGAGCATCGGCTTCCAATCAAACAGGTCCACATGCGACGGCGCCCCGTTTTGCAGCAGGTAGATCACCCGCTTCGCCTTGGGTGCGAAATGCGGCAGGGCAGGGGCCAGCGGATCAGGCGTCTGCATCGCAAAACCTTCCCTCGTCAGCAGCGTTCCCAGCGCCGCACCACCGAGGCCCAGCGCCGACTTCCCAAACAAGGAGCGGCGGGTCAGATGCAGGCGGTTGGCGTCGAGCGGATTCATGGAGTGGCGACGAATCGTCGCATTTCAGACAGCTCTTTCACCCGTGAGGAATCGTCCAAGCCCCAGCACGCCATCGTCCATGAAGGGTGACTGCGCTTTCCGTCCTTAGGTTTGGTGAAAAGTCCGGCGATCAAGGCAAGGGAATGGGTGGCAAAGGAATCCCCGCCTTCCCTTGCCATCCATTCCTTTGCCCATCCTCAGCACCGCAAACCAAGCACTCAGTCCGTCAAATATTCGGCCAGCGTCCGCCCCAACTGCGCTCCCACGGTCAAATAACCCTCCACCGTGCTGTTCGGCGTGTTCCAGGCGGTTTCGAGCGTCACCGAGATCGTCCCCTCGCCGCCGTTCGCCCGCGCCCAGCCGCTGCTCATGCGTCCGCGCTCCTCGTCCGTCTTCACATAGTTGGCGAAGCGATACTTCGGGTCCACCTTCAGCGGTCCGGTGAGGTGCGCCGCCGCCAGCTCGATCCAGCGTTGGTAATTTTTCTGCCGCAGCCCGGACATCCGCTCAAAGCCGAAGGGGCCGAAGAAAAACGGCACGCGATCTCCCGCGCCCGGATTGTGCAGGTCCATGAACAAGTCTAGCCCATGCTGCTGCTGAATCTGCACGAGGCGTTTCTGCGCCGCGGCCACCTCCGGGTAATGCGGCGCGGCTGACCAGTCGCGGTTGTGATCCTGCGGCAGCGCTTCCTTGCCGCCCGCGCCGAGCGCCACGTTGTCCACGTCCATGATCGGGATAAAATGCACGCAGCACTGCGAGCGCAGCGCCTTCGCCTCATCACTGGCCAGCCATTCGAGCAACCCGCGCCCCACCCACGCGCCACCGGCTTCCCAGGCATGCTGCCGTGCGTTCACCCACACTTGCCGTGGCGCATCCGCTTTGCCGATGCGGATGCCGTTCACCGGCCTGCCATCACGCGTCTTCGCCAGTTCGAAGCGCTCCGCCTCATCCCCCAGCTGCGCCTGCACCTCCGCCAGCAGCTTTTCCGCGTCCGCTGGCACCAAGGGCGGTCCCCAGGCCAGCCACAGGCTCGTGCCCTCGGCCTGGATCTTGTAAACGGCGATCTTCTCCGCCGTGCGCTCCGCTTGCGCCGTGTGCCGCCACGTTTTCCCATCGTGACTCACCGAGGCAAAGTCCGGCTGGCACCACGACGCGTTCAGCACCGTATTCGGACGAAACGGCTTCACCTGCGCCTGCACCTCCAGTGTGATCTCCTGGCTCGCGCTCACGCCCTCCAGCCGCAGCGACCACCAGCACGGCCAGCCGCGCCCTTCACGCAGCGCGGGCATGATGCGCAGCCTGCCTGCCGCTTGATCCAGGCTCACCACCTCCGCGTTTCCGCCCTCGAAATCCGTCATTACGCGGATCTCCGCATTCGCGATCGCCACACTCAGCAGGAGCAAAGAAAGTTGTTTCATCATGACAGTCTCAAACGGTAGGATTGGCCTCACCTGCTCATGAAAATCCTGCCCCTGCTTGTTCTTGCCACGCTGTCCCTGCACGCCGCCGACCCCGCCGAGCTGAAACTCTGGCCCACGGGGGCGCCAGGAAAGATGCTGCCGCATTCCCAGGCCACCGCCGACTTCATCCGCACCAAGGCCGGCAAAAGCACGATCACCGACATCCACGAGCCCACGATCACCGTCTATCGCCCCGAGAAGCCGAATGGCACCAGCGTCATCGTCGCCCCCGGTGGCGCGTACATTTTCCTTTCCGCCATTCACGAGGGCACGCAGGTCTGCGAATGGCTCAACACGATCGGCGTCACCGGCATCCTGCTCAAATACCGCACCCCGACCCGCGACGAGGCCGCGCCGCATGAAAAGCCCGTCGCCGATGCCGCCCAGGCCATCGCGCTTGTCCGCGAACACGCCAAGGAATGGAGCCTCGATCCGAATCGCGTCGGCCTGCTCGGCTTCAGCGCCGGGGGCAATCTCCTCGCCCACCTCGCCTGTGATCGCCCCGCGGCGTCCGCCTTGCCCAACTTCGGCGTCATGATCTACGGCGGCGGCTTCCTCGACCCCAAAGCCCCTACCCAGCTCAAAGACGGCTTCACCGTGCCTGCGGATGCCCCGCCGCTCTTCATCGCCTGCGCTCATGACGACGGTCAAAACCCCACCGCCGCCACGCTGCTCTACCTCGAATACAAGAAGCACAAGATCCCTGCCGAACTCCACCTTTTCACGAAAGGCGGCCACGGCTTCGGCATGCGCGACAACAAACAGCCCATCAACCAATGGCCGCAACGCTGCGCCGAATGGATGGGCGCGATGGGGTGGCTGAGGAAGTGAGTGACCACTGAAGCTGCATTGGGAAGTGTCCGATAACAAAATCCGCTTTCAAAGTGGTAGCATGAAGTTCGAATGCCAAACTCTCACCCGCCCGCTGGCCGCCGCTTTATTCCGACTCCTTGATCACCATCTCAGCCATGCCTCCCATGAAGCGTCCGCCCGCCAGCTCCAGCAAAGCTACTCTCACCTCCAGCAGGGGCAAAAAGCGGGCGGTGGTGGTGAAAGAGGCTTCTGTCAGCACTTTAGGACGAGCCGGTTTGCCTGGATTTGAAGAAGTGCTACTCCTCATCGAGGCCGCCCGTCACCGCGCCTATCAGGCGGTGAATGTGGCGATGATTGAGCTTTACTGGAGCGTTGGTCAGCACATCAGCGAGAAGATTGTAGCTGCTGAGTGGGGAGATGGCGTGGTGGATGAACTCTCCGCCTACCTTGCTCGTCACCAGCCTGGGCTGAAAGGCTTCACTCGCAGCAACCTGTTTCGCATGAAACAGTTTTACGAGGCCTACTGCGATCATGAAATTGTCGCTCCACTGGTGCGACAATTGTCCTGGACCCATCATCTCATCATCCTCGGCCAGGCCAAGTTGTCCGAAGAACGCGAGTTCTACATGCGCATGGCCATTCGCGAGAAGTGGTCAAAACGCGAACTGGAGCGCCAGTTCCGCGCCGCCCTCTTTGCGCGTGTGGTGCTCTCTCCGCCAAAAGTGTCACCACTGGTGACACAAACTCACCCGGACGCCTCAGCGGTCTTCAGAGACAGCTACGTTCTCGAGTTCCTCGGCCTCCCGGATGACCATTCCGAGTCTGATCTCCATCGCGGCCTGCTGGCAAAGCTGCGCGACTTCATCACCGAGCTGGGCAGTGACTTTTGCTTCGTCGGCTCCGAGGTTCCGCTTCAGGTCGGCAAGCGCGACTTCGCCCTCGACCTCCTCTTCTTCCATCGTGGCATGAACTGCCTTGTCGCCCTGGAACTCAAAATTGATCGCTTCGAGCCCGAGCACCTCGGCAAGCTCGGCTTCTATCTGGAGGCCCTGGACCGCGACGTGAAGAAGCCGCATGAGAATCCCTCCATCGGTGTCCTCCTCTGCGCGTCGAAGGACAGCGAAGTCGTCGAGTACGCCCTCAGCCGCTCACTCTCCCCCGCGCTCATCGCTGAATACCAGACCCAGCTCCCAGACCGCGCCCTACTTCAGCGGAAGTTGCATGAGTTCTACCAGCAGCTGGCACCGGCAGAGCCAGCCATGCCTCGCCCGCCCAAACCAAAAATCAAAAAACGTCAATCATAAGCCTCCCGTTGCTCACGCCTCAGCCTCTCCGCCGCTTGGGAAGCGTTGTGAAACCGGTACGGCACCGGCAAGTGCAGAACAGGCTCCTGCTATTCAAAAATCTTCCGGTGCGGATTGATGAAGCCCCAGGCCACGGCTCCCACCAGGAACAGACCGCCGATGAGATACAGCGGCGCATTCCAGTCGTAATGCTGCTGCAGCCAGATCACGATCAGCGGACACGCGATGCTGCCGATCTGGCCGCTCGTATTCATCGCCGCGCTCACCACGCCGGTGTGACTGCCGCCGACATCGATGACCGTTCCCCAGGAGGCACCGAGGGTGAACATGCTCGCTGCCACCGCAGCGGCGATGCACCAGGCCGCGAGTTCCGGGTGCGTGGTGGTCGTCGCCAACAGCATGGCACCGCCAGCGACGAGGTAGGAGGCGGCTCCCACGCCCACGCGCCCGATTCGCAGGCCAAAACGCCGCGTCACGGCATCCGTGGTCAATCCCCCGAGCAAGTCAGCCACCGGGCTCAGCAGCAGCGGCAGACCGGTGAAAAAGCCCAGCCGCATCGACTCAAAGCCGTGCTGCTCCCGCAGATAATCCGGCAGCCAGGTGATGCAGAAGTAGAAGCCAAAGCTGTTCGGAAAATACATCAGGCAAAGCGGCAGCGTGTTGCGGTGCCGCAGCAATTGCCGCCAATAGGCCCAGCCTTCGTGCTGCCCGCTGCTTTGCTCGCGTCCCGCCACGATCTTGGCCAGCTCCGCCGGACTCACCGCAGCATGTTGCTCGGGATCATCGCGGAACCAGCGGTGCCAGGCGATGGCCCACACGATGCCGGGCACGCCAAAGATCACAAACGTCCACCGCCACCCGCACAGGCCCGCCACCGCCAGCGCGATCATGGGCGTCAAGCCTCCCGTGACATGCGCGGCCGCAAAGAAAATTCCCTGGATCGTGCCGCGTTCGGAGCGGGGGATCCAGCGGGAGAAAGTCCGCGCCATGCTCGGCCACGCGCCCGCCTCACCCGCCCCAAAGAGAAAGCGGATGACCAGCAGCGAGCCGAAATTCCACGCGGCAGCGCTGGCCATCGTAAACGCGGACCACCACGTCACGATGCGTGTCAGCACCCGGCGTGTGCCCATGCGGTCGGCCCACCAAGCCGTGGGAATCTCAAACGCCGCGTAAGCGATGGCGAAGGCGCTATAGATCCAGCTCATCTCATCCTTGCTCAGCCCGAGATCGCGGCGGATGTCCGGTGCCAGCGTGGCGATGCACGCGCGGTCGAGATAGGTGACGGCCCCGAGCGCCAGCATGAAGCCGACCACACGGTAGCGGACGCGGGAGGAGGAAGACATCGCTCAATGAACGAGAAAACGCCCGGTTTTCATTCAGCGCTGCCGACGGCAGCGCGTGTCACCGGCTGCCAGCCGGTGGTTTCGAGCTTCTCCGTGCTGGCACGCAGCTTCTCCGTGCTGGCACGCAGCTTCTCCGTGCTGGCACGCAGCTTCTCCGTGCTGGCACGCAGCTTCTCCGTGCTGGCACGCAGCTTCTCCGTGGTGGCACACAGCTCTTCGGTGCTGGCACGCAGCTTCTCCGTGCTGGCACAGAGCCCTTGTGTGCTAGCGCACAAAGCCTGTGCGGGGCCGCAAAGGCCGTTTGTCGGGTGCCGAAGGCTCAAAGTCAGCCACTTTGGCACATTTGGGTGAGTTTCCGGCCATATCCGGCAGGGTTTGGGGTCGGCCCCAGCATGGAAAGAGCAGGGGAAGCCAGGCTTCTTCGATAGCTAGGGACGGGTCAGGCTTGCCCCCTGGCCCAATCCCTGCTTATAATTACCATAATCAAGTCATTCTCCCTGATGAAGCTCATCGCCCCCGATCCCGCAGTCCGCATCCGCCTGCCCTACGAGTACACCGCCAAGGCGTTGCTCACCGACACGGAAAAGCGTTTCTACGACTGCCTCGCCCAAATCACCGACGCCCGCTGCCGCATTCAGGTCAAACCTCGGTTGGCCGATGTCTTTCAGCATGAAAAAACTAACGGTGCCTTCCAGATGATCAGCCAGAAGCATGTCGATTTCTTGATCTGCCGAAATGACGACTGGATGCCCATGCTCGGCATCGAGCTGGATGATGACAGCCACCAAAGCGCGGACCGCAAAGATCGCGACATGTTCGTGAACAACCTCTTCGCCTCCACCGGCGTCCCCCTCCTACGCCTCCCCGTGCGCGAGTTCGACAACCTCGAAAAGCTCGTCGCCGAACTCACCCGCGCCTGGCATCGCCGCTGGAAGATCTTGGAGATGGAGTCCAGCCAGTAAGAGCGCCTTGGGGGACGACGGCTGGGCGGCACTAGGTGCGGTCGGGAATCACAATGTGAATCAAGGCTCCTTCGATTGTCGCAACTACGGCTTCAACAAGCTGAGCGGACTGTTCAACGCGGTCGAATGTTTTGAGGTGCAGGTGGGGAGCAACGATTCAGGCGGCACCCTGTGCTCGGTGCGGAAGCGTCCCAAAAAGATCGCGGCCTGAAGGCGCGGCATTAGCTTCCTGCTCAGCTCAGTTGAAGCGTTGGGTGTGTTGGGCCATGGAGGAAGGCATGTCTGAACCTGAGTTGCCATCGCTGTTTGCTGCTTCGCCTCGCCGTTGGGCGGTGGCTGGAACTGGGAAGACGGAGGCTTTGAGCCATGGAGAGCGGGAGGCGAGGGGACTTGGGGAAGGGGAGATGGTGAGACCTGGAGAGGCGGCAGCGGCGGGGCTGGAGCTGTTTCAGGGCGCGGCAGCGGTGGATGGTTATGCACGTTGGAAGGCGGAGGTGGCCCAGGCACGGGCGGCGGAGGCCGAGGCGCGTCGCGCGGCGGAACTGCCTGCGCAGGGCGATGGTGCGGGCTATGCGGCGTGGAAATCCGAAGCCGAGGCGGCCAAGCGGGCCTTTGAGCAGCGCTGGGGCGTGCCGCTGGGCAAGCCAGTGCGGGTGCAACTGCGCGGCGAGGCCCGGGAGCGCGAGGGCTGCTTGTTCGTGGCCGGGGAGGCGGCGGAGCGCGGCAAGCCGCTGCGTCTGCGTCTGCGTCTGGGCAGCGAGGTGTTTGAGGCCAGCCGCATCGAGAGCGTGGTGCGGGTGCAGGGAGACTGAGCTGGAGACCGGGAGACTGGGAGACTGGGAGACTGGGAGAGAATTCCGAACCAGGGATGCCGAATGACGAATGAATCATTCTTCCGAACCACATCTTCTCCGAATGGGGAAATCAATGGCCGCAGAATGGGGGCAGTCGAAGTGGAGACTCAAAGCCATTCGGCTGCCCTCGTTCTGCGGCCTTCAAAAAATGGGAGATCGAAACCTTCACCGCTTCATCCGACGACAGGCGGGGAGGAAGTGACTCCCTGTTCCAAACCCCAGCCACTTGTGAGCTGGCATGGGTCGAGAGGCGGGAACCTGGTCGTTTTGGTTGGCAAAAAAATGGGAGCCTGATTGCATCTTTTTGCCGCCCATCTTTTTGTCGGCCTGCCTTACCTTAGTTTGGGAGTTAAACAAACACCGCAAGAGGGTGGAGTGACGCAGGAGTTCTGATTCAGATGCTCTCGCGTGTCTTCAATCTCTCGCGTTGTCAAAACTCCGTCAGGAAGATGCTGCCAACGGTGAGATGGAACGAAACGAGAGGCGGGAACCTGGCCGTTTTGGGTGGCAAAAAAATGGTTGGCAAAAAAATGGGAACCTGATTGCATCTTTTTGCCAGCCTGCTGTCGGCGTATTCGCCAGAATGCGGGGCGAGTGCCAAGTGACTTCCTGTTCCCCAAGCTCGCACGGCGTTCCGGTGCTTCCGAAGCAATTCCCAAGCCAGCGAACCCCCGCATGGGTCAAATGATGAGGGGTAGGATGATGGGGGAACTCATTTTACCAGCGGGCCGCGTGAACGGCATCATCGCCAAACCGCAGCGCGAGTGGCTGGTCAACGCGGCCTTCGGCGGCATGAACTTCGACGAGCTCTGCGCTTGCAGCAGCGACAAGCTTTTCAAACGCAAGACGACGGTCAAAGGCGTGCGTTCTGCCGAGGCGCCGATCAAGCCGGAAAAGCCGAGGCTGTAAGAATGGCTTCGCGTTGCTGGTTTCTAGTTCCAAGTCGTTGGCGTCTTCCGCACCTGCCTGAAACTTGAAACCTGAACCTTTCCCATGAAGCCGATTTTCCTGTGCCTGCTCGCCTCCTCCTCGCTTTTCGCTGCCGATCTCGCCTCGGTGACGATGCAGGAGCTGCCGTCGCTGGTTTCGCTCTACCAGGAACTGCATGCGAACCCGGAGCTCTCGCTGCACGAGGTCGAAACGGCGGCCCGGATCGCCAAGGAGCTGCGAGAGGCGGGATTGGAGGTCACGGAGAAGGTCGGCGGCAACGGACTCGTCGGCGTGCTCAAGAATGGCGAAGGCCCGGTGATCCTGGTGCGCACCGATTTGGACGGGCTGCCGGTGAAGGAGCAAACAGGAGCGCCGTATGCGAGCACGAAGGTGGTGAAGGATGATCTCGGTCGCGAGGTGAACGTGATGCATGCCTGTGGGCATGACATCCACATGGCGAGCTTCATCGGCACGGCGCGGGCTTTGAGCAAGCTGCGGGATCAATGGAAGGGCACGGTGGTGATGATCGGCCAGCATGCGGAGGAGCGGGTACTCGGGGCGCGGCTGATGCTGCGCGCGGGCTTGTTTTCCAAATTCCCGAAGCCGGACAAGGCCATCGCCCTGCATTGTGCCTCCGACCTGGCGCATGGACAGATCGGCATCGTCGAAGGTTACGCGCTGGCGAACGTGGACAGCGTGGAGATCGTCGTCAAAGGCGTGGGTGGGCATGGTTCCATGCCGCATCTGACGAAGGACCCCATCGTGCTCGCCGCCCAAATCGTGCTGGCCTTGCAAACCATCGTGAGCCGTGAGGTGAAGCCCGGTGATCCGGCGGTGGTGACGGTGGGCAGCATCCACGGCGGCACGAAGAGCAACATCATCTCCGACGAGGTGCGCCTGCAATTGACGCTGCGCAGCTACCAGACGGACACGCGCAAGAAGCTCGTCGAATCCATCCAACGCATCGTCAAAGCTCAGGCCGAATCCGCCAACATGCCCGCCGACAAAATGCCCGAGGTCATCGTCTCCGACGATCAAGCGCCTGCGCTCTACAATCAGCCAGCCTTGTGCGCTGAAGTGCGCGGTCTGGTCGGTTCCGCCATCGGTCCGGACAACGTACTGACCCGCGAACCCGTGATGGGAGCCGAAGACTTCGCTGAATACGGCCTCACCAAGGAAAAAGTGCCGCTGTGCATGTTCTGGCTCGGCACGCAGCCGCCGCAGGTCGTCGCCGAGGCCAAAGCGAAAGGCACCACGCTGCCCTCGCTGCATTCGCCCTTCTTCAAACCGGTTCCCGAGCCCAGCATTGAAACGGGGGTGAAGGCGCTGACTTCAGCGGTGATCGGATTGATGAAGTGACGGGTCTTTCAGGTCTCAGCCTGCGGCCTTGGAGACTGGTGGCCGTCAGTGCTTCGCCATCCAATCCACCAACTGCCTGCGCTGCACGGGCAGTTTGCGGTGAAAGCTGTCTTCAATGGCCGCAGCGGCCATGCCGATCTCTCCTTCGGGGATGATGCCAAGCATTTCGCCAAGGCGCTGCTCGAAGCGCGTGATCAGCGCCGGCACGGGGTCTTTCGCGGCGAGGTAATCGAGCGCTTTGATGAGCAGTTCGTGGATCTCGGGGATCGGTGAGCCGGTTTCGGCGACGAGGTGGATCAATTTGACGAGGTAGGTCGCGGCGAGCACGCGCCCATAGCTCTCACGCAGGCCGAGGCGTGGATTCGTCCAGCGTGCCTCGGCCAGCGTGTGCAGATCGCCGGATTTGCTGCGCACGAAGCGCAGTTCGGCGGAGACAAACAGGTCCAGCACGCCATTGAGCGGCGATTTGGGCCGCAGCGCACCCTTGGCCATCGTTCGGAAGAGTCCGAGCTCAGGCGAGCACCACTGCACGATGAGACTCGCCTCCGCATAACGCGTGCGCCCGATGAGGATGGCCTCGGTTTTTTCCATGATGACAAAGGCGTTGAACTCACGCGCCCGGCGGCTATCTACGCTGCATGGAAAAGACCAGCAAGACCATCCTTACCGACCTCCAAGCCCTCGACACCACCGCCCTCAAGGCAAGGTTGGGGGAGCTCCGGAGGTATCTTTGACGTACCGAAATTAAAAGACGAGCTGGCAATGCTGGAGGACCGCATGGGTGCCCCCGGCTTTTGGGATGACGCGAACGCGGCGCGGAAGACGATCGACCGCACGAATGTGATCAAAAAGAAAATCGGACCACTCCAGGAGCTGGAGTCGCGTGCGGGTGATTTTGATGGCCTGATCGACCTCGCCAAAGAAGCGGGCGACATGGACACTTGGCGCGAAGTCGATCAGGAGCACACGAGGCTCGAAAACGATGTGAGCGCCTTTGAACTCAGCCAGCTCCTCAGCGGGCCGTTTGACCGTGGCAATGCCTTCATCACCATCCACTCCGGTGCCGGTGGCACGGAGGCCTGTGACTGGGCGGACATGCTGATGCGCATGTATCAGCGCTGGTGCCAGCGCCGTGGCTACAAGGTCGAGCTCATCGACCACGAATCGGGTGACGACGTCGGCACCCGCTCCGCCACACTCGAAATCATCGGCGAAAACGCCTTTGGCTTCCTGCAAGCCGAGCGCGGCGTGCATCGCCTCGTGCGCATTTCACCCTTCGACGCGGCGAAGAAGCGCCACACGTCTTTTGCTTCGATTGACGTCACGCCAGACTCCGAGGAGGAGATCGACATCGTCGTGCGGGATGAAGATCTGCGCGTGGATACCTACCGTGCCGGCGGCAAAGGCGGCCAGAACGTGAACAAGGTCGAAACGGCGGTTCGCCTCACGCACATCCCCAGCGGCGTCATCGTTGCCTGCCAGATCGAACGCAGCCAGCCGAAGAACCGCGCCAAAGCCATGGCGATGCTGAAGGCGAAGCTCTTCCAGATCGAAGAAGACAAGCGCCAAGCCGAGATCGACCGCCAGTATGGCGAGAAGAGCGACATCGGCTGGGGCAGTCAGATTCGCAGCTACGTCTTCCAGCCCTATCAGATGGTCAAAGACCACCGCACCGGTGAAAAAACCAGCAGCGTCCAGGGCGTGATGGACGGCGACCTCGACGCCTTCATGGAAGCCAAGCTGCGCGGCCGGAAGGCCGGGGACAATGACAAGGATGAGGATCTGTAGGAGCCGTTGACGGTTGTTTACTATTGTTGACGGTGGTTGACCGTTGTTTGCCGCCCTGAAACAACTGTAAACTATCGTCAACCACCGCAAACAACTGTAAACTTCTTCGCATGAAGCCCGTCTTCGAGAAAGTGCCCAAGCGCCAGTGGGAGTCCTTCCACTGCGAGGTGGTGCGCGGGCCGGACTATGGGACGCGTTGGCATTTCCACCCTGAGTATCAGCTCACGCTGGCGATTGAGAGCAGCGGACACCGCGTGGTGGGGGACAACATCGGTGCGCTGACGGACGGTGACATCGTGCTGCTCGGTGCCAATCTGCCGCATGTCTGGCATCAGGACACCGGCGGCAAGGCGCGGCAGGTGCATGCGATCATCGTGCGCTTTGACGACACCTTCCTCGGGCGCGATTTCTTCTCGCTGCCGGAGGTGGAGCCGGTCAGAAGGCTGCTGCAGCGCGCCGCTCGTGGTTTGGCCGTGCGCGGAGCCACCCGCACAGCGGTGGCGGAGCACATGAAACGTCTCGCTCAAAGAGACGGCCTCGCCCGTGTGATCGAGTTGCTGGCCATCCTGGACACGCTGGCGAATTCGGATGAGCTGAAGACGCTCGCCAGCGCCAACTATGAGCCGAAGCTCGAATCTGCCGACCAGGGCCGAATGGAGCGCGTGGTGGATTTCATTCACACGCATCTGACCGAGGAGATCGACCGAGAGCGGCTGGCCAAGCTGGCGCACCTCAGTCTGGGGGCCTTCAGCCGCTTTTTCCACTCACGCACGGGCAAAACGGTGCCGGAATATGTCAACGAGGTGCGCATCGGCCGCGCCTGCCGCATGCTGGGCGAGGACGCGGGCAACATCACCGACATCGCCATGGACTGCGGTTACCGCAATCTGGCGAACTTCAATCGCCGCTTCCGCGAGGTCATGGGCACCACGCCCAGCGCCTACCGGCAGAAGTTCCGCGGCGTGGCGGGGTAGAAGCGCAGGCTTGCGTGCGGCTTTTTCCAGTGAGATAGCAGAGGCATGAGTCAGATGCTAGAACCCGACCTGTCCGTGGTGGAACTCCGCTCCTATTTCGTGCGGAAACGCAACGCGCTGCTGGTGCGCGGACGCTTCAGCCCGATGTACCTCGATTATTACCTGCACCTGATGCAGCACGGCATCCAGCATGCCGAATCCCTCGATCAGATGCTGAAAGACACGCTCGCGGCCCTTGCCCTGCATCTGTGCTCACGACCGCAGGACGAGATCTGCGCATGGACGATCCATGTGAAGGAGCCGCAGCGGGCGAATGTCTTCGTCACCGGCAGCACCCGTCCGGGGCGTGTGACCGGCCGCGTCTTTACCGAGGATGTGCGCCAGGAGGGCGAGGCCATGTTCATCGCGCAAACGACGCGCCCGGACCATCAGCCGCGGCAGAGCATGATCGAGTTCTATGGCGATGACATGCTCAAGGCCGTGGAAACCTTTTACACCACCAGCGAGCAGCGTCTGACGCGCTTCTTCCGGCTGGAGGACGAGGAGTTTGTGCAAATCTCAGCGGAGCCGGATTGCGATGAGGTCTGGCTCTCTGAGTTGGCGCTGGAAAATGTGCTCGAACTCGAAACCACCGAGCATCTCACCCTGCTAGAGACACGCGGCTACCTGTTTGAATGCGGCTGCTCGGTGGAGCGGCTCATGCCCATCATCATGCGCCTGCCGCAGGATGACCTGGATCACATCTTTGCCGATGGCATCGCGCAGATCACCTGCCCGCGCTGCGGATCGGTCTATCGCACGCCGAAGGAGAGTTTCGAGCAGTGGCGGCAGAAGCAATCGTAGTGCAGGCGTCACGCTTGCCCCCTTTTGCAAGCCGGACGCTTGCACTGCTTTCCGCATGAAACTTGCCCTCATTCGTCGTCAGTTCTCCGCCACCGGTGGTGCGGAGCTGTATGTGCAGCGTTTGCTGACCGCGCTCGTTTCCGCCGGCCATGAGA
Source organism: Verrucomicrobiota bacterium (assembly GCA_026397635.1). Classification (GTDB taxonomy): domain Bacteria; phylum Verrucomicrobiota; class Verrucomicrobiia; order Verrucomicrobiales; family Verrucomicrobiaceae; genus Prosthecobacter. Next base: position 28,775 of record JAPLUL010000018.1, on the reverse strand, counting down.
CGCACCTGTTGGCCGAAAAGTGGCAGGGGCAGGCCGCTGGGGTGCAGTTTCACACCATCAACGTCGATGCCTCACGCGCCGAACGTCCGCTCCGCTTCGCGGAAGGCGTGAACGCCGCCTTGCAGCAGGAAAAATTCGACTGCGTCTTCAGTCTGGAGCGCACGCTGAAGCAGGATGTCTATCGTGCTGGCGATGGCTTGCATCGCGTCTGGCTGGAGCGCCGCAAACAGTTCGCGCCATGGTGGAAACGCCCGCTCATCGGACTGGGAGCCTTCCATCGCAACATGCGGGCGCTCGAAGCACGCACGTTTGACCCGGCGCACACGAAACACATCATCGTGAACTCGGACATGGTGCGGGGCGAGATCGCGCGGCATTTCCCCGCTTTCCCGCAGAAGCGCATCCATCTCATCCGCAATGGGGTCGAGGTCCGTCGCTTCCAAAACGCGGACCGCGCTGCCTCACGACGTCGTTTTGGCCTCGCGGACGACGATTTCGTGCTCGTCTTCGTCGGTTCCGGCTGGGAGCGCAAAGGGCTGCCCTGGTTGCTGAAATTCATGGCCGGGCAAAGCCACGACCTGAAGCTGAAGCTGCTCGTCGTGACGCGGGACCGCCTGCGTGGCAAGGTGCCGCCGAACGTCATCCTCACCGGGCCGCTAGAAGACGTTGAAACAGCCTACGCGGCGGCTGATGTGCTCACGTTTCTGCCGATTTACGAGCCTTGCTCGAATGTGGTGAGCGAAGCGCTTGCGACGGGCATCCCCGTCATCACCACCCGCTTCAACGGAGCGTCCGAATTGATCGAATCCGGCGTCAACGGCCACGTCCTCGACGATCCGCGTGACATCGCTGAGCTAAGCGAGCGGCTGAGCCACTGGCGCGAACGTGGCCCAGCCGGTGCCGTGAAAACAAGGCGCCCCCTGGACTTGGACCTCAATGTGCAGCTCACTTTGAAGGTGCTGGAGCAGGCCGCCAAACAGCCTGAGCTACCATGAACGCGGATGATTTTCCAGCCGCCGCCTCGCGCCTTTGCACCGCGTGTGGGATGTGCTGTGACGGGACGATGTTTCAGATCGTGAAGCTGCAGCCGGGGGATAGCGCGGCGGAGCTTGGGCGGCTGGGACTGAAGATCCGCAGTCGTGGCGGAGCGTTTCACATGGAGCAGCCCTGCGCGGCACTGAAGGAGCTGAGATGCACGGTTTATGACAAGCGGCCGACTCGCTGCCGACTGTTTCACTGCCAGCAGCTTCGATTGCTGGAAACGAATGAAACGACCGAGGCCGCAGCGATGAACCTGATCGTCAAGACCCGTGCGCAGGTCGCTCAGGTGCGTGATTTGATCGAGCAAAACGGGTTGCGGGAAGACGGCCTGGCGCTGCTGGACCGCTTCGAGCGTGTGATGAGCACGCCGGTGGATGCTACACTGGAACCGGAGCTGGCCGAGGCCCGAGAGGCCTTGGACCAGGCGATGCGCCAACTGCGTCTGGTCATCAACCGCGAGTTCCGTCCGCCGCCATTGTCGAAATGACCCGGAAGGCGAGGAAGCGGGAATTCATCATTCTGCATTCGTCTTTCTGCCTTTCTTCTGCCATGCTGGCGGATGGAACAGAAATTATTGAAGCTGCTCGGCAGTGAGGACTATGTGCCCTCGAATGTGCCGGAGCTGCTTTCCCAACTGGGCATGAAGCCCAATCAACAGCAGGTGCTGCAAAGCCTGCTCAAAAGCCTGGAGAAACAGGGGAAAATCGTCCGCACGAAGGGCAATCGCTACATCGTGGCGAAGGAGGCGGACTTGGTGCCGGGGGTGATTCAGATCACGCGTGGTGGTCGTGGTTTTGTGCAGCCGGACGAGGCGGGCATCACCGAGATCAGCATCTCGGACCGAGACACCGGCACCGCGATGCATGGCGACCGCGTGCTGGTACGTCTGGATGTGAAGCCAGGCCAGCAGGACAAGAGCGGCAGTGTGGTGCGCGTGCTGGAACGCAAGCGCACGCAGTTTGTCGGCACCTTGCAGCGCTCGAAGCAGTTCCTGCACGTCACGCCGGATGATCCGCGCCTTCCTGGGGCGATTTATGTGCCTGAACCCCGCGACGTGGGCCGCAAGCCGAACGTGGGAGACAAGGTGGTCGTGGAAATTACGCAGTGGGAGTCCAAGCAGACCGCACCCGAGGGCGAGATCATCGAAGTGCTCGGCCCGCCGGATGAGGAAGGCGTCGATATGCTCTCCGTGCTGCGGCATTACGACTTGCCGCTGCATTTTCCAAAGAACGTGCTGCATGAGGCTCAGACGATCGCCAAATCGCGGCCTGACAACCAGCCAAGCGCTGAGGAGTGCAAAGGCCGTGTCGATTGCCGCTCGCACAACGTCATCACCATCGATCCTGATGATGCGAAAGACTTTGATGATGCGATCTGCATTCAAAAGCACGGCGATCAGTGGCAGTTGTGGGTTCACATCGCCGATGTTTCTCATTATGTGCTGCCGGGCAGCGCTTTGGATGTCGAGGCCCGCAAGCGCGGTAACTCGACCTACCTCGTGGATCGCGTGATCCCCATGCTGCCGGAGGCGCTGAGCAATGAGCTGTGCTCGCTGAAGCCGAACGTGGACCGTTTGACGAAGTGCGTGGAGTTTGTGCTGGCGAAGGATGGCGGCGTTGTTAGCTCGAAGTTTTACGCCGCCGTGATCCGCTCCAAGCGCCGCTTCACCTACAAAGAGGCGTTTGCCGTGATCCAGGTGCCGCCGGGCAATGAAACCGAGCAGATGCTTCATGACGCGGATGCCGTGGCGCAGAAAATTCGCCACCTGCGCTTTAAGAATGGCTCGCTCGATCTCGACTTCCCGGAGAACAAAATCCGGCTCGATGAACACGGCAAGGTGCTGCGCATCGAACGCATCGAGAACGATGTCTCGCACCAATTGATCGAGGAATACATGCTGCTGGCCAACGAGGCCGTCGCAGGCCGTTTGATGGGCCTGAACCGGCCTTCCGTGTATCGCGTCCATGAGTCGCCGAAGGAAAAGCGGCTCAATGATTATCGTGAGGACGTGCTTAGCCATCGCGTGCCGTGCGGGAACCTCACGCATCGTCCCGAGGTGCAGAAACTGCTCAGCAAGCTCGGCACACTGCCGATTGGCCCTGCGTTGAAAATCGGCTTCCTGCGCTCGCTCATGCGCGCGCGTTACGCTGTGGAGCCGCTTGGTCATTACGGCCTCGCGAAGACGAAGTACACGCATTTCACGTCGCCGATCCGCCGTTACGCCGATCTCGTCGTGCATCGCTCGTTGTTCGACAAAGTCGAGTTGCAGGTGGGCATCGCGAAGCAGATCGCCGATCACATCAGCACCACGGAGAAGAATTCCTCCGATGCCGAACGAGACAGCAAGGAGGTGAAGCTCTACGCCTACCTCAAGGCCCAGCTCGCCTCGAAAAAGCCGCAGCCCTATGCCGCGCTCGTCACCGATGTGCGGAACTTTGGCTTCTTCGTCGATGTGCCGGATCTCGGTCTCAGTGGCGTCGTGCCGCTTTCGGCGATTCCCGATGACTTCTTCATCTTCGATCCTGCCACTCGTCAACTCACGGGACGTCACACGCGCCGCGTGATTCGTCTCGGCGATAACCTCGTCGTGCAGGTTTACAAGGTGGACAGCCTGAAAAAGCAGGTCGATTTCATGCTCGTGCCCTCACGCGAGAGACCGACGCGCCAGGATCGTTCCGAGCGGCAGGAACATCGTGGCCCGCCTGATCGCGAACCCCGCCAGACAGCGGCTGCTCGCAAACCCGGCCACGGCCACAAACGTGCCCAGAAGCGGCGAAAGTAGCCAAGCCAAATTCTGGCGGTGGGGGTGTGCAGCTTCGAGGCAGTCACTCTCCGATGTGAGAGTCGGAGGCGGGTAAACTGTATGTCCAGATTGGAGGGAAAAGGAAGGTGTGATCAACGCGCCATTCCTGACAGGCTCCTTGATCCTGCGGCGCAGGCTGTTAATGTCTGGTCGTACGTTCTTTGAAATTTCTGCCGCCTTGCGCGGTGTTTTAACTTCCTGCGGTGTTCGTTGTCGAGCTTTGTGGCCCGGCCCGATTCATCAACTGCGGGGGCTACGCGCTGAAGTGATATGTCATGCCTTCACTGGAAGACAGAGCTTCATCACGCGGGTTCCCACCTGGTCTCATGGGATACGTGAGCCCTTTGTATTCGAACGGCACAGGCGGGTTTGAAAGCGTCCCGGCTCCGCCCGGGGCGCTTTCTCTTTTTCAGGGGTAGATTCGACTGGGGGGCGAATCTGAAGGCTTCGATGGCCAATCGAAGCTACGCTTTCGGCTTCGCGGTTAGCGGCAGCGGCGTGGGGTCTTTGTCACCTATCTTATTCGCAGGACGGATGATCACGCCGACGGGCATGGAGGCTTTTTCCATGTTCAAAAGCTGGCTGACCGTGACGAATTGATAACCCTTGGCCAGAAGCTGGTCGAACATCGAGGGCATGGCCGTGATGGTGGGCGGGTGAATGTCATGTGAGAGCATGATCGCTCCCGGATGCGCACCATTGACGAGACGGCTGGTCACGGCGGCCACGCCGGGGCGGCGCCAGTCCTGCGGATCGACGGACCACATGATGGTGGAGTAGCCGAACTCGGAGAACATGAGGTCTTTGATGCGGGGGTTTATCGCACCGTAAGGCGGGCGCATCAGGTGCGGGCGCACACCGGCCACTTCATAGACGGCGTCCTCGGATTTCTTCAGCTCGTTGCGGATCTGCTCGTCGGAGCGGCTGGTGAGGCTGCAATGCGTCCAGGTGTGATTGCCGATCTCATGGCCTTCCGCAATGATGCGGCGCACGATGGCGGGATAAGTCTTCACCAGATTGCCGATGAGGAAGAAGGTGCATTTGATGTTTCGCTCCTTGAGGATGTCGAGCAGCTTCGGAGTCAGGCTTGGGTGCGGGCCGTCGTCAAAGGTCATCGCCAGTGTCTTCTGCGTGATTTTGACGGATGAATACGAGGTGCGGGCACCTGCCGGCGGCACCACAGGCATGGAGGACGGGTTGTTCAGCCGCTTGATCAACGGATTTTCCACCTCTTCGACTGGAAGAGCCTTAAGCGCCTGCTGGACGGCAAGTTTGTCCGGCTTTGCGGCTTTTTGAGTTGTACAGCCTGTTTCGGCTGCCAACATGATGCCTAACCAAATGCTGAGGTACATGCGCAGGGGGGTCACAAGAACTGGAGTTTAAAGGCTGAAATTCACTCGCGAAAGCTGGAACTTTTCAAAAGCAAAGAATCGCCAGAAGTCACCGCCGCCCAGGCAATCTGCGGATCAAGAAACTGCCATGCTCCCGATTTTAAATCATCTGCCAGACAAAAGGAGCCGATGCTCTCGCGGTGCAGGCCCGTCACCCGGTTGTTCACGCGGTGAAACATGCGCTTCACTTGATGGTAGCGGCCTTCATGCAGTGTCAGTCGGGCGCGGCGCTCGTCCAGAATGACGAGTTCGGCGGGCAGCGTGGTGATGTCCTCCGTGTGGAAGTAAAAACCTCGTGCAAACTCGGCCACGGCCTCCTCGGCGATGGGTTCGGCGGTTTCGACGAGATAAACCTTCGGCACCTTGTGCTCCGCAGCCATGATTCGTTTCGACCAGCGGCCGTCGTTGGTCAGCAGCACTAGGCCGGAGGTGCTGCGATCCAGCCTTCCAGCGATGTGCAGGCTGTGTTTGTCCGGATCGTCGATCAAGTCGATCACCGTGGGGTGCTGATCATCCTTCGTGGCGCTGAGAATGCCCACAGGTTTGTGCAGCATCAGGTATAGCGCCCGTTCTGGTGACTGGATCACCTCCCCATCCACTTCCACCCGCATGAAACGATCCACCGGATGATGCCCGTCCGTCACGACTTGGGCATTCACGCGTACCCGCCCTGCGGCGATGGCCCGATGGGCCGCCTGTCGGCCCAGTGATTGATGGGAGGCGACAAGACGGTCGAGTTTCATGTCATCTCACCTGCGCTGTCAGGGTCAAATCTCTCCGAAGTGCTTTTCGCGGACCTCGACGATGGCATCGAGCATTTTGTCGGCTTCGGCGCGGGTTTTGGCGTCAAGGCTAGAGGCGCTGCGGTTGTAGCGGCGGAAGAGGATCTTCAATTGTGCCCGGATTTCGTCCTTGGGCATCTTGGCAGGGATGCCGCAGAGCTCCTCGGCGCTCTTGGGCGACCCAGCCTGCACGGCGGGCGCGCCCTTGTTGACCTTGTCCAGCAACGTGCCGCCTGCTTTAGGGGCGGCCTGGGGTTTGGTTTCGGCGGTCTTGCCACCGCCGAGGGATTTGGAGAGGGACTTGAGAATTTTAAACATGGCGTGGTTCCTTAGCGGGCTGGCGGGTTACTCGATGCGCATGGTGCGGAGGTGCGCGCTGCGGCGTTTCAATTCCTCGTCGGAAAGCACGCCCGCGCCCTTGTAGCTCACGGCCACTTCCTGGCTGCGGCCGGACTGCTTATCGACCACCAGGGCGCGCACGCGCTGGTTTTCATCATAACTAAAGGTCACGGCGATCTCGCAGCCTTTCGGGCGGTTCGGCGGTACTTCGAGCGTGATGCGGCCGATGACGTCGATGAATTTCGCGTCCTCGTCCTCGCCCTGGGTGATGTCCACCTCGATGACGCGCTCGTTGTCCTCGGAGGTCTGATAGACCTGCGTGCGGGAGCAGGGGATCGGGGTGTTTTTCGGGATGACAATCGAGTTCATGAGCTTTTCCTCCTTTGTCTTCGCGTTATACACCATCGCCAGCGTGCCGTAGCTGGCGTTGCAGACTTCCTGGATTTTTGCGGACTTTTTCGCGAACAAGGCCGCTCCCAGCGCCACGCATTCGTCCACGTTGCCGCAGGACTTCGGCGTCTTGCCAAACATCTTCTCCAAAATCGTCTTCACCTTCGGAATGCGCGTGGAGCCGCCCACCAGCACGACGTGATCGATGTCGGAGGGCTTCAGCTTCGCGGAATCCAGCGCCTGCTCCACGAGGAAGACGGTGCGGGTGAGCATGTTGCGGATGATTTTTTCAAAGCTCTCGCGGGTGAGGTCGATGCGCGCGATGCCGCTGTTCTGGTCATTTGCCACGGTGTCGTTCACGCGCTGGAGCTTCGAGAGCATCTTCTTCGCGTCTTCGGTGGCTTGGAGCACGCGGCGGCGGTGGCGCTCGTCGCTGTAGAGGGCCGCACCGGTTTGTTTTTTGTACTGCTCGGCGTAGGCCTCCAGCAGGAGGTCGTCAAAGTTACTGCCGCCCAAGTGGCGGGCACCTTCGGAGGTCAGGATCTTGATGTTCTCGCCCTCGACATCGAGAATGGTCGTGTCCAGCGTGCCGCCACCGAGGTCAAACACCAGGATGCGGCCCTTCACGCCCTGCGAGTGCGCGTAGTACACCGCCGCCGCCGTCGGCTCGTTCACCAGGCGCTTCACCTTCATGCCCGCCATCTCTGCGGCGGCGATGGTGCTCTTGCGGGCTAGTTCGTTGAAGTTGGCCGGCACGGTGATGACCACCTCGGTGATGTCACCGCAGATTTTCGAGCAGTCGCGTTTCAGCTTCGAGAGAATGAGCGCGGAGATTTCCGCTGGGGTCCATTTTTTGCCGTCGATCTCCACGAGATGCTCCGGGTCGTCCATGTAGCGTTTGATCTGGAAGATCGTGCGGTCCGGTTCGCCGCCGTCACGCGCAGCGCTGCCCACCAGCTTCACATCTTCATGCGAGTCGAAAAACACCACCGAGTGCGTCAGGCGCTCGCCATCGGCGTTCGGGACGATTTCAGGATTGCCATCAGGTTTCAGGTAGGCCAGCCCGGAGAGGGTGGTGCCAAGGTCGATTCCAACGTATTCAGCCATATTGCGAAGAGTGATGAGTAAAAGTGTGCTGTGGGAGAGGACTCACTGGCTGGAGGTGCGCACCTCCACTTTGCGCAGGGTAATCTCGTGGCCCTCGCCGCGCGAGAAGATAAAGCCGGAGCGGCAGCTTTCAGTGACGCGCGGTTTGGCCTTGCCCGGCAGCGAGTCCACCACAGCGATGCGTTTCCGCAGTTCGATGTCCACCTCAGTGCCGGGGGGCACGTCGAACTCAGTCACGCCATGCTGGTGCAGGATGTCCTCAAACGAGGCGCGCAAGGTTTGAAGCTGGACCGGCACATCGCTGCCGTTTGAACCCGCGTAGCGGGATACCAGCGCATCGATGAGGTCCATGCGCTTGATGATGTCGTTGGCGAACATGACCACCGTGCTGTCCTCCGTGGGCAGGCCGCGGCGCATGATCTCGTGTTTCTCCTCCAGCTCCTCAAGCTGGCCCCGCAGACGTTTTTCGATCTCCTGCCAGTGTTTGAGTTGCGCCTCCGCCTGTGCGAACTCCTGCTTGCGGCCTTCCAGCCGGGCCAGCTCCGCCTTGGTCACCTCGATCTGCCCGGTGGAGCGCTGCTGCATCGTGCCGAGGTCGGTGATGCGTTTTTCCTGCTCCGCGATGCGCTTCTTCTGCTCCACCTCGTAATTCTGCAAAGTCGCAGCCTGCTTCTGGATCTCGGCGCTGAAATGCTTGAACTCCGCCTCTGCCGCCTCGCGGTCCTTGCGCGCCTGCTCAGCCTTGGCGGACTCGCGGTTCAGCGACTCCTGGGCAGCGTTCAGCTTCACCTGGATGGCTAGATCTTCCTCGGCGGCCTTGCGCAGAGACTGGTTGATCTCCGTCTGGCGCGCTTCTAGGCCCATCAGCGCCTGGCCGAGGCCGAGGATCTGGCCGCCGACCTTCAAATAATCTCCCAGCTCGGCCTGCCGCGTCTCGATTTTCGTTTGCAGTTCCTTTAGCGCCAGGTCTGCGCCTTCGATGTCCTGCTTTTGCGCGTCGAGGGTCTTGCTGAGGCGTTCTTCGTCGGCCTTGAGGTTTTGCACGCGGTCCAGCCGCTCGCGCAGTTCGTCTTGGAGGGCGGCGGCGTCTTTTTTGGCCGCGTCGGCCTTCACCTTGGTGTCCTTGAGCTCTTTTTCGAGTTCGGCCTTCTGGATTTCGGCGGCGCGTGATAGCTCCTGCGCGGCTTTGAGGCGGGTGGTTTCCTTGTCCACTTCCACCTGTGCCTTCATCACACGTTCCTCGCGCAGTTGATGTGCTGCCTCGAGCTGGCTGATCTGCTGCTGCAGCTCCGTCAGCTTTTTGTGATGATTCCCCGTGCTGACATTGAGCCGCGTGACGAATTGCGCGGCTTCCTCGCGCTCCTTGTTCAAGCCGCCTAGCATGGCCTGGATGCCTGCCAGCTCGGTATTGAGTGTGGGAATCTGTTTCCGCAGGTTTTTTTCCTCGTTTCTGGCGGATTCGAGCGTGGCCTCGGCCTCGGCGCGTTTCTTGTCAGCGACTTCCTGAGCGGAGATCGCCTTTTCGGCACGTTTTTCAGCATCAGACGCTTTCGCCTCAGCGGTTTTGACGTTTTTCGTGAGTTCGGCCAAGCGCACGGTTTCCGTCTTGAGGGAGGTTTCCAGCGCGCTGAGCTCCTGTTTGAGCTTTTCCTGGTTTCGGATCAGCTCGGCCACCCGTGCCTCGGTGGTGGCGCTTTCCTTCTGTCTTACGGCCAGTCGTTCCTGCAGATTCTGATGGTCGGACTCGGCGGCGGACAATTGCTGCTGCGTGCTGGCGTGCGTCGTCGTGAGTGTGGTGATGATGGCCTCCAGGCCGCTGATTTTCTCTGTCAGCGTGAGCTGTTGCTGGGAGCTTTTCTCCACCGCAGCAGCCGCAACGGCGGCCTCCTTATTTTTCTCGAGGGCGCTTATGGTGGCCTGTTCCAGGTCGGTTTTGGCCTGCGCCAGCAACTCGCTGAGCTTCTTGTGCTCGGCCTGTGAGGATTTGAACTGTTGGTCGGCGGTGCTGGCGCGTTCTTCGAGGTTTTTGGTGCGCTGCTCGGCGGTGGCGATCTGCGCTGCGCGCTCCTTGAGCTCATTTTCGGCCAGACGTAGCTGCTCGCGCGCCTTGCCCATGGCCTGCGAGGTCTCGGTCTGCTGCTCTTCAATGTGTCGAACCTCTTTTTCCACCGCCTCACGGCGCTGCAGCAGCGTCTGCGTGAGCAAAGTCTGAGCCCGGCCATGTTCGGTCGCGGCCAGCAACTCGCGGGTGCGCTCGTCGCGGTCTTTCACCAGCGCAGCCACGGCGGCTACGACCTCTGCTTTGTGAGATTCGACGGCTTTCAGCGCTTCGGTCACATCATTGAGCCGCGTGTCGGTCGAAGCGAGATCGTCCAACTTGTGGTTCAGGTCGGTCACTTGGTCTTCCAGCACTTTGACCTCGGCCTGAACGGCTGCCAAACGGGTGCCACGTTCGGCGATGGCCTTTTCCTCGCCTTCGCGTTGGGCGATCTTTGATTCGGCATCCTGCAACTGCTCCTGAGCCTTGGCCAGCATGGCGTTGACGGCCTCGATCTCGTCCTGCTTGGTTCCGCGCTGCGCGTCGAGCTGGCAGAGTTCGGCGCGGCGGGCGTCGAGCTGTTTGTCGAGGTCTTGCAGTTCCGTGCTGCGCTTTGATTTGAGTTCTGCTTCGGATTTCTGCGCTTCGCTTTGAAGCTGCGTGACTTCCTTCAGTCCAGCCTCGGCGGCAGCGACCTGGGCTTGCAGGGAGGCGAGTTTTTCGCCTGCGGCAGTAGCCTTCGCGCTGGATTGCGCGAGCACGGCAGTGATTTGATCAAATGAGGCGCGTTTGGCGGTGACTTCGGCCTCCAAAGCCTGCAATTCGGCGCTGCGCTGGGTTTTAAGCTCCGCTTCAGACTGCTGCGCGGTAGCCAGGAGTTGGTTGATAGCGGCGACTTTGGCCTGTGCCGCGGCTTCCTCAGCCACAAGTTTTACCAGGGTGGTTTCGCGGTCTTTCCTCTGCTTGTGCGCCTCGTCATGCAGGGTTTGCAGGCTTTTTTGAGCAATGGCGAGATCGGCCTCGGCCTTGGTGACCAGGGTGCGGGTGGATTCGAGTTTGCTCTCGATGTTGCCAAGATCACGGCGCTTGGCGTCGAACTTGTTGGCCTCGGTTTTGGCGTTTTCGACCTCAGCGCGTGAGTGTTGCTCCTGGGCGCGGAGTTTTTCGAGCTCGGTCTTGAAGCCGTTGATCTCAGACTCGGTCTGGCCGAGTTCTTTTTTCCGCGCATCAATGGTGGCCTCCAGCGAGCGGACTTCATCCCGCCGCTTCTGCTCGATGCCGTTTTCCGCGCGGAGGACATCGCGTTGGCGGGTGAGTTTTTCGACCTCGTCCCGCAGTTCCGCGGCTTGGCGAATCGCGGCGGGATCGGGGGCCGGTGCACTGCTTGTCGCGGGCTTTGGCAGAAAGGAGACGGGCGGCGTGAAGGTCGGGGGCTTGGGCGATTCGGATGGAGCGCGTTGCAGGAAGGGCTTGCTGACCTCGAGGTGGCCTGTTTCTGGCGTGGATTTTTTCGTCTCCTCCTTGTCGCGGGCTGGGATGCTCTCGGTGTCGCCTTTTTTGCCATCCTCACGAGTGGGCTGGCCTTTGGCCGGGGCGACAGTCTTGGAGCCGCTGTCAGGCGCCAGACCCTTCGGAGCGCGTTCACGGAAGCGGCTCTCAAGCTGGCCGAACATGATGCGGTCTCCGCCTTTCACCCGAGCGCGCTCGACGCGCTTGCCGTTGACGAAGGTCCCGTTGGAGGACTTCAGATCGATGATTTCGTAGCTGCCGTCTGTCTGACGCAGGAACTCTGCGTGGTAGGAGGAGATGAAGGTGTTGTTGATGACGATGTCATTGCTTGCCTCACGACCGATGGAGAGCCGTTCTTCGAGGATGTCGAAGACGAACTCATTTCCATCATTAAGATTGAAGGCCAGATAGGGCATGCCGTACGCGCAAAAAGGGCTAGAGAGTTAAGAGGGTATGGCGGGGGAGTGGTGAATCAAACTTAATGAAAATGACACGGGCGGACAGTGGCTGGAAAGTTATTCTTTCAAAAACCACTTCTATAGAACAGTGTTATTTAAGATTTCTAAAAGATGAATACCAGTCCTGTCTGCACCCAACTTGGCGTCCTGACCCTTTTTTTGAGCTGTCTTGCGAGTTGCGCTGAGACGCCACCTCCTTCCACGGGGACCGGCGCAGGGCTTTCGGCAGCTCAAATCGAGCGTGTGGGGCGGCGCATCTGGCAAAATGAATGCAGCGGCACAGTGGCGGGGCTGACGAGCTGGAATGCGGGGGAGGACTTCGCCTCGCTCGGCATTGGGCACTTCATTTGGTATCCGCAGGGAAGGAGCGGGCCGTTTGAGGAGAGTTTTCCGCCTCTGATGGCCTTTTTCAATGCATGCGGTATCGCCACCCCGGCCTGGACGCGCGGTGCCTGCCCCTGGCCGACGAAAGCGGCGTTTGAGGCAGACAAACACGGCCCCCGCCAGCAAGAGTTGCGCGGTTTGCTCAGCCAGACGGTGCGGCTGCAAACGGAGTTCATCATGGCCCGGATGGAACGGGCGCTACCGAAGATGCTGGCGGCGGTGCCAACATCTGAGCGCGGTAGGGTGTCAGGGATGTTTCAATCCCTCAGGATGACTCAGGAGGGCACTTTTTGTCTGATCGACTATGTGAACTTCAAAGGCGAGGGCACCAGCCCAAAAGAGCGCTATCAAGGCGAGGGCTGGGGGTTGCTTCAGGTGCTGTCGGACATGGGGAGATCACCTCGCCGTGACACCGCTGGGAACGTCCAATTCGCCGAAGCCGCGAAGCGGGTGCTCAGCCGCCGTGTGGCAAACGCCCCGCCAGAGCGCAAGGAACAGCGCTGGCTGGCCGGCTGGCACAACCGCTGCGAGGGCTACCAGCGGTCCCTGTGACCTTTGCTACTCTTCCTTCCGCTCGATTTTGATCTTCGGCATGCTGCCGGTGACCTTGGAAATCAAGTCCGTCATGAGGTTGCCGTTCATCTCCTTCGAATGGCGCATGGCTAGGCCGACGGCGAAGGCCAGGACAAACAAGGCGGTCACGATCAGCGCGGACATGCAGCCGCTTTCCGTCGTGTCTGGGTAGCTGTTGGCGGCGGCTGGCTTGCCGTACGCGCGGCGAACCGGGCTAAGCTGGCGACCAGGTTTGGGCGCCACTGCGGAAGGGGCAGGCGTTTCATGGTTGGCAGGGACAGGCAGGGATGCCTTGGCGGCTTTGGGCGGTGCCACGGGTTTTTCCTCCAGAACTGTCGGGGGATCACCAGCGTAAAACACGGCCTGTACATCGCCAAAGCCCACGCGGTCGCCATCCTTAAGCTTGGCCTCCTCGATTTCCGCACCGTTCACACGGGTGCCGTTGCTAGAGTTGAGATCATGCACATACACACCTTTATCAGCCTGCTTGATGACAGCGTGCCGGCCGGAGGATGAGGGACAAGTCAGCACCACTAGGTTTTCCGGGTGGCGGCCGATGGTGGTCACTTCATTTTCCAATTTGTGGACGAGCGTGTTGCCGTCCTCCATGTAAAAGACTACCGAGGCCATGTATGGGGGGATTGAGGGTGAATGTTCGTGCAGTTTGAGCACTGCCATGAACAGGTGAACAGAAACTTGGGATTTTCCTGATGCAACGGCTATGTTCGCATGTGAGATTAAATTCCTTCTCATCCCCTGCCATGCGCCTTTTTGCTGTTCTGCCCCGCCTCGTTACCGCCATTCTTGCCGTTTCGATGCTTCTTGCCACGCCCGCTTGGCTGCATGCCGACGACCAGGAGGACGCCGAAAAAGCAGCCCACGCGCTTGCCTACGACCAGGAGAAAGAAGAGTTCAACATCCGCGCCGAAACCTGGGTGCGCATGCTAGAACCCAAGGTCGGCAAAGCCAACCGCATGCAACTCTTCAAGGGCAACGAGTATTGTTTCTGCGTCGCCGTGGCGAAAAAATCTGGCGTCCACATCACCGGCGCGGTGCTGGATCTCGAAGGCAAGCCAGCCGGTGAAATCCTTCCCGTACTCGACGGCTGGGGCTTCGTGCTTTTTTACAAGCCGAAGAAAACCGGCATGTACATGATCGCCATTCACCAGACTGATCAAGGCAAGCGCAAGGAAGTGCCCTGCGCGATGGTCACGGGGTACAAGTGATGGTTGGCTTCTAACCGCTCACGTCAGAAGTCGGGGTGAGAAGTTAGAAGTGAGACTCTCAGCCGACTGCGAAGCTGCCGTCCAGCTTCTTCGTCACCGTGTGCAAAGCCGCGCCTTCAGCACTGTAATGCGTGAAGGTCAGGGCCTCCCTCGTGATTTGCAGGTGGGTGAAGCCGTGGATGTCCTTCCCGAAGGGCATTTTGCGCTCATCCGGCAGCTTGCGTGTGCTTGCGCCACCACCGCCGGAGAGCAGGTGGGTCGTGAAGCGCTCCGCCATTTCCAAATGCTGAAGGTCGTGGTCGTGGCCGCAAAGATACGCGTGCACGTGGTGCTTTTGGAAAAGCGGCTCCCAGTGCGCGATCAGCTCTTTCGTGTCACCATGCGAGCCGTTGGAATACAGCGGATGATGGCCAACGGCGATTGTGAAGGGCGCGCGTGGCTTTTCCAACTCGGCCTTCAACCATGCCAACTGCGCTTTCTCCTCCTCGGCGCTCATGTGAGGCTTCGGCTGGCCCGTTTTCTTGTCCTTACCCCCGGAAACAGCCGGTAGATTGCTGTCTAGGCAGAGGAACGTCACTAGAGGCTGGACTTTCGGGCCCAGTTCGAAGCGATACCACTTCGCCGGCATCTCCCAGCGCACACCGGCTTTCTGCGCATACGCGAGCTGCACCTGCTCCCCTCCCAGATTGTCGTGGTAATCATGATTTCCCAGCACCGCCCACATCGGCCCCGGAAACACGGCGGCTGGATACATCTCCTCAATCTCCGTCGTCCAGCGTTTCGACTGCGTGCTGAAGCCCTCCTTGTCCTTGCTGTAAAAATTGTCTCCCAGCAGCAGCAGCCCCGCTGGATTGATGCCGCTGCCGACCACAAATTTCTGCATCGTCTGCGAGACCTTTACCTGATTGGCCGAACCGGTGCCAAAATCGCCGATCATGAGCAGATGCAGCGCCTCTTTGCTCACTTCGCCCGCCAGCCGGTCCGGTCGCACATTCAAGGCGAGTGCGGCAGAGGAGCAAAACAGCGTTTGAATGGCGCGACGGCGGGAAAAAGGCGAGGAATGCATGGCGCTGGCTCAAACGAGGGCGCACTTCCCATTCTCTCACCATGCGTTTTGTCCTTTTGATCCTGCTGCTCTGCGGCTGCGAGCGTGATGACCGCCTCATCACGATGAACGGGCAGACCATGGGAACAACGTGGGCTTTGCGGGCTGAGGCGGATGCCCAAGCAATTCGCCCCACCGACCTCCAGCAGAAGTTGGACGCCTGGGAGGCCATCCTGAGCCACTGGCGGCCTGATTCCGCTGTTTCGCGCTTCAATTCATCCACGAGCACTGATTGGATGGCCGTTCCTACCGAGGTCATCGAAGTCGTCGAACTCGCGCAGCAAATCGGCCGCGCTACCGACCACGCGCTCGACATCACCTTGGCCCCGCTTGTCGATCTCTGGGGCTTCGGCCCCAAAGGGAAGCGCGACTCACCTCCCACCGAGGCCGAAGTCGCTACCGCCATGGCTAGGTGCGGCTGGCAGTACCTCCAAGTCCGCCACGATCCTCCTGCTCTGCGCAAAACTCGGCCCGATCTCCAGGTCAACCTCAGCGCCGTCGCCGAAGGCTGGGCCTTGGACCAGCTCGCTAGGCACCTCGAAGCCATCGGTATCACGAAGTTTCTCCTCGAAATCGGTGGCGAAGTCCTTGCGCGTGGTGAGTGGCGTGTCGGCATCCAAACGCCCGGCGCTCCGCCTGGCGAAGCGGCTCAAATTCTTCAGCTCAAGGACGAGTCCATCGCCACCAGCGGTGTGTATCGTCAAAACTTCACCGCTGAAGGCAAACAGCAATCTCACATCCTCGATCCACGCACGGGCCGTCCTGTTGAGCATGAACTCGCCTCGGTGAGCGTCATTCATGCATCCGCTGCCCAGGCCGACGGCTTCGCCACCGCGCTGCTTGTCATGGGGCCAGCAAAAGGCCGTGAACTCGCCGAAAAACTCCGCCTGCGCGTGGTGTGGTTCGAGCGTGGCAAATAGCCTGAGGCGCAAAAAACCTTTGCCCTCTGCCCTTAGCTCTCTGCTATCCGCCCTCGCATGTTTCACGTCGCTGAAGATCACGAAGAAGGAGTCGCTGGCCGCATCTCGCGCCCGCCGCTGGCTCCGCGCATGCGTTTTGCCTTCTCCAACGAGGGGAAGATGGCCGAGTCGCCGCAGTTTGAGTATCGCCCGCAGCAGCAGCGCATGGCGGAGCTGGTCGGTGCCGCGCTGGATGGCAATCACGCCTTCGTTTGCGAAGCCGCCACCGGCGTTGGCAAATCGCTCGCCTACCTCGTTCCTGCCGTCACGTTTGCCCTGGAGCAAAAGCGCAAAGCCATCATCTGCACGCACACGATCAATCTGCAGGAGCAGCTCATCTCCAAGGACATTCCCATCGTCAAACAGCTCGTCGGCGACTTCCATGCCGAGATTCTCAAAGGCCGCGGCAACTACATCTGCCCCACGCGACTCAAACGTTCCCTCAACGAATCTGGCGATCTCTTTTCGACCTCCGAAGCCTCCGAATTGAAGCTCCTGCTCGATTGGGTGGCCGAAACCGAGGATGGCACGCTGAGCGATCTCGATTTCACACCCAGCGCCCGTGTTTGGTCGCTCGTATGCAGTGAGCCGCATGCCTGCACACCGCGTCGTTGCCCGCCCGGCAGCCGCTGCTGGTATCAGGATACTCGCCGTCGCATGGAGCAGGCAGATGTCATCGTGCTCAATCACACGCTGTTCTTCACGCTGCTCGCATCGGCTGACGAAAATACGACCGAGGACTGCAATTTCCTTTTCCCGCGTGACTTCGTCATCCTCGATGAGGCCCACACGATCGAAAACGTCGCCGCCAAGGCCTTCGGTCTGCATATCAGCGAATCGAACATCAAATTTGAGCTTGGTCGCCTGCACAATCCGAAGTCGCGCAAAGGCTTCTTCCAACTCGTGGGCGATAAAGACGGCGTGCGCGAGGTTCTGATGGCCCTGGACAGTGTGGACACCTTTTTCCGCGCTGCCGAGGCCGGTTGCAAATTCAACGCCATGGGACGTGAATTCCGTGTGCGCGAACCAGGCCTCGTGGAAGACACGCTCAGCCTGCCACTGCAACGTCTCGCCCAAAAAGCCATCAAAGCGGGCGATGCCGCCAACAAAGAAGGCACCAAGCTCGAACTTCACGACCTTGCCAAACGCCTCAGCGCCATTCGCGTTGGCCTGAAGACCTTCCTCGATCAAGAAAACGAAGACCATGTTCATTGGGTTGAACGCGGTGGCTTGGACAATCGCATCGTCTCCTTCCACACCGCGCCCGTGGACGTCGCACCGCGTTTGCGACAGATTTTTTTCGCCAGCCACAAGGCCTGCGTCTTCACCAGCGCCACCTTGAGCATTGGAGACGACCCCAAGATCCGCTACTTCCGCAATCGCGTCGGTGCCGAAGACGCGCGTGCTGCCTTGATCGAAAGCCCCTTCGATTTCAAGAAGCAGATGAAGCTCTACCTGCTCAAAAAGATGCCGCAGCCCAGCGAGCCTGGCTATCTCGACCAGCTCGAGCACTGGATCACCCATTTCATCGACCTCAGCATCGGTCGTGCCTTCGTCCTGTTCACCAGCTACAGCCAGATGACCTCCCTGGCCGATAAACTCGAAGCGCACTGCGAAAAACGCGGCTGGCGGCTGCTCGTGCAAGGTCGCGGCATGCCACGGCATCAAATGCTCGCCGAATTCAAGAACGACACCCATAGCGTCCTCTGCGGCACTGATAGCTTCTGGACTGGCGTCGATGTGCCCGGTGAATCCCTGAGCAACGTCATCATCACACGCCTCCCTTTCGCCGTGCCTGACCATCCGCTCACCGCCTCACGCATCGAGCATCTCGAAGAGCAGGGCCTCAACGCCTTCACCGAATACAGCGTCCCTGAGGCCATCCTCAAGCTCCGCCAAGGCGTCGGTCGCCTCATCCGCACCGCCACCGACAAAGGCATCTGCGCCATCCTCGACAACCGCATCCTCACCAAGCCGTATGGCCGCGCGTTCTTATCTTCGTTGCCGGAGTGCCCGACGGAGATTCTCGAAAAGTAGTCCAGTTGCGCCGCAACTGGGATTTGGAACCTTGTTCCTCAGGAACAGGGCTACTTTTGTCGCCCTTTGCGAAACTCCCGCACCGCCTGCGAAGTGCTTTGGCATGTGGCCAGTGATCCCGCCAGCGCGACATCAAACTTCGGCAGCAGCTTGCTCTTCTTTGCCTTCCGATAACGGCCACCGTCGAGCACAAAGACATTCAACCCTGCGCTCTCTCAAACCCACACCTCAGGGATGCGGAACGGCGCGTAGAACTCCAGCTTGTCAATGGCTCCGCTGGTGATGGCGACTTCCAGGACCATATCAGGCCGCGTTTTCTTCAATTCACCGAACACAAAACTGTCATCTGGCTCCTTGCCACGATCTCGCGGAATGCGCAGCGTGGCACTGCCCTGTGTGGCAAATTCAACGTCTTCGTCCAAGCAGTGCGTCGCGATAAGATGCGACAAGTTTCCTTTGATGCGTTCGTGGTCGATCGAGAACGTCATGATATCGAGTCTTCCTTTCAAGTAGCTGAGCCGCGAACTGGAGCCTTCGAGTTTGGCATCCAGTTGGAGGTAGAAGGGCCACGTCGTATCCCACACGACGGTCAGATGATCGTGCGGTGCCGCCAGCTGTGGCAGTGCCGCAGAACGCTTGCGGCGGGGTGAATCTAGGACAGCAGGCATGGCGAAATTTTAGACACAAATTCGCTTTTGGCCAATCACGGAAACAAACCCCGAATCTGCTTCGCTTCAAACACACGCTTGATGCCCAGACTCAGCGCTGCGAAGCGCATGCTCACGCCGCGCTTCTTGCTGAAGTTCAGCGTCTGCATGAAGGACTGCTCCAGGATGCGGTAGAGTTTGCTCATCACCTCGCCCTCGTCCCAGAAGAAGCTTTGCAGGTCCTGCACCCACTCGAAGTAGGAGACAATCACACCGCCAGCGTTGCACAGGATGTCGGGGATCACGAAGATTTCCGGGCGCTGGGAGATGATTGCGTCGGCCTCGGGCGTGGTGGGGCCGTTCGCCCCT
The DNA here is from genome assembly GCA_026397635.1 of Verrucomicrobiota bacterium. Lineage (GTDB taxonomy): Bacteria > Verrucomicrobiota > Verrucomicrobiia > Verrucomicrobiales > Verrucomicrobiaceae > Prosthecobacter. Next base: position 9,617 of record JAPLUL010000018.1, on the reverse strand, counting down.
TCGGCGAGGATGCGGCATTGGATCTTCGCGGCGTTGTCGGCGGTGATTTGGCGCTCCAGCGCAGCGGGAACGAGAATGTCGCAGGGGGTGAGCAGCAGTTGCTCGTTCGTGATCGGCTCCGCGCCGTCAAAACCCACGATGCTGCGCGTTTTGGCGACGTGCTCGTCGAGTTTGGCGAGGTCGATGCCGTTGGCGTTGAACAAACCACCATACGCATCGCTCAAAGCAATGATCTTGAGGCCCATGCGCGATAACGATGCGGCAGCGACGGCGCCGACGTTGCCGTAACCTTGCACCACGGCCGTTGAGCCGCTGGCCGCGATACCGAGCGTATCCATCGCGCGAGAAATCAGATAGGCCACGCCGCGTCCGGTCGATTCACGCCGTCCCAGAGAGCCGCCGATGCTCACCGGTTTCCCTGTGACGACCGCTGGCACGCAGTGGCCGCTTTGCAGCGAATAGGTGTCCATCATCCACGCCATTGTCTGCTCGTTCGTGCCCATGTCTGGCGCGGGTATGTCGATCTGCGGGCCGATGAAGGGGATCAGCTCCTGCGTGTAGCGCCGTGTGACACGCTCCAGCTCACCAATGGAAAGTTCACGCGGATTGCAGGTCACGCCTCCCTTGGCTCCGCCATAGGGCAGGCCGGTCAGCGCACACTTCCAGCTCATCCACATCGCCAGTGCTGCGACTTCGCCGAGTGTCACGTCAGGATGAAAACGCACACCGCCTTTTGTGGGTCCGAGTGTGAGATGATGTTGCACACGGTAGCCCATGAAGACCGTGGTGCTGCCATCATCACGGCGCACCGGCATCGCCACGCTCACGGATCGCTTCGGCATCTTCAGGCGGTCGCGGGCGTTTTCGGGGATCTCCAAAAAATCGGCCACTAGATCGAACTGCTGGCAGGCCATGCGGAAAACGGGCGTGTCATAGACTTGGGGAATCATGTTGCTCATGGTGTGTTGAATTACGCTGCTCTTCAGATTTTTGCCACACGCTAAAATTGGTGTCTTGACAGCGACTCCTGCGTCCGAACAACATCACCCATGCCTGCTTCTAAAGCGCCCGCCAGCCTCCGCCGCCTCTTTGATGAGATCGGCACCGTCGATCATGTTGGTATTGAGGAACGTGTGGCAAAATACACCACTCGCAGCATCAAAAAGAAATCGAAGGTCTTCGGCTTGCGCCTCGCTGTCACGATGGTCGATCTGACCACGCTGGAAGGCAAAGACACGCCCGGCAAAGTCGCCTCGCTGTGCCAGAAGGCGCTCACGCCGCACGATGTGGGCGATATACCTTCCACCGCCGCCGTCTGCGTCTATCCCGCGCTGGTGAAGCATGCGAAGAAGCACCTTGGCGGCAGCAAGGTAAAGATCGCCTCCGTCGCGACTGCGTTCCCGTCCGGCCAAGCACCGCTCAAGACACGTCTCGCTGAAGTTCACGCCGCCGTGAATGATGGGGCGGATGAAATCGACATGGTGATCAATCGTGGTGCCTTCCTCGCGGGTGAATTCGGTCGCATGCAGGATGAAATCGCCGCCGTGGTCGAGGCCTGTGGCAGGGCGACGCTCAAGGTCATTCTGGAGGTCAGTGAACTCGAAACCTATGACAACACCCGCGCTGCGAGCTTCCTCGCCATGCGCGTGATCCGTCCGAACGACTTCATCAAGACCAGCACCGGAAAAACGTCGTCGAACGCCACGCTCGGCAACAATCAGGTCATGCTGGAGGCGATTCGTGATCACTTTCTCGCCACCGGAGTCCCCATCGCCATGAAACCCGCTGGCGGCATCCGCACAGCGAAGCAGGCGCTGCATTTTCTCATCGCCGTCAAAGAAACCCTCGGCGACGAATGGCTCAACAACCGCCGCTACCGCTTCGGTGCCTCCGCTTTACTCAACGACCTCGTCCGCCAGCTCGAAAAAGAGCGCACGGGAGCCTACCAAGCTCCGTGGAACTTCAGTGATGCCACGGAGGGGTATTGAGGCCTAGGTGGGAAAGCCGCTCAGAGTCTGGTCTCTGAGGCAGGCTCTTTCAGTGCAGGTGCGCACATGAACGCTGAAATGGTGCCACTTCTCCAGCGGATCGCATGGGAAGCCGTGACGAGTCATCCGATGAGCGGCGTGAAAGTGGCTGCGGGGGTGTAAGCGGTGCAGATGCCGAGAATCCATGGCGTAGTGAAAACCTCGTTTCACGGCTTCTTTGCTTTCTGGATCGGCGTGCTCGGCAGCGATGAAACGTTCAGCGTGAAGGGCTTCGCGGGTAGTTTGCCGAGGAGTTGGAGATCAAACCACTCCACCATGCGTTCGGTGTCCTGCGGCATTTCCTGCCAGCCGCCGTGGCCAGCGCCCTGGCGGATGACGAGTTCGCACACGGTGCCGACTTCATGGCAGCGCTTCAAAAAGCGCTCGGATTGCGTGATGGAGACCTGCGGGTCAGCGTCGCCATGCACGATGAAGATCGGTGGCTGTTCTTTGTGAACCCAGTAGATCGACGACAACTCACGCCCGAGGGCTTCGCGTCCGTCTGGCGTCGCTGATTTGGGGCCAAAAGCAGCTGCGTAGGCTTCGAGCTTGCCGATGCCGACGGCGTTGTCGCCGGGTTCGAACCAGTTCAGGTAGTCGGTGGGTGGGTAAAAGCATGCCACGGCGTTCACCGCGCTGCTTTCGCGATCCATCGGGTCAGCAGCCTTTGGATCGCCCGGCCCGCCACGAGTCGCGAGCATCAGGCTGAGATGCCCACCTGCGCTGCTGCCCGTGACACCGAGCTTCTGCGGGTCCACGCCATACGAGGCGGCATTCGCACGGACAAAACGCACCGCACGATTCAGATCCGCCACGATCTCCTCGACCTGAAACCTCGGCTGCGTGCCATGCACGACGACGAAGGTCGTGTAGCCCGCCTTTGGCCAACCGCCATCGCTGATGCCCTTGTGATTCGATTTCCACCCTCCGCTCACGATCTTGATGATGCCCGCGCCGTTCGGCTGCGCCGGTTTGAAGACATCCATCGTCAGCGCCACGCCATCATGCTTCGTGTAGATGACATCGCGAATGCGCTCCGGCTCCTGGGCGAGCAGTGGCGTGGTGATGAGAGCGAGGAGGAGAAGATGTTTCATGGTCGGGGCATCGTTGCGACTTGGCATCGGTTTGCGCAATCGTTATCAGCACCGCCCGTCGAGCTACTTCGTCTCCTTCGGCTTCAAGACGGAGGCAGGAGCGCTGTTGATGCCGATGTTGAGCGTTGGGGCGCTCGCTTTGCCTCTGAGGCCATAGGCAGCCGTCGCGGCCTTTTGGAAGGTGGGCAGGATGTTTTTGCCATTGCCGGACCAACCGGCGTGCTGCACGAGGAAGACGGTGACGAGCTTGTTCTCGCGGTCGTAGCGCGAGTTCGTGCCGTAAGCGCCGCCGTGGGTGAAAGATTTGCCGTCGGTACCGAAACCGAAGCCATAGTTGGATTTGGCTTCGCCGGATTGATCGCTCGTCGCGGTCTGCACGGCCTTTTCGGAGAGGATGCGCACACCGTTGAAGGTGCCGCCGTTCGCCATCATGCGGTAGAAGAGCGACAGGTCATTCGCGGTCGAGAACAGACCGCCAGCAGGCATCGGGAAGCGCTCGCGGCTGTCGAGCGGATAGAGAAGCTGCCCGACGGGCAGTTCTTCGAGGCCGTCCTTCGCCGCGTTCGGTTTGTAGGATTTCGCGAGGCGGGCCTGCTGCTCTTGGTTCGGCCAAAAAGTCGTGTCGTTCATGCCCAGAGGCTTGAAGAGCCGCTCGGCGAGGAAGGTTTCATACTTCATGCCGCTGACCACTTCGATGATGCGGCCTGCGGTGTTGATGCCCGCGTTGGAGTATTTGGATTTGCTGCCGGGCTGGAACAGCAGCGCCATCTTCGCGTAGCTGCTCACGCGCTCGGCCAGCGGCTTCAAGTCCAGCGTTGGGGCTTCCATCGGCGATTTAAAATCAAGCCCGCTGGTGTGGCTGAGCACCTCACGCACGGTGATGGGATGACGCGGAGCCACGAGTTCTGGCTTCTTCGGGTCGCTGCTGAGGTTCACCCTCTGCCCTTTGAACTCCGGCAAATACTTCTCCACCGGATCATCGACGCTCACCTTGCCTTCATCGACGAGGATCATGAACGCCGCCGCCGTGATCGGCTTCGACTGCGAAGCGATCCAGAACATCGAGTTCGTCTGCATCGCTTTCTTCGCCGCCACATCTTCAAAACCCACCGCCTCGACATCCAGCACCTTGTCAGGATTAGCCACCAGCACAACCGCCCCCGCGAGCGTCTTGCTATCAACGTAAGGCTGCAAAACAGGCGCGAGTTTCTCGCTCGGCACTTCGGCATATAGCGCCGCTGTGGTGATCAGGAGAATGCTGGTGAAATGTCGGAGGATGGTGTTTTTCATGGGAAAAGGGAGTCGAGTTCGAGGCGAACGAGGCTCTCACCTAACGGCTCCCCATCTCGAAATCTACCTCCGCAGCGGCGTCTTCGAGGTGGCGGATTTGTCGAGGCCTCGGTGCCTGTGCGGCTCAGCGGGTGCCTGAGCTAGCCTTATTGGCGACTGGAGGAAGGGCTTTGAGCAGGAAATGGCAGTATTCGATTTTCATGGGCGGGCCGACGTGGACTTGCACGCCGAGCAGGCCGGAGGCGGTGCGGGCTGCGGCATCATCGTCCACGACGTTGCTCATGACTTGTCCGTTGATCAGGTGAGTGAGGACATTGCCTCGGATGATGAGGTGGATTTGGTTCCAGTCATCGCGGCGGAGAAACTTCGCCAGTGCGTCTTTTTCTCCGGTCTTGGCGATGATCGCGGGCTTGGCGTCAGCGGTGATCCGTGTCATCTGGCCGCGGACTGCGAGGAAGGTGCGTCCGCGTTCTTCGTAGTTTTGTCCCGTCCAGGTGAAGTCGCCGTCGATGTCGCATTGATAACCCTTCAGGGCAAAGGCTGGCTCAGGCACTTGGCTGCTGCGGTAATTGATCCCACTGTTGCCTGCAGCGCTGACACGGTATTCGACTTTGAGTTCGAAGTCGGCAGGCAGTCCGCCGCGCCAGATCGCGAACGAGTTGGCCTTGAGCAGTGTTTCGGGAGTCACCTCGCCGACGAGGCTTCCGTTTTCGACCCGCCAGTATGTCGGATCGGCCTCCCAATGGGTTAGGGTTTTGCCGTCGAAGATCGGCATAAACCCGGTCATGTCTGCTCCGGCGGGTTCGGTTAAGATAGCGTCGGCTGATGCCGCGACGGTGAACAGGCCGAACAGGGCCACACAAATGGGTGCTGAGCTAGGAAGTAGGTTTTTCATGGGCATTGAGTTGTTGGTGAAAATGGGAATCAGTTGCCGCGAAGCTACTTTTCAAGGCCACTCGAGCTCCAGCAGCGTCACGCCTTGCCGCGCGAGCTTGAAGCGGATCTCGGTGTTTCCGTTTGCGGACTTGAGTTCGGTTTGATCGGAGGCGGGAGTGAGTCGGCTCGCTTCTTCCAGCAGGCGGATCTGATCGGCGGTGGGCTTTTGTGGAGAGCCCAGGGCTTGCCAAGCGATGAAAGAGTTCGAGTGGCCTTCATCAATGAGCGTGCGGGTTTGCTTGGGGTAACCTTCGGGCGTGTGGGTGAGTTGAATCGTGATGCTCGCATCGGGTCCAGAGAGATCATCGTCGTGGTAATGCCACGCCAGGATGGTGATGCGCTTGCCATCGCGGGCTGCGAGGGCGGAGATGTCAGGCTTATCGCGGACGCCTGTTTTGAGCATGTCTTCGAGGGAAACGGCACCATCGCTCTGCACGCGGAGTCGATCGCCGCTCATGCGGGAGAACATGCGGAAGGTATTGAGCACGGGCTTGTCGATGCCATTGGTGGCGAGCGTGCGAAAGCCAGCGAAATAAGGCTGGTCCTCGAACTCGAAGGCCCAGGTGAGTGCGCCTTCCAGATTGACGCCATGCTTCTCGGCGAGGTCGAGTTTTCGCGGGAAGCTGGCCGCAGTGTAGCTGGAATACATGGTGCCATTTCGATAGGCGAGTTGGTCACCTTGGCATGCGGCGCAACCTTCGGGATCGGACTCGCCGATGACGATGGGTGTCTGCTTGAGCTCAGGATACTTTGCGACCACGCCGAAGGCCCCATCGATGTCATTAAGCTGGCTGGAGATCCCCATACGCACGTGGCCATCGACTTGCTTCGGGTTGCCTTTGGCATGGAAGGAGATGAAATCTAACGGCGTGCCTTTCTCGCCGGTGGCCTGATTGGTGCCCTTCAGGCAGTGATTGAGAAAGGCTTCCAGAAAGTCGCCGCCCTTGCCTTGAGCGAGATCAGGACCACCGACCTTTGCTCCAGGTATGGCGCGGCGCACGGCGCGGATGGCGTGGTCGTGAAGCTTGAAGAAGCCCTCACGCGTTCCCTTCCAATAGTCGGCGTTCGATTCATTCCAGGTCTGCCAATACCAATGCATCACTTCCTTCTCGCCATATTTTTCAGCGCAATGCTTCGCCCATTGATACACAAGCTCTTCCCATTTCGCGTAGTCCTTTGGCGGATACGCCCAGCCGCCAAACAGATCCTCGTATCGCGCATTGGGGAAGTGATGCCGATATGGTTCCGGCTTCGTCGAAAGCGCCTGCGGCATGAAGCCGATCTGCACATAAGGCCGCACGCCTTTGTCGCGATAGGTATCAAAGATGCGGTCCACGAGGGTCCAATCATAGACTGGATTTCCTGCGGCATCTTCCGTGTAGGCGTTGGTTGAACCCCATTTCAATCCGTGCTCGCCCTTGCCGGTGCTGAGCAAACTGTGGGTGCGGAAAAACACCTCGTCCTTCTTCAACTCACCGAGTTCACCCAGCAATTCGCTGCCGTGCTTCATGTAAGCGTAGTTGGGCTCATCCGCGCCAAAGAAGCGCCAGATGGGTTTGAGCGGGCCGGTGGGTTTGGCGGCATCGATTTGAATCTGCACCGGAATCGTCTGGGCCACGAGCGCAGGCAAGGTGCCTTCGTAAGCGCGCACATAATCGACCACGAACTCATCTTCCTTCGTCGGGTCCTTTTCCCATTGATTGGTGGCACCGGCCCACGCGGCGGCCTCGCAGCTTAGCTTCAGATAGCCGGGCTTTTGACAGGGGCCTTTTGACGGCGTCTTGCCGTTGTCCTTGCTGCCGAGTCCGATCAGATTCGTGCGCCCCACTTCCCGACCATCAAAAAAGGCCACATAGACGTGCTCATCCCAATACAAACCGAAGCGGTGGAACTCGCCGTCCGCCAGCTCCGGTGTCGGCGCGAGTTTGACGCCCGTGGAGTTGTGTTCATTGCCATAGCCGTTCCAGTGAAACGCCATGCCGTAGTGAGGCTGGCCCGCCTGTTGAAAACTCTCCATGATGTCGGTCTCGATGCCAGTGCGCGTATCGGCGCTGTTCACGTTGCCGCACATCATCCAAAACGCAGCCCAGTAGTCCGACTTCATGTTCTTCGGCAACTTCGCCCGTGCTTCGAAGTAGCCGTAACGCTGCGCAAACATCGTCTGCTTTGGATCATAGTCCTTTCGTGTCCGCACCGCCGCGCAGTCGTAGCGCAGCACCGGATCGTGGCTCAAACGGATGCCAAGATGCAGCGCCCCATCACTCACGGTGGCCAATGAGGGCACCCAGCGGCAGCTCCCTTGTCGCGGCATCTCAGGAGCCTGCCATTTGGTCGTATCAAGTTTGTCACCATCGAACTCATCGCTGAAGGTGAGTTTGAAGGTGCTTAGGTCGAGTTGCGCCTGAGCAGCTGTCGTAAGCAGCAGGGCCATCACGACGAGCATGCGGCGGAGTGAATCAGGCAGATGTAGATCGGACGGAGGCATATCCGTCATCTTGAGCGCCGCGATGCCGCTTGTCTTCATGATTTGTATCCGCATTAGTTCAGCGAGACTATTTCTGAATCCCGATATGCAAGTCGTGCGCGACTTTTTTGCCAACTTCAAACGTGAAACGGGCATGAGCCCCAACGACTGGCTGCAACGCCGCCGCATCAAGGCCGCCACCGCACTGCTCCGCAGCACGAACCGCAAGCTCGGAGACATCGCCGCCGCCTGTGGCTTCAGCTCGGCTCCGTGTTTCTGCCACGTCTTCCGCAAATACACCGGCACCACACCCAGCGAGCATCGGCAGAAGGCATGATCTGAGCACCGGAATACTCAGCCGTCTGTTAATCTGATAGATCGGCCATTCACCGCCAAGTTAGGCAGATGAAGCCGCCTTTGAGCCTGCCGATGGATTCTCTAATAACATCGGTGCGGCATCTTGGATGAATGACCTCAACCCCAGTGCTGTGCGATCTTCTTCTTCAAGAACTCCACGCTTCTAGCGAGCTGCTCCATGCCATCGACGCCATCTTCGATGCTGATCCAGCCGTCGAAACCCTTGCTCTTCAGCTCGGTGAAGATGGCGTCGTAGTCGTTGAGGCCTTTGCCGATCTCGCCGTGGCGGAGTCGCTTGGCGTAGCCTTGAGCACCGCCTTCTTCCTTGCGGAGGTCTTCGATGGTGCCTTCGGCGAGGTAACGATCGCTGGCGTGCATGGTGACGACGCGATGTGAGACGCGCTTCAGCAGCTCAATGGGATCCTCACCCGCGAGGTAGGTGTTTGAGGGGTCGTAATTGACGCCGAAGTTCGGGTGGTTCACGGCATCCACGAGTTTGCAGAAGACATCCATCTTCTGCGCGAACTCGGGATAGTCCCAGAAGTCGTCCTTGTAGTGGTTTTCAATGATCAGCGTGATGCCGCGCTCCTGCGCATATGGCAGACAGGCATAGATCGATTCCGCGGCCAGTTTCACGCCTTCATCCAGCGTCAATTCCGGCCGACGCTGACCACTGAGCACCCGGCAATACGAGCCACCGAGCGTGTGCGTCATGTCGATCCAGCGTTTCTGCTTGGCGATCTCTTTGTCACGAAACGCCGCGTCAGGGTGCGTGAAATCCGGCGAACAGCACATCATCGGGATGACCTTGCCCGTGTCTTCGACTTCCTGGCGAAAGCGCGGCCAATTTTTCTCATCCGCCATCTCCAGGAAGCCGGCGTACCATTCGAGGCCCTGCACATCGAGCGTTGAGGCGAGCTTGATCCATTCGGAGACGGTCATCGTCCCTTCTTTGCAAAGGGCGACCATGAAGGCTTTCGGGAAGGCGGCGAGTTCGGGCATAGCGAGAGGTTAGCTGATTCTCCAGTCAGCCTGCAACCGCGCTCTTTCACCACGACAAAGTGTGTGCGATTTGCGACAAGCTCTCTTTCGACGCTCCAATTGATTGGCCCTACACAATGGAGTGTTCACCCCATTGTGATGCTCATCGGAGGTTGGCATCGTGCCAGACTTATGAAGCAAATGTGTCTGTGCAGACTGAGCCCAATGATTTGTAGCCTGCTATCACTGCTGGTCTTGTCTGCTAGCTGCACATCATCGCAGGAACGACTGCTAAAGCGGTCTCGTGAACATGCCTTCATCGACTACTGGCCACCGCCTGCCGGTAGTCATGGGCTAAGATTGGCCGTAAAGGACAACATCGACATGAAAGGTCGTGTCACCTCAGCGGGATCAGAGTACCTAGCAAAACATGGCTCTCCTGCGGCACATGATGCTCCGTGTCTCAGG
>JAPLUL010000181.1:0-2141 GCA_026397635.1 Verrucomicrobiota bacterium | reverse complement strand
GATTGGCACGGAATCACAGGCAGGCTGCCTGTCTCACGGCTCCGTCAGCCCTGAGTGCGGATGCCCTCATCCGCAAACACGCTTGCAAGTGTGAACGACGAGGCGTCAAAGCGGGTGGGGGCACCCGCGCTCCCTGAGAGCGCGATCAGGCCGCCCATCGGCTGCTTCGTGATCGACGCTTCGAGACGATCGAACCCACGGCGGGCGACCTCGAAAGCGGCATTTCGGGCATGGAAGGGCCGTTGCGGGCGGTCCGCACAAAATCGGGCCCCAGGCAGGGCAAGCGCTCGGTGCCCGGCCTTCAGAAAACTCTTTTCCAGGGCCTGGTGCGGCTGCGGATTCTCAAGAAAAGAGTTTTCTGAACGGAGGGGAAGGTGCCCGAGGCTCAGAAAAGAGTTTTCCAGGGGGTGACCAGTTTACCCACCCCTCGGAAAAGAGATTTCTAGCACCTGCCCTGTTTGGCCCCCCCTCGGAAAAGAGTTCTAGCCCCTGCCCTGTTTGGACACCCCTCGGAAAAGAGATTTCTAGCTCCTGCCCTGTTTGGACACCCCTCAGAAAAGAGTTTTCCAGCCCCTGACCAACCTGGGCAACCCTCAGAAAAGAGTTTTCTAGCTCCTGCCCTGTTTGGACACCCCTCGCCAAAGAGTTTTCCAAGCCTGGGGGACATTCCCTTCCTGCCAGAAAACTATTTTCTCTAGAATGGAACCTCGGCTTTCCCTGGGGTCAGAAACCGTCTGCGCTACGGGCAGCTACCTTCACGATGCGGCAACTGCCGCCCCTGCCGATTGGTGATCGCAGCTTCGAGCCCATCTGGCATCAGCGTGCAGTCGAGGGATTTCAGGTCTTGGATGGCGGCGCGTGGAATCGTCTCCTTGGCTCCGCCCATCATGGCGAGCACGATCTTGGCGCTGAATTTCTTCAACAGGGCCACGGTCTTCGTCGGAAATCTTCGGGCAGGCCACTGGAGCGGTCGGCGTTTGACAAACCGCGCTGCTTGAGGCCGGCGGCCTGTTCATTCCCTCTGCCACACACTCCCCCACGCTGCCTAGGCAAAGCAAGCGTGGCCATGAGTTAGTTCACGCAGCGCATGGAGCAATGAGTTAACTCTTTGAGTTACCTCATTGTACCGGTTTATCCATCCATCCTTTCGTGGATAGTGAGTGTTCTGTCTTTCAAAGTTCCGGGCGAACTCCCGCCGCCAGTTCTGAGTTAAACACGAAATCAGTCAGCTCAAGAAATGGTGCCTCCCAAGCACCTGATTCTCTGCGCTGGCAACACCCCACATTAGCAAAAACACCTAAGCACACGCTCTCTCCCATGAATCAAAAATCAAAGCTCACGTCTCCTTGGCGTTTGGGTCTCCAGATGATACCCATTCTGGCTACTGGCATCATTTCTTTCGCTCCTGTCAGTGCGCAAAATTTCATCCCAGTCGGGGTTCAAGAGAACGTGCCGGTGGCAACCGTGACAGGCACCTGGGGCTGGTACGTCAACTATCAGGGGTTCTATGGAGATTTTGGCGTGCCTATCGCAGACCTGTTCGCCGGAGTTCAACCCACGGACTACATCATGTATGCCGCACGCCCCACTGGGGCTGCCAATTTTACTTTGCTGGCTGCCGGGCTGGCGGCGGATGTCCAAACCGTCACTGCGATAAACGCTACCACCACCTCCAACGGTGCTCAGTGGTATTACAATAATCAATCATTAGGTTTTGCTGGCTTGGGAGATACGATCAGCCAAAGCAGTGCGGACGTGGAATCTACCAATGGCAATCTAAGACTGAGTTGGCACACAAACGGCCCGGAAGGTCCGGACCAGTTGAACGGTGGCTACCGTGCTGGCACGATTATGGGACTCAACGGTGCTACGGATTGGGAGAGGTTTGTATTAGTTGGCTTCTCGCGTGGGGAGCTCTCCGCCGTGCAAACCGGCCTGCCGATGGCCAACGTGATGGGCCAGATGCTCATCAGCGGCAACCAGACCGCCACCAGCGATGTTAACAACCACATGTTCGGCCTCATGGCAGGTGATGGTGAAGAAGCCGCCAACAGCAGCCTCTCCGCCTCCCTGGATGAAGGCGTCGTCATCGGCCAGGGAGATGGTCCTGAAGACCCCATCGCCCGCAAGATGCTGCGCTC
>JAPLUL010000022.1:0-30037 GCA_026397635.1 Verrucomicrobiota bacterium | reverse complement strand
GCCGCCAAAGGGTGTCACCGGCTTGTCAGAGTATTCAATCGGAAGGTTCACCATCACGGTGATTCTTACACACGCGTCAATCCCCTGGTCTGACAAGCGCTCCGGCACCTTGAACGTCTTCTATTGCATGATCCGGGTTCACCCGCACAGTCGGTTCGTTACTTGGGCATGAGCACCGTATCGATGGCGTGAATGACCCCATTGCTGGCTGCCACGTCGGTGCTGACGACCTTGGCCTTGTCCACCGTGACTTTTCCGTCCTCGACGACTAGGCTGAGCTTCTGGCCGTTTACGGTCTCGGCTTCCATCGTTTTTACGTCAGCGGCCATGACCTTACCTGCCAGAACGTGGTAGGTGAGAATGTCGGCGAGCTTCTTTTTGTTCTCTGGCTTGAGCAGGTCTTCCAGCGTGCCTTGAGGCAGCTTTGCGAATGCTTTATCGGTTGGCGCGAAGACCGTGAACGGCCCCTTGCCTTGGAGTGTTTCGACCAACCCTGCGGCCTTCACCGCCGCGCAAAGCGTGGTGAACTGACCTGCCCCCTCAGCAACGGCGACGATATCGCTGCCTTCGGATTTTTCTGCGGCGGTGGCGGTGCCGAAGAAGCCGGTAACCGCTAGCAGTGCGGCCAGGGTGAAGTGCTTCGCGGAGTGTTTGTTTGTGGTCGTGTATTTCATCTGTGTGTGTTTGTTGGTTTTGTTGGGTTTCGCTGCCGCGGATTGCGGCATGAAAGGGGTTCGGCGTTGCAGGGCCTTCTGGCTCCTGGCTGCTCAGGCTTTGAGTGTGAGTGCCTGGTGCCATCACCGTGATTCGATCCTAGGGGCTGTGGGCCGCCTCAACTATGGGGTGTAGTGCTACTCATCCTGCCGCGCCTCCATGGGGTCGGGCTGTGCAGGCTGCGGTCTGCCTCAATGGCGGCGGACTTTCGCATGGGCTGATTGCAGCGCGGCGGCAGGTCCGTATGACTTGAAACCATGTCCACCCACGTCCGCCGACTCCTCTCCGCCAGTTTCGTGCTTCTCGCTGCCCATGCGGCGGCTCAGGAAACTCCCGCCTCTCCGGATGGCATGACCCTCGGTCACGGTCCGGCCCGCTATCGCGTGGACATGAAATGGGCCAAGGCCGAGCCCGCAGTCGCTCCGGTGATCAATTCGCATGCGCTGGCTGAGGGGCGCGACGGGCGCATCTACCTCGTCACCGATCATCCGCAGAATGACTTCATCGTGTTCGAGAAGGACGGGCGCTACGTGCGGTCGATCCGCCAGGGACTCGGAGGTGGGCATGGACTGGAGATTTTCGAAAAGGACGGAGTGGAATACCTGCTGCACATCGACTGCGGCTGGCACTTTGCGGCGGAGGGATGGAATCCGAAGGCCGGTCAAGGACGCGTCACCCTGCTGACCCCAGCGGGCGACGTGGTGCGGAAGTTTCCCACACCGCAGGAACTCGGCATCAACGAAGGAAAATTCATGCCTTGTGACGCGGCATACACGCCCAGTGGCACGCTGCTGATCGCGGACGGTTACGGATCGAACTTCATCTATGAGTTCACGCTGGAGGGAAAGCTGATCAAGCAATGGGGCGGACCCACGAAGGACGCCGCGAATCTCAGCAACGCGCACGGTATCTCCATCGATGCGACTGATCCGCGCGGTCCGCTCGTGTGGGTGCCATCACGCAGCCAGAGCCAGATCAAGGCCTTCACGCTCGACGGCACCTATGTTGACACCATCGACCTGCCGGGCACCTTCGCCGGTCAGCTCGTCTTTCGCGATGACAAGATCTACACGGCCGTCTGCTGGAGCCAAGAGAACGGCACTGGCAAGAAGCTCAACCAGTCCGGCTTCGTCCTCGTGCTCGACCGCAAAACCAAACGCGTCCTCAGCGCCCCCGGCGGCAGCCAACCGACCTACACTGACGGTAAGCTCCAGCCGATGCATCAAACTGAATCCGTCTTCAAACACTGCCACGATCTCTATGTGGACAGCGCCGGCGACATCTACGTCGGCGAATGGAACGCCGACCGCCGCTACCCGTGGAAGCTGAGTCGGGTGAAGTAAAGCGCGGCGCTATTTCACCTCCGTGCGTGGCTGCTTCAGCAGCGTCTTGATGGTGCTGTCGCGGATGCTGATGCTCATGAAGTCCGTCGTTTCGTTGAAGGCGATCTGTCTGCTGGTGCGATGAGCCACGACTTGGGGTGAAGACCTCAAGGTTGACTCGAAGGGATGCTGCTATGCTTGGGCCCTATGCCTCAAGAATCTTCCACCCGCCACAGAGGATTTTCCATCACCCCGTGATCCGTAACCCTGCCGAACTTAAAGGACAGGCAGAGGCACATGCGCCCGGCCACGACGTGCGGATTGAGCAGCCGGAGATCCGGACAGCAAAAGCGGATCTGCATAATGAGCAGGCGATTCTTGTCTCAGAACAGCGCTGCCGGCGTCTGTTTGAAACGGCACCGTATGGCATCCTCAGTTTAAATGGAGATACCGCTCAGGTGATGGACGCCAACCCGTTCATGAAACGATTGCTCGGCTACTCCCAGGAGGAGTTGCTTGGAAAAAAGCTTTGGGAAATCGGGCCCTTTAAAGTCGAGGCGGCTTCAAAGGTCACCTTTGCTGAATTGCAGCACACAGACATCCTCCAATACGAGGGCCTGTGCCTTGAGACCAAGGACGGGCGAATGATCGATGTCGAGTTCATCAGCAACTCTTACATGGTGGACCAACAATGCCTCATCCAATGCAACTTCCGTGACATCACGGAGCGCAGGCACCGTGAAAAGGCAGCGGCACAGGGGGAGCAGGCGATTCGCGCCTCCGAACTCAAGTATCGGAAGCTTTTCGAAACAGCGCAGGATGGAATCTTGATTTTGGAAGCAGACACTGGCCGCATCAGCGAGGTGAATCCATTCCTGCTGAAATTGCTGGGCTTCACCCACGAAGAGGTGGTTGGCAGGTTTATCTGGGAGCTCAGCCCATTTGAGGACGTCGTCTCGAATCAGGCGAAGCTGATGCAGTTGCAAATAGATGGATATGTCCGCTATGAAAACTTACCTCTCTTGACGAAGGATGGCCGCATGATCGCGGTGGAGTTTGTCAGCAATGTATACTCCACCGGAGACTGCAAGGTGATCCAGTGCAACATCCGCGACATCACCGTCAGAAAACAGGCAGAGGCCGCTCTCAAGACCTCTCACACCCAATTGCGCTCCCTGCTTGCGCGGCTGCAAACCGTGCGTGAGGACGAGGCCGCACGCATCGCCCGGGAGATTCACGATGAACTGGGGCAGCAGTTGACCGGACTCAAGATGGATCTGATCTGGGCGGAGCGGAAGCTCCGTGAGCTGCCAGGCTGCTCCGCAGTCAATGCCATCTTGCAGCGGTTCTCTGACATGCCAAAAATCGTCGATGCCATCACCACCTCCGTTCAAGTGATTGCGACGCAGCTTCGTCCCGTGGTGCTGGACAAACTGGGACTGGGCACCGCATTGCAATATGAAGCCAGACGTTTGCATGAACGCACGAGCATCTCTTGCACGGTACACCTGCCGGAAACAGAAAAGGAAATGCCACCGGAGCTATCCACCGCGCTATTCCGCATTTATCAAGAGTGCCTGACTAACATCGCCCGTCACTCAGAGGCTTCCAAAGTCAAAGTAGAGCTGAAGACGGAAGACGGATGGGTGACGCTCTGCGTGCAAGACAACGGCCGGGGCATCACCGCAGCAGAACTCGCGAGCCCAGTGTCGCTGGGCTTGCTAGGCATGAAAGAGCGCGCTGCGTTGCTGGGCGGCAAGATCACCATCACCCGTGTCGAGGACCAAGGTACTGTCTTAACCGCACGCATCCCCAACCGCGCCATCCCCCCAAAAAAGAGAATCTCGTATGAAACGTGTGATGATCGTCGATGACCACGAAACCGTACGGCGCGGCCTGAAGGAAATCTTTGCTGACGCGTTTCCGAAAATGGAAGCAGGCGAAGCCACCAATTCACGGGAGGCTTTGGAACTCATCTTGACCCAAGACTGGGACATCATCCTTCTGGATATCAGCATTCCCGGTCAAGGCGGGCTGGTGGTGCTGGAGGAAATGAAACGTCTGCGTCCTTCCATTCCGGTGCTGGTATTGAGCGCCTATTCGGAGGAAGAGTTCGCCATCCGTTCGCTTAAACTCGGCGCTGCGGGTTTTCTCAACAAAAGCCAGACCTCTGATGTTTTGGTAGAAGCTGCAAAGAAGGTCATGTCCGGTGGGAAATATGTGAGCTCATCGTTGGCAGAAAAACTGGCTTTCAACCTCGGAGGTGGCGCAGTGCGCGCACCACACGAGGCGCTCTCCATCCGCGAACTCCAAGTTTTGCAGATGATTGCCCAAGGAAAAGCGATCAAGGAGATCGCCGCAGAACTGGGGCTGAGTGAAAAAACGGTGAGCACCTACCGAAGCCGCATTGCCACCAAGATGGATCTGTCCACCAACGTGGCGTTGACCCGCTATGCTCTCAAGCACCTGCTGGTGGATTGATGGATCGCAGGATGCACGCATGGGTTCTGCTGGGTGTCCATTCTCCCAAGTGACTGTCAGGCGATCTGCTGACAACACTCAAGGCCATTGCTGACAGAGATTTGAGTTTCAGGCCGACTTTTCAAAAAACAAACCTGCAAGAAGATATTTTGGTTAATCCAAAATATGAATGCTTTACTTCAAATCCTGTGTTTTGAGGCCGATCCCACTGATGCCGCGCTCATCTCTGCTACCTTGGAGGCTGGGGACATCGCTTGCACGATCACCTGGGTGCAAAACCTGGCCGATTTTGAGTCGCAACTTGGCCGTGGCTGCTTTGGTCTCGTTCTTTTGGACTATTCGATGCCAGTCTTGCACGGACGCTCCGTCGTCGCCCTTGTTTGTGACCATTGGCCCGATCTTCCCGTCATTCATGTATCCAGCATCATGGGGGAAGAATTCGTCGTCGAATCCCTCAAAAGCGGCGCCACTGATTATGTCCTGAAGACCCGGCTGTTTCGCCTCGTCCCTGCGGTGCACCGCGCCTTGCAGGAAACCGCGGAGCGCACCGAACGCCGGCGCCTGGAGGCCCAGTTCATCGAGGCGCAAAAAATGGAGTTCATCGGCCAGCACACCGCCAGCGTTGCTCATGATTTCAACAACATCCTCAGTGTTATCATGGGCTACAGCGACATGCTGCTCATGAAACTACCCCGTGCTGATCCCTTGCATTATTTCGCCGAAGAAATCCTGCGCGCCTCAAAACATGGCTCCGCCCTGACGCTGCAGCTCCTCTTCTTCTCTCGCAAACAAACGGTTCCACCCGTCGTCATGGATCTCAATGACGTGCTGCTTGATCTAGAACAAATGCTGGAGCGGCTCATTGATGAAAACATCACCCTCGCAATCTGTCCCGGAACTCATGCCGGCAACATCCTCGCGGACCCCGGTTCCATGGGGCAGTTGCTGATGAATATGGCCGCTAATGCCCGCGATGCCATGCCCGACGGTGGCCGCCTCACCATTGCTACCAGCAGGGTCACACTTAATGAATCTTCCACCCATGTCTATCCCGGTTCTCTTCCCGGAGACTACATCTTGTTGAGTGTCCGTGACACCGGCACCGGCATGAGTGAGGAAGTCAAAGCACGCATTTTTGAGGCTTTTTTTACCACGAAACCTGTGGGGAAAGGAACTGGTCTAGGGCTGGCTAATTGTAAGACCATCATTCAACAATCGAGTGGCTTCATGAGTGTTTCCAGCGAGTTGGGCCAAGGTGCCACCTTTCAAATACTCTTCCCCTGCGTTGAGCAGTCGTTTAATCTCGCAGCACCGTCGGCACCTAGCAGACCGCTGGCGCGCGATACTGAAACCTTGTTGGTGGTGGAGGATGATCCCGCCGTGCGCCAGTTCGCGGTAGAGGTATTGCAAACCGAGGGCTACCACGTGCTGTCCGCTGTCAACGGCAAGGAGGGACTCAACATGGCTCGCACACATCAAGGCCCGCCGATTCAGCTGGTAGTCACGGACGTGATCATGCCCCTGATTGGAGGTAGGGTGATGGCGGAGTGTCTGAAGATGACCTGTCCTGAAGTCAAAGTCCTCTTCACTTCCGGATACACCGATGATACGATTTCAAACCACGGAGTGCTTGAAGCAGATATGGATTTTCTTCCCAAGCCCCATCACCATGCCGCCCTCACCCGTAAAGTGCGCGAGATGCTGGATGCCTGAGACTTTCATGCCAACGCCACTCCCCTCGGCCTACGATTTTCGGCTTCGTTGTGCAGCGCTTTAAACAGTGCCGCGAGAGACTGTGAACTGAGGGCAGGGCAGGGGAATCGTTCGTTGCACCCCTGAGCTGGTGTCAACCGAACTGCACTGCTCTTCGCGCAGCCGTTGGCCTTCCGCTGGCAGACTCAGCATTGGTGCACGTTGAGTGTAGAACAGTCTCAAAACCGTGATGTGGCCGTGCGGGCCGTGAGTCGGCATCTGGATCGGCAGGAAGCCGAAAGTAGCCTGCCTCCGCTAACAGCTAACTGCCGCCCACCGATCATGCCGGGTATGATCAACCAGCCATGACAGTGTCAGAAGATTCCCATGAGTGCCTATGGCCTCTGGTTGGCCGCAGGCCGTCCTCCGGGGCGAGAATTGGAGTTTTGGCATCAAGCGGAACGTGATTTTCTGGATCCAAAGGTTGATGAAGAGCGCTCAGCCGATTGATGAGATGCAGAAGGGTAGCCTGCTCATTGGGGCGGCTGCCGACTCATGCCAAAGTAAGGTTGTTAGAAATCCATATCACAACACCATGAAAACCCGACTGCTGCTTCTTCTTTTTGTCTCCGGTCTGCTGTCCTCATGCACTAGTTATGAATTCAAATCGGCGCAAACCGAGGAACACCCCTGTTACAGCACTTGGAATTGGTACCCACCAAACGCCTGAGGCTGTCATGACAGCCGTCAGGACTCAGTTCCGACCAACGTGAAAAAATCTCGAAAGCTGCTGTCGGCAACCACTTCACACATCGCAAACATCAAAGCTCATGATCATCCAACTCGACTGGTTCGACTGCCATCCGCGCATCAAATGGGAAACTCAAATCCATCAGACGCTAGAGCAGTTTGCAACACTCAAGCCGATCTCCCGCGCCTTAGTGCGCGTGGAGCAGCAATCCGAGCAAGCACCGCGTTATCAACTCACAATGATGCTGAGTATGCCTGGACCTGATGTGCTGGGGCGTAGCTCCGGCCACACCTTCGAAGAGGCTCTGCTAAAGCTGCGTGCGAACCTGCGCAAAACACTCGCCACACGCCTCCTGAAAAATCGCCGCTTTACCGGCGCGGCGCGGGGTGTGAAGCCTGCGCATCGTGGCTGAATGATAAATCACTAACCACCATGTACGAACCACTCAAATCTCATGATCTCCAACCATCTTTTCACTGCTCGCAATCTAGTCATCGCTGGCATGGCGCTGTCCGTGGGGATGATTGCTGCCAAAGAAACAGTCATTCCATCCAGTGCGCCCCCCGCCTCCTCCCAAACGGTTCTTGTTGGTGATAGCAGAGGCGGGCGGGCGCTCAGCCGCGCCGAATTGCTGCCACTTGAAGCCGTCGCCGGGCGGGTGCAATCCATGATGTCGGAGATCGCGTTCACTTTCACCCGGGTTTGGCCGCATGGCGTTCGCGATAAGCAGGGTCGTATCGGCATCTTTCTGAGTAGCAAGCGGCCGTTGTTCAATGATCCAACGCCTGCCATTGTCCAGGCGAAGGAGGACTGGGTGGTCATCGGGCTGGTGGCTGCTGTGAAGTATGCGGAAGGCAGCCAGATCAGACACATTGCCTTTACCGACAGCCGAGGCGAGACCGGTGAGCGCTGGTACTATGATCTCAGTATGGCAGAGGCTCGGGAAATACATGGATTGATGATCCGTGGTGTTTTGCATCCTGAAAATGCCTACAGGCTGATTGAGGCCAGGTGGCAAAAAGTGACTCCGCAGCAAAAATACACCGTGAATTGAGGTGTCTAGCTTCAGTTTCACCCAAGCGAACGAAGAACGAGATTATATGTATTGGACCGAAGTATTCAGCGGGCTAACCCTGAGTGTGCCGTAGCCAACCGCCGCAAAGCGGGGAACAGTATTTTCAGGTTCACAGCGCACCCATGGAATTCACTCAAGCCATTCATGCCAATTTTCTCAGCCCTGCCGTTTTGTTCTTGGCCCTTGGAGTCTTCGCGGCGGTTTCGAAAAGCGATTTGAAGTTTCCTGAGTCCCAAGACTCGACGCTCATCCTCTACCTGCTCACCGCCATCGGCTTCAAAGGGGGCGTAGCAATGAAGCAGGCTGGTCTCGGCGCTGTTTGGCTGCCAGCGCTCGCGGCCGTGGCGCTTGGTGGTCTGCTTCCGTTGTGGAAGATCCCGGTGCTGCAAAAACTGGGCGGGTTCAGCTTGGCTGACGCCGGAGCCAACGCGGCGCATTACGGCAACGTCAGCGCGGTAACGTTCATAGCGGTGACGAATTTTCTGAAGAGCTTCCATCAGCCCTATGAGAGCTATGATTCGGCTTTTCTCGCAGTGGTGGAGTCACCTGCGATCATCGTCGGCGTCATGCTGGGCAAAGGCATCCTCAGGGGCGGGAGGTTCTCACTGGCCGACCATGGAGTGCGGCATGCACTGCGAGATGCGGTTCTGGGGCGAAGAGTGCTGCTGCTGATCGGTGTGCTGGCTTTGTTTCTCCTCGAAATGGGCATGGTCGCCGGGCGCAGACTGGGAGATCTGA
Organism: Verrucomicrobiota bacterium; assembly: GCA_026397635.1. Lineage (GTDB taxonomy): Bacteria > Verrucomicrobiota > Verrucomicrobiia > Verrucomicrobiales > Verrucomicrobiaceae > Prosthecobacter. Next base: position 21,264 of record JAPLUL010000022.1, on the reverse strand, counting down.
AAAAACTCGGTGTATTCCTGCTCGCTCACGGCCGACCTCGCCATCACGTTTCCCTTCAACAGCACTGTCGGAATGCCGCTTTTCTTTGAAATCGCCAAATGTCTCCAGCCATGAACCTGCATCCCATGAAATTAGTCACCATCATCTGCGAGGCCGTCCTTGAGGAGCGTGTGGTCGCACTCCTGCGTGAAGCGGGTGCTCACGGCCACACGGTCTTCAACGTGAGAGGTAGCGGTTACCAAGGAGCCCGCAGCGCCGACATCGTCGAGATGAGCAATGTGCAAAATGAGATCATCGTGAAGCCTAAGGTGTCGGACTCATTGCTTGCGAGGATGCACGCCAAATGGTTTGCTAGCGATGCTAGGGTGGCCTACGAAAGTGTGCTCCGTGTGCTTCGCCCCTCGCAAATTTTAGCATGCTGACAAGTGACAACGAATCCTGATGATGAACCTGCTCGTAATTTTGTCCGTCTTGAACTGATGACTGATTCTCATTCCCCCATTGTTAGCACTACAATACTGGCTCAAATCTCGGCAATCATCGGCACAGAGTTTGATCATGATCGGGCTAGAATCGCCGTTCAAAACGCGGTGCGGGCAGATGTGGAGCCCCTGAACCAGCTCGTCAGTGCGGCATCCGAACTCTACATCCATGTCTCCCCTGTGCGCATGCCGCTGGCTGAGGCGGTGTGGCAGGCCCATCATGATATGCCAGTGGTGATTTGGTCAGCCAAGGACAAGCGTTGGGTCGTGGTGACTTTTGCTGGTTGGTTTAGCGTTCGAGTGACTGACGGGGATCATCCCAACCACCGACTCACACTGCGGAGGAAAGCGCTTCTGAACCTGCTTGGCCTGCAAAGTGTGAACGACATGGTGGAGGCTGGAATCGTTCACCCGGAACGTCCGGCGCATGATATGAGCGTGCATGCGGCGGTGGCCCAAGACACTAACGCGCATGGCCCTGAGCACAGCGTTGATCACAGTCATGTGTCACACGTCACTCCCCAACGGCGATTTTTCCGCCTACTGAAGGCAGAACGCGGCGACATCCTCACCTTGCTTATCTTCTCCGTGTTTGCCGGTTTGCTCTACTTGGCTGCGCCGCTTGCGGTGGATGCCGTGGTAAGCAATTTGGCCTTCGGCGGACAATCGCGGCCTTATGTGCAAGCCATCGTGATTCTCGCTTTCGCGCTCTTTGGTGCACTGGGACTTCAGGCAGTCGTGAACGGCTTTCAATACTACATCTCAGACATCATCCAGCGGCGCATCTTCGTTCGCACGGCTGCGGATCTGGCCTACCGGCTGCCGCGGGTGAAAGCGGAAGCACTGGATGATGTCCATGCACCGGAGTTGGTAAACCGCTTCCTTGATGTGGTCACAGCGCAAAAGAGCACCTCGCTTCTCTTGTTGGATGGTATCAATCTCATCTTCGGCAGCTTGATCGGCATGCTGTTGCTCGCCCTTTACCATCCCGTGCTGCTGCTATTCGTAGCGGTGCTCCTGATGCTCATCGTTTGTATCACATGGCTTCTCGGGCGCGGAGCTGTTGACACCTCTATTGCCGAATCACGAATGAAATATGATGTGGTGAACTGGTTTGAGGAGATCGCTGCCTTCCCCTTCCTTTTCAAAGGCCCTGGTGGCTACCATCTAGCCTACGATCGTGCCAACCAACTCGCCACCGAGTATTTGAGCCGCCGTTCCGGCCACTTCCGCATCGTCATGCGGCAGATTATCGGACTTCTAGTGCTGAGTGTGATCGCAAGTGCGGCACTACTCGTGCTAGGCGGCTGGCTCGTCGTAAGCCAGCAGATCACACTCGGGCAGCTCGTAGCCTCTGAGCTCATTATGGGCACCATTGTGGCCTCGATGGCGAAAATGGGTAAAAAACTCGAAGCCTGGTACGATGCCATGGCTGCAATGGATAAGCTTGGACATATTTTCGATCTCGAAATCGAACGCGAGGACGGCGAGACCCCGCTCGTGCGCGGAGGTGGTGCGGAGGTGAATGCGTGTGACATTTCGTTCGGTTATCACGAGCCACTGTTTACCAAGAAGAACTTCACCATCATGCCTGGCAGCCGGGTGGCTGTAGTCGGCCCACATGGCTCGGGAGCAAGTTCGCTTCTCGACATCCTGTTCGGCCTCCGGCAGCCCACAGAAGGACACATCAGCATCGACGGCCTTGATTTGCGCAGTTGGTATCTGGAGGCGCTCCGTGAGAGCGTCATGCTGTTGCGCCGAAATGAGATCGTCGATGGCACGGTCATTGAAAACCTGCGTCTGGGCCGCGTCGATGTCGGTCTCGATGAAATCCGCGAGGCGTTGCAGCGTGTAGGCCTGCTCGACGTGCTCCTTCACCGTCCCGAGGGTCTGAATCTGCGCATGAAGGTGGCCGGTGCTCCCCTCAGTGGCAACCAACGCACACGTCTCCTCCTCGCCCGGGCTCTCGTTCAGCGTCCGCGGCTTCTCCTCATCGACGAACTTTTCGACAGCCTCGACGACGAATCCTTCAAGCTGCTCGAAACCGCCATCCTAGATCCCGCACTTCCCTGGACCGTCATTCTAGCCACTCGAGATCACGACGTCACGAAGCGCTGCGATCAGATCATCGAACTTGCACCTTGTCATTTGAACGACGGCACCGCCTCTCATTCCGAAACCCAACGCCTCCAAGCCCACTCATGAGTCAGGTCAATCTTTACGCTGCGCCATCACTGCCCGCGCTAAGCCTCGCTGGTAGTGCGAAGTTCACGCGGATATTCAGCCGGTTGCTGGTGGTTGCCTTCATCGCCTTTGTCATTGGCATCCTGTGGCTGCCCTGGAGGCAGTTTGTGTCTGGTGCGGGCCGCGTCATCGCCTTTAATCCTTTGGATCGTCGGATTAACATTGAAGCGCAGGTCGCAGGCCGCGTGAAGCACCTGCACGTTACCGAAGGGCAGCGTGTGAAAAAAGGTGAACTCATTGTCGAGATCCAGGACAACGACCCCAATCTAATCAACAACCTCAAGGCGCAACGTGAGGCGATCGAAAGCCGTCGCGACTTTGCCCATGGTCGCGTCGAGTCTCTCACCGCGCAGATCACGCAGCAGGAACTCGCCAAAGCACAGGCCATTGATGGGGCAGAGCAACGCGTCGCTGCCGCAAAAATCGGCGCTGAGACCTCGCAGTTGAATTACAATCGCACCAAGGACCTTTTTGAGAAGAAACTCGAATCTCAGCGCAATCTGGAACTCGCCACGCTCTCCCGTGACTCCACCATCGCCGAGTTGAGGTCAGCCGAGGCTGCGCTGAAGCGCACCAGCAACGATTTTGATGCCACCATCGCCTCCACGCATGCTTCCAAAGGCACCGCATTGAGCGAGGTGGCCACGGCTGAGCGCGATCTCTCGGTCATCGACGTACAGATCAATCAAAACCTTCGTCAGGTCGTTGAATCACCGCGCGATGGCATCGTCCTCAGCGTCGAAGCGACGGACGGCACCTATTTGCGGCCAGGTTCTCTCATCTGCGTTGTCATTCCCGAAACCGATAGCCGTTTTGTCGAGATCATGGTCGATGGAAACGACATGCCGCTCGTTCATCCGCGTAAAGACGATCAGCCTGGCAGCCCGGTGCGCCTCGCGTTTGAGGGGTGGCCCGCCGTGCAGATGATCGGTTGGCCGCAGCTCGCCATCGGCACTTTTGGCGGTGAAGTCGTCTTCGTCGATGCAACGGATGATGGCACTGGCAAATTCCGCGTCGTCGTTGGCCCTAGCAATGACAGCGTCGATCGTGGTGATGGCCAGGGTCTCGTCACTGTCGGCTGGCCCGACAAAGATCGCTGGCTCCGCCAGGGGGCGCGTGCCAACGGCTGGATCATGCTCAACGAAGTCCCGCTCTGGTTTGAACTTTGGCGTCAGATCAACGGCTTCCCGCCCGTCGTGAATGACCAGGACGGTAAACTCGACCCGACGAAGAAATGAAAACAGTCCGCATTTCTTGGTCCTCAGTTCTCGAAGGTCGCTTCGCGGCCTGTGTGATGCTGGTTTCATCATTCTGCATTCCTCATTCGTCATTTGCGGAAAATCCGCTCCTCCTCGACGAGGTGCTTGCTTCCGTGCAGTCGCAATATCCGCCCTACCTCGCTGCGCTCATCGAACAAGACATCGCAAACGGTCGTGTGCGGCAGGCACAGGGCGCGTTTGATGTTAACTTGAATGCCGGTGGCTCGATGAACCTCGCGGGTTACTACGACGGCCGCACGGGTTACGCGATGATCGAACAGCCGCTGCCGTTTTGGGGCGGCAGCGTGTATAGTGGCTACCGTTTGAGCAGTGGCTTCCTGCCAAACTACAATAAAGATCGCACCGGCGTCGATGGCGAGGGCGTGCTCGGCTTTCGCATCCCGCTGCTGCGCGATGGCACCATCGACCGCCGCCGTGCCTCGCTCTGGCAGGCGCAGATCGACCAGGAACTCGCCGATCCGATCATCCTGCGCCAGTACCTCGACTTCATCCGTGCCGCGACCATCGGCTACTACACCTGGGTCGCCAGCGGACAGCGTCTCGCGCTTGCTGAAGAGCTCTTTCGTATCGCCAAAGATCGCGACAGCGCCATCGCCGAGCAGGTGAAAAAAGGTGCCAGTGCTCCCATTGTGCAGATCGACAACCAGCGCCTCGTCGTCAGCCGCGAAATCGCCACCGTGCAGGCCTTAAGGCGCTTCCAAGCCTCCGCCATCGAGCTTTCGCTCTTCTTCCGCACCCGCGAAAAAGCCGAGCCCATCATCTCCGATCGCCATCGCGTTCCGAAAGCTTTTCCGCCGCATCCGCGCCTTGATGAAAGCCAACTCACGGCCGATATCGCCAAAGCGGCAGTGTTTCGTCCCGAGATTCGCCGCATCGAGTTGCTCGTTCAGAAGGTCGAAATCGACCGCAAGCTGACAAAGAATCATCTGCTGCCAAATCTCGATCTCGGCGTCGAAGCTGGCCAGTTCCTGGGCGGCAATCGTCCGCGCGACATCGAGCGAAACGAGGTCGAGGCGAAAATGGAGTTCAAACTTCCCCTGCAACGCCGCGAAGCCCTCGGTCGCGTGGATATTGCCGATGCCACCATCGTGCGGCTGAACAATGACAAGCGTTTCGCACGCGACCGCATCACTGCCGACGTGCGCGATGCCTACAGCGCTCTCATCGCCGCCTATGATGCACTCAAGATGACGCGTGTTAATGTTGAACTCGCCCGCCAACTCGAAGCCGCCGAGAACGAGCGACTCAAACAAGGTGCGACGGATTTGCTAGCACTTCAAATTCGCGAGCAGGCCACTTTTGACGCCCAAGTCCTCGAAGTCGAAGCCCAGGCCGATTACTTCCGCGCCCAAGCCAACTACCGTGCCGCCATCGCCGCCGACGCACCGAGCAAGCTGACGAAGTAACCAAAAAGCTGCACACACGGGCTGGATGTGTTTCTTGGCTGACGGGCGACTACTCAGCGTGGCGATGAGCCTCTGCGCCTACCCAAGCGGGAGTTTGTGGTTTGTGGGGAGCAATCGTCGAGTCGCCTTGAGCTGGATGGCTGGCAGTTCTGACCGCAGATTTGAATTGCATCGTTTGCCGTTTATTCCGACTTTCATTACGCAGGATGGCGCAGCCTCTGCCGTTTGCTGAGACGTGAGGAGCGCGGATGCTGATTGGAGACTGTCGGTCTGCATGTCAGCATCTTAATAGGCGGACTTATCAAGTCATTAACCTCTGACGCTTTGCTCTTGTTCCTCATCAACGCAACCCATGGACCCACGACTTTGGTTTTCACGTGCATTCAGACTACCCGATCATTTTCTGGGCCACGATGCTTTTGTTTTTCAGGTCATCAGACCAGTTGGACGAGATCGTTCATTACTTGGTTTAGTCAGAAGATGATGGGCAAGAACATTCCCCCCAGCCTCTGAGTCCTACTTATCCTGCCCCCAAATCTTTCCGCCGAAAGCCATGCGCCTGCTGCTCCTCACGTCCTCCGCTCTCGCCCTCGAACCACTCCCGCAAGGCTCCGGCATCTCCAAAGCTCATCCAGGCGACTCCGGCATCGAAAAGCAGCCTGCGGTGCTGCTCGTCGAAAACTTCGAAGAAGGCACGCTGGAGGCTTTGAAGCCGCGTTGGAACGAAATCGAGAACAAGGACGCGCAAGTGCTCGAAATCATCTCCGACCGCTCCAAATGCCTCCAAGTCACCGCCACGCTCGGCGAGAACACTGGCGGGCATCTTTTCAAGCGACTCGATCCCATCCAGACCCGCGTCTTCTCGCGCTTCTACGTGAAGTTCGCCGAGGACGCGCCTTACCTGCATCACTTCAGCGGCCTCGGCGGCTACAACCCGCCCACGAATTGGCCGCAAGGCAGCGCAGGCAAGCACGCGGCGGGCGACACACGCTTCAGCGCCCGCATTGAGCCGAATGGCAGCTACGGCTCGCTCGCCGCACCAGGCGGCTGGATGTTTTACACCTACTGGCATGACATGAAGCCAAGCGCCGACGGCGGCTTCTGGGGCAACGGCCTCTGGCCCGAAGGCAAACCCGGCCCGCCACGCGGTCAGTGGCAGTGCGTCGAGATCATGGTGAAGTGCAACGAGGTCGGAAAAAGCGATGGCGAGCTGGCTTTGTGGCTTGATGGCAAGCTCGCCACGCACATCGGCCCCGGCACGAAAACCGGAAAATGGACCGGCGAAGGCTTCGACGTGCTCAAGGATGGCCCGCAGACCTTCGAAGGCTTCCGCTGGCGCACCGTCCCCGAGCTCGCCGTCAGCTACTTCATGCTCAGCCACTACGTCACCAAAAACGCCTACCGCCAAAACAACGTCGGCAATCCGCCGAAGACCAATCGTGTTTGGTTCGATGACATTGTGATCGCCACAGAGTATATCGGGCCGATCCACCGAACCCCGTGAAAACTCATCCCTCCCTGTTCGCGACTGCCAGGCTCATACTGAGCGCCCTTTTCATCGGTATTCCTGCTTTATCACCACTGATGGCAGAGGTGGTGAGGCTCAAAGCAGCGCCATCGCCTGCGGACAATCCACTCAAGGGCTTGGTGCCTTACTCTGACTATGATGAGGAGAATCTGGCTCACTTTCCCCACAGCCTGGAGTTTAACTACTTATCTCTGGCGGAACTCATGCGTGGCCCGTCCAGCTTTGACTGGCAGCCCATGGATGCCTTGCTCGACAAAATCGCCGCGCGTGGCAACCAGGCCGTGTTTCGTCTTTGGATCGAGTATCCGGGCAAAAAGAGCGGCTTGCCCGATTTTCTTCGCGAGCAGGGTGTGAAGGTCACCTCATGGAAAAACAAAGACGAGAAGACCACCTGCCACACGCCGGATTACAATGACGAGCGTGTGGTGGCAGCACTGGAGTCCTTCATTACAGCCCTCGGCAAACGCTACGAGGGCGATGCACGCATTGGCTTCATCACCGCCGGTCTGCTCGGCTCCTGGGGCGAGTGGCACACCTATCCGCGTGAGGATTTGTTTGCCTCGCCGAAGACCCAGAAACGCGTTTTGGAGGCTTATGAGAAGGCTTTCAACACCACGCCCATCCTGCTGCGTTATCCAGTGGGAAAGGACAACGAGCAGATGGCGGCCAATGCGCACTGCGACATGGGCTTTCACGATGATTCCTTCGCCTGGGGCACGCTGGATCGCGGCAAGGAGGACGACTGGTTCTTCATGCCCATCTTGAAAAAAGCCGGTGATGCCGCGCTGAACAAATGGCGCACCCAACCCATCGGTGGCGAGGTGCGTCCCGAGCTCTGGGGGCAGATATTCGATGCCAAACCCGCGCATCCGCAGGCACAGGATTTCGCCGAATGCGTGCGGCAAACGCATGTGACATGGCTCATGGAGTCCGGCTTGTTTAAAGAGAAAGCCAAGCCGGCCCGCTACGCCGCTGCGGTGAATCAGATCCGCCACATGGGCTACGACTTCCATGTCTCCACCGCTGAACTGAAACGCCAAGACTCGAATCTGCACGTCCATCTCACCGTCCTGAATCAAGGCGTGGCCCCGTTTTATCAAGACTGGCGTCTGGAACTCGCCGTGCTCGATACCAATGGAAAAGTCATGCATCGCTGGCTCGTCGATTGGAAGCTCACCGGCCTGATGCCAGGAGATGCGGCCCGCGAATGGAAAGCCTCGTTGAAGCTTGCTCCAACGAAGCTCACAAGCCTCACCCTCGCCCTGCGAGTCATTCATCCTCTCTCGAATGGCAAACCCCTCCGCTTCGCCAATGCCGAGCAGGACCGGCACGCTCCAGGTTGGCTCAGCCTCGGTGTGCTGCCGTGAACTCGATCTTTTTTTGGCAAGAAGATTCATGGGCAGGAAGATTATTCCAATGACGGTTTTCCAATTTTCCTGCCCAAAAATCTTCCTGCCAAATCCTTATGCCCATCCACGTCCCCATCACCTTTCCTCGTCTCTCCGAGGCAGAGATGCTTGAGGTGGATTATGACGTGATGAAGCATGCCTTTGCTTGTCATCGTGAACTTGGGCGCCTCTGTGACGAACTCAACTATCAGGCCGACCTTGCGGTGAGGCTCCTGGAAGCAGGATTCGACACTATTCTCAGAGAAATGCCCGTCACGGTGACGTTTTGCGGCTTTGAGAAGGTCTATCAACTCGACCTCGTTGTGCTCAACCGAGTGATCTACGAACTCAAGACAGCTTCAAGCATCACCCAAGCCCACATCGCCCAGCTTTTGAACTATCTCCTGCTGGTCGGAAGCAATCGCGGCAAGATCATCAATTTCCGGCCAAACTCGGTTGGCAGCGAGTTCGTCAACGCACCTCTTCTGCCTGAAGATCGGTTTCGGTATCAGGTGCGGCGTGAAAACTGGTCAGCTCCATCCAGACTCACCGAACTCGTGCTCGATCTTCTTTCTGACGTCGGAGCAGGTTTGGAAGTGTCCCTCTATCTCCAGGCCATCACCTGGCACCTTGGCGGCGAAGAAAAGGTTGATCGCCTGCTACCACTGCAACGCGGCAACACCAAGCTCGCCGCCCAGCGGTTTAACCTAATCAACGATAGCGCAGCCTTTGCCATCACTGCCTTCCCCTTTTCTTCGATGCGCAGGCAACAGAAGCACCTCCAAACCCTTCTAGAACTAAGCCCGCTCAAGTCCATCCACTGGATCAACACCACCGTTCATCATCTGCATCTGCTAACCCTGACCCGATGAGTCAGCCGGAAGATTATTCCAATCACGGCTTTCCAATTTTCCTGCCCCCAAATCTTCCTGCCAAACTCCGAAACTCCGCATGAAGCACCCAATTCACCTCATCTGTTTTGTCGCCATCTCTGGCGCATCGTTGCGTGCGAACGAAGACTTGGCTGCTCACAAACAATTTCTGAATGAGCACTGCGGCAAATGTCACACGGGCAAAAAGCCGAAGGGTGGTTTCGATCTGGGATCTTTGTCGCCGGGCCTATCAAATTCAGACTCGCGACGGCATTGGCTGAGCGTGTTGGAGCAGATCGAGACCGGTGAGATGCCACCTGAGAGCAAGCCGCGTCCGCCAGCCACCCAGGTGGAGGCTTTGACCACGTGGATCAGGAAAACGGCAGCGCAATCCGCCAATGGCCGTGTGGTCATGCGAAGGCTGAATCGTGCCGAGTATGCGAACACCGTGCGCGATTTGCTCGGCGTGGAGATCGATCTGGCCGATCTGCTGCCACCTGACACTTCGACGAATGGTTTCGACAACAATGCGGAGTCACTGCACACCTCCTCCTACCTGCTGCGGAGCTACCTGGATGCGGCGGATCGCTTGCTGGATGAGGCCATCGTCAATGAATCGAAGCCCTGGCAGGTGAAGAAACGTTTTGATCTTAAAGACGAAGCCGCCGTGAAGCGGCCCGGCAGCGTGTATCGCTTCCTCGAGGATGGTGTGGCCATCTTTGCGGTCTGGGAGTCGGCGAACATCCGCGTGACGATGTGGAACTTCCGCAGCCCTTTTCGTGGCAAGTATCGCTTCCGCATCTCCGCCTATGGATTTCAGAGCCAGGGCAAGCCGGTGAAGTTTCATGTCACCGCAGGCACATTCAAAGAGGTGACCGAAGAGCGCCTGCTGGACTACTATTCGGTGCCTGCGGACAAGCCCACGGTGATCGAGTTCACCGCGCAGTTGGAACCTGAGAACCGCATCCGCATCATCGCCGATGATCTGCCTGCCACACCGCCGATGGTCGAGAAAGTCGGCGCTGAAAAATACGAGGGTCCCGGCCTCGTCGTGCAGTGGGTGGATGCCGAGGGACCGCTGATGGACTCATGGCCGCCAGCGAGTCATATGGCGCTTTTTGGCGATCTGAAGCAGAAGAACATGCCCAAGGAGGATGATCCCGACTGGCGCGAGGTCGTTTCCGAAAATCCGCTGCCCGATGCCGAGCGCATTCTGCGGCAATTTGCCCGGCGAGCCTTTCGTCGGCCCGTGACGGACGAGGACATCCAGCCGTTGCTTGCCGGGGTGCGGCAGCGATTGGACGCGGGTCACACCTTTGAGCAGGCGGTGCGTGTGGGGCTGAAGGCGGTGCTCGTTTCGCCGCACTTTCTGTTTTTCCGCGAGAAAGACGAGAACGGCCGCCTGGATGACCACGCACTCGCCAGTCGCCTGTCGTATTTCCTGTGGAGCTCCATGCCGGACGAGGAGTTGTTTCGACTGGCGACGGATCAAAAACTGCATCAGCCCGAAGTGCTGCGCCAGCAGGTGGAGCGGCTGCTGAAGGACCCCAAGGCCGCCGCCTTCACCCGCGAGTTCACCGGCCAGTGGCTCAGTCTGCGGGCCATCGATGCCACCATGCCGGACCGCACGCTCTATCCCGAGTATGATGACAGCCTCAAGACGGCCATGCTGAAGGAAACGAACCTGTTTTTCGATGAGCTGCTGACCCGCGATTTGCCGCTGACCAACTTCGTCGCCTCCGACTTCACCTTTCTCAATGAGCGGCTGGCCAAGCACTATGGCATCCCAGGCGTGGAAGGCATGGAAATGCAGCGAGTCAACCTGCCAGCCGGGAGCCATCGCGGCGGCGTCATGACCATGGGCAGCGTGCTCAAAGTCACGGCGAACGGCACCACCACCTCACCTGTGCTGCGCGGCTCGTGGGTGCTGGAGCGCATCCTCGGCACGCCACCTGCGAAACCGCCGGTGGATGTGGAAGCCATCGAACCCGACATCCGAGGTGCCACCACCATTCGTGAGCAACTCGCCAAGCATCGCGATGTCGAGACCTGCTCAGGCTGTCATAAGAAGATCGATCCGCCCGGCTTCGCGCTGGAGAGCTTTGATGTCATCGGCGGCTGGCGCACGCACTACCGCAGCCTCACCAACAACGGCGAGCGCGACAGCCAAGGCCGCCGCGTGCGACCAGGCCCCGCCGTCGATCCAGCAGATGTGCTCACCGACGGACGCCGCTTTCAGAACATTGATGAGTTCAAGCAACTCCTCCTCACCGACAAAGATCAGCTCACCCGCAATCTCGCCGAAAAACTCCTCGCCTATGCCACCGGAGCCGAGCCTGCGCCTCTCGACAGGCCGCAGATCGACGTCATCGTGAAACGCGTGAGCGAGCAAGGCATGGGATTCCGCACGTTGATCCACGAGATTGTTCAGAGTGCATTGTTCCAGACGAAGTGACCATCAGACAATGAGACAATCAGACAGGGAGACCATGAGATGAAAAACACGAGCCAACCTGCCAGTCGGAAGACGAAGATCACACGCCAAACGGATTTGGAAGTGTATCAACGAGCCTTTTCGACCGCGATGAACTTGTTCCAGCTGAGCAAATCGTTTCCTGCGGAAGAGAAGTATTCGCTGACGGATCAGTGTCGTCGTTCCTCTCGCTCAGTCGCCGCCAATATCACCGAAGCATGGCGAAAGCGACGCTACTCCGCCTCTTTTGTCAGCAAGCTCAACGATGCCGAAGGCGAAGCAGCTGAAACTCAAACGTGGCTCCAGTTCGCTGTCGAATGTGGTTACATCGAGGCCGAAGTCGCCCGTCCTCTTTACGCCGAATACGACCAGATCATCGCCATGCTGCTCACCATGCAAAACCACCCCGAAAACTGGTGCCTCACCAAGCGCTAACGTCAATATCTCCCAGTCTCATTGTCTCCTTGTCTGATTGTCCCCTGTCATGAAAACCCGCCGCCATTTCCTCCGCACCACCGGCATCTCCCTGGCTCTCCCCTGGCTCGAAAGCCTCGCAGCGAGCGGCTCAAAAACACCTCGCCGCATGGTTTGCATCTGCGCGCCGCTTGGTTTTCTGCCGGATCGGTTCATCCCCGAAAAAAGCGGCCGCGATTACACGCCCTCACCTTACTTGGAGTCGTTTGCGGATTACCGGAATGACTTCACCGTCGTCTCCGGGCTCATGCATGCAGGCATGAGCTCCGGCCTCGGGCATCAGGCTTCCGCCAGCTTTCTCACCGGGGTGCCGGGCGCGGGCAGGCCGGGATTTCGCAATGCCATCTCACTCGATCAACTCGCTGCCGAGAGCATCGGTATGGAGACGCGTTTTCCCAGCCTCGTGCTCTCAGCGGAAGGCGCGGGTGGCCTTTCCTGGTCACGCACCGGAGCTCTCATCCCGGCGGACAACTCGCCGTCCAAGGTCTTCGCCCAACTCTTTCTCGAAGGCAAAGGCGACACCGTCCGCGCCCAACTCCAGCGCCTGGATGATGGCCGCAGCATTCTCGACGATGTCAGATCGCAGGCTCGTGCCCTCAGTGCCAAAGTCGGCCACGAGGACCGCGAAAAGCTCGATGAATACCTCACCAGCGTCCGCGAGCTCGAAGTGCGCATGGTCAATGACGAGCGCTGGGCACGCACCCCCAAGCCAAAAGTCGATGCTGAGCCTCCGACTGACATCTCCAACGCCGCCGACCTCATCGGCCGCACCCGTCTTCTCTTTGATCTCAGCCATCTCGCGCTGCAAACCGACTCCACCCGGCTCATCACCATCATGCTTTCGGGAAACACCTTCACCCCACCCATCGAAGGCGTCACCCTCGGTCATCACGATCTCTCGCATCATGGCAAAGATCCCGGCAAACTGGCGCAGCTCCAGATCGTGGAAACCGAAACGCTCAAGACCCTGCGTGGACTGCTGGCAAAACTCCGTCAATCCAAAGATGCCAGCGGCTTTCTGCTCGACAGCACCGCCGTCTTCCTCGGCAGCAACCTCGGTGATGGCAGCAGCCACTCCACCAAGAACTTGCCCGTCCTGCTCGCCGGCGGTCGTTTCAAACACGGCCAGCATCTCGCCTTCAATCCCGACAATCCGCCGCCGCTCTGCAATCTTTACGTCAGCATGCTCCAGCATCTCGGCATCGAGTCGGATCAGTTCAGCAGCGCCACTGGCACACTCACCGGGCTGGAGATGAAATCCGCGTAGCCGATCGTAGAGTGGTGCAGCCGTCTCGGCTGCCTCAGATGAGTCCAGAGGACTCAACCACACTTCCTTACTCCACCACCTCGACCACCGCGGCGAGTTGATGCGGTTGAGCGCCCAGCTTCACGCGGGTGCCGTCGGTGCATTTGTTCACGAGGGTCGAAGCCATGTCGCGAACGGCTTTTTGCAGCCGTGCATCGTCGGGATGCTGTTTGGCGAGCGCATGCAGCTCCGGCAGGGCCTCCACCGTGATGCCCATGGCATCGAACTCATCGAGCAAGGCACGAATCGCCGGCAGCGCGACCGCATTGACCTCTGCGGAGCGGCCGAGGTCGGCCAGCGCACGCAAAATGATCACATGGTAAACCGTGCGCGCATTGTGCGGATCGAGCCAGCGGCCGTTCTTCGCCTGACCAGGTGCCACACCGACGCGAAACTTCTCCAACGCGGCCTCCTGCATGCCCGCCCGCGCCAGCAGCGACACGGAGAAGGCATTGTAGTTGAAGTTCGTGCAGCACTTTTGCTTCGCCGCCCATTCCGCCGCACGACGGCCAGCGGCGAGATAGCTTTCCTCCTTCAAAAGCTCACCTGCTCGCAACAACGCCACGCCGCACACGCCGGTATCGAATTGCGAACCGCCATCGGGATCGGGCGTAATGATCCAGCCGTCTTTGATCTCGATGGAACCAATTTGGAGCTGTTTTTCCGTCATATCGCCAAAACGGATGTTTTTGCCTCGCAGATCCGGAAACGGAAAATGGCCCTGCGGCTGTTGAAGGCTCAAAAGCACAACTGCCGGGCCTCGCAGCACCTTGTCGAGATCAGCGAGACGTTCCGGCGCATGCAGCGCCACATGCGGATGCATCGTCACACACGCGTCGAGCACGTAGGCATACACGCGGACCATTTGATCCGGCAAAAGCTCGCCTTTCATTAAGGCGCGCATCGCGCGGCCCTCCGTCTCCAGCGCGGCGAGGAAGAGCTTCACCACCTCGGCACGACCCAGTTTGAACTCGGAAGGCTTCTGCCCCATGCGCCGGCCATCCGGCACACCGGCTTGATCACCGAGGATGCTTTCCATCGCCTGCGTGATCTCGCGCACCGCCTTCGCATCGCCCGAAGCCATCGCCGCAGCCAGTTTCGGCCCCTCGGCCTTCAACGCGGCCTCCATCGCCGCCGTGGGATGAAACAACGGCTGTCCGGCCATCGACCAACCACCCGGATCAATGCTGACCGCCTTCTCCGCCTCGCGCAGTTGCTCCTCCGCCTCCGCTGGAAGCCCTGATTTGAACTCACGCGCCAATTTCTCCACCCGCTGCACCAGCTCGCGGTCATTTCGCTCCCGCGCAATCTGCCGCGCCATCCGCAAACGAGCCTCTGCCTCCTCTGGTGTGAGCGCCGCCGCGATAGAGACGAGCATGAGACACAAGCAGACGAGAGGAGATGACGACATGACCTTGAGTGTAGATTGGCGCGTGTTTGTATGACAAGAAGATCAATGATCAGGTGGCGTGCGAGCGCTTATTATCTCGGGCTTGGCCGCATCTCAGCCATTTGCTGAGTGAGATGACTGGAGCCCAGTCGTTCTAAATCAGCCCTCATGATTCGACTCCTCCTTTGCCTTCTTTCCTTCACTCAGCTCTCGCTTGGCGCAGCCTATCAGCCCGAGTGGGCCGCCATCGCACCGAAGCGTGTCATTCCTCATGCGGGCGGCGATGGCGCAGCGCTGGTGAAGGCGGTGGAGGCCTTGCAGCCGGGCGACAAGCTTGAGATCGCCGCTGGCACTTACAGCGTCGAGCGCATGTGGGATGTGCGGGTCAGCGGCACGCGTGAGGCACCCATCTGGATCACCGCGGCCGAGGGAGCGACGGTCATCATCACGCGACCGGATGCGAAGCAAAACCTCATCAACATCGGCCAGGGCGGCCCCGTGGCGTTTCTTTGTCTGCGCGGCCTGGAGTTCACTGGCGGCAGCCACGGCGTGCGCCTCGGGCAATGCGAGGACGTCTGGATCGACCAGTGTCACATCCATCACAACGACGGACCGAATCTCACGGCCAACAGCGGCAACACGCGCCGCTTGTTCCTCACTCGCAATCATCTCCATCACGGCGGCGGAGTCGCTGAGGGCATGTATCTCGGTGCCAACAACGGCGACCACATCATGAGCGAGAGCGTCATCGCGTTGAACCACGTTCATGATTGCCGCGGCGAACAAGGCGACGGCATCGAGGTCAAGCAAGGCTCGTGGGGCAACCTGATCGCGGAGAATCACATCCACGACACCAACTACCCCTGCATCACCGTCTATGGCACCGCGGGCAAGCCGGTGAACATCATCGAGCGCAATCTCTGCTACAACAGCGGCGATAACGTCATGCAGGTGCAGGGCGAGGCCATCGTGCGGAACAATGTCCTCATCAACGGTGCAGGAGCAGGCTTTGCCAGCACCGACCACCAAGGCAAGACCCTGAACCTCCAAGTCATCCACAACACCATCCTGAACACTGCCCACGCCTTTCGCGGCGGCTCCTGGAATGGTCGCGAAGGCATGGTCTTGGCCAACAACATCCTCTATTCCCGCGATGCCAATGCCCTCCTCTACGCCAATGGCAACGCGGGCGTCATCAGCAGTGGCAACGTCGTCTTTGGCGATGGCCCCAAAGATGGCTGCGTCAAAGGTCGCGGCTTCGAGGACTTCCCCGGCGTCAGCCTTAATGGCAGCAAGCATGACGCCACACCCGCCAGCGATGCCAAGCTCGAGCATGCCGATGCAAAGTATCTCCTCGAGACCGATTTTCATGGCAAAGCACGCACGCGCAATGTCAGCGGTGCCATCGCTCCTTGATGCATGAACAAAACCAAAGCTCTCCTCCTCAGCGCATTCGGGTTATGCGTCACGACGACAGTCGTCGCCGATGAACTGCCGGCTTTTCCAGGCGCGGTCGGATTTGGTGCCAAGGCCAAAGGCGGGCGTGGCGGAGTGGTCTTGTTTGTCGAGAACCTCCATGATTCTGGCCCCGGCAGCTTGCGGGCAGCCTTGGAGGCAGAAGGGCAGCGCACGGTCCTCTTTCGCACAAGTGGAACGATCACGCTCAAGTCAGAGATCACCGTTCGAAATCCATTTCTCACCATCGCCGGTCAGACAGCTCCCGGTGGCGGCATTGCCATCAAGATCGACGGAAAGTCCGACATCGGAGCGATCAACATCGAGACCTACGACGTCATCATTCAGCATCTGCGTGTCCGACCTGGCCCTGCGACTAAAGGCAGCGTCAACGGCGACGCCATTCAGATGCTGGAGAACGCCCACGATGTCATCATTGACCACTGCTCACTGAGTTGGAGCACCGATGAAGTCATCAGCGGCTGGTATGATGCCCGTGACATCACGGTGCAGCACTGCATCATCTCCGAGGCTCTGCACGATTCAGTGCATCAAAAAGGTCCGCATGGCATGGGCATGCTCTTTGGCGACAAAAACAAGAGCGTCACGATTCACCGCAATCTCCTCGCCCATAACAACCAGCGCAATCCACGGCTCAACCCGGAGGCCAAAGGCAGGTTCCAAGTGAACAACAACGTCATCTACAACTGGGGTCAGATCGCTGGCGAAATGACGGATGACGCGGAGATCAACCTCACCGGCAACTTTTACAAAAGCGGCCCCTCATCGCGACCCGAACGCGGCGTGGCCGTGGATGGCAAGGTGAAGATCTACCCCAAGGACAATATCAGTCCGATCCGACCCGATGCCACCCAGCCCGAAGATGCCATCATCAAACCTTGGGAGGAGAAGATGGATCGTCGCAAGTTTGCCGTGAGCGCCCCATTCAGCGCTCCATCGTTGATGATCTTATCCGCCACCGAAACCTACGAGGCCGTTCTCGCCAATGTCGGTGCCACCCGCCCCAAGCTCGATTCGGTCGATCAACGCATCCTGTCCGATGTAAAAAATGGCACGGGCAAGATCATCGACCATCCCTCCGAAGTCGGCGGCTGGCCC
Organism: Verrucomicrobiota bacterium; assembly: GCA_026397635.1. Lineage (GTDB taxonomy): Bacteria > Verrucomicrobiota > Verrucomicrobiia > Verrucomicrobiales > Verrucomicrobiaceae > Prosthecobacter. The sequence continues at coordinate 3,847 of JAPLUL010000022.1, read as the reverse complement.
AAGCTCGCCGCTGGCAAACCTCTTGCTGACCAGGACAACGACGGCATGCCCGATGCCTGGGAGCAAGCGCACGGCCTCAACCCCGATGACCCGGAAGACCGCAACAGCACTCGCGAACCCGGCGGCTACACCCAACTGGAGGAATACCTCCACAGCATCGACTGAACTCGTAATGCTCACTGCCATGAAAACCATACTCGTAATCTGCTCATTCGCTCTCTGCGCCGTCGCTCAGCAACCGCAGCTCAAAACAGGTCCAAATGCCGATCTCGGCGGCGCCTTGCTCATGCCACCGAATGACGAGTGGAATCGCGATGTCTCCAAAGACGAAGTCGATCCATTGAGCGATGCGATCATCGCCTCTATCGGCGCGGAGACGGGGCTGCATGAGGACTTTGGTGTGGTATGGAAGGGGCAGCCGGGCGGGATTCCGTATTACGTCGTCAGCGGTGATCAGCCAAAGGTGCCGGTGAGTTTCGAATATGCCGATGAGAGCGATCCGGGCCCGTATCCGATCCCGCCGGATGCGCACATCGAAGGCGGTCCGCAGGCGGAGGGCGACAGGCATGTTCTCGTGCTCGATAAGGACAACTGGAAGCTCTACGAGCTGTTTCACAGCTTCCCGCTCGATAGCGGCAAAAGCTGGAAGGCGAGCAGCGGTGCGGTTTTTGATCTGAAGAACCCGAAGCCGCGTCCCGCAGGCTGGACCAGCGCCGATGCGGCCGGTTTGCCGATCTTGCCCGGCCTTGCACGCTACGATGAAATCTGCGGCGTGAAGAAGCTCACGCATGCGCTGCGCTTCACCGTCAAAAAGAGCCGTCGTGCCTACGTGCCGCCCGCCACGCACTTCGCCAGTCCGCACCAAGAGGAAAACCTGCCGCCGATGGGAATGCGGGTGCGATTGAAGGCCAGCTTTGACACTTCTAAATTCACCGGCGCGGCCAAAGTCATCCTCGAAGGCCTCAAAACCCACGGCATGATCCTCGCCGACAACGGCGGCGACTGGTTCATCAGTGGCGCGACCGATGATCGCTGGAACCACGAAGAACTCCTTCCCATTCGCAAAGTGAAGGGCAAGGACCTCGAAGTCGTGAAAATGGGGCCGATGACGACTCGGTGAGGAGAGGGAATCTCGTGTTCGCTCGCTTCTTTCTCCTCTCGTGCCCAGACCATGGCCGACGCTGCTTGGCTGTATGATTTCGAAAAAATGCTTCCAAGAATGGCTGCTGCAATTTGTCGTGGTGAGCGCCACAGATGCCCCGGAAGGTGTTTTTTAAAATTGCGTAATCGACGCGAAATGTCTTTGCTGTTCGGACTTCGTGGTTGAACGCCACACTTCTGACCATGCCACATAACCAAGCGCCTCTCTCTGTTACTTTACCCAAGGACATCACCGCAAGCATCTCGGTGTTTCTCGTGGCGCTGCCGCTTTGCCTCGGGATTGCCCTAGCATCGAATGCGCCGTTGTTTGCCGGTTTGATCTCCGGGATCGTGGGTGGGATCGTGGTGGGGATGCTGAGTGGTTCGCACAAGAGTGTGAGTGGACCCGCGGCAGGGCTGACGGCCATCGTGGCGGCTCAGATCGCGATGCTGGGCAGTTTTGAGGCGTTTTTAGCGGCAGTGGTTGTGGCGGGGGCGATGCAGATTTTGATGGGCACGTTGCGTTTGGGCTTCATCGCGTCGTTTTTCCCGATGAGCGTCATTAAAGGTCTGCTAGCGGCCATCGGCCTGATTTTGATCCTGAAGCAGATTCCGCACGTTTTTGGTCATGACGCTGACGCGGAGGGCGAGATGAGCTTTGAGCAGCCGGATCACGAAAACACCTTCACTGAGCTGATGGCGACGCTTTCGGACATCCTACCCGGTGCTGCGTTGATCGGCATTGCCTCCGTGCTGTTTCTTTTGGGTTGGGATAAAGTGAAGGCGTTGAAAAAACTGCCGGTGCCCTCGGCGCTGATCGTCGTGCTGCTGGGGGTAGGCATCAATTTGATCCTGAGAAAGATGGGTCACGCTTGGGAAGTTCAGGCCAGCCACCTCGTCCAGGTGCCTGTGGCGGCGGATGTGAAGGCTTTTCTTGGCTTTTTGCAAGAACTCGTCGCACAGGGCGTTGGCAATTTGCGTGCGGGCTTTATCGGCGGTCTGCCGATGACGAGCGTGATCGTGCGTTCTTCGGTGAATATCAATTCGGGCGGCAGGACTAAGCTCAGCGCGATCCTTCACGGCATCATGCTTATCGTGTGTGTGATGACGATGCCGCATTGGCTCAATGAGATCCCGCTTTCGGCGCTCGCGGCCATTTTGATCGTCACGGGCTTCAAGCTTGCCAGTCTGCGGCTCTTCAAAGAGATGTGGAGTGAGGGGTTGCCGCAGTTCCTACCCTTCTTCATCACGATCAGCGCCATCGTGTTCACCGATCTGCTCACGGGCGTCCTCATCGGCTTGTGTGTGAGCATTCTCTTCATCCTGCATAGCAATCTGCGCCGACCGATGCGCCGCGTGCTGGAAAAGCACACTGCTGGAGACGTGCTGCGCATCGAGCTGGCCAATCAAGTGAGCTTTCTCAATCGCGCCGCACTGGAGAAGGTTTTTTACAGCGTGCCACGCGGCGGGCGGGTGCTCATAGACGCACGCAGCACCGATTTTATTGACCCAGATATCCGCGATCTGCTCTCCGATTTGCGTGATAAAACGGCACCGGCGCGAGGTGTCGAGATGAGCTTTGTCGGGATGAAAGATCATAACTTCATCGAGGATCATGTCCAGTTCATCGACTTCACGAGCCGTGAAGTCCAAAGTGGTCTCACGCCGCAATCTGTGCTGGAAATTTTGCAGGCTGGCAATCAGCGGTTCCTCGCCGGTGAACGCATCGAGCGTGATTTCAATCGGCAGGTGGCAGCCACGGCGGCTGGCCAGTTTCCGATAGCGGCAGTGCTCGGCTGCATTGATTCGCGGGCACCAGCGGAGGTGGTCTTTGACCTCGGCCTTGGAGACATCTTTAGCGCCCGTGTGGCTGGAAACATCGCCACGAGCGAGCTACTAGGCAGTTTGGAATACGCCTGCGCCGTGGTCGGCTCGAAGCTCGTCGTGGTGCTCGGACACACGAGCTGCGGTGCGGTGAATGCAGCGGTCGATCTGCTCGCGGCGGCCAAGAAAGCCAGCGAAGCCACGCCTTGTGCCAACCTCGACGGCCTCGTCATCGAGATCCAGCGAGCCATCAATCCCGCCACGCTGAAGAAGCCCGATCAATGGTCCCCTGGCGAAAAGGCAGCCTACACGAACGAGATTTCCCGCCTAAACGTCCTCCAGACCATCCAGGCCATTCGGAAGCGCAGCAGCACGCTGAACAAGCTCGTCGAAGAAGGCAAAATTGCCATCGTCGGTGCCCTTTACGACGTCACCAGCGGTGAGGTGAGCTTTTTCCAGACAGCGGAGTCGAGCATTGCAAAGCTCAAAGTGCCGATGGCGACCCTAGCGGCCTGAGGCTCACCTTTCCTCATCCCACCACTTCAGAAGCATCTGCCGGGCTCGGTAAACGCGGCCCTCCACGCCGCGCGTGGAGCAGTTCATGACCTGTGCGCACTCCTCATGGCTTAGGCCCTCCATGGTGGTAAGCATCAGCACGGCACGGAGTTTTTCCGGCAGCACGGCTAGGCCGCGTTCGAGTTTTTGCATCTCACTGTTGAGCTCAGCGCTGGCGGATGGGGTCTGCTGCGGGCAAAGCGGCGGTTGCTCCACATCTTCGAGCGCGATGGTGCTGTCACGCTGCCTTGCGGCCCGTGTCTTGGCACGATCCCGGCATAAATTCAGCGCGATCTGATACAGCCACGTCGAAAGCTTCGCGCGGCCT
>JAPLUL010000031.1:0-21040 GCA_026397635.1 Verrucomicrobiota bacterium | reverse complement strand
CTCGGCTCAGCCAATGCGATCACCCTCGCTAATACGGCCGGGGCGATTCTCGATCTCAGTGTCGCGAACACGAGCCAGACCATCGGATCCCTCGCTGGCGGCGGCACGACGGGGGGTAACGTCACCTTGGCAAACAGCATTGTCCTCACACTGGGATTGGATAACACGAACACCTCCTTTGCAGGGGTGATCAGCGGCGGAACGGGTGGCATCACCAAGACGGGCACGGGAACACAGACACTTACCGGCACAAACACTTACACCGGCAACACCCGCATCAACCTCGGCACGCTTGCCCTCGACTTCTCCGCCGCCACCGCTCCGGCGACGAACATCATCTCGTCCAGCTCTGCGTTGAATCTGGCTGGCGGCACGCTCAGTCTTATTGGCAAGGCTTCGACGACGAACAGCCAGACCTTCGCCTCCACCACGCTCACGGCGGGCAATGCCTCCGCGCTCAGCCTGACCGCGAATGTCACCGCCAATCCGCTGCTGCTAAACCTGGGAGCCATCACGCGCAATGCCGGGACCACGCTGGACATCACGCTGCCCACGGGCACCCAGTCCGCGACCAATGGCGTGCGCACCACGACCACCAACGTGAGCAACAATGTCTTCACCAACGGCTCCAACGTTGCCTATGCCACCATCGGCGGCACGACGTGGGCGGGGCGGACGGGTGCCGGCACGCAAAACCTCGTGGCTTTCACGGATGCAGGCGGCAGCTACAGCACGGGCAACGCGAACTATACGGCGACGCGCAACATCAATGTCACCGATGGAGACGCACCCGCGGCGGACTTCACCGTCAACACACTGCGTTTCAATGGCAATCACACACTGACGCTGCAAGGCACCAACAATGTCGTCTCGACTGGTGGCGTGCTCGTCACCCCAGGCTCCACCTCCACGATCACCGGCGGCACCCTGCGCTCCAGTGCCACGGCGGACGCGCTTCAGTTCATCAACTTTGGCACACAGCTCACCATCAACTCTGTCATTGCGGATAACGGTGTCGATCCCACCGTGCTCACACTCGCAGGACCCGGCACCACCATCCTCAATGGCGAAAACACCTACACCGGTGCCACCCACATCACTGGCGGCACGGTGAAGGTCGGTCACACGCAGGCGCTCGGGACCAGCGCCACTGTTAATCTGGCCGATAACGCCAACGCCATCCTAGACCTCAATGGCTTCGATCTCACCATCGGCACCCTTGCAGGCGGAGGCCCCCAGGGAACAAGCGGACAGGCCACCTTTGGCACCAGTGGCGGCACCGTGGCGCTGGGCAGCAGGACGCTGACCGTCGGGAATTCCACAAACACCGTGTTTGGCGGCACGATCACAGGAGCTGGAGGCAGCTTGGTCAAGGTGGGCAGCGGTGAGCTGCTGCTGCATGGCGCGAACACCTTCACCGGTGGTGTGGTCATCAAGGCGGGCACGCTTTCCGCCGCGGGTGTCACCGGAAACAATGCCTTTGGCAGCGGAACGATCACGCTGGGTGACAGCGCTGGTGGCAGTGCCAATGCCACGTTGCGGGTGGGCACCACGCTGGGTGTCGGCGGCCTCTATGTTTACAACAACCCCATCGTCCTCGCCGCCAACACCACCGGCATCCTCAACGTCACCACCAATAGCGCCAACGGCACTTATGAACTCACTGGCGGCGTGACCGGGAATAACAACTTTAGCATCAACCCCACCAATGGTGGCAATCTGACCTTTTCCACCAACGCCATCAACAACTCCGGCACACTGCTAGTGAGCAATGCCACCAACTTCCTAGGCCTCACCATCAGCGGCGGCATCGGCTCGAATGTCACGGATGTGAACGTTGTGAACGGCAACACGGGCGCGATCATGATCTCCACGCTCGAGGTGAACAACAAGGGCTCCATCACCCACACCGGATCGGGTTCCGGCTCGGCGACGATCAGTGCGAACATCGGCAGCAACGTCACCGGGATCACACAAAACAGCAGCACCTCCGCCATGACGCTGAGCGGAACGGCGAACACCTTCAGTGCGCCTATAACCATCAGCCTCGGCACGCTCAACCTAAATACCAACCAAGCAGCCGGCATCAACTCAGCGGTGACCGTAGCCAACACCTCGGGAGCCAACCTCGGCATCTTCAACGGCAACGTCACCATCGGCTCCCTCGCGGGCGGTGGCACGACGGGCGGCACCGTGACCTTGGGAGGCACAAACAGTCAGCTTATCGTCGGGACCGACCACACCAGCACCACCTTCGCAGGTGTGGTGACCGGCACCGGGAGCACCAGTGCGGCCCTGCGGAAAGTCGGCACCGGCACGCTCACGCTCACCGGCGCGAACACATTCACTGGCATCACCAGCGCCACCCATGGCACGCTGCTCTTCGACTACGCCACGGCGGACCCCTACATCACCTCCGGCAACCTCAGCCTCAATGGCGGGCGCATTACGTTCAAAGGCAGCGGCAGCACCACCGACACCATCGGGACCGTCACCGCCGTGAATTTCTCACGCAGCGGCATCCGGGTGGAGGGCGGCGCGACCATCACCACCGGGGTTTGGGCGGCCTCCACGTCAACACCGATCCTTGTGGACGTTTCCGGGGCGGGCACCAACACACTCAAGACTTCAGCGGCCATCGCGACGACCGACACGGTGAGCAACAGTTTCATCAACCTCAACAACATCGTGATGACTGGCACCGCCACCGTCGGCACAAAACGAGCGAACGTTTACGTGCAGGACGCCACTGGCATCGGCTTTGCCACGCAGGATGGCTCGAACAACATCGTCCGCTATACCAGCGCGACGATGCTGGACGCAGGCACCGCCACGACGAACACGACGAACTACAAGCTCAGCGCTGATCTCACCCGCACGGCGGCGCTCAATTTCCAAACCCTCGACATCAGCACCTCTGGCGGAGCCGTCACCCTCAGCATGGGAGCCAACGCCCTCACCCCGAACGCCTCAGGCCGCAGCATCCTCGTCACCGGAAACAACGACGCGAAGGTCACCTCAACGTCTGGTGTTATCACCTCCGGCACTTCTTTGAACATCGCCAACTACGGCACCGGCACGACCACGCTCGATATGGCCGGGTCGAATGTAGCCATCGTCAAAAATGGCCCTGGTCTCGTGGTTTATTCCAAGAACACCAGCACGGCGGATCTTTACGTGACCGAGGGCACGCTGCGCTTCAACCAAGCGATGACCACCCCGATTGGAGCTGGCAACACGCTGCGCATCTACGGCGGTGGCGTGTTTGAGATCGGTGCCGACCTCGCCACCGGCAGCGCGGGTGACTTCGTACTCGGCTCTGGTATCACTCCCAATAGCGGACAGGTGCAGTTGCTCGGCGACGCTGGTTTTAGCGCCCACGGTGCAGATCGTCTCGCCGCCCTCGGTGGCACCGCCAGCCCCACCGCCCTGACCTGGGGTGCAAACGGCTTTCTCACCGATGCCACCGGCACGAGCGACTACGACTATATTTTTAAGCTCGGCACGGCCACCTCCACTCACACGCTGGAATTCCAGAACGCCATCAACCTCGGCAACCGTCAGCGCTTCATCGACGTGGCCAACGGCACCAGCAGCACGAACGTGGACGGTCGGCTCACTGGCGTGATGAGTGGAACGGGCGGCCTGACAAAAACCGGTGCGGGAACCCTGGCTCTCACAGGTCTGAACTCCTACTCGGGCACCACCACCGTCAGCAACGGAGCCTTGCAGATCGGTAGCGCTGGTGTGGGAAGAACCGGCACAGGTGCTGCCACCGCGCAGACTGGCAGCACCATCCTCGGCACCGGTGTCGTGCAAGGCACCAGCTTCACCGCACAGAGCGGCTCCACCGTCCAAGCGGGGGATGGCACCGCGCAGAGCAACTACGGCACGCTGACTTTCACTCCTGTCTCCGGCTCAGGCAGTTTTGATTTCCAGAGCGGCAGCAGCGTCGTCCTTGGCCTCAATCCTGGTGGAACTAGCGATCTTCTGAGCTTCAACGGCCTCAGCAACGGCACCCTGCTTTTCAATGGCAACCTCAGTGTCACCGCACCCGGCTACAACCCCGTGAGTGTGGACACCTTCAATCTGCTCGACTGGGCCAATCTCAGCACCACCACCTTCCACAGCCGCTTCTCATCCGCCTCTTACAGCGGCTTTCTTTTCGGTAATGGCGATGACAATCTCGGCTTTGATCTGCCCGACATCTCCAGCAGCGGATACGGTTGGGACATCAGCCAGTTCATCACCAACGGCAGCATCAGCACCGTCTTCGTCATCCCAGAGCCAAGCCGCGCGCTGCTACTCATGCTCGGCCTTATGGGTCTCGTAACGCGCCGTCGTCGCAAGTAAACCATCCGCTCCCATCATGTCCCTCCTAGACCTGCTGCCAAAGCCGCCTGTCCTTTCCAAAGTCCGTCCACGTCTGACAACGGAGCACAAGACGGCCATCTTGAGCTCCATGCCTGACCACCAGTGGACCACAGCCCGCGATGCCTATGGATGGGCATGGAACAACCTGGGCGTGCGAGTGACTTACGTCACCTTTTGGCGCTTCATGGACAGCAACGGATTTCTGGTGGGCAATACGCTGTGGGCTCGCCGTCTGCGGACTACTCAGGATTAACGGTTGCCAATGACTCCCAGTACCGACGGAGCTCTCCTTGCCTTCGCACTCACGGCCATCGCAGCCTTGGTGCTGCTCGTCACCCGCTGGCGCTGGAATCCCTTTCTCGCGCTTACGCTGACTTCTTTGCTCATGGGCGGTGGCGCGGTGCTGCTGGGCGTCGTGCCGACCTCGACCACGGTGGCGTGGACGTTTCTAGGTGTGCTGGAGACGTTTCAATCAGGACTGGGCAAGACGCTCGGCAGTGTGGCCCCCCTCGTGATTCTCGGGGCCATTCTCGGGCGTGTGCTGGCGGAGTCCGGCGGTGCCACGGTGCTGGCGCGGCGTTTCACGCGCTTCTTTGGCAAGGCGAATGCAGGCTGGTGCATCATCGCGCTCGCCATCACGGTCGGTTTGAGCACGTGGTTCGCGGTGGGGCTTTATTTGCTGCTGCCCATCCTCATCAGCCTCACACGGGAGACTGGCCGCCCCTTCCTCACGCTGGCGATTCCCATGCTCGCCTTTTTGTCGGTCATGCATGGACTCATGCCGCCGCATCCGGGGCCGGTGATCGCTGTAGCCGCGCTTCAGGCAGACACGGGCAAGGTCTTGTTGTGGGCGCTGCTCATCGGCATTCCCACGGCGGCAGTGGCAGGACCGTTTTTTGCCAGGATCGCCGTGCAGCGTTTGAAGACAGCGCCACCCGAGCGATCGATTGACGAATCGCTGCCTCCAGTGCTGCCTAGCTTTGGCATCACTCTGCTCACCATTCTGCTGCCGGTGCTACTCATGCTCGGCAGCACGCTGGTGGAGCTCCTTCATGCGCAGGCATCCCTGCTCGGGCGCTGCATCACAGGTGTCGGACATCCTGTCGCCGCCATGTTCATTGGGGTGCTATTCAGCCTCTGGTCGCTGGGATTGCGCTGTGGGCGTGATCTTGCGGCCCTGATGCGCAGTGTGGAGCAAAGCGGTGCTGGCGTGGGCATGATGCTTTTGATTGTGGGCGCGGGCGGAGGCTTTGGCCGGGTGCTGACGGAGAGCGGCGTGGCACGCGTGCTGGGTGGGCTCGCCGCCGAAGCGCATCTGCCCATCCTCATCTACGCATGGCTGGCAGCCGCCTTCATCCGTGTGGCGACTGGTTCCGCCACGGTCGCCATCACCGTCGCAGCGGAGCTGATCGCACCACTCATCACTCCTGGCAGCCTTGTGAATCGCGAGCTGCTGGTGCTCGCCATCGGCTTCGGCTCGCTCTTCCTTTCCCACCTCAATGATGGCGGCTTCTGGATCGTCAAAGAAAGCCTCGGCCTCACCGTGCGCGAGACGCTGCAAACCTGGACCATCACCGAAACCATCATCGGCATCGCCGGTCTTCTGCTCACACTCCTGGCCGCTGCCTTGTTGTCTTCCTAATCTCAACTGAACCCCAATCCATGCTCATCCTCGACGCTCACCTCGATCTCGCGCTCAACGCCATTGAATGGAACCGCGATCTCACGCAACCGCTCGCCAAGATCCGCGCTCAAGAGGCGCACTTAAAGGACAAACCGGACCGTGGCCGTGGTGTGGTGAGTTTTGGAGAAATGCGTCGTGCGGGCATCGGCCTCTGCGTCGCCACCCAGCTCGCCCGCGTGGAGCGGAATGCCTACAGTCCCATCCTCGGCTGGCGCTCTCAGCCGCAGGCTTGGTCCATGACGCAGGCCCAGCTCGCTTGGTATGAATGCATGGAAGAAGCGGGCGAGCTCGTGCAACTCCGCGATGCCACGGCTCTGCAAAATCATCTCAACCAATGGCAGCAAGCCCTCGCGCGGAGTGATGATTCGCACCTCGCCCTGCCCATCGGCTATGTGCTTTCGCTGGAGGGTGCGGACTCGCTCGTCACGCTCGATCATCTGCACCGCGCCCATGCACGCGGCCTGCGTGCCATCGGCCCCGCGCATTACGGTCCCGGCGTCTATGTGAATGGCACGGATGCCACCGGCAAGCTAAGCGATGAAGGCAAGGCTCTCCTGCGCGAGGCCGCACAGCTCGGCATGATTCTTGATGCCACGCATCTCTGTGACGATGCCTTCTGGCAGGCGCTGGAACTTTACGACGGCCCCATCTGGGCCAGCCATCATAACTGCCGCGCCCTCGTCCCGCACAATCGTCAGCTTAGCGACCACATGATCCTCGCGCTGGCCCAACGCGATGCCGTCATCGGTGCCGCATTCGATGCCTGGATGCTCGCTCCCGGCTGGGTGCGCGGCCAGACCACACCGCAGTCCGCCGGTGTCACGCTCAACACGGTGGTCGATCACATGGACCACATCTGCCAGCTGACCGGCACCGCACGCCACTGCGGCATCGGCTCCGATCTCGACGGCTGCTTTGGCACCGAGCAAACCCCGGCCGATCTCGAAACCATCGCCGACCTCACCAAGCTGCCCGCTTTGCTCCAACAACGCGGTTACAACGCCGCCGACGTGCAGGGCATCATGAGCGGCAACTTCACCCGCGCTCTGTTCAAAGCCTTCCAACAAAAGGCCGCCGCCCCCTCTGTTCGCCCTGGCACTCAAATCGCGCCGGTCATCACCACCCACTGAATGAAAACTCTACTCACCCTGCTGCTCATCCCGGCGCTGATCGCCTCCGCCCAAAACGCCGCGCTAGGCACTCGCAATGCCATGGAGCAGACCGCTGCGCCCACGCCTGGACTCGATGACAGCTCACTGTTAGCCGATTCGCCCAAGACCTTTCCGCGTAAAGGTCCGTTGCCACTTCTCTACCCACCTAATCTGCCCATGCTGGATGAGGAGGCTGAGATGGATTACTTCATCTTCAGTGCCCCGCTGGAACCGGGCACCCCCATCGGCCAGGTGCCCGCCGAAGTGCCTGCGCCCTCGCGTTACCCAGGCCGGACTCTGGAACAAATCACCCGCATCGAGTCCGAGATGCCCGAGGGCACCTTCACCGCGCCACTCAACGATTGGCAGCACCTCACCCGCACGCGCCGCCTCCTCACCGAAGGCGGAGACCTGAACATTCTGGCCCTCGGCGATAGCATCATCAACGACACCATGCGCAGCGGCTGGGTCGCCAAGCTCCAGCAAGCCTATCCAAAGGCGCGAATCAAACTCACCGTCTATATCCGAGGCGGCGGTGGCTGCCATCATTTCAAAGAAGAAGGCCGCGTGCAGAAATACATCCTCCCGCGCCGACCCGACCTCGTGCTCATCGGCGGCATCAGCCAGAAAGACATCGACAGTATCAGGGATGTCATACGGCAAATCCATGCAGGGCTGCCCGAGACGGAGTTTCTTCTCACCAGCGGAGCCTTTGGTCGCGTGGATCTGCGTGATTCTGCCAAGCTCGCGCTCGCCCCGCATTCCGGCACTGGAGCCTATGGCAAGGCATTGCGTCAGCTCGCCTCGGACGAACGCTGTGCCTATCTCGACATGACCCGTCCCTGGGCCGACTACCTTGTCTCATCGAAGCAGCATCCGCACGTTTTCTACCGCGACCGCGTGCACGCCAATGAGTTTGGCGAGCAAGTGCTCTCCCGCATCCTGATGACCTTTTTCAAACCATGACCACACCCTTTAGTCTCAGACTAAAAGACATTAGGGAGATTGTTCCAACCCAGAAGTGAGATGCCCCAATCCAAACCGTATTTTAATCCCATGAATCTCCGTCTCTGCTCCAGCACCCGTCCCATCTCCACGCGTCGTGATTTCCTCACGCGCAGTGCTTTTGGCCTCGGCGGGCTTGGTTTGGCCTCAATGCTGCAGGAACTCGGCATGGCGGCGGAGTCCGCCCCCTTGTCACCGCTGGCACCCAAGAAGCCGCATTTTCCCGCCAGAGCGAAGCGCGTGATCCACATCTTCTGCGAGGGCGGGCCTTCGCAGGTGGACACCTTTGATCCCAAACCCGCGCTGGAGAAGTATCACGGCAAAATGGCCGATGAGGTGATGAAGGATTACCAAAAGGCGGCGGGTGAAGTCGCGAGCGGCATGGGAAGACTCAGCGGGAAGCTGCAGCGCTCGGCCTTCAAGTTCGCGAAGCATGGCCAGAGCGGCATGGAGATCAGCGAGCTGTTTCCGAAGCTGGCGACTCATGCCGATGAGCTTTGCGTCATCCGTTCCATGCACACAAAGACGAGCGTGCATGAGCCCGCGCAGCTCGTGATGAACACCGGCGAGTTCGCCAGCGTGCGGCCCAGCGTAGGATCGTGGACCGTGTATGGCCTTGGCACGGAAAATCAAAACCTGCCGGGGTTCGTTTCGCTATCGCCGAATGGCACCACGAGCAGCGGCGACAAGCAGTGGGGTAATGCCTTCCTGCCTGCGCATTGCGGCGGCACGGGCATTCCGACCAAAGACCCCTCGGTGACCAAGATGATCGAACACATCCGCAGCGGCACCACCTCCCTACGTGAGCAGCGCCGCCAGCTCGATCTCATGCGCCAGATGCACGAGGACTTTGCCCAGAAGCATCCGGGCGATGCACTGCTGGAAGGCCGCGTCAGCGCCTTTGAAACCGCCTTCCGCATGCAAGTCGAGGCCACGGACGCCTTCGACCTCACCCGCGAGCCGAAAACCATGCGCGATCTCTACGGCGATACCGAAATGGGTCGCCAACTCATGCTCGCCCGCCGCCTCGTCGAGCGCGGCGTGCGCTTCGTGCAGGTCTATCACAACGACTGGGACACGCATGACCTCAACGACGAACGTCACCGCAATCTCTGCTCCGCCGCTGATCAACCCCTGCACGCCCTGCTCACCGATCTGAAGCAGCGCGACATGCTCAAAGACACCCTCATCCTCTGGGGCGGCGAGTTCGGCCGCACACCGACAAGTGACAACAACGACGTCGCAAAAAAGAAAGGCATTGGCCGCGATCATAATGCCGGAGGCTTCACCATGTGGATGGCCGGTGGCGGCTCAAAGCCGGGCACCGTGTATGGCACGACGGATGATTTCGGTGCCCTAGCCGTGCATGACAAAGTCGAAGTGCATGACCTGCACGCGACGATTCTGCACCTACTGGGCTTTGATCACGAAAAGCTGACGTATCGGTATGCAGGCAGAGATTTCAGGCTCACCGATGTTTACGGGCATGTGGTGAAAGGAGTCCTGAGTTAAGCCGACAAAAAGATGGGCGGTAAAAGATGAAGATGATCCCATTTTTTACCGCACATCTTTCTGCCGATAAAAAGCATCCCAACCATGCCCATCACCCGCACCACCGAAACCATTCGCCCGACTCAATCCGAGTTCGGTGAGATCGCCTATGACGTGATGAACTGCGTCTATGACATCCACAACGAGTTCGGTCGTTTTTTTGACGAAGCCGTTTATAAGCGAGAACTCGCCGACCGTATCCCCGGCATGGAGTTAGAGTTACCCGTGACCGTCACCCATGGCACCTTCTCAAAGCTCTACAAACTCGACGTTCTCGCCCACAAACGCGGCATTTTCGAATTCAAAGCAGCCGAGGCCATCGTCCCCCGCCATCGCGGCCAGACCATAAACTACCTGCTCCTCTGTGACCTCCCGCACGGCAAGATCATCAATGTCCGGCCCGAGCGAGTCGGTGATGAATTTGTGAACTGCCACCTGCGGCTGGAAGAGCTGCGAAATCCATCCGTGGAGACGACCCATTTTGATCCCACCGTTGCAGCAGCGGACTTCTTCCATGACCAAATGATCAGCATGATTCACGACTGGGGTTCAGGCCTTGAGACGGGGCTATACGAAGAGGCGCTAACGCACTTTCTTGGTGTCGAGGAGCATGTTCTTCTGCCTGTGCCGGTGATGGGGGCCAAAGGACATCTTCATGATCAAAAAATGCGCATGTTGGCTCCTGATGTGGCCTTCAAGCTCACAGCCTTCCCTGATCGGCTGGAGGCTTTCGAGGTGCATGCACGCCGCCTTCTTCAGCACACCAATCTCAAAGCCATTCATTGGGCCAACATCACTCACAAGCATGTCACCTTCACGACCATCCGCTGAGGTTCTAAACGGCAAAAAGATGTACGGTAAAAGATGGGGAACTCTGATCCTCTTATCTTTCACCGCCCATCTTTCTGCCGGTCCCTCCGAAGACCTCTTCGAATCCAAGATCCGCCCCATCCTCGTCGAGCACTGCTACGAGTGCCACAGCGCGGACAAGAAGCAGAAGGGCAATCTCCTGCTCGATACCAAAGACGCCACGCTCAAAGGCGGCGACACCGGTCCGGCGCTGGTGCCAGGTGATCCGGCCAAATCCCTGCTCATCCAGGCAGTGAAGTGGCAGGACGATCTCGAAATGCCGCCGAAAAAAAAGCTCAGTGATGCGCAAATCGCCGATCTGGAGGCCTGGGTCAAAGCGGGAGCACCTGATCCACGCTCCGGGCCACGCACACTCACCAAGATCGAGCAGCATCTCGAAAACTCTCAGAAACACTGGTCCTTCCAGCCAATCATCGACCCCAAGCCCGCGTCGCTCGATGCCCTCATCGGCACCACAGGCAAAGCACCTGCCGACAAGCGCACCCTCATCCGCCGCGCTTATTTCGATCTGATCGGCGTGCCACCGACCTACGCGGAAGTGAACGCCTTCGCGGCAGACAACGACCCGAAGGCCTTCGAGAGGCTAATCGACAAACTCCTCGCCGACAAACGCTACGGCGAGCGCTGGGGCCGCCACTGGCTCGATGTCGTGCGCTACGCTGACAACATGGGCAGCATCTACAACGGCGATGACACCTATCCGAACGCCTTCACTTACCGCGACTACGTCATCGACGCCTTCAACACGGACAAGTCCTACGACCGCTTCCTGCTCGAACAAATCGCCGCCGACCAGCTCGACACCGCCAAGGACACGCGCACACTCGCAGGCATGGGCCTGCTCGGCCTCGGCCGCCGCAAGGATCGCAAACTCGACGACGACACGCTCGACGACACCATCGACGTCATTGGTCGCGGCTTGATGGGACTCACCATCAGTTGCGCCCGCTGCCACGATCACAAACTCGAGCCCATCACCACCAAGGACTACTACGGCCTCTACTCCATCCTCAAGAGCAGCAAAGAACCTGAGATCCAGCCTGCCCTGCCGCAGCCAGACAGCCCGCAGGTCCGCGAATACGCCGAGAAGAACAAAGCCGCCCGTGCCGAATACATCCGCGTCTTCGCCTTCGAAGCCGAGCGCTCATTCAGTGCGCTCCGATCCCGTGTCGGCGATTACCTCCACGCCGCGCACGACTCGAAGCTCACCAACAGCTACAAAGACAAAAACGTCTCACCAGGCATTCTCGAACCACGCAAACTCAACACCGGCATTCACAATCGCGTCGTCGCCAACTGGGACAAATGGGTCAAAGGCCATCCCGAGTTCTTCACCCCCTGGCTCGAACTCTCCACCCTGCCAGAAGCCGAGTTCGCCGCCAAAGCACCCACGCTTTGTGAAGCCTACGCCAAAAACGCCGACAAAAAACTCATCCCCTCCGTTGCTCGCAGCTTCGCCAAAACGAAGCCCAAATCCCTGCGCGACATCGCCGACATCTACAATCATCTCTACGCCAGCGAGGTGGACGCGCTCTGGGCCGAGAACTGGCGCGAGCACCTGCGCAAGCTCTGTGTCCCCACCGCTGACGAACTCAACCTGCCCATCTCCGAGCTTGAGAAAGTGAGCATCGATCGCGTCCACACCGCGCAGAAGAATCCACTGCCCGACGCCGAAGGCCAGCAACTCCGCGCCATCTTCATCGAAGACAGCTCGCCCTTCGTCCTCACGGGCAAAGACTTTCTCTCCAACAAACTCTACGCCAACCGCGATGTCGCCGAAGGCATGCGCCGCAATGCCACCAAACCGCTCACCGAACTGCAAAACCATCCCGGCGCAACCGCCCGCGCCATGACCTTTGTCGATGCCGACAAGATGCATGACGGCAAAGTCTTCATCCGCGGCAATCCCAACACACCCGGCCCTGCCGCGCCGCGCCAGTTCATCACCGCGCTCAAAAGCATCTCACCCGAGCCCTTCCCGAAAGACAAAAGCGGCCGACTCCAGCTCGCGCAGGCCATCGCCAGCAAAAGCAACCCGCTCACCGCCCGCGTCATCGTCAATCGCGTCTGGGGCTGGCACTTCGGCGAGGCCATCGTCGCCACACCGAGCGACTTCGGCTTCCGTGGCGACAAACCGACCAACCAACCGCTGCTCGATCACCTCGCCGCATGGTTCATGGAGAATGGCTGGAGCTTCAAGAAGCTGCACAAGCACCTCATGCTGACAGCTGCGTATCAGCGCGCCGATTTCCCCATGCGCCCGCTCGATCTCGAACCTTTCCGCGACACCTTGCTCGCCGTCACAGGCCGCCTGAAACCCGATCTCGGCGGCAAGCCTGAAAAGATCGCCGACACCACGCGCCGAACCGTCTATGGCTTCGTCGATCGCAAAACACAGCCCTCGCTTTACCGCAGCTTCGACTTCCCCGACCCCAACTTCAGCGCCCCGAAACGCAGCCGCACCGCGCTCACACCGCGAGCGCTCATTTTGATGAACAGCCCGCTGCTGACCGACAGCGCGAAGAATCTCGCCACCACACTCACCAAAGACCTGCCGGACGACAACAGCCGCATCGAGGAGCTGTATCGCCGCGTGTTTCAGCGCGAACCCACGAACAAGGAAATGCAACGCGCTCACGAATACCTCGCCGCGTATCCGAAGGACGACCTCGTGCATCCCGAGTCTCAGGATTGGCAATACGGTTACGGCACCTTTGATGCCGCCGCGAAGCAGACCGCGAAGTTCGCCAGCCTCACGGCATTCGATGGCAAAGCCTTCAAAGGCACACTCAAAACCACCGACGGCAAACCCAGCGAAGTCAAAGTCGATGCCATGGGCGGCGATTCCGGCCTCACCACCTCCATGAGCAGCATTCGCCGCTGGATCGCTCCGCTCGATGGCGAGATCAACATCACCGCCGAACTCACCCACACCGATGCGAAGACCGAAGGCGTCATCGCCCGCATCATCAGCAGTCGCACCGGCGAACTCGGCGCATGGAAAGCCAAAGCCCAGTCGCTTTGCACTGAGCTGAGCAAAGTGCCGGTAAAAAAGGGCGACACCCTCGACTTCATCGTCAGCAGCCAGACCGACAAAGACGCCGCCCCCTATCAATGGAGCCCCAGCATCGTCATGCCCACCGCCGACATGCCCGCGATGCCCGGCATGGCCAAACGCTGGGACGCACGAGTCGATTTCGCCAATCCGAAAGCCCCGCAGAAGCCGCTCACCGCATGGGAGGAACTCTGCCAGGCCATCCTGCTCTCGCCGGAGTTCGCCGTGATGGAGTGAAGTTACAATCAGATCAGTAAGGTCTAACAACTAGCCCTTGTGTCGTAACACCCTGATTCAGAGAGCGCGGAACATGAAGTATGAAATCAAGATTTAGGATTAGTCCTTTGAGGAAGGCCTCTTGTCTCCTGGCGGACAAGCCCACAGCAGGATGATACCGATGAGGAAGCAACCCACGCTGTCCATCAACGTCCACCACAGCGGCAGCGGGCATTGCAGATCAATCAAGAGATAGGTCGGACCTGCGATGACCATGGTCCAGCCGAACAGGCGCACGAGCGGCTGGTAGCGCGTGAGATCCCGAGAGATGGCCCAGATGCGGTGTTTTGTCGTCTCCGACCTTCGGCGCGGTGCCAAACACGGGCTGCCATGACACTCCGCCATCGTGCGACGCCCAAATCATGCCGCAGACGCCCCAATACATGTGTTTGGAGTCCACCGGATCAAAGGCGAACTGCCGGTTGTGCGAGGTGATTTGTTTTCTCGCGACGACACCACGCTCAACATCGGCGGACATTTTCCGCCAAGTGACTCCCGCATCCTGCGAGCGAAACAAGCCGCTGAGATCGGTCATGGCCCAGACTTCCTTCGGGTTCGTGGGATGAGCGACGACGTCTTCGATCCAGCCGCCGCCGCCAGGGCCAAAAGGGTGCCAAGTTTCCACCGCCAAGGCAGAAGTCGTGATCAAGAGAAGAGAAAGCAGACGCATAAGCTTGATCAAACGCCTGAGAAACTGCCGTCACTCTCAGCAATCGGCTGACGAAGCCTTCTTGGCGCGCCTGCAGTGTTTCAGGGCACGGTGAACGTTGTCTCCGGCCTGTTTGGCGGCCTATCGATCATGGGTGTCATCGTCCATTTAGAAGTCAGCAATGACGCTTGCGAGGGCGCTGCATTTTTTGACACCTCAGGTCTTATCCGCTGCGAAACAATCACTCATGCCCAACGTGAATGCCAAACGAGGCCTCGATGTTGTGCGCCGCCTCCGTGCGCCATTGAATCACCGCAGAGGGGAAGAGACCTCCCACAATCAGGAACACCACGCATGCAGCGAGTGGCCAACGCTCGCGTGGCAGCGCATCAGGGATGCCGATGACATGTTTGGGCAGGACCCCAAGAAAAAGGATACTGAAGAGACGCATCAGATTGATGGCATTGAAGGCGGTCGCGATGGGCAGTGCGAGACCGAGCCAAGGATGATTTTCCAAGGCACCGTGGAAGAGCAAATCCTCCGCGCAGTAACCGAGCGTGCCAGGCAGTCCGATGAGAGCTAGACCACAAACGAGGAAGAAGGTGGCGAGGCGCGGTGCTTTGGCGGCAAGACCGAGGTGCTCCGCAGGATCTGCGCTGCCTGAGACGCGCACTTCGAGCACACGAACAATGGAAACGAGTCCCGTGGAGGCGGCGGTGACGACCAGCCAGTGAATCAAGGCACCGGTAATGCCCTCCGCATTCGCCGTGGCGATGCCAGCGAGGATGAAACTGGCCTGGGAGACGCACAGCAGACCAAGCATACGGCGCGGCCTTGTTTCGGCAAAGGAGCGGATACTGGTGATCAACGAGGTGACGAGCGCAGCGATGCTGAGGATGTCGAGTGCGTGCTTCGCGGCCTCTGGGAGCACGGCTGCTTCGGATCTGGCGATGAGCAGTGCACCGAGGTGGCCGTTGAACAATAAAGCGGTGGGCAACAGCGGGCCATGCTCGAAGGCACCAAGAATCCAGCCATGAAAGGGAAACACACCTTTGCGCAACACCACTGCGAAAATGAGCATACCAAAGGCCAGTTTGCTGACGTGGGACAGCTCGTCGATCTCAACATGATGCAAGAGGGTGATTGCAACAGTAAGCGCGATGCTGCTGGCAATGAGAAACCCCAGCGAGAGCTTCTGACTGCGGTCCGAGCCAAACATGCGCAGAACGAAAGGCAGACTGGTGAGCCACCAGCCCACAGCGAGAACCGCAAGGTTCGCCGCGCCATACGCAGTCTGCGTGGCGGCAGAAAGAAGCAGCATGCCTGACAGAGCACGACTGCCGGCGTCACGTTTCGGC
This sequence comes from Verrucomicrobiota bacterium, assembly GCA_026397635.1. GTDB lineage: Bacteria > Verrucomicrobiota > Verrucomicrobiia > Verrucomicrobiales > Verrucomicrobiaceae > Prosthecobacter. The sequence continues at coordinate 5,067 of JAPLUL010000031.1, read as the reverse complement.
GCGAGGATGAGCACAAACAGAGTCAAAGCAGCGAAGAAAGCCATCGGCGTCGCGTCCAGTGCGTCCGCTTCAAACCAGTGCAGCATCGGATCAAACAGGCGCTCATGCCCGGCGGTGGTGACTTCAAGCGCAGCGAGTAGAAAGCTGACGAATGCAGCCAGAGCAGCCGTGACAGCAACTGGACGTGCATTCCTGGCCCACAATGATACCAAGGTACCGACAAGCAGAGAGCCGATGCCGAGCGTGATGAAAGGAGCGGTGAGATGTTGCATAAAAATGGGTCAATGAGCGGGTTACCGGCCGTCTTCGGTCAGGAGCGTCTGAGGCGTGTTCTTCGGAGCAAAGCGCGGTTCAAACACCGCGAGGAAACGCGCAAAGCTGACGACGGGCATAACAATGAAGCGGTCCACGACGGCGTCGTAAAAGCCACGGCCCAGCGCGACACGGTAGAGGGCGATTTGCACGGATTTTGGCAGCAGTGACTCGTAGTGTTCGCCGGTGGGATCAATCTGACCACCGGCGGCGGCGTGGACGCGGTTGTAGTCCCGCAGCATGGATGGCGACCGCAGAAATTGCAGCGTGCGAAGTACGGCGTGGCTGATGAGGTGGATGATGGCAAAGGTGGTCCAGCCGAGGCCGATCTCAGCAAAGATGAGGCCGAGTTGGGTCTGCGAGGCATAAGCGAGAGATGTCTTGGCATCCGCGCAGGTGCGGTGGACGAGCGTGCCGAGCACGGCAGTGGTCAGTCCGATGAAAATAACAAGACCAGTAGCGATCTTTGAATAGTACAACAGCGGCTCAATGCGAAGCAGCAGATAAGCGCCGGCATGAATCGAAATGGCACCGTAAAAAACGGCACTTGAAGGCGTGGGGCCTTCCATCGCGCGCACCAGCCAGCCGCAGAACGGCCCCTGCGCCGATTTGCCGCTGGCAGCGAAGACCAGAAGCACGGCTACGAAGGTGGCCGCCGGACCGTCGAGATTGTTGACGTGCCCGGGCCACTCCCCCGTAAACATACTGTTCCATGAGGCGGTTTTGAACCAATGATGGGCCAGGAAAACGGCCAGCAGCATGAACAAATCCGCCACGCGATAGATGCCGAAGACGCGCAATGCGTTCCGCACTGGATCTGGCCGGTATTGGAAGAAGCTGATAAGCAGCACCGAGGTAATGCCGACGATTTCCCAGCCCGCGAGCAGCAGATCGAGCGAATCGGCCATGAAGACGAGTAACGCGCCGAAAGTAAACAGATGCAGCAACAGGAAGAAGCGGTTAAATCCAGGATCGCGGTGCAGATAACGCACGCTGAAGGCACCAACAATGCCTGCGAGGATAACCGTGACGCTGACCATGGGCAGCGATAGACGATCCAGCAGGATGGTGAGCGGAAAGTGGTAATGCGAGACACTGAACCAATCTCCTAGCGAGACACGAACAGAGTGCAGATCGGCATTCCACATCTTCCAAAAGATGAGGCTGACGACAAGCGTGAGAAAGGCATACGCGCCCTTCGTCAGGCGTGAAATGGCCCGCTCAGGAATGTGCCCGCCGAGCAGCCAGACGAGGCTCAGCACGAGAAACAGCACTCCGGGCGTGGCGATCAGAACAAGGGCGAGTTTTTCAGGGGACATGCAGTTAGAATGACGAATGGAAATCAGGCCGCTTTAACGCAGTTGGGGTCAATGCGGGCGAGAGGGAGATGCTCGGACTTGCCGCGATACCAAGTCCGGGAGTTCGGGGTGATGGGGAGCGGTTCTTCGTCTCCGGTGAGAGGCTCGAAGAAGTCGTTGCCACGGTAGATTTCGATGTGGCCGTCATCGGGGTCCATGGTGGCAAGGCGAATCCAGCGATTGCAGACGAACTCGACGAGTTCGCGATTGGCCTTGATGACGCCCATGAGCCGTTCTGGCGTGGTTTCGATGACGAAAAGAATGCGCATAGGCTCGTGCAGTTCGACCGTCTGCACAGGGAGGCCGGTGCGTAGGTCGCCCTGAAAGCCGTTCATGACACCGACGAGGCCAGTTATGTTGTGCGGCAACTTGGTGCCACTGCCGTAGGCTTCATTATCGACCGTAGAAAAATAGTACTCGAGGCTGATTCCGCCGCAGACAGGAATGACCGCGCCAAGCACGCGGGCCAGCGCCTGATTATCGGCGTCTTTCGTCGCATCATAGCTGATGAGGAAGGCGCGGCGGTCCATGAATAGGCCATGCGTGTGCTGCCGGCGGCCCACGTAGGCGACGGCATTGGTGCAGTGGCCGTATTCGGGCCGTGGCTCGGCGATGTGCTCGGAGCGGGCCTGAACATGGCGCAAAGCACGCTCACCACGAACATCACTCCCGGCGGTTCCGAAGCGGCGCACGCGTTCGTCCGCATTCAAAACACGAGCCTTGTCGAGAGACTGCCGCACGCGGTTAAGATTACCGTGATGATCCTCTGGCATGAGATCGGTGTCGAAGAACTCGACGTCGTCACTGCAAGTGTCGTGATAACCGCCAAGGAACCAAGTGTCCTCGGGAATGATGACGCCTTTCTCACGCAGCGCAGCGCGCACACCGGGACGATTGGCCATCATGGCAAAAATGCGCGCATTTGGCCCGCCCGTTCGCCCCCCACAGGCACCGCAGCAGTAGGCGGACTCATAAGGATTGTTCAAACTGGTGCTGCCATGGCCGAGAATGACCACGAGACGCGCGTGCGCCTTGTGTAGGCCCGCGGGCCCGAGCACGGAGTAAACACGATCGGCCATCTCTGATTCAGAAAAGCCAGTAACAAGGCCACTGGTGGCATCGCGCGAGGATTTATCATCGCGCATGAAAGTGACCTCCGTTTTTGGTTCCGGCAGGAAGGCGCGGTTCAGCCGCTTGATGAGAAGGCCGTAGGCACGCGGACTGAGAACCCGAAAGACGAGAGGGAAGAGCGAAAGGAAACCCAGCAACGCGGTGCTGATCCAGCCACGCACGAGCGTGCGGGAGGAGATGAAACTGTTGCGCATGATCTTTGACCACGCCAGACGGAGCCACTGGCGCTTCTCATGCAGGTGCGCGTGAGCATCCACGGCGACTTCACGCACGGAATGGCCCGGCTTGACCACCACCGGGCAGAGCGAAACGCCCCCAGCATCGTCGATGCCCGCGTAATCTATCGCGACTCCAAAAAAACCGGCGGCACCGACGGTTTCGATGCTCGTGTCCACTTCCTCAATGGCTCGGCGTAGGGATTCCTCACGTTCATCAATGCAAAACACCATTTGGGCTGCGAGACGGTCATTATGAGGCTGCGTGCCCGGCATGGCGCGGTGCTTGGACAGTGGGATGAGAATGCTTCGCTCATGGCGGCGCTCATAGGCCAAGTGCAGCAGGCGACGGCGCTCGGTCTCATTGCAGGCGGCGATTTCGTGCGTGAGAAGCACGAACATCTCCTCCGGCAGGGCGGAAATGATGTTGCTGGACAAGCCGACAAGCTGGGCAGCATCAAAAAAACGCGCCACAGGGGTGAGACGGTCCATTTTTGGCAGGGTAAGCGGCACGGAGCGCCAGGTGCTGGTGCACCCCATGATGTCATCAACAGCGACGAGAGTGTAAGTAAGTCGAAGCGCGAGAAACTCCATCAGCGAACAGCGCACGCGGTCATGGGGTGCCAGCGTGGGATCATTTTCCAGCATGCGAATCATTCCAGCCCAGCCAGAGAGGGCGAGGAGCTCGGCGGTGATAAAGTCATCCCATTCCCCAGGAAAAACAGAGAGCCGGTCAAGTGCGTCGAGGACAATCTCCTCTGCGCTCATGTTTCGCTCCTCCTGCCGCAGAAACTCGGCCCGGGCACCGCTAAGATGACGACGGAAGATCGCAAGCGGCTCCGACATGATCCTGCGTGAAGCTGCAAGCAGACCGTTCTCACGCAGCGGCATCGGCCAGTAGGCAATGCCCTGGTCAAGGTAGGCACCGAGAAGCCGGATGAGCGGTGGATGAACGATGCGGTCAAGTTCCACTCCCTTCTGTGCAAGCAATGCCTCATGCGGACGCTTGGGACGCAAAGGATTCGGTTCCGACTGCGACGGCACACGAGCCATACACACGTCCCACAACTCCTGCGGCGTGTCGCCAGTGAGCAGATGCGCAGAGGCAGGCGGCAGATCATGCCGAAAAGATTGGAGCCAGTCACCTTCCTCAAGCTGCCAAGTGATGTCGAGGCCGTTCACGCGACGCACCCCAGGAATGAGCAAAGCGCGGCGAAGCTGGCGGCGGCTGAGCTTGCCCGGGATGATCTCGGCATCCGGCTCACGGTTTAACACGTCGTCGATGTCCTCATCGTGAATGCGACCACGAGCGCGATCGTTTTGATATGTCTCTTCAGACAAAAACGGCTCTGCTTTGAATAGGTGCGCGGCCTCAACGACGGACTGCATGAAATCCCGATGCTGAAAGGCATGCAGTGTGTTGTGGTGAACGAAGACGCCGATGGGGCCCTGCGTCGGCAGGTAGTGCGCGGCGTGATCGAGCACTTGGCGGAGATGCTCGCGGCTGCCGGGCCGGATTTCAGGATGGGAATGGGAATGCGAGGTCACGAGGAGGGATCTGCCGCAACAAGCCGCAGCTAGCGTAATGCTGCCATCCCTTACAGAAGGGGTATTCGTCCCCTCGACAACGGGACCCCCAACTCTGGGGTGATTTTACCCTGCGGAGGGGATGTTTTGGCTGGCATGCCCTGTGCGTAAATCGGACTGTCCCACAACGCACCACATCCCACCCATGTCAGACCACGCCAACGCCACCCCCCTTCCCGGCCCGAAGCCTGTCGGCAATCTCGCTGGCTTCAAGCAGCATCTAGGCAAGGACATGCTCTCAGGCTTCCTCGTCTTCCTCATCGCGCTGCCGCTCTGCCTCGGCATCTCCATCGCTTCCGGCGTCCCGCCGATCGCGGGCATCTTCACCGCCGTCATCGGCGGTTTGCTCACGCCTTTCCTCAGCAACTCCGAACTCACGATCAAGGGGCCCGCTGCCGGCATGATCGTCATCGTCCTCGGCTGCGTGCAAGATCTGGGCTATGAGAAGATGCTCGCCGTCGGCC
>JAPLUL010000056.1:0-26160 GCA_026397635.1 Verrucomicrobiota bacterium | reverse complement strand
TGTCAGAGTATTCAATCGGAAGGTTCACCATCACGGTGATTCTTACACACGCGTCAATCCCCTGGTCTGACAAGCGCTCCGGCACCTTGAACGTCTTCTATTGCATGATCCGGGTTTAAGCCGCCTTGCGAGACAGGAAGTACTCGATGCCATCCACCAGCGCGCGCCAGCTTGCGTCGATGATGTTGCAACTCACACCGACGGTGCTCCAGGTGGCGTTGCCATCGGTGCTGGTGATGAGCACGCGCGTTTTGGCCGCCGTTCCGCTGCCGCCGTCGATGATGCGTACCTTGTAATCGGCTAGGCGCATGTTTTTCAGGGCCGGGAAGAAGGGCAGAAGGGCTTTGCGCAGTGCATTGTCGAGCGCGTTCACCGGTCCGTCGCCTTCGTCGGCGGTGTAAACTCGCTCGCCGTTGATCTCGATCTTCACCGTGGCTTCGCAAGTCTCAAAGCCGTGCTCGCCACCGTGGAAACGGTGGGTGGAGTGGTATTCGATGAGATTGAAGAACGGCTGGTGCTGGCCGATCTGCTTGCGGATGAGCATTTCAAACGAAGCCTCGGCGGCCTCGAATTCGCAACCCTCACTTTCGAGGCGTTTCACCTCGGAAAGGATGGACTGCACCTCCGGTGCTCCTTTGGCAAACTTGAAGCCCATGCCCTCAGCTTTCACCAGCACGTTCGACTGGCCGGACATGTCCGAGATGCTGATGATGCGCTGATTGCCGACGAGCGCGGGATCGACGTGCTCGTAGGTGCGGGCGAGTTTTTGCACTGCATGCACATGCAGGCCGCCTTTGTGCGTGAACGCTGCGAGGCCGACATACGGCGCACGGATGTCGTGCGGCACGTTGGCGAGCTCGTTTACGAAGTGTGCCAACTCGCGCAGCCGTGTGAGATCGAGACCGAGTGGGATGCCCATCTTGATCTGAAGCGCGGGCATGATCGTTGTGAGGTTGCAGTTCCCCACGCGCTCGCCGTAGCCGTTGATCGTGCCTTGGACCTGATTGGCTCCGGCGCGCACGGCGGCCAGAGCATTGGCGACCCCGACACCGCCGTCATTGTGCGTGTGGATGCCGACCGGACGACCGAGATGGGCGATGACCTTGCGTGTCGTCTCTTCAACGAATTCGGGCAACGCGCCGCCGTTCGTCTCACATAGCACGATCAAATCCGCTCCGGCATCCTGCGCGGCTTTGACGGTTTTGAGCGAGTATTCGGGGTCTTCCTTGAAGCTGTCGAAGAAGTGCTCGGCATCGTAGAGCACCTCGCGGCCATGTTTTTTCAAATAGGCCACGGTATCGGCGATCATCGCCAGGTTTTCTTCCAGTGTGACCTGGAAGACCTCGGTGACGTGCAGCGCCCAGGTCTTGCCCACGACGGTGACGGCGGGCGTCTTCGCATCGAGCAGCATTTTGACCTGCGGATCGTCTTCCACCTTCATTTTGCCACGGCGGGTCATGCCGAAGGCGGTGATCTTTGCGGTTTTCCAGCTGCGCTTGGAGGCTTCTTCAAAGAAAGCCGCGTCCTTGGGGTTGGAGCCAGGCCAGCCGCCCTCGATGTAGTGGACGCCGAAATCGTCGAGTTTTTCAGCCACGCGGATCTTATCGTGCGTGCTGAAGGAGATGCCGGTGCCTTGCGTGCCGTCACGCAGGGTGGTGTCATAGATGGTCACTGGGGTCATGGTAAAAAATCAGATGGAAACAGGACAAGCCAGAGGAGGAGCGGACGCGTGGGGCGTGCTGGTTGTCCAGTGGGCACGCTCGCCAGATCAAAACATCAAACGGACTACCCCGGCCGCGTCACGCACCGAGGAGTCCGCCGATAATTCGGATGATCTGAAAGCTGTTGGTTGGGTTTCCCATGAACGGCCCAAGGCTTAGCCTCAGTCCTCCCGGATGGCAAAGGGAAGTTTCAGGCCTCCGGCCCGTTCGCTGGTGGTCCCACCTTCTGGATCATGAGAGCTGCATGAAGGCGGAAACATGAACATGAGGTGATGCCACGCCATGCCCCGTTAAGGCGGGATTCCGAACTTATTGGAAGCACTTCACTTTTTTGTGGGAGGGATTGTGCTCGTCATCCGCACTCTGTTCCATTATGAATCCGGGTATGACTGATCAAGCGCATCTTTCCATCGCATGGCGGCGTCTGGCGGGCCGGACACGAGCCAAGGTCAATCTCGGATGGTGGCTAGCGCGGTCGATGCCGCCGCTGGTGGTGGCGGGCGTGCTGGGATTTGCGGTGATTTTTGCGCTGCGTTCGCGTGGGATGATGCTGGATGTGACACAGGCATGGTCATGGGCGGTGGGTGCTTGGGTGGCACTGATGATCGTCGGCTGGTGGATGGCGCGGCGGCAGTTTATCTCGTCTGAGCAGGCCCTGGTGCGGTTGGAGTCGGAGCTGCGGCTGCACAATGCGCTGAGCACGGCGGCGGCCGGGCGCGGGATGTGGCCTGAGGTCATTAAGCAGGCTGATGATGGCTGGCGGTGGCGCTGGCAGACGGTGGGCGGGCCGTTCGCGGCATTTTTTGGCTCGGTGGCGCTGGCCTTGTGGCTGCCAGTAACGCAGGATGCGGAAGCTGCGGCACCGATGGTGGAGCCGCAGGCTTGGGGACAGATGGAACACTGGCTGGAGAAGCTGCAGGAGGAGCAGATCGTCACGGAAGAGGAAAAAGACGAGCAATTGGAGAAGATCGCCGAGCTGCGTGATCAGCCGCCGGAGAAGTGGTTCAGCCACGAGAGCCTGAACGCGGGGGACACGCTCAAGGAGCAGCTACAGCGTGACATTCAGCGCCTGGGACAAAATTTGACGACGGCGGAGCGCAGCCTGAACGCATTGCAAAATAATGCGGAGCAGCTTTCACCAACGGCGCAGGAGCAGTTGCTGAAGGATTTTGACCAAGCGCTGGCAGACATGAAATCGGGCGCGCTGGAGCTAGATCCTGAGATGCTGAAGGCGCTCACCGGGATTGATCCGAAGAATTTGAAAAGCCTGTCTGAGGCGCAGATGAAGCAACTGCGTGAGTCGATGAAAAAGCAGACGGGCACCTGCAACGGCCTGTGCGATAAACCAGGCTTTCTCGGTGACGGGGAAGGGGAGGACGACAAGCTGGCGGAGATGCTGGGCATGCTCAAAGAACAGGGTGAAGGGGCGGGTAAGGGCGGCATCACTCGGGGGCCAGGCACGGCACCGTTGACGCTTTCCGAGGAGGAAAACAATTTTGGCACCAACAAGAACGAGGCGGTGTCGAACACCGACCTGTCACGCGCCCAGGTGGGCCACATGCTGGCGCTACAAGACGGCAAGCACGAGGTGGACAAGACGGCCAAAGGCCCGCAGGCCGCCGGTGCGGTGCAAAACGCCGGCCAGGGCGGGGAACAGGTGTGGCGTGAGTCGCTGACACCGGAAGAGAAGGCGGTGCTGAAGCGGGTGTTTAAGTGAAGGAGAGGGATCATCCTGATCCCTCAGACCGGGGGATCAGGATGATCCCCCTCCTGGGCATGTGTGAAATGTAGGTGAAGTGCTTTTTTCATCTCGACTTCGCGCGGCGGTTCTTGTTTTAGTCGTACGAATGACAGTCTCCCACGCCTCGGACTTGGAAATTCAGTCGGCCTCGCAGCATGTCGCGGCTTTGCGACGAACGTTGAACGAGGTGCTGTTTGGGCAGGAGGAACTCATCGACCTCATGCTCTGCGGTGTGATCGCTCGCGGGCATGTGCTGCTGGAAGGTTTGCCGGGCCTGGGCAAGACGGAGCTGGTCAAAGGATTGTCGAAGGCGCTGAGCCTCACGACGCGGCGCGTGCAGTTCACGCCAGATTTGCTGCCGGGGGACATCACGGGCAATCCGGTGCTGCAGGAGGTGGAAGGCAAACGCGAGTTCGTGTTTCAGCCGGGACCGATCTTCACGAACCTGCTGCTGGCGGATGAAATCAACCGCGCCTCGCCTAAAACCCAGTCTGCGCTGCTCGAAGCGATGCAGGAGCGCCGCGTGACGGTGCTGGGGCAGACGCACACGCTGCCAGAGCCGTTTTTTGTGCTGGCGACGCAGAACCCGATCGAGCTGGAAGGCACCTATCCGCTGCCAGAGGCGCAGGTGGACCGCTTTTTGTTCAAGCTGGAGGTGTTGCGCAATTCGGCCGCGACGCTGGCAAAGATCGTGACGCATCGCGAACTCGGCGTGGAGCCGCAGGTGGCTTCGATGCTCACGCATGAGGCGTTTGCGCAGATGCAGGCCACGGCGCGGCGGATTTTTCTGCCGGAGATCGTGGCGGACTACATCGCCCGCATTGTGGACGCCACGCATCCGGGGCAGTCGCAGGCGTCACAAGGCGTGCGCTTCGGCGCGAGTCCACGCGCGGCGCTGAGCTTGGCGGCGGCGTCCAAGGCCCGCGCCTTGATGCATGGCAGGCCGAATGCCAGTTTTGAAGACGTGCAGGCGCTGGCGCTGCCGGTGCTCAATCATCGCGTGCTGCTGGATTACACCGCACGCATGGATGGTAAAACAAGTGCGGGCATCGTGCGGGCTATTCTGGCCGAGGTGCCGGTGCAAAACCTCGCGACACCGCGGACATTGAAGGAGGCTGCATGAAGAAGCATCGGTGGTTGCTCTCGTGTGTCATGCTGCTGGCCGCCACCACGGCGCAGGCGCAGAAAAACCTCGCGGATGACGAGATCGACCGCAGTACCGGCACGCGGGTGCAGGTGCGCAGTGTGTTTGACCCGCTGCCGTACTCTGGCTACGCGCCGATCCGTGTCGTGGCGACGAATGGCACGGGGCGGAATGCGCGTTGGGATTTTGCATTTCACTCGCAGACGCAGAACTACCGGGCGCAAAACCAGCACCACAGCAGCTTCGCGCTTGATGTCGCGGCTCGTTCGACGCAGTCGGCGCTGTTCCTGGTGCCACAGGCGGTGAGCTACGGCGACCGCAGTCAAGGCAACGGCGATCACGCGTTGCGGGTGGAGGTGACGGGCACGGGATTCGCGGACCGGCAGCACTATGATCATGACAATCGCATTGTTGGTTATCCGGCGGTCGCCATCAGCGCCGGGCTGGCGGAGTACAGCATCGTGGCGCTGAACAAAGAGGTGGAATCGAAGCTGCGTTCAGCCGGTGGGTATTACGGTGGCCGTGCGGATCAGTTTGGCAGCCAGTTTGAGCCGGAGGATCTGCCGGAGTCGTGGCTGGGGTTCAGCGGTTTTGATTTCACCCTGCTCAGCAGCACGGACTGGCAGAAGGTGAAGCCTGCGGTGCGGCGTGCGCTGCTGGAATGGGTGCGGCTGGGCGGGCATCTGCATTTTTATCTCTCGCCCGGGGCCACGGCAGCGTCGTTGGGATTGCCGGAAGGCGAGAGCACAGGCAAGCAGCTCACTTCGCTGGGCAGGATCACGGTGCTGGGCTGGGATGGCAAAAAACTGCCCGCTTCAGAAACGGTGAATCGTTACTGGGGCGCGGCGAAGCGCACGGAGAACCTTACAGTCAGTCATGCCATCGCGAGCGACTGGCCGCTCTTGGCGCAGCTGGGCACGCGCAGTTTTGCGTCGTGGCAGGTGCTGGTGTTCCTGGTGATTTTCGGCGTGCTGGTGGGGCCAGTGAACTTGTTCGTGCTCGCGCCCGCCGGGAAGCGCCACAAGCTATTCATCACCACGCCGCTGCTCTCCATCGGGGCCAGCATTGTGATGGTGGGTCTCATTTTGATTCAAGACGGCACCGGTGGCACCGGGCGGCGGTTCATCGCCATCAATCTCGAACCCGGCGAGGCGGCGGCGTATGTGACGCAGGAGCAGATCAGCCGCACCGGCGTGCTGTTTAGCGCCGGCTTTGAAATGAAACAGCCGGTGCTGATCGAGCCGGTGGCGCTGCCAGACACGCCGTGGGTGAAGCTGAAAAGCACCAACACCAGCCAGCCGGTGAACCTGACGCAGGAGGGCCGCGAACGACGCGGCAATTTCTTCCAAAGCCGCGCCGAACAGGGCCAGGTGCTGCGTAGCGTGGTTTCTTCTCGCTCACGGCTGGAACTCAAGACGGGCGCGGCCCCCGGTGAGGCGCCGACGTTGATCTCCGCGCTCGGCTTCACGGTGGACGAGTTGTTTTACCAGGATGCCGCTGGCGGGCACTGGCGGCTCAAGGAACCACTCAGCACGGGCCAGAGCGCCACATTGGTCCCAACAGACGACAGTGCGCAGCGTTTGTGGCGCGAGGCGGCGGTCAATCCGGGCGAGCGTTCGCTGCGGGCGCAGATCAACAGCGCCAGCACGAGCCAGAAGTCCTGTTTCATCGCGAAGGCACGCTCAGCGCCCGGTTTCACGCTCGACACACTGCCTGCCATCCGCTGGCAGGAGGATCAGATCGTCATTTTCGGCCCGGTGGCGCAGCCGTAGGCGGGAATGACGAAATCCGAAATCCGAATGACGAAAGAACTCCCAAGCACGAATGACGAAACCACCCGCATCTGCCGCTGCGTTCGGGCTTGGAGCTTTGTCATTCTTTCGTCATTCGGAAATTCGTCATTCGTCATTCCCCGCTCCGATCCCGCCTGAATCTCCGCATCACACCGCATGTCTTCCTCATCCAACACCCCAGAGATCGACCGCAATCAGCCAGCGGTCGTCGTGGAGGATCTGCATCGCAGCTTTGGCGCGTTGAAGGCGGTGGATGGGGTCTCGTTCAGCATTGATCATGGCCGGGTCGTCGGCTTCGTTGGTGCGAATGGCGCGGGCAAGACCACGACGATGCGCATCATGGCCACGCTGGATTCACCCGGCAGTGGGCAGGTGCGCATGGGCGGCCACAATGTGGTGCATCATCCCGCGAAAGTGCGCCGCTTGCTGGGCTGGATGCCGGACAGCTTCGGCACCTACGAGCACATGACGGTCCTGGAGTACATGGACTTTTACGCCCGTGCGCTCGGCTTCAAAGGCGCGGACCGCCTGCGGCGCATCCAGGAGGTGATGGACTTCACTGATCTCACGCCGCTAGCCGACCGCATGAGCCACAAGATGTCCAAGGGCCAGACGCAGCGGCTTTGCCTTGGACGAGCGCTGCTGCATGATCCACAAATCCTCATCATGGACGAGCCGGCGGCCGGTCTTGACCCCAAGGCGCGGGTGGAGTTGAAAAACCTCATCCGCATCCTCGCGCAGGAGGGCAAGACGATCCTCATCAGTTCCCACATCCTCAGCGAACTTGGCGAGATGTGTGACACGCTGCTGTTCATCGACAAAGGCCGCATCGTGCATCATGGCGATGCCGCCAGCATGATGCGCGGCACAGACACCACCGGCGAAACGCTGGTGAACGTGCAGATCGCCGCCGAACCGGCGAAACTCATCGAATGGGCGCTAACCGCACCGCTGATCAAGATCGAGGAGGAGACCAAACGCGGCGCACGTCTGCGCATCCAGGCCACAGATGATGCCACGCTGGCTGGTGTGCTGCGCCGCATGATCCAGGACGGTCTGCCGGTGGTCGATTACCACCGCGAGGAGCGCAAGCTGGAGGACGCGTTCATCGACATGTTGGGGCAGATTGACAAAGGGAAGCTCAAGACGCTACCTCCGCCGCTGCCCGTGAAAAATGACGAATGATGAATTCAGAATGACGAAGGAATGCCCAAGCCCGAATGACGAATTCCCGAGCGCCTGCGTTCGGATTTCGTCGTTTTCTCCGCTCATGCCGCCACACTCACACGCATGAACGCCGCGCTCGCCATCTCCGACTTCCCCGACCGTCTCTCGCCGATGGTGGTGAAGGAGCTGCGGCAGGGGCTGCGGACGCGGTTGTTTGGCGGGGTGATGCTGGTGCTGCATCTGCTGCTGATTTTGTTCACGCTGATGAGCGGGGGCGCGGGGAATGCCGCTGAGGTGAGCGGCTGGTTTGATGGCATCAGCACCCTGGTGCTGTGCGTGATCCTGCCGTTGCGCGGTTTCTCCGCCGTGGCGGATGAGTTGAAAGCGCGCACGCTGGACATGCTGGTGCTCACGCAGCTCTCCGCGGGGCGCATTGTGTTTGGCAAGTGGGCGGCCATCGCCTCGCAGTCGCTCCTGATCGCGCTGAGTGTGCTGCCCTATGTGGTGGCGCGGTATGTGTTTGGTGGTCTCGATCTGTTCGGTGAAGTGACGGCGTTGTTTTACAAATGGCTAGGTGGTGTGGTGTTGGCAGCAGTGGTCCTTGCCCTGTCCACACAGCGGCAGTTTTGGCTGCGGGCTTTGATCATTGGTCTGCCGCTGCTGATGGGCGGATGCGGCATGGCCTCGTTCTTCATGCTGCCGCGCATGAGCGCTGGCTCGGGGGCTGCCCTCACGACGTTTTCCGTCTTTGGCAGGGTCGCTGGCGGCAGCGTTTCGGTGCCAGTGATGTTGGGCCTTGCTGTCTGGGTGATTTTTTTCTGTCTCGGTTTGGCGGCCACACGCATCGCGCCGGCGGCGTCGCTGCTGGCGGTGGTGAAGCGCTCGGTGCATCTGGCGGTGCTCTTAATATTGCTGCTGCTGGCGTGGGTGACGAGCATGGGCGCTGAGTTGACGGTCGTCTCGTCCGCACTGCTCATACTGGTGATGCTGGACGTGCTGACAGAGCGGGTGAACGAGGTGCCGTCCGTGTACGCGGCGTTTTATCGGCATGGCTGGGCGGGTCGTGTGGCTTTGGCGTTTCTGGCACCAGGCTGGGCCACGGGTTTTGCTTATTCACTGCTGCTGACGGGGCTGGTGGCGGTGCAGACATGGCAGCAGCGCGGTTTGGAAGAGGCGCAGCTCGTGCTGATCAGCGCCGCGTCGATGTGGATGCTCGCCGCGCTCGTGCAAATCCTGCCGACGCGGCATGCGCGTGATCTGCTGCCGCCCTTCATCTTTCTGTGGTTGGGGCTGAATTTGGTGGTTACCCTGCTGACCAGCATGCTGATGCTGCCCTTTGCCATGAAAAGCGTCACAGCTTGGTTCACTTGCGTGCTGCCGCCGCTCATGCCCGTGGGCTATGCGAGCGCCCAGGCGGCGGACAAGCCCGAATTTTTGCAGCTAGGCCTGTGGAGCGCGTTGCTCTGGCCCGTGGTGCTGCTGGTGGCGGCGGTGATGGCGTGGCGCGGGACCAGAAGCGTGCGCCAGGAGGCTTGGAGAATGACGAATGAGTAAATCCGAATGACGAACGAACTCCAAACTCCGAACCATGCAGCCTCGCCCTCAGGCGCTTGGACTTCGTCATTCGTCCTTCTACTGCAAATCAGCACGACTTGTGATTTTGGAAAACCGAGTCAGACAGCAGAATGGGGACAGCAGAATGGTTTGATTCTGCTGTCCCTATTCTGCTGTCCATTGCTTTTCCAAAGGGTGGGTTCACCCAATCTGCTGCCATTCATCGCAAGGAGACGCGCACAGCCATGACCACCACTCTCCCATTACCGCGTGATTTTGGCGACTACTTCAGCCCCATCCTGGTCAAGGAGCTGCGGCAGGGGCTACGCACGCGCTTTTTTACCATCTCGCTGCTGTTGTTTCACAGCTTCATCATCCTGCTGCTGGCCACGGTGACGCTGGGGACGCCGGTGGAGGTGGTGAACGGCGTGTTCTGGGGCACCGCCGGGCTCATGCTGCTGGTGGTGCTGCCGCTGCGCGCCTTCAATGCGCTGAACGCCGAAGCCACCGACGGCACGCTGGACATGCTGACGCTGACCTCCATCTCCTCCTCCCGCATCCTACAGGGCAAGTGGGTGGCGTTGTTCAGTCAGAGCGTGCTGATGGCGGGATCTCTGCTGCCCTACATGGTGGCGCGGTATTTTTTCGGTGGCGTGGAGATTTTACGCGAGGCGGTGGCTCTGCTGGTGCTGGCGCTCGGTTCCGGCATCATCACGGCGGCACTGCTGGCATTTTCCTCGCAGGCTTCGGTGATTCTGCGGCTGCTGCTCCTGGTCGGCGTTGGTTTTGGCGCGGTGCCATTGGGGGTTTTCACTGCGTTTTTGGTCACAGCATCGCAGGCAGACATGGTGCTGCGGGAATTCTTCGCGCTGGCAGGCTGGGAGCAGTGGAGCATCATCCTCGGCTTCCTGGCGCTCTCGGTTTACCTCATTTGGTATTTCTTGGCGCTGGGCTCCTCGCGCATCGCGCCGCCGTCGGAAAATCACAGCACGCGGAAGCGGGTGATCGTGTTTGGCGTGCATGCAGCGCTGATGAGCATCGGGCTGCGGCTGTGTTATTTGAGCCGTGACGCCGAAAATGCCGCCTGGGCCTTGATTCCGCTCATAGGGCTGACCTTGATCGCCTGCATGGACTTGATGACGGAGGAAATGCCGCGCTTTCCCACCACGGTGGCCGCGTTGGCAAGTCGCGGGCGGTTTGGCAGCCTCGCCGGTCGGCTGCTGCATCCTGGCTGGGCCTCTGGCGTGCTGTTTTCCGCCTTGCTGTGCTCGATGGCGTTGGTGCTGATCGCGGGCATCACTCATCAGGAAACGGGCTGGGACTGGGACGACGGCCCTGGCATTTACATGTTCTGCCTGGTTCTCGCCGCCTTCACCCCGGTGCTGGTGCGCATCAACCGCACGAACATCTTCGCCAACTGGTGGGTGGTGCAACTCTGCATGGTGGCGGTCGGCATCCTGCTGGTGATGTTCTGCGAGGTCATGCGCGCGCGTGATTTTGCCATGCTGGGGGTGCTGACACCGGTGACCACGTTGTTTGGCGCTGAGAGCGTGAGTTATCAAAGCCGTAAGAGCATCATGATCGCGGGCAGTTTTTTCAGCCTCCTATGGCTCATCGCCGCGTTGATTCGCGCCAGGATGCACTTCGCCGACTACACACGGCTCGAACACGAGGCACTGACTCTCGCCGACCCCTCACCCCACCGCGCCCATGACGTTGCTCAATGACGCCACCGCCCTGCGCTCTCTGCACGCGCGTGCCCGTGGCTGGGCGCGGGTGCTGAAGCTGCTCTTCCGCCAGCAGCGCTGGCGTGGGCATGCAGGCGAGTTCATGGGCAGTGGCACCGGCAGCAGCCTCGATTTTCAAGATCACCGTATCTACCTGCCCGGCGATGATCCGCGCCAAATCAACTGGCAGGCCTATGCGCGCACTGGCACCTACTCCATGAAACTCTACCGCGAGGAAGTGCGCCCGCTCGTGGATGTGATCTTCGATGTCTCCGCCTCCATGTTCGCCTTTCCGGCGAAGGAACAGCGTGCGCTGGAGCTGTTCGCTTTTGTCGTTGAAGCATCGCTGCAAAGCGGCGCGACTTTGCGATGCCATGCGATAGCCGGTAGAAGCCATCAACATCTCGAGCCTGAGGTCATTCTTAGCGGCCAGTGGCCCGAGCGGGTGCGCGAACTGCACGCCAGCGCCGCCGCACCGGCTCTGAATCGACTTCCGCTGCGCTCGGGGGCCATGCGCATCCTCATCAGCGATTTGCTGTTCCCTGGAGAACCGGAATCAACGCTCGCCTGCCTCAGCGCGCGCAATGGTCGTGGCATTGTTTTCGCGCCTTATGCGTCAGACGAGGCGGATCCCGGCTGGGACGGCAATTACGAGTTCATCGACCCCGAAACCAGCCTGCCGCATGAGCACCGTGTCGAGTCCGCGCTGCTCAAACGCTACGAGTCGGCCTACAAACGCCACTTTGAGCTGTGGAAGGCCGCCGCGCTGAAACACGGCATCGCCATGGCACGAGTCTCCGCCGCCGTGGATTTTCAAAAAGCGCTGCAGCACGAAGGCATCGCGAGTGGAGGTGTGGAAAGCGCATGAAACCGTTCGCTGTTCCCAGTTCTCGGTTCGCGGTTGGCACGCTGTGGTTTGCGGACACGTTTGCGTGTCGGAAAACAGAGAACCGCGAACAGAGAACCGAGAACTTATGAGCATTACCAACACCTGGGGCCTGTGGGCGCTGCTTGGTCTTCCCGCCGTGGTGGCGATTCACTTTCTCCAGCGCCGCAACCGTCGTGTTCCAGCCACCACGCTGTTTTTGCTTGAGCAGATGAAGCGCGAAAGCCGCACCGGCAACCGCTTCGAGCGTCTGCGTACCTCCATTCCGTTCTGGCTGCAACTGCTCATGGTGCTGCTGCTCACTTGGCTGCTGGTGCAGCCGCGTTGGTTGAAAAGCGATGCCGCGCAGCGCATCGCCATCGTGATGGATACCTCCGCGAGCATGCAGGCGTTTCGTGAGCCAGCCATGCAAGCGGCGGAGGATGTCCTCGGCCTGCTCGAAGGTCCGCTCGTGCGTGCAGAGCTCACGCTGCTGTCTTCTGACGCCGAGGCACCGAGCCTGTATCATGGCACACAGACTGGTGAAATGCGCCAGGCGTTCACGCAATGGGAGCCACTGCTTGGCGCACATGATTTCACAACTGCGTTGCGCGTGGCACGTGGACTGGTGGGGCCGAAGGGCGTGGTCGTGCTCATCACCGATCATCCCTTGCCAGCTTCACCGCAGTTCGCGGCCAAGGTTATTTCCGTGGGGCAGGAAACGGACAATGCCGGCTGGGCCGGTGTGACCGTGGAGGAGAAAGATGGCCAGTGGGTCTGGCAGGCGCTGGTGAAAAATTACAGCCGCAGTCCGCAGGAGCGGCAGTGGCGCGCATTGGCTGGCGGTGCCGAATCGCCCTGGAAGCCGCTCAAGCTCGGCCCGGATGAGACGCAGACACTCTCCGGCCCGTTTCCGCCCGGTGATGTCCAAGAACTCGTCCTCCAACTCAGCGACGACGCGCTCAAGCTCGACAACGAGCTGCCGCTGGTGCGTCCGCGGCCGAAGGTGCTCTCGCTCTGTCCGTTGGACGCCGCGCCTTCCGCGCTGGCGGAAATGTTCAGCCGCTACGCGCATGTGCGCATCGTCGGCGTGCCGGGTGAGTCGGACCTGGTGGCCGCGGTGATGACGCCTGATCTGGCGCTGCCTGAGCAAAGACACGGCTGCTTTTTTCAGGCCAAGGCGGAGGCAACAGCTCCTTATCTCAAAGGCAGCATCGTCGCCGAGCCGCATTCGCTGGTTGAAGGCTTGAACTGGCAAGGGCTGCTCGTGCGTGAGTCGATGCCGCTGCCGCGTCTCGCTCAAGATCGCGTGCTGCTGTGGCAGGGCGAGCGTCCGCTCATCTCACTGCGGCAGATGCCAGCGGGCGGGCGGCAGTTGCTGTGCCAGTTTGATCTCGAAACCTCCAATGCGCGCAAACTGCCCGCGCTCGCCGTGCTGCTGCATCGCTTTCTTGAGACCCTGCGCGGCGACAAGCTCGTGCCTGAGGTCGCAAACTTCGATGTGCGGCAAAAAATCAGCGTGGCACATCAAACCGGGCCTGAAGCCGCGCCGCTCAGGCTCGAAATGAAGGAGATTCCACTCGCACAAGCACGCCTGCTCCGCGCACCATCAAAACCCGGCCGCTTCATCGTGCGCCAGGGAGAAAAAGTACTACTCACTGGCGCTGCGCACTTTGCGGATACCCGCGAGGCCGATCTCACACAGGCGCGGCCTTTCAATGAGATCGATCAGATCAAGGCCGTGCAAATCGAAACCCTGCACGAGTCCGATCCCAATCAACGCCTCTGGCTCCTGGCCCTGCTGTTCCTGCTGCTGGGAAGCTGGTGGTTCACGAATTCCAAACGCGAAGCGCAGGAGGCGGCACGCGCATGAGTTCAGCGATAAACATCACGACGATGCCCCATGGCGACGAGGAACAACTCGTTCGTGGCCGCATCGAACTCATAGATGATGCGATAGTCACCCACACGCGTGCGGAACTGCGGCCTGCCCTGCATATGGAAATGTGGATAGCTCTCCAGCTTGGAGCCGAGATCGCGGTTGGCCGCCTGCACGGCGGAACGCAACTTCGGCGCAAGATCAAGGAACACCCGATCAAACTCGCGCGTGTAGATTTCCGTGGCCTGCTTCACTGGGAATCAAGGTTTGAACACACGCGTCTCTCCCGCCGCCAATTGCGCCTTGCCGCGTTCAATGCTGGCGACAAAGTCTGGATTCAGCTCAGCCTGATCCTCCAGATAATCAGCAAGCCAATCCTGCAGTTGTTCCGCCTCTGTTTTTGGCAGGGCAAGAATTTGGTGCTCGATCGTTTCAAGTGCAGACATGGTGTTGGTGGGATGTGCGCCGAACGTCGCAGGACCGCCGCTCTTTGCAACTTTAACGCTGTCGTGACCCCATGATGCTCCGCCACCCAGAATGGTTCGCGTTGTTGCCGGTGCTGCTGCTGGCGGGCTGGCTGCTGCCGCGTTTGTCATTGTGGCGGCCTTTGCGGCTGGTGCTGGTGGTTTTGATCACGCTCATTCTCGCGCAGCCGCAGTGGCGGCGGCTGGCGGACGGGATTGACCTCTGGGTGCTGCTGGACAGCTCCGTCTCGGCGGAGCAGGCAATGGCGAAGGGGCTGCCGGAGTGGGAGAAGCTGCTCGAAAAAGGCCGTGGCAGCCAGGACCGCCTGTTTTACCTCAATTATGCCGCCGAGGTGATGAAACGCGGCGCGGAGGGCGCGGAGATGTATGCGCGCAATCAAACGCAGACGCGCACGGCCCAGGCGGTGAATCAGGCGCTGGCTTTTGCGCAGCGCGAAGGCCGTGGGCGGCCCGCGCGCATTCTGGCCATCACGGATGGCTACTCCACCGAGCCGCTGACCGGTCTCGCGGCCAAACTGACGCAGCAAGGCGTCGAACTGGACCATCGGCTCGCCCGCGAGGCTGAAACGACCGACTTCCGTGTTTCGGCCATGAAGCTGCCCGCCCGTGCCCAGCTCGGGGAGCCGTTCCTCATCGAGATTGAGCTGCGCGGCACGGCAGATGGCAAGGTGCCGCTCACGGTGCTGCGCAACGGGCGCGAGCTCAAAACGAGCGAGGTGCCAGTGCAACTCGGCAGCGGCATGATTCGCTTCACCGACCGTCTGCCCTCCGCTGGTGTGGCGCATTACGAGGCCGTCATACAACCCGCCAAAGACGCACACCGCGGCAACAATCGTCATGAGGCGATGATCGAGATCGCGGGTGGTCCGCGTGTGCTGCTGCTGACCTCCTACACGAACGATCCCGTGGCGGAAACACTGCGGCGGCAGGGTTTTACGGTCGAAATGGTCACCGCGCTGCGATCGCTGCGTCCAGGGCAGCTCGCCGGAGCGAAATGCGTCATCTTCAACAACGTGCCCGCGTTTGAGCTGCCCTCCGAGTTCCTGCCCGCGATGGATTTTTATGTGCGTGAGCAGGGCGGCAGCATTCTGATGGTAGGGGGCAAGCAAAGCTTCGCCGCCGGAGGTTATTTCGAATCCCCTCTCGATCCGCTGCTGCCGGTGTCGCTGGAGATGAAGCAGGAGCACCGCAAGCTCATGGTGGCGATGGCCATCGTCATGGACCGCAGCGGTTCAATGAGCATGACCGTGCAGAACGGCTTCACGAAGATGCAACTGGCCGACGAGGGCGCGG
This sequence comes from Verrucomicrobiota bacterium, assembly GCA_026397635.1. Lineage (GTDB taxonomy): Bacteria > Verrucomicrobiota > Verrucomicrobiia > Verrucomicrobiales > Verrucomicrobiaceae > Prosthecobacter. The sequence continues at coordinate 10,791 of JAPLUL010000056.1, read as the reverse complement.
CGAACGCGATCCGCTTCCTCGGGCCGCAGGATTTGCTCACCGTCTTCGCCGTGGACAGTGAGGCGCATGAAATGGTGCCATTGCAGCCGGTCGGGCCGAACCGTGAGAAGATGGAGGGCGCCGTGCGCCGCATCGAAAGCACTGGCGGCGGCATCTATGTCTATAACGGCCTCAAGGCCGCATGGGACCAGCTCAAAGCCGCGCCCGCAGGCCAGCGCCACATCATTTTGTTTTCCGATGCCGCTGATTCGGAGCAGCCGGACGCCTACAAAAGCCTGATCGAGGAAATCACCCAGAACAGTGGCACGGTCAGTGTGATCGCCCTGGGCACACGCGGCGATCCTGACGCGTGGTTGCTCGATGACATCGCGAAGCTTGGCAAGGGGCGCATTTTTTACACCGACAAGGCGGAGGAACTGCCGAGCATCTTCAGTCAGGAAACCGTGGCCGTGGCGCGCAGCGCGTTCATCGCCGAACCGGTCAGCACGAAGGCCGCTGGAGGCTGGTTTGAGATCAGCAGCCAGCCGCTTGACTGGCCGGGGCAGGTGGATGGCTTCAATCTGAGTTACCTGCGAGACTGGGCCAGCCAAGCGCTCATCACCCAGGATGAATACGCCGCCCCGCTCGTCGCCTTCGGGCCGCGTGGCACCGGGCGAACGGCAGCGGTGAGCTTTCCGCTTGGCGGTGAGCATTCGCAGCGCGTGCGCGCCTGGCCGAAGTATGGCGACTTTTTGCAGACGCAGGTGCGTTGGCTCATGGGCGAGGCCTTGCCGCCCGGCATTGGTGTGCGGCATCGCATCGAGGGCAGCACGCTCACGCTCGATCTGCTCTACGACGAGGAGTGGGAGCCAAGGCTGCGCGCCAAAGCGCCGCGTGTGGTGCTGGCGCATGGTCTGCGTGCCGATTCGCAGCATGAACTCGCGTGGGAGCGTGTGGCGCCGGGTCATTTTCAGGCCAGCACTGAGCTGCCCGAGGGCGAGATGGTGCGTGGCGCGGTGCAGGTGGGCGGCCAGGCCGTCAGCTTTGGCCCCGCCATCGTCGGTACGAGCACGGAGTGGGCCTTTGACGAAAGCCGGGTGGAAGAACTGCGCCGCGTCTCGCAGACCAGCGGCGGCCGCGAGCTGCTGGAGATGAGCCAAGCATGGCGCAGCCCCACGGTGCCGCGTTTCACCGATCTGAGCGTTTGGCTACTCATTCTCGTGCTGCTGCTTGTGCTGTGGGAGGCCTTCGTCACCCGCACCGGCTGGAAGCTGCCGCAACTGGCGCGGAGCGAGGTGAAAGCGCGACCAATGGCGGCCAAACCACCGAAAGAAGCGCGGCAACACCGGGAGCACTTGCAGGCGGCACCCGCCAAAGCGGAGTCCCAGACGCACATTTCCTCACCATCGAAGCCAAAGACAATGCCTGCCACCGAAGCGGAGCGACAAAGCAGGTTTCAGCGGGCGAAGAAACGTTGATGCAAATCCTGCTGATTGGCGGCGTAGGTTTGACGCACACAATCCAAACGAAGATCATCATGCCCAATTCACGCCGCTCCTTTTTGAAGAATTCCACGCTCGCCTCCGCTGCTGCCGCCTTTCCGGCGTTCGTTCGGGGTCAAAATCTCAACAGCAAGCTGCAAGTCGCCTGCGTCGGCGTCAACGGCATGGGCTACAGCGATCTGCACAATGTGGGATCGCATGCGGCGGTGAAGTTCGTGGGCTTCTGCGACGTGGATGCCAACCGTTTCGACAAGGCGGACGCGGAGTTTCCGGGCGTGAAGCATTTCTCGGACTACCGCGAGATGTTTAACACGCTGGGCGATGGCTTCGATGCGGTGACGGTGGGGATTCCCGATCACATGCATGCGCCGGTTGCTGTAGCGGCGATGCAGCTGGGCAAGCATGTCTATTGCCAGAAGCCACTGGCCCACACGGTGTGGGAAGCGCGGCAAATGCGTCTTTGGGCGGAGAAGAAAAATCTCACAACTCAGATGGGCAATCAGATCCATTCGTCCATCGAGTATCGCATGGGCACGCGTTTGATCAAAGAAGGCGCGATCGGCAAGATCAAGGAAGTGTACTCCTGGGTGGGTGTGACGGGCAACGAGCGCACACGCATGTTCCAGCCACCACCTTCGACTCCGGTGCCGACGAATTTAAACTGGGATCTGTGGATCGGCGCCGCGCCAATGCGCGAGTATGCGCAGGCGTATCATCCGTTCATCTGGCGCGACTGGCAGGACTTCGGCGGCGGCGGTTTGGGTGACTTCGGCTGCCACATCATGGACCCGGTTTTCACCGCACTTGATTTGACCGCACCAATCAGCGTCCAAGCGAAGAATAGCGGCATCAACAACCAGATCTGGCCCACGCATGAGACCATCCACTACGTCTTCCCCGGCACGCAATACACCGCTGGCAAGACGATGAAGCTCACCTGGATGGACGGCGGCCTGAAGCCCAGCCACAAACTGGCGCAGATGCCGGGAGACATCGACCTGCCGGGCAGTGGCAGCATTTTCATCGGCGAAGGCGGCACCCTGGTGCTCGCGCATGTGGCTGGACCAAGGCTCTACCCGCTCGACAAATTCACCGGCTTTAAATATCCGAAAGAGGCGGCCCGCAGCCATTGGCACACCTGGGTGGACGCCTGTCTCGCCAGCAAAAAGACCAGCGATGGCTTCCACTACGCCGGACCGCTCGCCGAAACCGTGCAGCTTGGAAATGTGGCCACGCGTCTCGCCATTCCGAAGATTGATCCTGTCACCGGACGCATGGAGGAAGCGAATAAGGTGCTGGAATGGGACGCGGCGAATCTGCGCTTCCCCAATGCACCCGAGGCCGACATGCTGCTGACGAAAACCTATCGCAAGGGCTTCGAAGTGGCTGCGGCGTAAAACGAACATTCCTATGCGTTGGATTTGTTGGGCCACGAGTTGGAAAACTCGTTTTACAATCGAGCGTCTGGCGTAGTTATTGCGTCAGACAACGACATGAATTCGGAACCCACGAACGAATCATTGCCCTCACTCAGCGGCCAGCTTCTGCTGGCCTCGCCTGCATTGCATGACCCCAATTTCGCGCGTTCCGTCGTCTTCATGGCTGCGCACAATGCGAAAGAGGGTGCTTTCGGCTACATCTTGAACCGTCCGCTGGAGCAGCGGGTGGCTGATTTGCTGCCAGACCAGGATCTGGGTTCTCTGGGCGAGGTGCCGGTCTTCATGGGCGGCCCCGTTGCCACAGACAAGCTGGCCTTTGCCGCGCTGCATTGGAACAAAAAGCGCCGCACGCTCCGCTGCCAGACGCATCTTTCTGTGGCGGACGCCCTGCATGCACTCAGCCTCGGTCATGATGTGCGCGGTTTCGTCGGCTACTCCGGCTGGAGCGGCGGACAGCTCGAAAACGAACTGGAACTTCGCTCATGGATCACCACCCGCGCCCAGTCCACCGTCCTCACCGTTGACACGCCCGCACAGATGTGGAGCGCCATTCTTGAGGAATTGGGTCCAGTGTACAAAGTGATGGCGAAGATACCGGAAGATGTGGGGCTGAATTGACCGGCGCTTATAAATAAAGCCTTCGATTTGTCGCTGATTTGTTTCCGTCAGCACATCCCGAGCAGAGTCACCCACAAGACTCCTGGATCCAGCAGACTTTTGTGCCTGTATCCATTGTATAAAACTTCTCGTCGAAGTTGTTTGGCTGATCCCTGCGGACTTGGGTGCGCTAGCTATTGCGTAGCACCTGCCCCAGTCGGATTTGGATCCATATTGAAGTCGAAATTCAGTTTGGGGAAGTCCTTCAGGGTTAAGGTCAGAAGCAGACCCACGTCGCTGACGCCGTTGCGGTTATCGCGGGCCATGATTCCAAGCGAAGCTGTCCAACTGCTCAAATCGCGAGTCACGCTGTAGCTCTGGAATTCCAGGGTTCCGTCGTCAGCCTCAAAGATATGAGTCATGCTCAAGCCGTAGTTCTCGCTCACGCGTGTGAAGAGCCGAGTAAACAAGCGGCTGCTGTTGAGGAAGAATGGATGATCTGAAATGTATTGATGGCCGAAATCAATCGATACACTTTTGCTGGGTAACCAAGTGAGAAAGTTGTTCAGCTCGGTGAAATTGCCGATGCCGCTTGAAATAGGAATTTGCCAGTCTGAACGCAGCGTTACCCAATGAACCGGGCGCCAGAAGATTTCATTGTAGATGTTCGACATGTCGCGCCCAAATTCAGGATCCTTGGCGAACAGGTCAACATAGGTGTTCATGCCGGCCCAGGCATAAGTAAGAGGAGACTCCGCCTCTGCCGGATCAATGGAGTTCCCGTAGCCGCTGGAGGTGGTGCTGTCTCGCTTGGTCTGAAAGACGTTGCGGAATCCAACACGAGCGATGTTCCATGAACGCAGGCTGTCCACGGCGGTGAAAAACGGCACGTCAATGGAACGTGGTCGGGTGGTGGGAGATGAAATTCGATCAATAGCCGGGAGGCCAGGATCCTGTTTGGCGTCGAGGTAGGAGTAATTGATGTAAGGCTGGAAGATGTGGCGAATGCCGTTCAGTCCCAGACTCTCGGAGTAAACGTTGTTCCATGTCCGGGTGAGCTTGAAGGACAAGTCCAAGCCCAGATGGAAGATGCCTCTGCTGAAGCTTTGCAATCCGGTGGTGCTGCCGTCGATGCTGCCGTAGCTGGTTAACCCGGCACCAATGCGGGGTGTCACATTCAGCCAGCCCAGGTAGGTCTTGGGATAAAGCAACTCATGGTAGGTGTGAAAGCGCGCGAAATCAGGCTCCTGGAGGCGGCTGGCGATCACACCCAAGCCTGTGGAGATGTTTGCATCGTTAAGAGACGCGTCGCGTTGGAGTCCTGCCAGGGTTCTGAAGGCTGAAGGAGCGGTTCCAAGGGAATCATTCAATACGTCGCGTGCTAGATTGGGGCCAACACAAAGAGCCTGGAGACGCAGCAATTCGGCTTCTTCCTGTTTGCCGACCACTTCGTTGTAAACTCCGGCGGACAGACTGCCTTGATGGTAGATCCCTGTCTCCCACAAAGGCCGACGTGTGAAATCAACTGAAAGTTCAGGTAAGCGCGTCGTGGTGCGGTAAAAACTGTTGGCCTTGAACTTGGCCATCAACGTGGCGACATACGCGTCATCGGTGTGAATCAAGGAGACTTGATTGTCTGGTTCACGATCCGTCATGAAGTCGTTGAAAAAGTAGTCCTCGTAGAAGTGGTAGTCGCTGATTTTGTTAATATCGAAGTCAAGATGCCAAGTGCTGACGTCCGGCCCAGGCAGATAGACACGATGCTGAAAATTGATGCGGAAGCGGTTGTCCGGTACAGGGAAACGTGCCGTTCCTGCTTGGTTTCTGGTGCTATCGATGTCATTGGCCGCATAGACTTTGAAGGTGCCAAAATTTTGCGCATTGGCCTTGTGGCGGAGTGAAATGAAATCCACGCCTGCTGCTATCCCACGGCGGCTACGCAGGTCCACTTTGTACCTGGCCATGGTATGATCTCCATGCATGACGGCGTAGCGCGTCAGCAAATAGGCACCCCAGCGGCTTTGATACCCGGGGCTGAAACTCAGGCCGTTTTCTTCGAGTGATTGAGTGTAACGAGCCAGCCAGAAAAACGGCGTGTCGCCACCGTAGATTTTCACATGCCGCATAATCATGTGATCTCCAGGATAAACGGTCATTTCCCTGGCCCCGAGGTGGAAGTTTGGGTTCTGCACATCGTGCGAGGTCAAGTTCACCACGGTCGCATCAATTTGGTTTTCCAGTTTGCCTTTGGATTGAAAATCCTCTGCCTTGTAAAAGACCATGTTAGGTCCGGCGACCATTCCTGAGACCACGTTCTGACCGGACATTTCCCCAGAAACCGAATTGTAAGTGATCGAATCACCGCGGTAGATGGTTCCGGCGCGCCAGATCGTCACGCCATCCTTAGCCACTACCTCGCCGGTCGTTTGGTTGTAGCGTGCGCTGCCACAGCGGATTTCGACATCTCCGTACACGATATTCACGTCTCCGGTCACTGTCACGATGCCCGTTTCGGGGTCCATCGTTGTGGCCAGACCTCGGATGTTTAAATCGCTCGTGAGGCTGTCGAGCAAGCCTTGTCCCCTGGCTGTTCCCGTCACCGCGAGGGAACAAAAAAGGGCGGTCACACAGATTCGGAGAAGATTCATGGCACAAGGAGAAAGGGTCCGCCGCAGCAGGCTTGTAAACCTTCTTTCATAGGCCACCGCCATTCGGGTGACAAGAAAAAGCCCGGCTTTTTTTCAAGCCTTTGGCTTCACTCATGCTCCCGTCCTGGACGGACGGTGCAAACGCCTTTTTTGCTCGGTGCGCGGACGAAATCCAGCAGTCGCAGGGCCTTCTCAGGCCATTCTCGAGCTTTTGCTTGGTCCACCGCTTGTGTGAGGTTCAAGCGTTCGCAAAATAGCAGTTGGAAGAGTTCCTTGATCGCCCGCCGGTCCTCCGTGTTGAAGCCCTGGCGCTTCAGACCGATCACATTCAGTCCCGTGATGCGGTTGACGCGCTGCGCCGCGCAGTAATGCGGGATGTCCTTGCTGAAGCTGCCGTTTCCCTGCACTACGCAGAAGTCCCCGATTCGTAAGAACTGGTGAAACACCGCCCCGCCGCCGATGAACGTGCTGTTTCCTACTTGGATGTGACCCGCTAGCAGCGCTGCGTTGGCAATGATGTTTTTGTTCCCCAGCACCACGTCGTGAGCGAGGTGGCAGCCAGCCATCAGATAATTGCCGTCTCCGATCCGAGTCACTCCGCCTGGCTTGCTTCCGCGATGAATGGTCACATGCTCGCGAATCACGTTGTTCTGGCCCAAGACCACGCTGCTCTGTGTGGCGGGATCAAATCCGAGATCCTGCGGCTCCCCGCCGATGACCGCCGCGCGTCCGATCTTGGTGCCCGCGCCCACCACCACCTTACCCACGAGCTGCGCATGCGCCTCGATCCGGCAGCCCGCGCCCACTTGCGCAGGCCCTTCGATCACCACATACGGCCCGATTTCGGCGGTGGGGGCGATCTGGGCGCGCGGGTCAATCAAGGCGGTGGTGTGAATCATGCGAACGGACCATGAATGCGCCCCTGGGCGGGATCAATCGTGACGTTGCTTCAACTCGCGCAAAGTTCCGCTTTGCATGCCGCCATCAGTTGCCTAATGTCCGCCCGCCGCAAAGCAGCACCTGGAGAGGTGGTCGAGTGGTTTATGGCTCCAGTCTTGAAAACTGGCGTGGGGTAATTCTCACCGTGGGTTCGAATCCCACCCTCTCCGCCACTTTCAGGCCCCCAGCCAGGGCTTCGAGTAGGGTCGTGTTTCGAGGAGGCCTCCGACGACATGCGCATCTAGGGCAATCCGCTTGAGCCGGATTGCGCGTTGCGGAAGACGTTTTGCGGCATAAGTCCAGGTGTTCATGCCAACCTCTTTCATTCCCAAGCTTGATGCCCTCCCGGTGCGCAAATCGCCGCTGATGGAGCGTTTTGCGGCCTTGCTGGAGCCGAAAGGACCGGCGCAGATCGAGGCGATGGCAAAAGAATCGCAGATCATCACGCGGCGGAATTTTGGCAAGACGATGCGGCTGTTTGCGCCGCTGTATGTCTCGAACGAGTGCGTGAACAACTGTAGCTACTGCGGTTTCTCACGGGACAACAATGCAATCCTGCGCGTGACGCTGACGGTGGAGCAAGTCGTGGTCGAGGCCAAGCATCTCGTGGCGCAGGGCTTTCGGAACATCCTGCTCGTGGCGGGGGAGCATCCCAAATTCGTGAGCGATGGGTATCTGGAGGAATGCATTCGCGCGCTGCGTGATTTGGTGCCGACGATTGGCATCGAGGTCGGGCCGATGGAGGCGCCGGAGTATGAGCGCATGGTCAAGGCGGGTGCGGAAGGTCTGGTGGTGTATCAGGAGACGTATGATCGCGGCATTTATGCGGACATGCACACGGCGGGGCCAAAGAAAGACTTCGACTGGCGGTTGGCGTGTCCAGAACGCGGTTATGCGGGCGGATTTCGTCGCATCGGCATCGGGGCGTTGTTTGGCTTGAGCGATTGGCGCTTGGAGGCGCTGCGACTGGCGGCACATTTGGAGCATTTGTATAAGCACTGCTGGAAATCGACCTTCACCGTGGCGTTTCCGCGTCTGCGACCAGCGGCGGGTGGATTCACGCCGATGACGGATTTTCCCGATTGGGCGCTGGTACAGACGATCTGCGCCTTCCGCCTCACGTTTCCCGAAGTGGGCATCATTTTGAGCACGCGTGAGTCGGCTCCGCTGCGCGATGCGCTGGCACCGCTGGGCATCACGGTGATGAGCGCGGGCAGTCATACCGAGCCTGGTGGCTACACGGGCGCGGGGAACGAGGATTTGCATCTCACCGTGCGCGGCAAACGCGTCGAAGTGGAGACGAAGGCCGAGACGAATCGTGCGGAAGGCCAGTTCGGCATCGCGGATCAGCGCTCGCCGCACAGCGTGGCCGAAATGCTGCGCCAGAGCGGGCTTGATCCCGTGTGGAAGGACTGGGATGCGTCGATTCTCGCGACGATGGTGGCTTGAGAGGTGAATGACGAATGACAAAACCCCGAATGACGAATTCCTAGCCGAGCGAATAGCCATGAAGATCACATTGAACGGAGAGAAGCGTGAATTTGAAGCCCCGCAGACGGTGAAGTCGCTGCTGGCAGCCGTCGGGCTGGCTGGCAAGCCCGTGGTGGTGGAGCAGAATCAAGCCGCGTTGCTGCCGCGTGAGATTGAGACCGCCACGGTGAGCGATGGCGACGTGATCGAGATCGTGCAGATCACGGCGGGGGGGTAGGCGGTGCGTCGGTGAACGGTAGGCCGGTGTGGCGGTGGATGAATCACTTCTTGATCACGGGAGCCAGTGCTGGGTGCGTCTGCTGCAACCAGGCGAGAGTGGCGGCACGGAGTTTTTGGGTGAAGGCGATGAGTTCATCCGCCTCGGTGGCGCTGACCTGGCCGACGGCGTCGTATTCGGCGGTGTTGCGTTTGGCACGGCAGGTGTCGAGGTAGTCGGCATCATCGTCCCATGCTGTCCCGAGGATGAGCGGCAGGGACTGAAGCGTGCGGTAGTGGGCGAGGTTCTTTTCCGGGCGGTATCCCTGGGCATAGAGCAGCATGGTGCAGAGCTTGAGCGCGGCATTGTAGGCGATGCCAAAACGCCAATCCTGCGAGAGGCCGCCCGCTGCGGCATCGGCGATATCACGATCGACGATGGCGAGGAGATCGCCGAGCTGCTGGCGATTGGTCTGGTGGGGGCGAAGCCAGCCGTTCTTAGCCCAGACTGCCAAGCTCATGCGCGTCTCCTTTCAGCCAGAGTTTCGGTTCTTTGGAGACGCGTTGGATGAAGGCGTCACTGGCCTTGAGCCTGCGGCTCCATTCCGCCGGAGTGAGGGCGTGGGGATTGATCTCGCGATGCAGTTCCGTCGAGGCGCGGCGGAGATGCGGGGCCAGGGAACGGAGGCTGGCCGTACCGAGCACCATGAGGTCCACGTCACTGCCAGGCCGTGCGCTGTCTGCGGCGAGGGAGCCAAAGATGAAGGCGAGGTCGATGCCCTTGACCGCCGCCAGCGCGGCGGAGAGCACATCGCGCAGGCCGGAGGTTTTGAGAATGAGCGAGCGTAGGTCCGGGAAAACCGGGTTTTGCTCGTTCGCAAGGTAGTACAAGCGGTTGCCATCCCGCTGGCTGACCAGAAGACCGGCGGCGGTTAGTTTTTTCAGCTCATCCTGCACGGTGCCCAGCGTGAGGCCGCTCTGCCGTGCCAGCTCCCGCACATGCAGTCGCACCCCCTGTCCGCCAAACAGCAGGCGCAACAGTTCGGCGCGCACTTGCGGAAACAGGGTGGAGAGGGTGGACGACATGTATGGTATAAAAGGTCGAACGTATGGTTTTGCCAGTCGTTTCTTGAGTCCGGATGGGTGATCCTGTCGAGTGCGAGATCGCACTCCAACGGAGCGCGGGTTCATCAAAGCTGGATGGTTTTCGCTTAAACGAGTGATTCGTCGAAGCGGAGGATTTTGGCGAGCGGTTGAGGCATGGCGACGGCAAGGATGCTTTCCCGCGCTCCCTCAGGGCGCGAACTCGTGCAGATCACGGCGGGAGAGTAGGTGTGAAATTACAATCACTATTCGGGAAGCTTGGGCGTTTTGGATTGTGCGGATCTCTCTTTGAATCTGCTATGAACATGCACCTCAAGTGGTGCATTTCCTCCCTTTCGAATAACCCCAAAATCCATCTCATATTGACCATCATTGGTGACTTCAACGATAGATTTACTGTTGCCTGGCTTGAGTTCATGAGTGTTTTTGAATCTGGTAAATCGAGTATTCACCTCGCCTGATAAAGTGATGCTAAGGCAATCGACTTTAACCACGGCAACCTCCATACCATCATCAAGTCTCTTCACTGTCGGGGTCAATTTGGTGCAAATAAATTCTCCCGGCATTGCCTCGTAAACATCTGCAATGATTGTTTCTCCTGAGGGGATAAAACTCAGATCGAAGCTGTTTGGTGATTTGGACGCGCCGAAGTGGCCTGAAAGCAGGTTTAGATCGTTCGCTGAAAGGCTGTCCCATTCAAAATCACGCGGAACAACAACCGCCTGCTTTTTTCTTTGTGGAAGCTTCAGCGTCTGATTTGCTTCACTCGCTGGTCTTGCATTCACTTGAAACTGCCAAAGCCAAGCACCTGCTAGAATCAAAAGCAGAAGCGTGGCAACCAAAACAGCAGAGTAGCGAGATCGCTTCATGAGTTGACGAGATACGGCTTTGGAATTG
>JAPLUL010000152.1:0-1927 GCA_026397635.1 Verrucomicrobiota bacterium | reverse complement strand
GCGAGTTGAGGCACCGTTTTGCCAAGATTGAAGAGATCGACGATCTGAGCTTTGAAATCACTGCTGTAACGTTTTCGGAGGGTTGTTTTCATGCTGCTTATTCCCTTATCCCCTGGTCCAACATTTTAGCGCACCTCACCCATGATCTGAAACATGATGCGGGGAGAGGTTAGGTGAGGGGGCTGATGGCGGCTCCTCTAGCCAGAACAAGAAAGCTGAGGGATTTAAGAATCGCTGGTAAACGGGGTCCCTGCGTCTCGAGGTAGCGGCGGTGCTGCTCGGGTGTTCAAGGTGGATCCTTTGCTTCCATCGACCTATCAACTGGGCCCCTTTGATTCAACGGCAAGATTGTCGAGCGGAAAAATCCGGGGCGCTCACCACCATCTGCTCACTTTCCATTCTTGAACGCATACAGCACGCCATCGTCCGCCCCGAAGATGATGTAATCACCAGCAATAGCGGGGGAAGTCTTGACCGGGGCACCGAGCTCGTTGTGCCACACTTCTTTGCCGGTGGCGAGGTCGAGAGCGTAAACGTAACCGTCGTCGCTGCCGAAAAGGGCCGTTTTACCAGCGCAGATGACGGCGCTGCTGTCGATTCGGTCGCGGGCGCGGAATTCCCAGAGCTGTTTGCCGGTGACGCGGTCGATCGCGTGGAATCGCTTATCCCGGCCGCCCACATAGACGGCTTTTTCCCAGATGGCGGGTGCAGCGTAGTATTCGAATTCGCGCTCGCCATATTCCCAGACCTGCATCCCGTCGGCGATGCTGTAAGCGCCGACGCGGTTGCCGTAGTGGCTGACGTAAATGACGCCGTCGGCGATGGCGACGTTATTGCCGATGTAGGCGCCGACTTCGATCTGCTTTTCTTCTTTACCGGTCTTCACGTCGTGGACGTGCAGGACGCTGTCGCACCCGCCGAAGACGACCTTGCCTTCGCCGATGGCGGAGCCGCCGTTGATGTAGTAGCCCGTTTCGGCGGCCCAGTCTTTTTTGCCCGTTTTGGCGTCGAGGCAGTACACATTGTAGTCGTAGCTGCCGATGATGATTTTCTGCGCCTTGGTTTCGGGATCGGTCCAGACATTGGCGGCGGCGTGGATTTCGGCTTCGGTTTCAAACTTCCACGCTTCTTTGCCGGTGTCGGCGTTCCAGGCATAAATAAAGCCGTCCTGGCAGCCGGCGACGACGAGATTGCCCGCGAAGGCGGCGGCACCGTCGAACGCGCCCTTGGCCTCGGCTTTCCAGAGTTCTTTGCCGGTGGCGAGGTCGAGGCAGAAGAATTTGCCGTCTTTGCACCCAGTGTACACCTTGCCCGCACGCACGACGGCGCTGGAGACCAGCATTTCATTTTGGCCCTTCGGTTTGTCCATGAGCTTGAACTGCCAGGCCAGTTCGAGAGGGAACTTCAATTCAACGGGTGAGGTGCCAGTCATGGCTTCATTGCCACGCGAGTGAATCCAGTCGGTGTTTTGAGCCTGGACGGCGGAGGAAAGGAGAAGGCACAGGAAAATCGTGAAGCGCATGAGTTTGGACTGTGAAACTGGCCGTGGATACGCTTTGTTTCAATCAAGCCGATGTCTGATCACGATCTCCAGCAACCGCCGCCGATCCCGCCTGACCTGCGGTGCGAGTATGAGGAGCGTCCGTTTCAAAACTGCACGCGCTGCGGCGAGTCACTGCCGGATTTTCCCGGCGGGTTCCAAATCTCGAAGGCCTACAAGCGCGGCGAGTGTGTGATGGAGTATGCGCTGTGCGACCACTGCCGCACGAAGATGATGGAGGAGTTCTCCCAGGAGTCGAAGAAGCGCCTGGCGCAGTTTCAGGACGAGGAAGTGACGCTGGACCGCGGCCTAGGCTCATGCGCGGTGTGCAACGCGGAGCGCAAAGCCCCGGGTATGGATGATTTCGTGATCACCGGCGTGTGTGAG
>JAPLUL010000029.1:0-2948 GCA_026397635.1 Verrucomicrobiota bacterium | reverse complement strand
TTTTCCATTGGTGAAGCGGAGCGGGATCGCTGGATGAAGCTGATGAGCGAAGCGATGCAGGAAGTGGTGATTCCGCCGAAGGAAGGCGCCGTCATTGGGGCGTTCTTTGCACAGGTGGCGGACATGATGCGGAATCGTGAGTGATGAATCGCCGCTTGTCAGGCGGTGCTGCCACAGGATGGTGAAGGCATGAAACGAAAACTCTTCGTGGGTCTGGCGGCGGCGGTGGCGCTGCTGCCTGCGTGCATGATTTTGAACGTGACCCAGCTCAGCAATGAGCCGGTGGACTTTGTGGTTGATGTGAAGCCGATCCTGGAGTCGCGCTGCCTGGAATGCCATCACAGCCGCTATGTGTTTGCCGGATTGAACCTGGAAACGAAGAAACTGGCGATGAAAGGCGGGCGCAGCGGCCCGGTGATCGTGCCGGGAGCGCCGCAGCAGAGCCTGTTGTATAAAGTGCTGCTGCTGGGGCATGAAAACCCCATCGCCATGCCACCGACGCCGGAAAAGCTGGAGCGTGAGCACGAGCAGATCATTCACGACTGGATTCAGCAGGGAGCCGAATGGCCGGAGGGCACACGCCTAGTGCCACCGCAGGACTGGAACCGCAAACGTGCTTAAACTCTCATGGAAAAGACCCCGCTGCTGGTGCTGGCCCCGCTGCCAGTTTTTTTGATGGAGCCGCTGCACGCAGCGCATGTCTGCCACGATTACTTCCATGCGGAGGACAAGAACGCGCTGCTGAACGAGGTCGAGGCGGAGATTCGTGGAATCGTGATGGCGGGAGGCAGTGTGTCGCCCGTGCCATTGCTGGAGCGGCTGCCAAAACTGGAGATCATCAGCGTGTTTGGTGTGGGTTATGACGGCGTGCCGGTGGACTGGTGCCAGGGCCACGGCATCCGCGTGACGAACACGCCGGACGTGCTCACGGAGGACGTGGCGGACACGGCGAGTGCACTGGTGTTGATGACGAGTCGGCGCTTGATGGCGGCGAATCGCTTCCTGCATGCCGGAGCGTGGACGCGGGGGCCGTTTCCACTAGCGCATGCGCTGCGTGGGAAGCGAGCGGGCATCGTGGGCCTGGGGCGGATCGGCAAGGCGATCGCACAGCGGCTGGAAGCACACGGGATGAGCGTGGCGTATCACGGACGCGCACGGCAAGAGGTGGCGTGGGAGTATTTTGAATCGCTCATCGAACTGGCCGAGATGGCAGATTTTTTGATCGTGGCCTGTCCGGGCGGTGTGGCGACGAAGCACTTGATCAATGCGACGGTTTTGGCGGCACTGGGTGCCAAGGGCACGCTGATCAACATCGCGCGCGGCTCGGTGGTGGATGAGGTGGCGCTGATCGCGGCGTTGCAAAGCGGCATCATTCGCGGCGCGGGGCTGGATGTGTTTGCAAACGAGCCGCAGGTGCCGGAGGCGCTGATGCAGTGTGAGAATGCCGTTTTGCTGCCGCATCTGGGCAGCGGCACGCATGAGACGCGGCGTGAGATGGCCCGGCTGGTGGTGGAGAATCTGGCGGCGCATTTCAGCGGCAAGCCGCTGCTGACGCCGGTGTGCTGAAGTGATGTCGTGGGTGCTTGGCGCAAAGGCTGCTTGCCCTTCGTCAGGCAGCCATTACTAGAAACGCATGTTCAAGATCATCCTCGGAGCTTTGCTTGCCGCCGCTGCGGTTTTCGCCTGGGAGGCGCTGTCGTGGTCGGTGCTGGGCTGGCATGAGAATGGATTCCGCTCGTTTCGTGACGAGGAGGCGGTGGCCGAGGTGATCAAGGCGAACGTGACGTCCGGGCACGGCATCTACCTGCTGCCCGCCATGGAGGAGGCCCCGAAGGTGGCCACGGCGGAAGAGAAAAAGGCGTTTGAGAAAAAGCAGGTTCAGGCTCTGGAAAACGGACCGTATGTTTATGCGATCATCCGCCCAGGCAGCGGGGAGATTAGCAAGGGCACGAACATGATGCTGAGCTTTGTGCGCAGTTTTGTCTGTGCGCTGCTGGTGGCGGCGCTGCTGAGCCAGGTGGCGTTGTTTTATCCGGCACGCATCGCGTTCGTAGCGGCGGTGGGTCTGTTCGCTGGGCTGACGAGTGATCTGCCGATGTGGATCTGGTTCGAGAACCCGGCGCGGGATACCGTCGTGAACATCGCGGATCATTTGATCGCGTGGATCATCGGCGGCGCGGTGCTGGGGATTTTTGTGGGCAAGGACCCGGTGGCGGAGCCATAGATTCGAGTGGTGCTCGAATCCTGAGGGACGTTCGGCTTCGATTGCCAATCTTATGCCATAGAGCCTTCTTTTCTCGAAGGAGAAGCTTCTCAAGGACCGCATAATCAAGGACTTATAGAGGCTGTATCGCCAGAGGTTGACACCTCACCCGGCGGTATGCAGGACACAATTATGACAAGCTCGGAGGGCGCTCGGAAACGGGGGCGGCCATTCATGAAGATCAAGCATGGCAGCGCAGTGGTGCCGATCTACAAGGGGCGTGTCCGCAGATGGGATTGCTACACCGTGGCTTATCACATGAACGGCAAGCGCGTGCGGCGCAATTTCGGCAGCCTTGAAAAAGCCAAAGCTGAGGCTCAGTTGATGGCCCGCAAGATTCAGGAAGGCAAATCCTCAAGCAACGATCTGACTTCTGCGCAGCGAGAAAACCATCTCGCGGCTGAACGCCTTGTGGCTCCGTTCAAAATGCCGCTGGTGGCCGCTGTGGAAGAATACACCCGATGCCGACAGTTGTTGGGTGAGGTGCCGTTGATGATGGCCATTCAGGAGTTCGTGCGACGCAATCGGGGCGTGCAACTCGGGGTGAAAGTGCCGGACCTGATTGATGAGTTTGTGAAGGCCAAGGCGGAAGACAATCTCAGCCGCATCTATCGGTTCCAACTATCTGGAAGTGTGAAGCGCTTTGCCGTCGCTTTTCCGGGCGAGATTTTGACCATCAAGTCTG
>JAPLUL010000082.1:0-13111 GCA_026397635.1 Verrucomicrobiota bacterium | reverse complement strand
GGATCAGCCAGCACGCGCGCAAACGAGTGCTCAAGCTCTCGCTACCGCGCAAAAAGCGCCCCTGGATGGACTCCATCTTTCGCCAAATAGTGGCCCGACCACCACCCTTCGCCTACTCCATTGCATAATCCGGGTTAAATCCAGCCACGGCTGTTTCCAACCATGAAGCCTGTCTTGCGATTGATCCTGGCATTCTCCAGCCCGGGGGTGATCGCACGAAGCTCACCAACAACCACGACGGAGCGTGAGAGATTCATGCGCTCGCTCAAAACTGATGAGGACGCGAGGCTGCCAGCCTGCACCGACGGCCTGAAGCTGCACCGCCAGAAGGTGGGCAAGCAGCTGGAGGTCGTGAAACTCGACGCGGCCCGCTAGGGCACGGCGGCCTTAGCGTGTCTCTTTCGCGTAGGCTTCATAGGCCTCGGCGATCTTCCCGGCTTTTTCGTCGCCTTTGTGGAAGATGAAGCGATGGCGGAGCTTGATGCGCTCGCCTTCCTTCAATTCCAGTGCGCCGCTTTCCGTTTGGAGCTTGAGCTGGGAGAGACCGAAGGGGTTGGCGGTGAACAGGCCGTAGGTGCGGGCATGCCATGGGGTAGGATGGCGGAAGCTGCTGGGATGATTTAGCATGGCGATGCCGAGGTGCTCGCCTTCGACCGGGCCGTGGAAGTCACACCATTGGGCGCGTTTGCCCCAGCTATCGGCATCCTGGTGGCCTTCGCTGTTGATGATCTTGCCGCCTTGCTTGGCATCGACGGACATGCTGTGCGGCACGCGAATGCTCAGACCGGCGTCTTTTTTGTCTTCCACCGTTACCTTGCCTTGAGAGGCGACCAGATCGATGTCCACGTCGATCATGCGGGCTTCGCCATTCGCATGAAAGGTCAGTGAGCGCTCTTCGGTGATGACGACCTTGCCCTCAGCATCGACGTAATCGGATAGGGCGTAGATCACGCCGCTCTGACCGCCTTTCAGTTCTTTGAACTCACGGTGCTTGATGGCACCGAGATGTTTCACGCGCTCGTTGGTCTTCGGGCTGTTGCCAAAAGTGGCCGCTTCTGCCCAGGTGTCGTAGCCACCGATGCTTTCATGGCCGAAATTCAAGCCGCGATGATGGGGGTGATCCTGCTTTTCTCCTTCCACATTCTTCATCGGATACGAGCGGGTCATGGATTTGCCCGTGGGACCGTAAATCGGCCAGAGGTAGGGCTTGTTGGCCTGATCGACGACGTATTCGGCAAAGACCTGGCCGTCCACCTTCACGATAGCGCCTCCGGTAGCGGTTTTTTCGACGGTGAATTCAGCGGCGCTGCCCAGCGAGGCAGCAAAAAGCGTGGATGCGAGGAGGGCGGTCAGTTTCATGGTAGTGGCAGTGAACGTGGGAGAGTCTGAAATGCTTTCGGCGGAGATCAATCCCAGCCACGGAAGAATGCGAGCGCGTTGCGGGTCGTATCCGCCGCCACCTGCTCAATCGTTTCGCCCCGCAGTGCTGCAATCGCGCGTGCCGTGTCCGCGACATAGGCCGGTTCGCAGCGTTTGCCACGATGTGGCACGGGCGCGAGGTAGGGCGCGTCGGTTTCGATCATGTAGCCGTCCGCAGGAGCCACACGGGCCGCTTCGGCAATGACTCCGGCGTTTTTGAAGCTGACGATGCCAGTGAAGGAGATGAGATGGCCGAGTTTTAGCAGCGGTGCCGCCTGCTCCATCGTGCCGGTGAAGCAGTGAAACACGCCGCGAAGGCGATCGCTGAAAGGCAGCACGAGCGCGGTCAGATCGTCCCAGCTCTCGCGATTGTGCAGAATCACGTTCAGCTTCAATTCAACCGCGAGTTGAAGCTGCGCGGTGAGCACCTTGGCTTGATGCGCCTTCCATTCTTCAAGCGTGAACGCCTCCGGCGGCGCATGGAAGTAATCGAGACCGATCTCGCCGATGGCGCAAACCTTGGGATGCATCGCAAGATCACGCAGTTCGTCGATCCAGGCGGCTCCGCTCACCGAATCCGCATCGCAGGGATGAATGCCAACCGCGACACGCACATCCGGCTCGTTTTCGGCCAGCGTGAGCAACTTGCGGGCGTTTTCGAGGTCCGTGGCCGGCGCGACCATGCGCGTGATGCCTGCGGCACGAGCGCGTTCCAGCACGGCGGGCAGATCAC
Source organism: Verrucomicrobiota bacterium (assembly GCA_026397635.1). Classification (GTDB taxonomy): domain Bacteria; phylum Verrucomicrobiota; class Verrucomicrobiia; order Verrucomicrobiales; family Verrucomicrobiaceae; genus Prosthecobacter. The sequence goes on along the minus strand of JAPLUL010000082.1, from coordinate 10,959 downwards.
TGTCGAACTGCCGGCTGCCGAGGTGCGTGTGAGTGTCAAAAAACATGCCCGGCGCATTCGCATGCGTCGTTCAAGAGTCAAGCGCTCCGCTTTATGAGCTAAACGTTCGCGTAGTCGCGCATGGTGCTCAGCATGATCACTACGGAGCAGGCTCCAGCGTCTGGGAAGCCGAGGCAGGCTTCGCCGAGGGTTTTGGCGCGACCGAATTGAGCGATCATGGCCTTGCTGGCTTCTTTGCCGGCTTCAGCAGCGGCTGCGACTGCGGTCAGCGCTGCTGAAAGCGCTAGAGTGATGGATTCGCGAGCTTTTGCCGCAGCGGGTGCCACCGCGTCGATCATCGTTTTGTCGCCAGGCTTGGCACCACCACGTTTCATAACGCCTTCGAGTGCGGCTTCGAGAAGAAGGGCTAGACCCTCGGCATCGAAGGCTGCGCGTCCGGCGAGGGCTTTGCCTCCGGCGCGGAAAACGGTGCCGAAGATGGCTCCTGAGGCACCGCCCATGCTTGTCATCATGGCCGTGCCAGTGGTGACGAAAACTTGCTCAACGCTGGAAGGTTCCATCGGCTCAAGCTGGGCTTTCACGGCTTCCATGCCGCGTTTCATACCTAGGCCATGGTCGCCGTCACCAAGATCGCGGTCAGCTTGGGAGAGCAGGGGTTCGGCTTCGATGATGGCGTCGGCGACGCGCAGCATCATGAGGCGAACTTGGTTGGGAGAGAGTTCCATGGTGGTTGGCTGTAGAGATAGATGAAGGGGGATCAGGATGATCCCCCTCCAGGGAGGACTTACTTCACGCCGGAAGCCTTCAGGTCGTTGTATTTCGCGAAGCCCTGCTCGGCAGTGAGGCCGCCGTGGACGACGCCTTGGACGGCCTGCATCATGGCGACGGGAGCGTCGCTCTGGAAGATGTTGCGGCCCATATCAACACCGCTCGCGCCTTGCGCGATGGCATTGGCGCACATCTGAAGGGCGTCGAGTTCTGGCAGCTTCTTGCCTCCGGCGATCACGATCGGCACCGGGCAGCAGCTCGTCACCGTGTCGAACTCCGTGTCGGTGTAATAGCACTTCACCACGTTCGCACCGAGTTCGGCCATGATGCGTGTCGCCAGGCGGAAATACTGCGGTGTGCGGGCCATCGCACGGCCCACAGCGGTCACGCCCATGACGGCGATGCCGTAACGGCTGGCCGCATCGACGAGGTCGGTGAGGTTTTTCAGGCTCTGGCGCTCATAAGCGCTGCCGATGAAGACTTGCACGGCAAGCACGCTGGCGTTGAGGCGGATGGCTTCCTCGATGTTGAGGGCGGTGCTTTCGTTGGAGAGCGGTTCAAAGCCAGGGCGGCCAAACTTGGCCTTCTTGCCGTCGATCTCGCCTTCCCACTCTTCCATCGGGCTGATCATCGAGGTGCCGCCAGAAGCACGCAGCGCGATGGCCTTGGTTGAGGCGGTTTTTGAGGCCCCAGTCGTACTGGTGGCAGCCCTTGAGGAAGAAGCCTGGGGCTTTCTGAGGGATGTGGGTGAAGAATTCCTTTTCCTTCTTGTCTGCTGCGCTGGTTTGGATGTCGGCCATGGTCGTGGGTGTTCGAGTTTAAAGGGCCGCCAAAGTGGGTGTGAATCTTGGTGGTGCAAGCACATTGGCATGCATCTTCTTCTTGCGTGTGAGGTCTGTCGTGCTTTGTGAACACCCCCGCCATGCCAGCCAGCAACTCCACCACTTCTGAAATCGTCGCCGCCATGCGTTCCGCCCAGCGGATCGCCGTGGTCGCGCATGTACGCCCGGATGGAGACGCGATCGGCTCGGTCCTAGGGCTAGCGCTCAGCCTGCGGGCCATGGGCAAGGAAGTCATCGCACTGCTGGAGGACGGCGTGCCGGAGAATCTGGCCTTTCTTCCCGGCACTGATACCATCATTCAACCCGGGTCAGCCCCCCTGAATGTGGATCTGGCCATCGCTCTTGACACCGCCACACACGAGCGCATTGGCGAGCGCTGCAAGGCACTGCTCGCCCCTGCCCCGCTGCTGGTGAACATCGACCATCACCCCACGAATCCGGGCTACGGCACGCTCAATTTCATCGACGCCGCGTCGCCGGCCACGGGCCAGATCATTTACAATCTGCTCAGCGAGCACGGTCTGCCCATCGATGACGCCGTGCGGCAGAATTTGTTCATCGCCATCTCGACGGACACCGGCTCCTTCCAGTTCTCCAGCACGAATGCCCGCACACATCGGATCGTCGCTGAAATGATTGAGGCGGGTCTCGACACGGCTCGTCTAGCGACGCTAGTGTATCAGTCCTGCCCGCTGCGCCGTCTGGATCTCATGCGCGCCATGCTCAACGAGATGCAATTCCGCGCCGATGGCCGCATCGCAAGCTGGCAGCTCACGCAGAAGCTCATGGACGACATCGGCATGCTGCCGGGCGACACCGAAGGGCTCATCGACACGCTGCGCATGATCGACTCCGTGGTCAGTTGTGTCATTTTTGAAGACGTGGCTGATGGCAAGGTGCGTATCAGCGCACGATCCAAGGACGCGCGACTCGATGTGTCCACGATTTGCGGACAATTTGGTGGTGGTGGACATCGCATGGCCTCAGGCGCGCGGATGCGCGGCCCGATCGGCGAAGCAGCGGAGAAATTTTTGCAAGTACTCGAACATGAAGTCAGACGAATTGATTAGCGGCGTCCTCCTGGTGGACAAAGGCCCGGATATGACCTCCCACGACGTAGTCGCGGTGGCACGTCGCTGCCTGAACATGAAAAAGATCGGCCACTGCGGCACGCTGGACCCCATGGCCACCGGCATGCTCATTCTGGTGCTCGGCAATGGCACGCGCCTCTCGGACCTGCTCATGTCCGAGGACAAGGAATACGTCGGCACGATGACTCTCGGAGCCACCACAAGCACACAGGACGCAGAGGGCGAAATCCTGGAGCAAAAGCCCATCCCAGAGCTGACGATGGAGCAGGTCACAGAAGCCTTCAATGCCTTCAAGGGTGACTTCTATCAGACACCGCCGATGGTCTCTGCCATCAAGATCGGCGGTGTGCCGCTCTACAAACTGGCCCGCAAAGGCCAGGAAGTGGTGCGTGAGCCCCGCTTCGTGCGCGTGTACGACTACGAGATCACGCGCTTTGCGCCGCCACAGATCGACTTCCGCATCGTGTGCAGCAAAGGCTTCTATGTGCGCACCTACGCGCATGACATTGGCCAGAAGCTCGGCTGCGGTGCGCACTTGAGCTCCCTACGTCGCACACGCTCCGGCCACTTCAAGCTACTGCCGGGCAAGCACGTCACCTTTGACATGCTCAAGGAAGGCAAACGCGACGAAGTTCTCGCCTCGATGCTCAGCCTTTACGACGTGTCCAAACTGCGCGGGGCATAAACAAAACAGCCGGGCTAAAAAGCCCGGCTGATAAGGTCAATCATTGAGCCATACCTTCACGCTTTGGGCGTGTCAGCGGTGCTTTCGGGCAGCTTGGGGGCTTTGACGTAATCGGTGGGGATTTCGCCTTTCAAGGCTTTGAGGAAGGTGATGATGGAGGCAGTCTCCTCGTCGGTGAGCTGCTTGCCGAGCTGGTACTCAGCCATCATTTTAACCATTTGGTCGAGGGTCTTCACGGAACCGTCGTGCAGGTAGGGTGCAGTCTCGGTGATGTTACGCAGGCTGGGGACTTTGAAGAAGGACTTCTCACCCTCGTTCTTGGTCACATCGGCACGACCGTTGTCTTTGAGATCAGGCCAGGCTTTCACGAGGCCGAGCTTCTGATACATCATGCCGCCGACGCCTGCGCCATTGTGGCAGGTCACGCAGCCAACTTTGGCGAAGGTGGCGAAGCCTTTTTTCTCCTCGGCGCTGAGGGCTTCCTTGTTTCCTTTGAGGAAAGTGTCCCATTTACCAGGGGTAAGCAGGCCGCGCTCAAAGGCACCCACGGCCTTGCCAAAGTTGTCATAGGTGATGGGCTCTGCCTCGCCGGGGAAGGCAGCCTTGAAGGCTTCGACGTAGCCAGGAATGCTTTTCAGCACTTTCTCCACGAATTCAGCGCTGGGCATGCCCATTTCGCCAGGATTCAAAACAGGGCCTTTCGCCTGGGCTTCAACAGTTGGCGCACGACCATCCCAGAACTGGGCGATGTGGATGGCGGCGTTGTAGGTGGAGGGCGAACTGCGCCCACCAAGCTTGCCTTCATGGCCTGGGGAGAATGGCAGGTTGTCCTGACCGTACTTATCCAGCATGTGGCAGGAGTTGCAGGAAAGCTTCTCACCTTTGGAAAGGCGGTTCTCATAGTAGAGCATGCGCCCGAGATTGATCTTGGCCTCTGTAAGCTCGTTTTCCGGCGAGGGCACCTGGGCGGGCAGCGGCTGGAACATCGGGAGGAATGCCTCGGAGAGATCAGCCTGCGCGAAAGCGGAGGCGGTGCTCAGTCCGAGGGCAAGGGCGAGTATGCGAGTGGTGGTGTGCATGAGGTGGGTTGAAAAGACGTGAGCCCTTACGTTCCCCAGTTGAGCATGGTTTCAAACGATTTCACCATGGAACAACTTCTCAAACAATCGAGTCGGCCATTGACGTAAACCCACGCGCCTGAATACGCTCTCATCATGCTGCGAAAAATACTCCTACTCTTGCTCTCCGTCACCGTTTGCAATGCCCAGCCCCCCGTCGGCGATGGCAAAACCGATGACACGGCGGCGATCCAGCAACTGCTGGACACCCACGGCAGTGTTAAACTGGCCAAGGGAACCTACCGGCTTACGAAGACGCTCACGGTCGATTTAACGAAGACAGGATTTGCGGCACTGAGCGGTGATGGCACCGCGAGGCTTCTCATGACCGCCGCCGGACCAGCGTTGCGTTTCTTCGGCACGCATGAGGGATCAGCCGCGCCGAGCACCTTCACGCCGGAAGTGTGGGCAAATGAGCGCACGCCAATGGTGGACGGCATCGAAATCGTCGGCGCACATGCAGAAGCAGACGGCATCGAGGCCACGGGCACCATGCAAATCACGCTGAGCCGTGTGGTCGTGCGTGAGTGCCGCCACGCGGTACATTTGACCAAACGAAACCGCAACGTGCTGATCTCCGCCTGTCATTTCTACCACAACACGGGCGTGGGTGTGTTTTACGACGACGTGAACCTCCACCAGTCAAACATCGTGGGCAGCCACATCAGCTACAACGGCGGCGGTGGAGTCGTTTCACGCGGCGGAAACGTACGCAACCTGCACATCGGCACCTGCGACATCGAGGGCAATCACGCCGCTGATGGTCCACCGAGCGCTAACATCGAGCTCGACTCACGTGGCGGCTCCATCGGCGAGGTGGCCGTGACCGGTTGCACCATCCAGCACACGAACAAATCGCCCGATTCAGCAAACATCCGCATGATCGGTGCGGGCACCGACCCTTCCCTACTGCGCCGCGTCGGGCGCGAGCACACCCGCGAAGGCAACGTGACCATCAGCGCGAATGTGTTCAGCGACGTGCAGGTGAACATCGAGATCCGCCACGCACGCGGCGTGGTGATCACGGGCAATACCTTCTGGGAAGGCTTCCAGCACGACTTGTTGGTCGAGGACAGCGAGAACATCGTCGTCACTGGCAATAACTTCGACCGCAACCCGCGCTACCTCGTGAACGGCTTCGACAACGCCGAGAAAAACGGCCTCGTTTTCCTTCGCTGCGCGGATTGCATCCTCAGCAGCAACATCATCTCGGGCGTGTGGAAGAAACGCGCCGCTGTGGACATCGAGTCCGGCAACCGCCTGCAAATCAGCAATAACAGCGTGCTCGACAGCGACGGTACGGGCATGCGCTTGGAAAAAGTCACCAACAGCATGATCAGCGGCAACATTATCCGCGACGACCGCACAGCGGAGAAACGCAGCAAGGAGCCTTCCCTAGTCTTCATCGGCGGCAAGGCGAATGTGATTGGGCAGAACGTCATTGGAAACAAGCAGGAGGCGCGTTGAAGATGGGTCAGAAGTTAAATGTGAGAAGTTAAGCAGCCCTCTAACCTCTAACCTCTAACCTCTAACCTCTAACCTCTAACCTCTAAGCCACTCCCTTCATGACCGTCGCCCATGCCACCACCCTGCTCGCTCATGCCCACTGGCGTGTGCTGCTGCACAAGGTGCGGTTCGGGCTGCGGGAGAACCGGCTGCTGTGCGCCACTGTGGGCACATTTCTGCTGCTCTACGGCCTCGGAGCTTACTTTCTGGTGATGCAGGGGCTCGACTTTGTGAGGCGCCTGCCTCTGGTGGGCCCACTGCTGACGGAGAGGATGGTATTCCTGCTGTTTTTCTTCTTTTTCATCATGCTCATCATCTCCAACGCCACGATCACTGGCATGGGCCTGTTTCGCCGCCGGGAGATGGAATGGCAGATCGCGCTGCCGCTGCCTCCGCGCAGCCTGGTGCTGTGGAAGACGCTGGAGGGCATGCTCCTGGCCAGTTGGGGCCTGCTGCTGCTCAGCACGCCGATCCTGCTGGCGCTTGCAAGGGTGCACGGAGCCTCCGGCGCTTTCATGCTCGCCGTGGTGCCCGCACTGCTGTCCTTGGTGACGATCGCGGCCAATCTCTCGACCTGGCTGCTGATCGCCCTGGTCCGCTGGTTCCGCCGCTGGATGTGGAAGCCGCTGGCGCTGCTGCTAGTTGTGCTGCTGGTGCGCACGCTGCCGGTCTGGCAGTCGAGCATTGAAACCATCCACTCGGGAGATCTGACCGCGAGCTTAAACCAAATCCTCCGGCACACAGAAGTCTGCATGCATCCGCTTTTACCCAGCTCGTGGGTTGCGGAGACGATCCAGGCCGCCGGGCGCGGCATTCAGGAGCGGGCCGTGTTTTTCAATTTAGTACTGCTAGCGCACGCCCTCCTGAGCATCGTCATCACGACGCGGATCGCTGGATCGCTGTTTTATCCAGCCTGGAACCGTGTCATGAGCGCGGCCCCTGGGTTGGACTCAAAATCAGCAAGACCTGCATTCCAAGCACGCCCAGGATGGCTGACCGTGGGACTGCGGCAAGTTTTGGCGCTGGATCGCGCCTCTTACGCGCTGATGGTCAAGGAGGCGCGCACCTTTGTGCGTGAACCGGTGCAGTGGGGCCAGACAGCGGTCATCTTCGGCCTGCTGCTGATCTACTCAATGAACCTGCGAAAAATGGGCTACGATTTGAACAGCCCGTTTTGGATCACCTTGGTCAGTCATCTGAACCTGCTGGTTTGCTGCCTGGCGCTCTCCACCCTCACAACACGCTTCATTTACCCGCAATTCAGCCTGGAGGGAAGGCGCATGTGGATTCTGGGCCTCTCCCCGCTGCCACTGCACCGGGTGCTCGGCGTGAAGCTCCGGCTGAGCGCCAGCGTACTGGCAGTGTTCATGATGGTGCTCGTGATCGTGTCTGGCCTGTCACTGGCGCTGCCATGGCGGCGAATTTTGTTCTTTAGCGCCTCGATTGCGATGATGAGCTACGGCATGACCTCGCTGGCGCTGTCTCTGGGGGCCTTGGTGCCGAATTTTCGGGAATCCAACCCTGCCCGAATCGTCTCTGGCTTCGGCGGCACGGTGTGCCTGATCGCCAGCTTCGTTTACATCGTGGGCGGCTCGGCAGTGCTGGTGGCTCCCTCCTGGCAGCACTTGAGGCAGGAGGCATCGGTTTGGATGGGGTATGACTGGAGGCTGGAACTGCTCAGTCTGGCCGGACTGGCTGTGCTGACTCTGGTTTTTGGAGCTCTTCCTTATTTTTTTGCCAAGAAGCGGACGAAAAATCTGGAGTATTTAAGACACCTGTAGTATTCGGATACTGGAAATAATTTCTAGCACTCCCATGATCACTCGCAAAGCTCCCGTCGCGGCGAACGCTCCCAGCCACACTGAGGACAACCTCCTCGTATTCGAAGAAGCCCCCGAGTTCATGGACACCCACGAGGCTTCCGCCTCTCTGGAAAATGTGGATCTCAAAGTGAAGGCTGCCCAAGAGCAGCTCATCCAGCTCCGCCACCAGCAAGAGGAGATCGAACGTCAGAAGCAGCACCTGGAGGCGCTGCGCATCAAGCAAGAGCGCTTCGTGGCCGGAAAACGCGATCTTATCGAAAAAATCGGCCGGGCCAACGGCCACGTCGAACGTGAACTCTACGACGCCCAGAGGCATGTGGAAGAACTCAGCCTCACCAACGACGAGTTTCGCCGTCACATCGACATTCTAAAGTCCCTGCAGCCGGAAAAATGGCATCGCACCCAGGTGGACCTGGAGTTGGACAATGCGCTTGTCGCCATTGAGGACGCGGAAAACGATTTTGCCAAGGGCATGCGCCGCCTGCATGCCATGACACCGCCGGAATCCTCCTCCAGCGCGATCCCCCTTGATGACGCGGACGCAACGGTGCTCACCGGGCTGCGCGGCGGCGCTGACGATCTCGGCACCTGGCTGCGCCGGGGCTTTGCCTTCACCCTGCCGCTGATGGCCACGGTGCTCGTCGCCATCATCCTGATCCGCCTCATGTTCTAATTTTAGATCTGCCAAACCTCCCTCCCACCGCACTTATGGCCCTCTTCTCCGGCAACCGTAAAGTTCGCTCCCGCCGCACCAAAACCGCGCAGGAATTAAAGCAGGAACTCTCCCCTCGCAGCAAGACGCGGCATCTGGCCAAGCGCTCGGATGAGGTGCGCAGTGAGATCCATCGCCTGGAATGCCTCATCACGGGTGCGCCACGCATTGAGCGCCAGCAGCGCCTCGCGAACATCAACATGGTGCCGCCGATGGAACTCTCCTCCCCTGCCCCATGTCGTCAGCGTCGCGTGCCCATCGCCCAGCAGCGCGCCCGTCGCGGCGCCAAACTGCGAATGTTTACCGAAGGCGTGTTTGTCATCGGCGCAATCGCCGCCGTGGTCGGTTGGTTAAATCAGTGGTTCCACTTCTGGAACTAAGGTTATTCCTGCTTAGCGGCGTCCTTGTTCTTCCTCTTGCCTTTCGGCTGCTGCGGTGGGTTGACCTCGCCATCGAAGGCTTTGTTCCCGTGCGTGAAGCGCGGCGGCGGCATGGTTTCATTGACTTCGGCCTGAAGGCGGAGAATTTCGGCCTTCAGCTCCTTCACCGTTGCGGCGTAGGCGGGATCGTTGGAGAAGTCCTTTACCTCAAGCGGGTCGGCTTTGCGGTCCAGCAGCTCCCAGTCATCCACATCCGGCGTGTAGTAATGCACGAGCTTGAACTGGTCCGTGATGACACCGTAATGCGGACGCACGCGATGAGGCACGGGATACTCGTAGTAGTGGTAGTAGAGTGATTTGCGCCAATCAGGAGGCGTTTCGCCTTTCATGAGCGGAACGAAGCTGCGGCCATGCACGTCCGGCAGATTCTCGCACTTCGCGATTTCGAGGAAGGTGCTGGCGAAGTCGATGAGGCTCACAATTTGGTTCGTGCTGCTGCCTGGCTTGATCACGCCCGGCCAGCGGACGAGCAGCGGCGTGCGGAGCGATTCCTCAAAGATCCAGCGCTTGTCGAACCAGCCGTGCTCGCCGAGGAAGAAGCCCTGGTCGCTGCTCAAAATGACCACGGTGTTCTCGGTGAGGCCGTTTTTGTCGAGGTAATCGAGCACACGGCCCACATTTTCGTCCACCGCCTTCACGCAGGCCAGATAGTCGTGCATGTAGCGCTGGTAGCGCCATTTCACGAGATCACGGCCCGCAGGGGCCGCAGCGGTGTACTTGGCATTTCGCGGTTCGTAGTAGGCGTCCCATTGCTTGCGCTGCTCAGGCGTCAGATTGCCGGGGGGAACGAGTTTGGCATCCTTGGGCGTGAAAGTGCGGTCGATCCCCATGTCGTGATCACTCACCGCCTTGCTGCGACCGCTGTAGCTGTCGAACAGCGTCTCCGGCTCCTTATAGACGCGGTCTTTGTCAAAGCCCAGCAGACGCAGCGGCGGCTCCCATTCGCGATGCGGGGCCTTGTGCTGGCTCATCATCATGAAAGGCTTCGTCTTGTCACGCTGATCGAGCCATTTGAGAGTGAGATCACCAATGATGTCGGTGGTGTAGCCCTCGTATTTCACGTTCTTACCATTCTCAGTCATCGGCGGGTTGTAATACGCCCCCTGGCCGGGCAGCACGTTCCAGTAGTCGTAGCCGACGGGGTCAGTCATCAGGTGCCACTTGCCGATCACGGCCATCTGGTAACCTCTCTTTTGCATCACCTTCGGGAAGGTCGGTTGGGAGCTGTCGAACTTGCTGTTGCTGTTGTTGTAGAAGCCGTTGGCGTGCGAGTACTTGCCGGTCTGGATCACCGCGCGGCTCGGCCCGCAGATGGAGTTCGTCACGAGGCAGCGGTCAAAGCGCATCCCTTCCTTGGCGATGCGGTCCATGTTCGGCGTTTCGAGCAGCTTCCGGCTGTCGCCATACGCGCTGATGGCCTGCGTGGTCAGGTCATCGCAGAAGATGAAAACGACATTCGGCGTCTGCGCCGCAGTAGCGGCTGAGACGAGGGCGAGTGAAGCAAAAAGAGATCGAATCATGGCTGGGCAAACCGGAACGAGCGTTTCGCCGGATTGTTGCAGCGGTTTACCCGCTAGTTTATGCGCACAATGTTCCCGTTTTCACACGGAGCATTGCGCTTCAACCGAGGGGCGTTCGCCGTAGGGCGCGCAGGGCGTAGAATGGCTCGGCTGACTCCCGGATGCGTCGCGCTCCACGCTTCCGTTTCGGGCTGAACTGCTCCCGCTGCGCCTCGAAGATGCCCTCCACAAACGCCTTGCTGCCTAGAACCGCTCCGTCGCTGAAGTAGCGCACGCGCAGCCGCACCAGTTCCCCTGGACTCAGCTTCCCTCGCTCAGCCAACACCGCTCTCGCCGCTTCCACGCTCACGCCACGCTTCACCACCTTTTCATTCTGCGCATCCCGCACCTCGCGTCCTTCCGCGTAGAGAATGCCTCGGTAGGCCTCGGCGGCTCCCGCGCTCTGCCATCCGTC
>JAPLUL010000115.1:0-21482 GCA_026397635.1 Verrucomicrobiota bacterium | reverse complement strand
ATGCCGCCAAAGGGTGTCACCGGCTTGTCAGAGTATTCAATCGGAAGGTTCACCATCACGGTGATTCTTACACACGCGTCAATCCCCTGGTCTGACAAGCGCTCCGGCACCTTGAACGTCTTCTATTGCATGATCCGGGTTTAACACCGCAGAGCCCCAGAAAGCTTCGGGGCTGGAGTGTGGATCAGGATGCGCCCCCTCTCAGACTGACGTAGGCTGAAGCCGTGCAAGTTTCAGCCCCATTGGTGATTCGTATAGAATAAGGGCAACAGAAGGCTTTGAGTCATAACAATTTACTGCCCCATGCTGCTGCCATTGCTTTCTCTTCTCACGGGAGATGTAGTTGGGCAGAGAAAGACATTGGAACCTATTCCTGAAAAGCTTTTCAATCTACGAGGTTCGGAATTGATCAACGCTTCCTAAACAAAAAACCCTCTTGAGGAAACCTCAAGAGGGCTATTGCTTGATTAAATCTAAGAAACTAGATCAAGGTGAAACCTGAGGAGGATTAACCTGATTCTGCGACCCACCACCGGTGACTGTTTGATTGAGCGCACCGTTGAGGATGTTGTTAGCGTTGTTTTGAGTAACTTCTGAGGTCGTTGAGCCTGTTGCGCCAGTCTGCACTGCAGTCGCTTGGGTGGCATCGCCTCCAGCAGCGCCCACGGCTGCAACGACGGCGGTTTGCAAAGCGGCCGCATCTCCACCACCGGAAGCCGCTGCGCTTATCACTGCCGCGGCATCACCTGATGAACCCAAGCCTAGCACTGAAGCCACAACTTCTTGAGCCACTGGATTGGAGGCGGTGGTATCACCAGCAGGAGGGGTAGCTACAGGAGTTGTGTTTGTTGAGGCGGTGGGTGCAACCCCAAGCACAAAACCAACCGCAGTGGGCTGAGTGGTCAAACCGCCTCCAGCATTGACACTGATGGTGGCTACTGCTGGAGGCGTCGCTCCAACATTGGTGCTGTTCGGCGAATTACCCGTCATGATTTGTACGGCACCAGTAGGGGTGATCTGTGCTCCGGTGACCCCGAGACCACTGTACGTTACGCTGGAAGTTGTTCCGTTAGCTGCTGTTGTTGTAACTGTCACCGTGGCCTGTGCTTCGCTGGTGCCAGCCCCAACCGCTGGACCTGGATCAACGGTCACTGTCACGGTCTGCCCATTGACGACTGACGTGGTAGTTGTCGGCCCGGTTACCTGTGCATTGCCCATCGCACCCGTGCTCTCGATGAGGAAGGCAGGTGGATTGAAGTCAGGCTCCCAGCGCAACGCTAAATAACGGGTTTTGACTGGTTGTTGAGGCTTCACCTTGATGTTCCCTGTGCCAACTTTGTCTTCGTAAGCCACAACTGGCTTGGCGTTGCTGAAATCGGCCGGATTAAAGGCAAGGCGACCTCTCCAGTCCTCCTTCTCAGGCAGTTTTTCGAAAGCGAAGACCTCAAACCGGACCGGGGAAGGCGAATGCACCGACGAAAACTCATTCATGATGCGCACTTGGCCCATGTCATAGATGAGTGTGCGGTATTTTTCATCAGACTCGGGGAATTCAAACTTGTTGAAGGCTGCCGCCGAATCAATGCCGTTGACAGGCTTGGGAGCCGCATAAACCAAACGACCACCGCCTAGACCGCCGGAGAAATTCATCGGCTGGCCCTTGCCCCCTTTGGGATCTTGCTTGAGTGCATAGCCACGATCCGTTTGCGCACCCATCACATTCAGACCGCGAATCGTTCCTCCTTTGGAGAGCACGAATTCAAACTTCAAGAACTTCGCCTGAATGCCGGCAAATTTGAAGTTAATGGAACGGTCAGCCGCAGAAAACACTTTTTCCTCGAGCACGGCCCAGCCTACTTTGTCGGCACTGGCAGAAAGTGAGACTTTGCCTTCGATGCCATCATTGACCAAGGACGAAGTGGAAACCATCACCGGCTTGCCGAAGTTGACGATGAAGAAGCTGTTGCCAGGAGACAAAGTAGCAGGGGCAGTCGAGTCCCCCTGATTAATCAGATTATCCACCTGTCCAATACCTGAGGAGCTGTCGATAGACGCGGGCGAGTTAGGTCCTTTGACAGCCACGTTGACCGGCCTTTCCTGCATGATCGGAATGCGCGACCATTTGGCTTGCAAGGAACTGGCTACCAGCAAGCTGGCGAGAATGGTGAAGGTGGATGCAGGCTTCATGTTCAATGGGTAAAATTTAAAATATTGCAGATAAACGAAAGAATCTGCCTGATTTGGGACACTTTAACCGCTAATTCGAATGATATACTACATTTACACCACAAATTTCGCTGAGTGTAAATAATTTTTGTGTGTCAGGAGTGAAGAAATGGGACTTGATTTATTGTAATTTCCATATATTCTGGTTATATGAAATGTCCTCGATGCACTGCACCCGTTACTCCACTGCAGCGAGCCTGTACCAGTTGTGGATTCTCTGCAACGTCATTGCACCCACTCCTTGGAAACCAATGGATTAGGTTGGAGCGCATCACCGATGCAGCGCACTGTTTGCGACTGGAAGACACACGCCAAGCTGAAGTCGTTTTGGATGATTTTGAGCGCAACTTCCCGCAAGCGTTCTTTGCCTCTTACTTAGGAATCATTTCGAATCATTTAAGTCCAGCAGAAGTTGGTTTCTGGTTGCTCAACCAAGGCGCGTTCAACACGCACTCTCTGCAAAAGCGCAATGACTTTGGCATTGTACTGGTCGTGGACCCGAGCACGAAGGCTGTCAGCATCAGCTTGGGTTACGCCGTTGAAGCCTATTTCGGCGAGCGCACACTGATCAAAATCCTGAATGAGAGCGGGACATATTTAAGAGCCGGACGTTTTGGCAAGGCTATCGAAACCGTGTGTCTGAGCTGTGCGAGACATTTGAAAAGAGTCGCGAAAAATTCTCAGTGGACGCCTGATCATAACCTTGGCCAAGGGTTGGGCCTTGAACCCCTGCGAGGTGGACATCACCCAGCATCTCATCCGCGTGCGGGTATCTCGCATGATGCTTAACCCTGGCAGCCTATGAAATGCTGGAACATCGCCTTTTTGATGGTTATCTTGACCGCCTCCGTGCAGGCTCAAGAAGGTGCGGCAAATATCAGCGAGATTCTTCCACTGCCACGCTGGAGCAAGGAAGAACTGCAATCCTTTCAGGATAACCTGGGCGGCCTCAACGCTAGCAGCATGCTTCCCCCGGGCCCTAGTGAACCCGCTGACATCAATGAGCTTCTGCTCAGCCCAGTCACCAGCGGCCCTCGGCTGAATGATCAATTCAACCATTACGAGAGTCTGATCTCTCCTCGCTTACAGCCAGAAGGCATGCGTTTCTTTTTGCCCGAGTCAATCCTAGCCGCGCCGGAAAATCGACAGCTGGTTTCAAAAACCGCACCGACACCACTTTCATCCTTGCATCAGGTGACCCCTGAATTCCTCGCCAGCGCCCATCTAGCCTTGCCAGGCGAATATCTTATCGATCCCGACCAGTTTCTATCTGAAATACATCAGCAAGAGATGGTGCGCTTCCTTGAATTCCACGCGCGCGACGCCCACATCAAACTTTATGTCATGGTCATCCCGCATGACCGCAAAATCTCTGAAGCAACCTCGCTTGATGCCGTAGCATCAGGCGCGCTTTTGAAAAACGCTGCTTGCCTGCTGGTGTTTCCCCTGGGAGAGCCGTGGCGTGCCCGACTTTTCCTGAGCAAAGGCATTCACGACCAGACATCTCCAGCATTTCTCAATGAAACTCTTCAGGCATGTTTGCAGGAGGCTTTGCAGAGCAGCGAGGAGCATGACCAGCTCAAACGATATTCCATTCATCTCTCCACCCGCTTGTTTTGGCTGCAAAAAGCACTCGGAGGACGCGCTCCCAACGCAGCAAATTCCGAACTTGCGGAAGTTCTGGCCGAAAACACGAAGGATTCGCGTTTAACCAGCCCCGCCGTACCCGTCGGCTCAGCGTGGACCATCTTTGCCGTGCTTTTAGGAATCGGCTTCACAACCAAACTCGCTCTTCGGTTTCGTCATTCCTGGCAGGCCTTGCAGCGGAACCGAGTCTGGATTCTCGCGGAGCCTGAAACCCTGCCTCGGCTTGGTGGTGCCTTTACGGGCGGCGGTGGTGGGATGATTCGATATTGATGATGCTAATCTCTCTCAGAAACCTCTATTGATATGACTTTTAGAACTTCAATTTGTCAAAAACTCATCTTGCGGTGATAAATGCCGGAATTTCCCATAAAATCTGCAAGGATGAACCCACAAACACTTCAGTTCCAATGCGATTTTTGTCACACCGTGCTGACAGTGCCGGCCCAAATGGCTGGTATCTCGGGTCCATGTCCGCAGTGCGGTCAGACCGTCACTTCTCCGCAGCACACAGCCACACCGCCTGTGAGTACCGCGCCGCAATGCCCCCCGGCACCTGCACAAGCACCCGTCTGGCAGCCTCCGCAGGTGTCAGCAACAGCCGGAACTTCTGACGGCAGCTTGGACGGCGCAGGCGCCGCTTCTGGCCTGCCACCCAAACGCGCGCCCGGTCAACCGCCACTAACGGCTAGCTTGGCTGGAGCCACACAGCCACCCTGGGGAGCACCCGCCGCTGTATCCATGGCCCCTGCTCAGACGAGCATGCCTGCTGGCAGCACCGTTTCCCTACCCAATCAATCCCGACTGATTCCAGGCGCTCCTGCTATGCCAAACATGATGCAGGCTGGCAGTTCTACCGCACGTGAGGGCATGATGTCCCCTCTACAAGGAGCGTCAATTCTTGGTCGCGAAGTTTCTGGCGCTCCATTCACGCCTGTGACGCAGCAGCTTCACACACCGAACGCTCCTTCGCTCAGCATGGGAGGGGCGAAAGATCACTCGCTTCCGGTTTCTCCTCCCCCCTCAAGCAATGCGCGGAATATCGCGGAGTTGCGGGCGCCACGCGGGACCAACTTCATCCCCTTGGCTTTCGCGGCTGTGTTCATGCTTGGTTTCCTCGGCTTGGTTGGTTTCCTATTGAAGGATTACCTTCCAGAAAGCATCCACACTTTGCTGGCGCAAGAGGAGACTGATGCAGTCCCTCCCACCGCGCCAGAATTAGCGGCTTCGAAAAATCCTGTTCCACCGCTGGTCACCGTTGGGAGGGCACCAGACGCGCCCCCACCCCCGCCAGCCATGCAGATCACACCTCGCGATCGTGTGATGACAGAATCCAGCATTCAGACAGGATTGATGAAAACTCCTGGTTTTGACCCCGCGGAAAACATCGGCGGAAACAAACCCGTGGTTGCGCAGCCCATGAGTGGCACACCACCAGTCCCGGTCATCGCATCAGTCACGCCACCGGACAAAACGGCCGCTAGAACCGCCATCGCCCAAGAGGCTAGCATGCCTAGTTCCAGCACTTCGCAGCCCATTCAGAAGACTAACACGATTGAGGTGAACAGCCCGCCTGAGGCCGCGTCCGCCATCGAGTCACTCAAACAGTTCCTCGCGGCCCCATCCCTCAAAGAACGCTTGAAATACACTCTGGGTGCCGATCACATGCAGCCACTCATGGAGCGCTACTACAAGCACTCTGCGGACGGCCCCGTCACGGTGGATCGCATCGAATTCATCCGCATCGACCCCAATCCCGAGCTTGGCGCTGGACGGCACTGCATTTTCAGCCTCGAAAACAAAACCTGGGAGTTTCCTGTGCCGGTGATGCTCGAAGAGCAAAAGGACGGCTTCAAAGTGGACTGGCTTGCATTTGTCGAGTTCAAGGACCGTGTGCTGGAGAAGTTTCTCCAGACTTATCAGGAAGGCGAACCTGCGCGCTTCCATGTCGGCATCATGCGCCATCATTACTTTGAGGACAATGTGCCCAATCTTGACCGCAAAGACGCTTTTCGCGTCAGTCCGGCTCCTCCCAACACCTTCCAAGGCTACATCTTTCTCGACAAAGAATCTCCCCTCGCCAGGGAATTACGCGCCCGCCTGCCTTGGGAAACACACGTGTGGGCCATTGTTGAGCTTGAATGGAAAAAACTTGGGACGCAGGAGTGGGTTGAACTCAGCGCCATGCCGCAAATGCATTGGTACTCTCTGCCGGTCGAGTCAAAGCCCATCAAGAGCACTCAGAAAATCTCCGGTTTGGAGGAAATGCCCCCGGGCATCTCCAAGAACGGCAAAAGCAGTAGCAAATCTTCCAGCAGCAACTTGCCGCCGCCAGGCATCTCGAAATCGACTCCAGATTTGCCAACGACTATAAAACGTCCGCTGCCTGCTGGCAGATAACTAGTCGGAGTCAAAGCCCTCGCACTCAGACCAGTTCGAGACGTCCGGTGCTGTCTCCCACACGCTCAGCCGGAACGCCCATGCGATCCAGCATGCTGAGATACAGATTCGTCATCGGCGTATCCGTGGCCAGCACGGTTCGCTTGCCATGTTTGAGCGTGCCGCAGCCACCGCCTGCCAACAAAATCGGCAGGTTGTTGTGATTGTGCCGGTTGCCGTCCGAAATCGCCCCGCCGAAGACGATCATTGAGCTGTCGAGCAGCGTGCCGTCGCCTTCTTTGATCGACTTCATCTTGTCCAGGAAGTAGCCGAACTGACGCAGATAGAACCGGTCGATTTTCGCGATCTTCGCCAGCTTCTGCGGATCACTTTGATGATGTGAGAGAGAGTGATGCGCGTCCGGCACCCCGAGATCGGGGAAGCTGCGGTTGCTGCCATCATGCGCCAGCATGAAAGTAGCGAGACGGGTCGTGTCCGTCTGGAAAGCCAGCGTGAGCAGATCAAACATCACCCGGATGTGCTCCTCGTAGGAGTCCGGGATGCCTTCCGGCACCTTCATATCTGGCATCTGCGACTGAAATTTCTCGGCGCGCTCAATCCTCTGCTCCAAATCGCGGACAGAAGAAAAATACTCGTCGATCTTCCGACGATCAGCGGCCCCCAGCTTGGCTTGCAGCGACTTCGCCTCTCCCAGCACCGTATCGAGGATGCTTTTTTGCAGGCGACGGTCACGCGAAGCGTCCGCACCACTGCCAGCCGAAGCACCCAAGCCAAACATGCGTTCAAACACCAGACGCGGGTCCATCTCCGGTGCCATCGGCATGATTTCGTTCTTCCAAGCCAGATTGTATTGGTAAGCGCAGGAGTAGCCAGAATCGCACTTACCAGAGCTGCGCTGGCCGTCAGTGCTGAGTTCCAGGGATGCCAGGCGCGTGAGATGACCGATCTTTTGCGCCGCGATCTGATCCACTGAGATGCCAAGCTGAATGTCCGAGCCGGCCGTCTTTTTCGGCTGGCAGCCGGTGAGGAAAGTCGCCACGGCACGGGCATGGTCGCCACCGCCGTTGCCATGGGCATGCGCCCAATCCTGCATCAGACCAGAGATCACCGTGAAATCATTGCGGTTCTTTTCGAGTTCCGTGAGCGACGGGGACAGGGCGTAGCTTGTGCCATCTCCGGTAGGAAACCACTCGTTCACATTCACACCATTCGGGATGTAGAGCCACGCAGCGCGCAGTGGCTTCACGGCTGCCTTCGGAGCCTCGGCCGCAAAAGACCGCGCTCCCAGCGACTCCAAGAACGGCAGTGTGATCAGGCTACCCAAACCACGCAGAATGTGGCGACGGCTGGAGGCCTGGGCGGCCAGGGAAGTTTGATGGAATTCAGTCATGATGAAAAGCTACGATTACACCGAAAGAAACTTTCGTGCCATGGAACAGCATCCATTACGCCTCGACCGGCGAAAGTAGTTGAAATTCAGAGGTGGCACAGCCCGATTAGTGGCCCTCCTCTGCAAACCCCACCACACAAAAAAACATGAAGCACACCCGCCTCCTCATCACCACCCTCGCCGCGCTCTCGCTCTCCGCCTTTGCCCAGGACGCGGATGTCGCGACCATTGAGCTCAAGCCGCACGCCCAGAACCCGCTTGGCTATGACAAGACCGAGCTCAGCGTCAAAGCAGGCCAGAAAGTGAAGCTCACGCTCAACAACACCGGGAGCATCGCCCCGCAGCCGCACAATTTCCTCCTGGTCAAGCCCGGCAAGCTGGATGCCGTCGGCGCACTCGCCAACGCCATGCTCGCCGATCCCCAGGGCATGGCCAAAAGCTACATCCCAGAGGCCGCCAAGCCTGACCTCCTCGCCAACACCAAACTCGTTCAGCCCAATCAGACCGAGACCATCGAGTTCACCGCCCCAGCCGAAGAGGGAGACTATCCTTACCTTTGCACCTTCCCCGGCCACTGGCTGCTGATGAAGGGCGTGATGCACGTCACCAAGTAAACGTCCCACCACCCCCTACCATCCCATGAAACATCTCCTCACCACGCTCCT
Source organism: Verrucomicrobiota bacterium (assembly GCA_026397635.1). Taxonomy (GTDB): domain Bacteria; phylum Verrucomicrobiota; class Verrucomicrobiia; order Verrucomicrobiales; family Verrucomicrobiaceae; genus Prosthecobacter. The sequence continues at coordinate 13,157 of JAPLUL010000115.1, read as the reverse complement.
CGCGGCCTTCGCGCTGTCCACAGCGGTTCACGCACAAGACGCCAAACTCGAGGTCGCTGGCCTCACCTTCAAAATCGAGGCTCCCTGGGCCTCCGTAGAAAGCACGGGCATGTTCCGCGCTGGCACCCTCAACGCCAAAGTGGAAGGCTTGGAGAAGCCGCTTGAGGCCATCTTCTACCACTTCCCCGGCCCAGGCGGTGGTGGCGGTGTGCAGGCCAATGTGGACCGCTGGCTCGGCCAGTTCGCCACCAAGCCGGAATCAAAAACCGAAGAGATCGACGCTGGCGGCAAAAAAATCACTCTCGTGACTGCCACCGGCACCTACAACGACGGCCCCCCCATGGGAGCCAAGACTCCGCGTGATAACTACACGCTCATCGCGGCCATCGTGCCCACTGAAGACTCCAACATCTTCATCAAACTGGCTGGGCCAAAAGACGCCATCGCCAAGCTGGCTGAAGGCTTCAAGAAAATGGCCGGCAGCCCGTTTGTGAAGTAATCTTCACCAGGAAAAAAAGCGTCCCGAATGATCGAGGCAGGCGAAATTTCGCCTGCCTCTTTTTTTGTGGCCAAAAGCCTCCTTTTCCCTTCGTGAAACAGCTTTTCCGACTGAGGAGCAAACAAATCACGCCAAAACTTGGCACGCGCCATGCTTGTGTATTGAATTGGAGTTAATCCACACACCTGACTTATGCTGAAACTCAACCACACTCGAACCTGGCGCGGCATGGCAATTGCTGCGGTAGTCGCCCTCACCACACTCGCATTCAACCCCGGCGATGCCCGAGGTCAGACTGCGGCTCCGGCACCCGCTGCCGCTCCCGCCCCGGCTGCCCCTGCGGCAGCTCCCGCCCCGGCCCCGGCAGAGCCTGCCCCTGCCGCAGCGCCCACGCTTGAGGACGTCACGAAGGATGTTGCTGACATCAAACAGTACTTCAACAACATGGCTCCTGCCGGTTCGTTGACTGGCATCGCTGGTCCAGGTCACAATGCCTTCATGATGATCTGCGCTGCCTTGGTGCTCTTCATGACGCTGCCCGGCCTCGCCCTGTTCTACGGTGGCCTCGTTCGCTCCAAGAACGTCCTCTCCGTCCTCGCTCAGTGCCTCGGCTGCGCTGGCTTGGTCACCATCCTGTGGTACTTCGTCGGTTACTCGCTTGTCTTTGGCGAACATTTGGCGCCTGAAGGTGCTCCGAAAGACTGGGCCGCCCCCTCCTGGGCTCCCTACCTCGGCAGCTTCAAGTACTTCTTCCTTGAAGGCGTCGGCGCTGCTCCGAACACCAATTACGCAGGCTGGCCGAGCCAGTCCGTGTTCAGCATGTATCAGCTCATGTTCGCCATCATCACCCCCGGCCTGATCGTGGGTGCCATCGCCGAGCGCATGAAGTTCTCTGCCATCATGCTCTTCATCACCCTATGGATGTTCGTGGTTTACTTCCCTCTCGCTCACATGGTTTGGGGCTTCGACGGTCTGATGAACGGCGTCTGGAACACTGGCTCAGGCGTGCCTGCCATCGACTTCGCTGGCGGCACCGTGGTTCACATGTCCTCCGGTTGGTCCGCATTGGTGCTCTGCATCCTGCTCGGCAAACGCGCTGGTTACGGCAAGGAAAAGATGGCCCCGCACAGCATGGTCCTCGTCATGGTCGGCACTGGCATGCTCTGGGTCGGCTGGTATGGCTTCAACGCTGGTTCCGCTCTTGCTGCTGACGGCATCGCCGCCAACGCCTTCATGACCACCACGCTCGCCGCCGCCACCGCCTGCTTCGTCTGGGCGCTGGTTGAGAAGATCCACAAAGGCAAGCCCTCCGTCCTCGGCTTCTGCTCCGGTGCAGTCGCTGGTCTGGTCGTTATCACCCCCGCTGCTGGTTTTGTGACTGCCAAGTCCGCCATGATCATCGGTGTCCTCGCTGGTGTCATCCCTTACCTCGGCGTTATGGTCCTCAAGCCTCTCCTCAAGTATGACGACGCTCTGGACACCTTCGGCGTCCACGGCATCGGCGGCACCCTCGGAGCCATCGTCACCGGCCTGTTCGCCAATAACACCATCAACGGCAACCTCACCGAGGTGAACGTTTATGTGAACAAAGACCTCGCCAAGGCGATTGTGGACGCGGGTGGACAGGGTGGCATTTTGATGAATCAGCTCAAAGCCTGCGGCATCACCATCGTGCTCTCCGTCGTCGCCACCGTCCTCATCACCATGATCGTCAAGGTGCTCGTCGGTCTCCGTCCGACTCCTGAAGAGGAAGCGATCGGCCTCGACCTCACCGACCACGGTGAGGCTGGTTACGAACATTGATCTCATCAGGGTTTTAAACCCCCATTATCTCCAAAGCCGGGCTGAGTCATCAGCCCGGCTTTTTTGTGCGCATCCGCCGCGATTCGTGGCAATGAATGCGATCTTCCAGCCTCCGCAGTCGTTTCGTCATTCTGATTTCGTCATTCGCCCTTTTCCCCACTCATGATCGCCTGGTTTGCCCGCAATGGTGTCGCCGCCAATCTTCTCATGCTAGCCGTCATGGGCTTCGGCGCGTGGACGCTCGTCTCAGAACGCATCCCCATCGAGGTCTTCCCGGACATGCCGTCCCGATTCATCTCGGTGAACGTCCCCTACCCCGGCGCGACGCCGGAGGAGGTGGAGGAGACCATCGTGCTGCGCATCGAGGATGCCATCCAGCAGGTGGCTGGCATCAAGCGCATCGTCTCCACCGCCTCCTCCAGCGGTGGCAATGTGTTGATGGAGATCGACGACGCCGATCTGGCACGCCAGATCATGGACGATGTGAAGATCCGCGTGGACGCCATCCCGAACTTCCCCACGCTGGCGGAGCGGCCCATCATCCAGCACGACGACTTCATGAGCTCCGTCATCAGCGTGATCCTCTCCGCTGACATGGCGGAGCGCGATCTGCGCCGCCTCGGTGAGCAGGTGCGGGACGAGCTTTCCGCCCTGCCCGGCATCTCCCACGCCAACCTCACTGGCGTGCGGGATTACGAGATCAGCATCGAGATCCCCGAGGCACGTCTGCGCAAATACGGCCTCACGCTGGATCAAATCAGCACCGCCATCCGCAGCAGTGCGCTGGACCTCCCCGCCGGTGTGGTGCAGACGGACGCGGGCGATGTCTCCATCCGCACCCGCGGCCGTGCCTACACCGGCAATGATTACGGCCGAATCGTCATCCTGACCCGCCCTGACGGCACCAAGCTCACACTCGGGGAGATCGGCATCATCAATGACGGCTTCAACGAGAATCCGCTCGTCTCCCGCCTCAATGGCAAGCGCTGCGTCTCCATCACCGTCATGCGCGAAGGCACGCAAAACGCCATCCACATCGCCGAGACGGTCAAAGAGTACATCCTGGAGAAGAATCAGCGCTTCCCAGACGGCGTGGAGTTGGAGTTCATGGGCGACCGCTCAAAAATCGTGAAGGGCCGCATCAGCCTGCTGCTGCAAAACGCCCGCAGCAGCCTCATCCTCGTCTTCATCTGTGTGGGCCTGTTCCTCCGACTGGATGCCGTTTTTTGGGTGGCCGTGGGCATGGTGATGGCCTTTCTAGGTGCGTTTGCGCTCATGCCGCTGTTTGGGCTGTCGATCAATCTCTCCTCCGTCTTCGGCTTCATCCTCGTGCTCGGCATCGTGGTGGATGACGCCATCGTGACCTCGGAGCAGGTGGATACCATGCGACAGCAAGGACTCTCGCCACTGGACGCGGCCATCGAGGGCACGCGCCGCCTCGCAGCCCCGATCACCTTCGGCGTGCTCACCACCATCGTGGCCTTCCTGCCCATGGCGCTCGGTTTTGGTGACTTCGGCGTCATGTTCCAGCCGATCGCGATCATTTTCATCTGCGTCATGCTGCTGGCGCTGATGGAGACGAAACTCATCCTCCCCAGCCATCTCGCGCACCGCACGCCAATCATCAGCCGAGCCGCCGACGCGCTCGATCCCATCCATCGCTTCTCCGAGCGTCAGCTCGCCCGCTTTGTGGACAAGTTCTACCGCCCGTCGCTGCGCTTCTGCCTGAAAAATCGCTACATCGTGCTCTCTGCCGTGTTCGGCGGCCTCGGCGTGCTCTTTGCCGTGTTTTTCAGCGACCGCATCGCCACCGCCCTTTTCCCACGCGTGGCCAGCGAGCGCATCGAGTGCCGCCTCACCATGCTCGACGGCACGCCCTTTGAGGTCACGGACCGCCACATCTCGCGCATCTATGAAATCGCCGAGCAGATGCGCCAAGAATACGTCGGGCCAGACGGCATCCCCGTCGTGCGCCTCATTCTTGCCAACTCCGGCATGACCGGCAGCTCACGCGGAGCCACGGGTGGCACGGGCAGCCATCGGGGAGAGGTGACCATGGAAACCTACGGTCCCGAGGAGCGCTCCCTCCAGGTGAATACGGTTGAGATGGCCGCAGAATGGCGGAAACGCATCGAGGCCGCGTATGGTGGCAAGAGCATCCCCGGTGCCGAGGAAATGACTTTCCGTGCCGAGATCATGCGCAGCGGTGATCCCATCGACATCCAACTCACCGGCACCAATCCCGAGGAGCTGCTCGCCATGTCCGAGCGCATCAAAGGGCACCTCTCCAGCATCGCCGGCGTGTTTGATGTCTCCGACAGCCTCGATTCCGGCCGCAACGAGATCCAGCTCCGCCTCAAGCCCGAGGCGCAACAGTTTGGCCTCACCGTCAACGACCTCGCCCGTCAGGTGCGCTCGGTTTTCTTTGGCGAGGAGGTGCAGCGCATCCAACGTGCACGCAACGAGGTCAAGGTGATGCTCCGCTACCCGAAAGACGACCGCAGATCCCTCGCCACGCTCGACACCCTGCGCGTCCGCACCGCCGCCGGCCTCGAAATCCCCTTCGCCCGCGTCGCCGAGGCCAAGGTCGGCAAGAGCTTCACCTCCATCAAGCGTGTGGACCGCCGCAGAGCTCTCAACATCACCGCCGACGTCAACAAGCTCACCAATAACCCCACCGTCGTGCGCGAGGCCGTGCGGCCCTTCATCGAAAAACTCCTCGCCGATCATCCGCACATCAGTTGGAGCTACGAGGGCGAAGCCCGCTCCGAGCGCGAGAGCCAGGCGGCGCTGCTGCTCTCCTCGCTGCTCGTGCTGTTCGGCCTCTACGGCCTCATGGCCATTCCCTTCAAGAGCTACACGCAACCCTTCATCGTGCTGCTCGTCATTCCCTTTGGCGTCGTCGGCGCCACGCTGGGCCATGTCTTCCACAGCATGCCACTCAGCCTCATGAGCCTCTGCGGCATCCTGGCCTGCTCCGGCGTCATCGTGAACGACACCCTTGTACTCGTGGATCGCATCAACGAACTGCGGGATGAAACCGGCGACACGACCCACGCGGCCACCGAGGGTGGTGCTTCGCGCTTCCGCGCCATCTTCCTGACGCAAATCACTACCTTTGTCGGTTTGATGCCGCTCATCTTCAACTTCGGCCCGCTCGTCGATCACTCGCCACCCATCATCAAGCAGGCACTCGAATGGATCTTTGGCGACAACCGCAGCGCCCAGGCCACCAGCGCCCAGTTCCTCACGCCGATGTCCGTTGCCATGGGTTACGGCAGTCTGTTTGCCACGCTCATCACGCTCTACCTCGTGCCGATGTGCTACCTCGTGCTGGAAGACCTCATGCGGTTCGTGCGTCGGCTTTTCGGCCTTCTGCGCTTCACCTCCATCAACGACGCCGCTGAAGCTGCCGCATGATCGACTGGCTGCGCCTTTTTCCTGACGCCGATCATCGCCTCCAGATGACCCTGCGGCCTGGCGCTGCCACGCGTTTCTGGCAGCACTCGGAAGAGGCGGAACACGTGCTCGCTGAACGTCACCGGTGGCTCGCCACGCATCGCGAGCGCCACCTGCTTGTGCTTCCCGAAGCCGAAGACGCCGTGCGTGAGGCCGTCGGCTTCATCATGACCTCGATCCACCGCTCTGCCTGCTCTCCTGAGCAAGCGGCAGGCGTTGTGGAGCCGGACTGGGTCGTGCTTTCCGGCGATGCAGAGCGCTCGCATCCCGTCATCGGTGGTGCGGTCATCTTTCCCTCCAGTTGGGCGCTCGAAGACAAGATCGGACGGCCCATGCATGAAGTCCACGCACCCGTGCCTGGCCTGCAAGCCGCCATCGGCAGTCAAATCAGCACCTTCCTCGGTCGTTTGACGCCCAACGCGCCACGAGAGCGCGACAACTGGGGCCTCAGTGCCGATCCCGCACTCAATCATCATCCTGCGCTGGCCATTCGTCAGATGGATGCCGGTGCCACGCTCGAAAACACCTGGCTGCGCCACGAACGCCAGTTCCTCGCCCGCCTTCCTGCCACCCACGCCATTCTCTTCGGCATCCGTGTTACGAATCACCGCCTCGACGATGTCGCGGCATCACCCGAAGTGGCGCAACGGCTCGCGCACATCCTTGCCAGCATGTCAGATGAGTTCGCAGGCTACAAAGGCCTGACAACCGCCCGCGCACCGCTCGTGGCCGCGCTCACCAGAGCAGCAGCATCATCGCGCACATGATGCCGTTGTTCAGCGCGTGAGCGGTCATCGGGGCGATCAGGCTGTGCCGCCACATCCGCAGGAATGAAAACGTGGCCGCCAACGCCATGATCGCCGGCACACCGGCCCAGCCCTGGGGATGAATCACCGCAAACACAAACGCGGCCAGCAGCATGCCCAGCAGCCAGCGCAACCACGCTGAAAGCCCTGGAAATAGCAGACCACGAAACATCAGCTCCTCCGAAACCGGCGCCCACACCACCGCCAGCACGATCGCGCCCAGCTTGGCCCAGCCATTGCCCGCGAACACCTCCACAATCGGGTGTGAGGGAAACTGCCCCGTCAGCTTCGTGATCCATGACGCGGCGATCATTCCCAAGACCAGCAGCGGCAGCGCCGCCAACCATCCCAGCACGCCCGCGCCCATTTCCTTGAAGAAGCCTTGGCCACGATGCAACCCCAGCGTCTCACGCCAAAGCGGCTTGTGCATGCCGCGCAGCAGCGGCCACAGCATGCCGAGAATCAAAGCCGCCAGCGCAGGGACATAAGCAGCCCAATGCGGCCATGACACCGGCAACTGGCGCATCAGCCAGGGCATCAGCAAAAACAGCAACAGATAAATCGCGAAGCCCTCGATCAACACGCCGCCATGCGCACGGCTGCGCCGAGCCAGCGTCAGACGCAGCTTTCCGCCACGCCAGCGTCGGAGGCCCCAAATCATGAGCACCAAGCCGCCGACCGCCGCCAGCATGCCCAGCATCATACCCGCGATCAAAACCATCGCCGTGCCCATGCCCTGCTGCACCACCGCCTGCCGCGCCGGATTTTTGGTATCCAGCGTCTGGGCGCGTGCCAGTTCAGCCATCCAGCCATGCCGTTTGAAAAACCGCTGCCAATCTTCGTCCGCAGCCAAGTCTTGAATGGATGACAGCCTTCCCAGCATTTCCACATCCGCCTTCAAAGCCTCGTTTTTCTGCGCGAGGGCGGCCAGTTCCGCCTCCGCAGGCGGTTGATCTGCCATCCAGCTCTTCAGCAGCAAAACTCGCAGCGCATCCTCATCCGAGCGTGAAAGCGTGCCCACATCCCGCAGCATCGCATCGTTGAGTTCAGCGGTCGATTGCCCCGCGCTCTGAAGGATGGCCTGCGTGCCCACCGAATAACGCGCCAGCAGCTCCAGCATGCGGTTAGGCCACACCTCGGAAGTGGGTTCTTCACGCTCCATCGTCTGCTCCTGCACCACAAACACCGCGCACGCGGCGATCACGATGAGCGCCAGCACCAGCCCCAGCTTGGAATAGCGATAGTTCATTGCGTTCGGCAGCGGCGGGTGGGAGGCGGCAGATTCCATGGTCTTTCGTCGATCAAACATCACCTTGCCAGCCAAGGCACGCACAATTCAGTTCCGCCACCACGTTCATCTCCCCAACCATGCGCACGCTCTTTGCACTCCTCCTCGCCACTACCGCCCTCGCCCAAACCCCGCGCCCCGGCGTGAATTACGACGAAGCCAAGGTCGGCGACCATCCGCTGCCCGATTTAAAACTCACCACCGCCGAGGAATGGACCCAAACGCGTCGGCCCGAGATCCTGAAGCTCTTTGAAGACCACGTCTTCGGCAAAACACCTGCCGACATCGGCACGCCCAAGTTTGAAGTCACTGCCACCAAATCCGACGCCCTCGGCGGACTCGCCACGCGCAAATTCATCCACATCTCGCTGCCCAATCGCCCCGCCTGGCCCGGCCTGGACGTGATGCTCTACACCCCGAACGCCACCCAAGCCGCGCCCTGCTTCGTCGGCCTCAGTTTCGGCGGGAATCATGCCGTAAGCCAAGAAACCGACGTTCCGCTCAACACCCGCTGGCAGCGCGACAACAAGGAGAAGAACATCGTCAACAATCGCGCCACCGAAGCCTCACGCGGCACCGAGAGCAGCCGCTGGGCGCTCGAAATGAGCCTCAAACGCGGCTTCGCCGTCGCCACCGCTTATTATGGCGACATCGAACCCGACCACGCCGACGGCTGGAAGGAAGGACTCCGTGCCGCAGTCAGCCAGGATGGCGCGAACACCGTCTGGAAAGACGGCGAGTGGGGAGCCATCGGCGCTTGGGCCTGGGGCATCAGCCGCATCGCCGACTACCTCGAAACAGATCAGCAGATCGATGCCAAACATCTCGCCGTCATCGGTCACTCCCGTCTCGGCAAAACCTCCCTGTGGGCCGGAGCGCAGGACGAACGCTTTGGCTTCGTCATCTCCAACAACTCCGGCGAAGGCGGTGCCGCTTTGATGCGCCGTGACTTCGGCGAAACCACCGCCATCATCACCAAGGCCTTCCCGCATTGGTTCACGCCCAAATACACCCGCTACGCCAACAACGCCGCCGCCTGTCCCATCGACATGCACATGTTCATCGCCCTTGCTGCGCCGCGCCCCATTTACATCGCCAGCGCCGCCGAGGATCACTGGGCCGATCAAAAAGGCGAGTTCCTCTCCGGCAAATTCGCCAGCCCCGTCTATGCCCTCTTCGGCAAAAAAGGCGTCATCGTGGATGAACCACCCACCATCGACACCCCCGTCGGCGATTTCATCGGCTACCACAACCGCACCGGCAAACACGACGTCACCGACTACGACTGGACCCAATACCTGAACTTCGCCTCACGGCATTGGGGGAAGTGATTTCGCCGCCGTTTAGAATGTCACTTGCCGTCGCTGCCAAGCCCGTGTGTCTTGCGGGCATATGCCTGCGAAAAAAGCTTCCCAAAAGGCCGACAAGCCTGCCAAAGCCGCGAAGAAACTCAAGAATGTACCTTTCTGGATCGGCTTCGATCTTGGCGGCACCAAGATGATGGCCTCGGTGCTCGACGCGAATTACCACGTGCTCGGATTCGCCCGCAAATCCACCAACGGCTCCGAAGGTGCGGCCAAGGGGCGCGGCAAGATCGTCAAGGCCGTCCATGAGGCCATCGAGGCTGCAGGGGTGAATCCCAAGGGCATCCAAGGCATCGGCATCGGCTGCCCAGGTCTCGTGAATCCTGAAAAAGGTCTCCTCGTCTTCGCCCCGAACCTTGGCTGGACGAACATGGCGCTGCGCAAGCTCTTGCAAACCGAGTTCAAGTGCCCGGTGGCCGTTTTGAACGACGTGGATGCCGGAACGTATGGCGAATACATCCTCGGCGCAGGCAAAGGCGCGCGCTCCTTGCTCGGCATCTTCCCCGGCACTGGTGTCGGCTCGGGTTTCGTTTACAACGGCCAACTGGTCATGGGAAAATCCATCTCGGCCATGGAACTCGGCAATCTGCTCCTTCCTGGCACGCACATCGGCAGCCCTGTCTTTGGCACCGTCACTCTCGAAGACCTCACCAGCCGTCTCGCCATTGCCTCACAGGCCGGCATCGCCTGCTATCGCGGCCAACTTCCCGAACTCGACAAAAAAACCGAGGGCGCGCTACGCAGCATCCGCAGCAAGGCCCTGGCCAACGCCTTCCGCAGTGGCGATGATGCCGCGATGATCATCTTCCGCAATTCCATCCGCTACCTCGGCATGGGAGTCGCCATGGTCGTTAATCTCCTTGCTCCTGACCGCATCACACTCGGCGGTGGCCTCGTGGAGGAGCTGCCCAGCCTCTACATGAATCTGCTCAAGGAAGAGGTCGAACGCCACGCCATTCCCGAACTCGCCAAAGGCATCCGCTACTCCATCGCCAAACTTGGGGATCAAGCCGTGACCGCAGGGTCAGTGGCATGGCTGAGAAACGAGAAAAAATGACGAATGTCGAATTTCATCATCCACTTCAAGCCCCCACATGACGCACGGCTCTTCCTTCGTCATTCCGCCTTCGACATTCGTCATTCCGAAGGAGGCTGCCCGTGAGTGACGCTACCACTCCAACGACGCCGTTGCCTCCACCAGAGCACGCCGTCATTTACGTCGGTGCCGCTTCAGTGACGCTGGTCATTGGCCGCAAGGATGAGCAGGGCCAGTTCTCCCGCATCGAAAGCCTCGACCGCCCTCTGCCGGTCGCGCGGGACATCTTCCGCGCACGCAGCATCACGCGTGGCACGGTGGATCAAGCCGCGGCCATCCTGCGCGATTATCTCCAAACGATGCGCGAGTACGGCATCCCCTCGTCGCAATTGCGCCTGTTCACCTCGAACATCCTCGCCGAGGCCGCCAACCATGAGATTTTCCTCAACCGCCTCCAGGTTCACAGCGGCGTGATTCCCAGCCTGATCGATGACGGCAACATGACCCGCCTCGTCTATCAGATCGCCCAGCGGTTGCTGCTGAAAAACCCCATGCTCGCGAAGGGCAGCACCTTTGTCTCCCACATCGGCCCCGGCAACACACGCGCCATCTATTTCCAGCAAGGCCGCCTCGCCGCTTACAGCAACTACCGCCTCGGCATCTTCCGTGCCCGCGAGGCAGTCGCCACGCCCGATGACGAGGCGCAGCAGCAGCAGATGCTGCATCTGGAGGAGCATATCCGTGGCGTGGTCGATCACCTCGCACAGGATTACTCCGGCGTGGAGATCGACCACCACGTCGCCATCGGTGCCGAGATCCAAAGCATCGCGCCGCGTCTCGGCAAAGCACGCCAGGGCGCGCATCGCGTCGTCGAGGACGATCTTTCCCGCCTCACCGACAAGCTCGCACGGTTGAACCCTGACGAGCTCGTGCGTGAGCTGCATGTGCATTACACCGGTGCCGAGGGCATCGTGCCTGCCTTGCAGACGAACCTCGCACTCGCACGCCGCTTCGGCGATGAAACCATCTGGGTGCCTGAAGGTGACTTCCAGCTTGAGCTCATTCTCGATCTGATGACCTCCGGCTCCCGCACTGCGATCTTCCAAGAAGAGGTCATGCAGGCCGCCTGCGAGATCGGCCTGCGCTACAAAACCGACCGCAAACACGCTGACCACGTCGCCAGCTTCGCCCGCCAGCTTTTCCGTGAGCTCCAGCATCTGCACAATCTCGATCCCAAGTACGAGCTCATCCTCCGCGTCGCCGCCACGGTGCATGAGGTGGGCATGTTCATCAGCCCGCGTGAGCACCACAAGCACAGTCTCTACGTCCTGCTGAACACCGAAATCTTCGGCCTCAGCTCAAGCGACCGCGAGATGGTGGCGCTGCTGACCCGTTACCACCGCCGCTACAATCCCGAGCCGAACCATCCGCACTTCTCCGACCTCACGCGTGAGGAGCGCATGATCGTGCTGAAGCTCGCCGCCCTGCTCCGCCTCGCCGACTCGCTCGACCGCAGCCACGCCCAGCGCATCAAATCCATCCAGCTCCGCCCCGAAGGCTCACGCCTCATCGTGCTCACCCAAGGCGCTGACGACACCACCGTCGAGCAGATCGCCATCGACTCCAAGTGCGACCTCTTCCGCGAAATTTACGGTTATGATATCCTCCTCGCCAAATCCTGATCAACGCCCCGCACCGCCAAAGCTGCGCCTGACCGAGGAGCATTTCATCAATCGTGAGCTGAGCTGGCTGGCCTTCAACTCCCGTGTGCTCGACGAAGCCGCACGTGCCGATCTGCCCGTGCTCGAACGCGTGAAGTTCCTGGCCATCACTGCCTCGAACCTTGATGAGTTCTTCATGGTCCGCGTCGGTGGCCTGCAACTTTTGCGCGAGCAAGGCCTGCGCGCGCGTGACAACGCCGGACTCACGCCCACGCAGCAGTGGGAGCAGATCCATCAGCATGCCGCCGCCTTTGTCGCGCGGCAGTACGACATCCTCAATCGGCAGCTCATGCCGCTATTGAAGGAAAAGGGCATCCGCCGCCTCGTCATCGCCGATCTCACGCCCGTGCAGCGCACCCATTTACGCGAGTACTTTGCCGAACACATCTTCCCAGTGCTCTCCCCAGTCGTCGTCGATGATGCAGGTGCCCGTGCGGCCATTCCGGCACTAAACATTGTCCTGCTCTGCACCGTGACCTGCGGGGACAACGGCAGCGCTGAAAAGCGCCATGTCCTGCTGCCGCTCCCGGCCAATCTGCCACGCCACGTCGTCGTTCCTGATCCCGATGCCGGCCAGCATCTCTATGTGAACCTCGAGGACGTCGTCACGCTCTTCATCAGCGAGTTCTTCCCTTCGGAAAAAGTCTCCGCCCCCGCCCGCTTCCGCGTCAGCCGCAACACCGACATCACCGTCGATGACGAAAGCGCCTTCGACCTCGCCAGCGAGATGGAGGAAGTGCTGGAGGCGCGTCTCAAAAGCCCCGCCATCCGCATCGAGATCGAATCCGGTGCCTCCCGCGATCACACACGCATCATCCGCGATCTTTGCGGCGCTAAAACCGCGCAAGTCTATGATATTCCCGGTGAGCTCGACCTCCGCGCCTGCTTCCAGATCGCCAGCATCTCTGGTTTTGATTAGTTGAAGGTCGAGCCGTGGGACAGCCATCCCTCCACTGCCATCACACCCGGCGAGAGCATCTTTGACGCCATCAAGCGCGGCGACATCCTGCTGCATCATCCGTATGAGAGCTTCGACCCCGTTCTGAACCTCGTGGAAGAAGCGGCCGCCGATCCAAACGTCATCGCGATCAAACAGATCCTCTACCGCACCGCGAAGAACAGCCGCATCATCTCCGCATTGATTCGTGCCGCGCAGGCTGGCAAGCACGTCACCGTGCTCG
>JAPLUL010000078.1:0-32628 GCA_026397635.1 Verrucomicrobiota bacterium | reverse complement strand
CCCCCCCCTATGCAAGTGCGTTCTTTTCTTTGCGGCCTCGCCGCTTTCGCCACCCTCGGCTTTGTCAATTCAACGGCCCTGGCGGAGCCTCTCCCAATGGATCATCCCTGTGGTGTTCTTGTGAAAAAATACCTTACTGCCGTGGTCATGCAGGACTGGAAAACCGCCGCTGCGCTGCTGGTGCCAGCTTCCCTGGAGCGTCGTCAACGCGAGACGGTTCAGATCATCAAGTCCGCTCCTACCATGACCGACGAGGAGACCATGCTTGCCGGTTACAACGTCAAAGGCGTGCGCGAACTCGAAGGCATGACCGCTCAAGAGTTTTATCAGGCTGATCGTGAGGCCTGGCACAAAAAGCTCAAGCTTACCCCCGAGGCTACCAAGCGGAAACAGGAGACCCTCAAAATCACTGTGCTCGGCCTCGTGCAGGAGAAGGATAAGGGTTATGTCCATGCCACCGTTCGCACCTCCCAGGAAACGCTCACGGACAAGATCGAGGAGCTGTTCCTCATCTCCTTTGTGCCCGATCCGGCCAACCCAAAAGGCTACCTGATCTCTCCAGAGATGAAGGACCGTCCGGTCATCACGCCGCTGGACGGCTCTGCGCCAAAGGAAGAAGCCAAGAAGAAGTAAGGCTCACAGCAGAGCCCGCAGTTCCTCCCAGCGTACTTTTCCCAGCTCACCCCTTGGAATCGAATTCAGAGTGCGGATCACTTCGACTCTCTCAAACGGCCTCAACGTTTCGTTGAGGCCTTTTTGCAGTCGCACAGCGTCCATTTCGCTCATCTGGCTCACGACAAGAACGAGCCTGCTTTCCTTGCGCACATCGCTCACATCACAAACCGCCGCGTCACCAAAGTGTAGGAGCAGCTTGAGTCGAATGGAGTCGATTCGCTCCTGAATCGGCCCCAGGGCCACGAGTTCGCCCAAAATCTTCACGATTCCCGACTCGCGGCCCACGAAGCGTAAAAAACGTCGTGTTCCATCGTGATGCAAACTCACACGATCTCGCGTGCGCAGCCCTGCCTCGACCGAGATCGGCTCCCAGCGCCATTTTCCGTTCTCTTGCACCGCATAGCCCTTCGCGAGAGCATCGCCACGCACGGTGAGCACACCAGCGTCATCCGTGCTCAAGTCCCAGATCGGCAGCACTTCCATCTCGCCATCTTTGGTTTTCTGTGAGGCTAATTGAGAAGATGTTTCCGTCATCCCATACGTCCGGCGCACCGGCCAACCGAGATGCAAGGCAGCGTGTTCTAGCTCGGAACTCATCGCCCCGCCGCCCACCAGCACCACGCGCATTGACCTCGGTGCGCTCAACTTCGCGGCCACCAGATCAAACACTTGTGTGGGCACCAAAGAAGCCAGCGTAGCCCCGACTTCGGTGCATGTCCGCGCAAACACTGCCGCATCCCATTTTCCATCGAGCCGCGTCACCGCACTGCCGCTCACATACGCTCGCGCCAGAACGCCAAAACCGCCCACATGATGCACGGGCAGCGCTAGCAGCCAGTGATCCCGGTTCGTGATGCCAAAATGCGTGTTCACCGCCCTCGCTGAGACCAGAAGAGCTTCTTTCGTCAATCCCACCCATTTACGCCTGCCCTCCGAGCCGCTGGTTTGGAAGAAGCACATGTTTTGCACCTGCAATTCACGAGACGCGAAGTCCGCCAGTGTGCGGCCATCCTCCGTGTGGTCAGATTGTCCGATCCATACGTCTCCAGCGCTCCAAAACTCCGGTTTGAGCATCAAAGCCGTCTCCATGGCAGTGCCTCCAAAACTTCGCCAAATCCCAATCCGCCGCCGCTGCGATCCGCTTCCAAAAAGCCGCCGTTTGAATTCACACGCTCGAAAAACTCATCCTTCTCGAACAAATGCTCGGTGCAGAGTCCGCAGAAATCGAGCGCTTGTCCCTCTGCAAGTGCCACTGCGGCCTCATACGCCGCGAACATTTGTCCCAGCGCATGATCCATGGCTGAAGTCAGCACTAGGGGGCTTTCGGGATGCGCTGCAGCCACCGTGCGCCAGTCACGCCGTGCAGGTTTCACCACCACGGCATCAAAACCATGCGTGCCGTCCTTCCAGCCCTTGTCCAAAGCCAGTCGCACACCCCAGCGCTGTCTGATCACCTCCCAAGCCTCTGCGTCATACGGAAACGGATCCTCCACGAAATCCAACGCTCGGTAAACCCGCAGTGGCATGAATTCGACGAACTTCTCGAAGGTGAATCGGTCCAGCACGCCGTTGAAATCCACTCGCAGCCGCACGCCCTGGGCCTCAAACCGCTTCGCGCAGCCTTCAAGGAAGCGAATCGTCTCGCCGTAGTTCGCAAAGCCCTTCGCCTTGATCGCTGGCCAGCCTTCCTCCATCACACGTAGCATCTGCGGCTCGGTATCCGTGGCAAAACTCCACGAGTAATGACTGCGCGGAATTTCCAGTCCTTCAAACAGGCTCACGCCCGTGCGTCTTGCCGCACCGTCGATCTCCGCGCAGCGCAGGGCCATCGCCGTCACCGGCGTCGTCACACCTTCGCTGAGCAAACGAAGCTGCTCCTCGACTGGCGCGTCACCAAACTCCGGCCACGGATGCACGCAACCGTAGCCGCCATCCACGCAGATCAACGCGCCCGCAAACACCCGACGTTGCGAAACCGCGTTCAGCGCCACGCCACTGCGCAGCAGGTATTCGTGCACATAAATCGGTTCACTCACGGCATCACATCCTTCGCGTTTACGATTCCCCAGCACATCAGCGCCGCAAAGGCCAGCAACTGCGCACCGCTCATCGCCAGCAGCCGGTTGTGACCTCGGCTCGGTGGTTCCACGATCACTCGCCACGCCACGAACAAACCAATCGGAAGTGTCGCCAGCGGCAGCGTGAAGGCCCGCTCCCATTCTTGGGCCACCCAGTAAAATCCCGCCGCATGTGCCGCGAGGATCAGTGCCGCGATCTCCGTCCGTGCGAAACCCACGCCGAATCGCACCGCCAGGGTCTTTTTGCCTGTCTGCCGGTCTTCCTCCACATCGCGCAGGTTGTTGATGGCGATCAAGACCGTGCTCAGGCAGCCGATTTGAAATCCTGCAACCACCGCCGCCTCATACCACTCGCCGGTTTGCACAAAGGCCGTGCCCGTCACCGCCACGAGGCCAAAAAACAGGATCACAAACAGCTCCCCCAGCCCGCGATACGCCAGCGGCACCGGCCCCCCCGTGTAACCAAAACAGAAATACAGCGATGGAAGGCCGATGAACAAGATCGGCAGCCCGCGTGCCTCAAACAGCGGCAGCGCGAGCAACGTCGCCACCACCAGCATCAACCACGCCGCGATGTTCACCGCTTTGGCAGAGGCCGCACCGCTCGCGGTGATGCGTCGTGGGCCGATCCGCGCCTGCGTGTCCGCGCCTTTGAGCGAATCCAGCGCGTCATTGAAGAAGTTCGTCGCGATTTGCAGCGCCCCACAGCTCCCCAGCGTGCAGAGCGCCAGCGTCCAGTCGAGTTTGCCGGAGATCTTATCCGCCAGCGCACAACCCACCGCCACGGGCGCGATGGCAGCCCCGAGTGTTTTCGGGCGTGCCGCGGCGATCCAGTCGAAGAGTGAAGCCATGATGAGGAAATGACGAAATGAGAAATGACGAATGGCGAATGAAGGTGGTTGCGCAAACCATTCGTCATTCCTCATTCTGCTTTCGACATTACTTCGGCATCTCCACCTGTCCTTCGCCCATGAGGTAAGCGATCAGGTTGATGACGTTCTCCTCCCCCAGTGCCGTCAGCAGACCTTCCGGCATCAAACTTTGCGTTAGTTGGTCCTGCTTCACGATCTGCGTGCGTTCGATGACGAGCCGTTCGGCGGGTGTTTGGATGGTCAGGGTGCGCTCGGTCTGCTCCGGGATCACGCCACTGATCGTGCGGCCGTCTTTGAGCTGGAAGACGCTCACGCGGTAGTCGGCGGGGACGACGGAGTTCGGGTCGAGGATGTTCTCCAGCAGATACTTGAGGTTGCGGCGGTCGCTGCCGGTCAATTCGGGGCCGATGGCTCCGCCTTGGCCGTACATCTTGTGACAGGCACTGCATGCAGCCATGAAGATCATGCGGCCTTTCGACTGGTCGGCCTTGGCGAGGGCTGCGGGCTGCAAGAGGCCCTCCCACTTGGCGAACTCGGCTTTTTTGGCCTCCGGCGTGTCGCGAATCTCGCCCCAGGCTTCGGTGAGGAGTTTGGTGAGCGCTTCATCGCCCAGATTACGGATCTGACGGGCCTGGAAGGGCGAAATGACCGTTGCGGCCACCTTTTTGGCCTTCACGGCTTCCAGCAGCTCTTTCGCATAGCTGGCGCGGGAGGTCAGCGTGGCCACGGTAGCGGCCTGCTGTTCCTCACTGCGCACTGGCCATGAGCCGAGGAGCTGTTTCGGGATGCTGGGATCATCGTAAGCGGCCAACGCGCTGCGCGAGACCGTGCCGAGCACCTTGTCATTCACCTGCGAGCGAATCACCGCGAGCAGTTCCGGCTTCGTCGTGCGCGTGAGGCTCTTGAAGGCGTTCAAGCGCGCGTTGGCATCGCCGTCCGCGTTTTTGACGAGGACGATGAGTTCATCTGCCGCACGACCGCTGCCAAAGACGACGGAGAGATTGCGGACGATCCCTTTGAACTCGTCGCTGCCACTCGCTTCGATCGCTTTGGAGACTTCATCCCAGCCTTTGGGCTTCTTGGCGCTGCTGAAGCCATCAAGGCCCGCCGCAAGGCCGCGAAGCACATCCTCGCGCACGTCGGCACGCTCGGTCATCAGCGCCACGAGCGCATCGACGGCCTCGGGCTTCTCCTCGATCATCTCGGCGATGCGACGTGCGACGAGGCGGCGCACGGTGGGGATTTTCGCCTCGCGGATGAGCTCCACGCCCTTCATCGGCTCCGCCGCCACCGCTGGCTCGATGCCATACCAGATCATGAGCGGCTGCTGGCGGTCGTTGGCGTCTTCTTCGTGCTTCGCGAGTGCGGAGGCGATGGGGAAGCGGGCTTCGAGCGGGAGACGCTGGAGCGCGGAGGCGAGGTGGAGGCGGAGGTGGCCAAAGCTAAGGTTTTCAACGCGTGATTCAGCCAGCCTCACCAAGTAGTTCATGCCTTCCTTTTGTTCGTTTGAAGGTGGGTTTTCCCATTTGATGCTTTCAAATTCGATTCCGCGGAAGAGTTCGAGAAAAAAAGTGGGGGAAACTGTGCGCCCGTACTTCTCAACTTGCTTCTTAGCATTCAACAAAGCGATCCATGCATTCTCGGCAGGCGCTGGCCGTGGCAGAGTGCTTGTACCAAGCATCAATCTCTCGCTCAGGGTCTGTATCGCCATCTCCGTCAACCAATTGCCTGTCTTGAGGGCTAGCAGTTGATCCTCCAACAGCTTCACCAGCTCCTCATCCTTCGTCTTCGAGAGGTCAGATGGTGTTTGGGCAACCGGGACGGTTGCCCCACCTTCATACACAATCTTGTAAATCCGCCCGCTGCTGCGATGCACGCCGTCGTTGTCGTGGCATTCGCCGCTGTCGCTCCAGTCGGAGACGAAGACGTTGCCGTCGGGGCCGGTGAGGAGGTCGATGCCGCGGAACCATTTGTCTTTGGCCTTCATGAAATCAGGCGCGTGTTTGCCGACGTAGCCGCAGCCTTCGCGGTGGAGGGTGTCCATGTTGATGCGGTTGCCGTGCAGATTGCAGGTGAGGACGGCACCGTGGTATTTCTTCGGCCAAGTGCCGCCTTGATAGATGAGCATGCCGACGTGGGCGTGGCCGCCGCCGAGCGAATCGGTCTTGCTGGTGACGCCGAGTTTGCGGATGTCGCTCCAGGTTTCGGCTCCGGTGTCCCAGTGAAAGTGGTCGGCGGTTTGCTCGATGACTTCATAGACGTGCGGATTGAGGTGCGTGCCGAACATGCGGCGGTAATACGCGCCGGGGATGATGTGCCAGAGATGGCCGATGACCGTGTTGATCATGAACAACTCGCCTTCTGCGTTCCAATCATGGCCCCACGAGTTCGTGCCGCCATGCGCCACCACCTCGAAGATCTTCCGCGTCGGATGAAAACGCCACATGGCGCAGTTCAGCTTGGTGCGCTTTTCCAGTGGCGTGCCGGGTGCGCCGACGGCGGAGGTGTCGGTGATCCCGTGGCGGCCATAAAGCCAGCCGTCCGGGCCCCAGCGCAGGCCGTTTACGATGTTGTGGCCGATGGTCTTCACGTTGAAGCCATCGAGCAGCACCTCGGGCTCGCCATCGGGTGTGTCGTCGCCGTTTTTGTCGGCGATGAAGCTGAGCGTGCCGTTGTGCAGCACCCACACGCCGCCGTAGCCGATCTCCACACTCGTGAGGTAGCTGCCGCCTTCCCAGAAGACCTTGCGGCCGTCGTGTTTGCCATCGCCGTCCTTGTCTTCGAGGATGATGACGCGGTCGCGCAGCTTCGTGTCCCAGCGCATGGGATTTTCGGCAAAGGTGTAGTTTTCCGCGACCCACAGGCGGCCCTTCGCATCCCAAGACATCGCAATCGGTTGCCGCACATCCGGCTCAGCGGCAAAGACCACGCACTTGAAGCCCGGCGGCAGTTCCATCATTCGTGCCGCATCTTCGGCGGGCATCGGCTCCCCTTTTTCAGTGTTGAATGGGATGGGGAATTCAGCGGCGGTCAGCGCTGCGAGTGACAGCAGCGATGCGACGGATGCCAGGGCGAGATGACGGAAGCTCATAGGTAAGCTGAAGAATGAAACAAAGGCGGCCAACCGGCAAGATTGCGCCGCAGGTGTCGGTGGTTAAAACTAAACGGCTGTCTTGCGCTGCTGCACCAGCAGGCTTACTGAATGAGACTGATGTCCCACTCGCCCACGTCTTTGCGCGGTCCGCGGGCGACCCAGGCGATGTCACGCACGAAATGATTCCAGCTCAGCCAGGGATAGCGGACTTTGGTGCCGCGCATGGGGGCAAACTCCACGTGCGCGAAATAGTGCTCCAGCAACATTTTTAATTCGTTGTAGGAAAAGCTGCGCAGATGGGTGGGGTCGCTGGTGAGGCGTTTGCCACGCCAGACCGCGTAACGGCGGTGCAAATGGTAGTCCAGCGGCACACTGCCCATGAACACACTGGTCTCCTTTTTTTCCAGAATGCGCCAGATTTCATAAACGGTGACAGACGGATATGGCAGATGCTCTAGCACCTCCGTCATGCAGACAGCATCGACACTTTCGTCTTTGATGTCGATGGCGGTCGAGATGTCCATCTCAATGCAGGGGATGCCATTGGCGTTTGCAAGAGCGATGGCGTTGCGATCCAGATCGACCCCGAGCCATGGGCCAAATTTCACCAGTTCACGCGTGAGAGCGCCCCCGCGGCAGCCGAGGTCGATGCCTTGGCGAACATGGATGTGATGCTGCTCCAGTTGCTGGCAGTAAAACGCCAGTTTTTTCCGGTCATCCTTGGCTTGGGATATGTCGCGATTATTTTTGTGATGAGCCTCATAAAAGGCCTGAATCAACTGGGCACGACGCTGCGGGGCGTGGAGAAGGATATGATCGGGAAAGGCTTCCATTACTGGGTGGATGGCGTTCAGGTGAGGGCATGATCGGCACAGCGTTCAATCCATTCTTCCCTATTACTGACAATAGCCGCTAGCAAGCGTCAAGTTTGCGTTGTCTGCGTCCGTGTGTAGACTCCAAATGGCGCATACACTGTGCGTCGTAATTTCGGAACAAGCCACATTTGAGCCTCATGTCTTTCTTTCGCAAGCTCACTGTCATCTGGTTGTGCTCTTTGGGCATGCTCAGCGCCGCCACCAAATCCAAAACGCCTGACGCCCAAACCACCGCCGATCTCGCGGAGTCCATCGCTCCTTCGTTGGTCAAAATCACTCAGCTTGGCCGTGAGGGCACGGATGGCATCGGTTCCGGCTTCATCGTCAGCGCGGACGGCCTCATTGCCACGAACCTGCATGTCATCGGTGAGGCACGGCGGCTGCAAATCGAGATGCACGATGGCAAGACGCATGCGGTGACTTCCATCCACGCCTCGGACGCGCAGCGCGACCTCGCTTTGCTCAAAATTGACGCCAAAGACCTCAAGCCACTGCCACTGGGCGATTCCGCCAAAGTCCGCCAGGGCGAGAATGTGGTGGCGATGGGAGCTCCCGAAGGTCTTGGCTTCAGCATCGTGCAGGGCGTGCTCTCCGCCACGCGGGACATTGACGGCAACGACATGCTGCAAGTCGCGATTCCCATCGAGAAAGGCAACAGCGGCGGCCCGCTGCTCGACATGCAGGGCAAGGTGCTCGGCATTCTGACGCTCAAGCACATCAAGACGGACAACCTCGGCTTCGCGATGCCGGTGAACGCGCTCAAGGAACTTGTCGCGAAGCCGAATCCGGTGCCGATGAGCCGTTGGCTGACCATCGGCGTGCTGAATCCGAAGCTGTGGAAGCTGCACCTCGGCTCGCAGTGGACGCAGCACGCAGGCGTGATTCATGCCGATCTGCCCGGCGATGGCTTCGGCGGTCGTGCGCTCTGCTTATCCTCACAGAGTGTGCCGGAAGGCACCTTCGAGATCGCTACCACCGTGAAGCTGGATGACGAAAGTGGTGCTGCTGGCCTCGCCTTTTGCTCCGATGGCGGCGACAAGCATTACGGCTTTTATCCTTCCGGCGGCAAGCTGCGCCTGACGCGTTTCGACGGCCCGGATGTGTATTCATGGACGATCCTCGCCGACGTTCCGAGTGAGGCCTACAAAGCAGGCGAGTGGAACACACTGCGAGTGCGTGTGGAGCCGGAAAAGATCACCTGCTTTGTGAACGGCCAAAAAGTCATCGAGACCGACGACACTGGCCTGCGCGGCGGTGTGGCCGGCCTGTGCAAATTCCGCACCACCGTGGCCGACTTCCGCAGCTTCCGCATCGGCACCGATCTCACTGAGAAGCCGCTTAATGCCGAACTCGCTTCGAAATTCCGCAGCGAGATCGAAGCGAATCTCGCTCAGGCCTCCACTCGCGATCAAACGCTCAACAAGCTCCTCACCGACCCTGCCGCCGCCCGTCGCGTGATCACTGAGCAGCGCAAAAAGCTCGAAGATGAGGCCACGAAGCTGCGTGAACTCGAACGCGAGCTGCACCGTCGTGCGATGACGAAGGACATCCTTGCCGAACTCGGAAAACCCGAGCCGGAGATCAATCTGCTGCGCTGCACGCTGCTGCTCTCCCGCCACGACAACCCCGAGATCGACGTCACCTCATACGTGAACGCCTTCAATGCCATGATCGCCGACTTGAAGGACGATCCCGAAATCAAGAAGGGCACCATTCCCGCCGTGAAGCGACTCAACCGCTATCTCTTTGAGGAAAACGGCTTTCACGGCAGCCGTGGCGACTATTCCAACCGCAGCAACAGCTACATGAACGAAGTGCTCGACGACCGCGAGGGCCTGCCGATCACGCTGAGCGTGCTTTACGTCGAACTGGCCTCCAAACTCGGCATCCAAGGCGTCTTTGGTGTGCCGCTGCCCGGCAAGTTCATGGTCGGCTACCGCGACGGGCCGGAGGGTGAATTGCAGCTCGTGGATGTGTTTGAAAACGGCAAGCTGCTCACCGTCGAGCAGGCTGCCCTGGATCTGACGGACAGCGGCCAGTTTCCCGAAGGCTCTCTCGATCCCACCACGAAGCAGACCATCCTGCTGCGCATGCTGAGGAACCTGCTTGGCTCCAGCTTCGACGAAACCCGCTCGATTCGTGAATCAATGCCCTATCTCGATCTGGTTCTCGCGATTGATCCCACTGCGGCTGCCGAGCGCCTCACTCGTGCTCAGATGCGCCAGCGACTTGGCGAAAAAGCGGGTGCGCGGGAGGATGTGAACTGGCTCATCGAAAACTTTCCCGAAAACGGCCCGCCAGAGCTGATCCAGCAGTTGGATCGCTGGATGCAGTCGTTGCGGGAGGAGTAGGCTTACGGCACCGGCTCGCCTGATCCCGGATAGATCCAGCGCACGATTTTTCCCTCGCGCACCTGCGCCTGGGCTTCGGCGTCGATGGGGCCGCAGAAGGCCATGGTTTCGTAAAACACGCTGACCGCCCAGGTAGGCTGGTTGTCGATGGTACGCTGCTGGGGCGTGCCCCAGCGCTGGATTTTGTTGAGCTTGATGTCGGTGACCTGGCCGGATTTCATGCTGGCGAGCAGGAGATCGTAACTGCCGTCGGTATTGCGCTTCGGAGCGCCCGTGGGTTCCACGACGCCAGGCATGCTGACCATCGCGGTGCTGCTGGCGGGAGATGCCTGTCGTTTTTTCCAGGCTGCCTGCGCCATCTCGATGCGCCCGCGTCTCCACCGTTCATAGGATTCGCGCACCTGCACGGGCAGGTCGGTGTCATGCACGAAAATCTGGCCACGGGCCTGCGAGGTCTGCGTGGGCGCGACGAGCAGGACATTGGACTGCGCGGCCAAGGCGAAGGCGGCAGAACCTGCGGGCAGCGTGGAAGTGCCTGCGGCCATGCGAAACTGCACCGGCTTGCTGAGCTTCACCTGACGTGGAAAGGCCTGTGTCGGGATCAGGGTCCAGTTTTTCGTCAGCGACTCCAAAGATTCGAGCTGCGGCGGCACGAAGCCATCACCGCTGGTGGTGGAGGGCGTTGGGGGAGGGGAGTCCTGAGTCACACGCGGCGCAGGCGTGGTGTCAACGGACGGTGATCCTGGATTTGAATCTGCAGGCAGTTCCAGCGGCGGGTTTTCAAACACGACGCGTTTGCCCGCCGGGGTGGCGAAGCGGTCATAGAGGAGAAACGCGGTGACGAAGATCAGGACAGTGAGAAACAGCGCTTTCATAGAGATGAGCGAGCTTGAAGGTGGCCTGCCGTCCGCTTGACCCCGGCAAGACCCGCCAGATTACGCAGCGGATTCGTTACTGGCAAGAGTTCGTGCCGCCTTGCTCATTGGGCAGGCTGCTTTAGCATGTGCGGATGTTGAAACACCTGCTTTTCATCGCTGCGCTTGCTTTGACGGCTCACGCTCAGGACACCGGACCGGCCAAGGACGATCCTTCGGTGCCTAAGGACCGCGATACCGTGCTGCGCATTCAAATCTTCCTCGACCGCAACCTGTTTGGCCCCGGCAAGATCGACGGAGCCATCGGCGAGTTCACTTACAAGGCCGTGGTGAACTACAATTACGCCCATGGACATCGTGACATCTACAACTGGGGCCATGCGCGGGAGGCTGCCGAGCGCGAGGTGCCGGTGCCTTACGCTGCCTACAAGATCAAAGCGGACCTGCTGGCCTATGTGAACCCGAATTTGCCGGAAGAGCCGGAGGAGCAGGCGAAGTTTCCTTTCATGGCTTACCGCAGCCTGGTGGAGCTGATCGCCGAGCGTTTTCACACGGACGAGACCTTCCTCGAACTCATCAATCCGCAGAAAAAAATGGCCGCGCTGAAGCCTGGAGACATCGTGGTGGTGCCGAACGTGCGCTCTTTCCGCATTGAGGAAGTAAAACCGATGCAGAGCTATAAGACCGACTCCGTGCTCAGCTCCCACACCATCGTGATCGACACCACGGAGCGCATGGCGGCTGTTTACAGCGAGAAAGAGATGATGCTGGCTGCGTTTCCGATCACACCCGGAAAGCCGCAATTCATTCCGTTGGGAGAGTGGGAAGTGAAGACCATCATGAACACGCCCAGCTTTCGCTATGACAAGCAGTTCCTGGAAGAAGGCGTGCGTGGCGATGAAGCGCATCAGCTCCCACCCGGCCCAAACAGTCCGGTAGGCATCATTTGGTGTGGATTGAGCAAGTCCGGCATCGGCCTGCACGGCACGGCCTTGCCCAGAACCATCGGACGCAGCCGCAGCGCCGGTTGTGTGCGCTTCGCGAATTGGGACGCCATTCGACTTCCGCAACTCATCCGGCCAGGATCGCGGGTCATCGTGCGTTAAGTCTGCCGCCATGCCGCGCATCCTTCTCGCCAGCCTTTTCCACGAAACTCACACCTTCCTCGACGGTCTCACCACGCTGGCGGATTTCCAGATTCGTCGTGGTGATGAGCTGTTTGCCTTCAAAGGCGACGCATCGCCGCTCGGCGGAGTCATGGAGATCGCCGATGCGTTCGGCTGGCAGATCATCCCCACCGCCGACTACCGCGCCCAGCCCTCAGCGATGGTGGAGGATGAAGTCATCGAGCAATTCTGGAATGACATCGCTCCGGCAGCCGCCAAGGCCGATTACGAGGCCATTTACCTCGTTCTGCATGGCGCGATGACCTCGCAGACCATTCTCGATGTCGAGGGCGAGATTCTTCGTCGTCTGCGCAGCATCACGCAGGTGCCGATCTTCGGTGTCTTCGATCTCCACGCCAATTTTTCTCCCGCCATGGCCGAACTGGCGGACTGTCTCGTCGCTTATCGCGAAAATCCGCATACAGATGCCCGCGAGGCTGGCCTGATCGCGGCTCGGTTGTTGAATCGCTGCCTCACCACCGGACAGAGGCCGCGCATGCAGCTCAAACAGCCCGGCCTCATCTGGCCACCCACCGGGACTGGGACCGCGAATGATCCTATGCTGTTTCTGGAAGCGATGGCACGTCAGTTTGAACGTGAGAACGACTCGCTCTGGTGCATGAGCATCGTCGCGGGCTTCAGTTTTGCCGACACACCGGATACGGGCGTTAGTTTCGTCGCCTGCACCACGGACGATGCAGCCGCACCGCTCGAATCATTGGCCCAACAAGCCCGTGAACTCACTCACCTCGGCCAGATCACTGATCCGCCTGCGGATGAGGTGCTCGCTGGCCTCAAGCCGCTGCCTGAAGGCCTCACCGTGCTCGTCGAGCCCTCTGACAACATCGGCGGCGGTGCGCCGGGGGATTGCACGGGTTTGCTGCGCGTCTTGATCCGCCATGGCGTTCAAAACGCCGCCATCTGCATCAACGATCCTCAAACCGTACGCGAAATCGAAGCGGGGGCTCGTCGCATTCATCTCGGTGGCAAGGGCAGCCGACTGGATGCCGGCCCGCTTGAATTGGAGGTCGAATTGATCGCGCTCAACGAAGGACGCTACGAGTTGGAGGACAAAAATAGCCACCTCGCCAGCATGTGTGGAGATGTTTTCGACATGGGCCGCTGCGCGGTTGTCCAACACGGTGGCCTCACGATTTTGATCACCAGCGTGAAGACGCCGCCCTTTGATCTCGGCCAATGGCACAGCCAGGGCATTGATGTGGAAAAACTTTCCGTCGTGGCCGTCAAAGCCGCCGTGGCCCATCGTCGTGCCTACGACAAAATCGCCGCTCGTATGCTGTGGGTGGACACGCCGGGGCCTTGCCGCAGCAATCTCGCCGCATTGCCCTACTGCCACTGCCGTTTGGCCTGAGACTCAGTACAACTCGACCGGGGAGCGTTTGCCGTCCTCGACGCTGAGGTTTTTGGCGGCTTCTTCCCCGAGCGTATCGACGCGGAGCTGCCAGATGTCGCGGTTGATGGCGGCGAAGCGTTCCAGATCGAACGCGTCAGGGGCCACAAGACGTTTTTTGGTTTTCTCGATGCGCACCAGGGCATCGTGCAAGGCGGGTTCTTCGACCCCTTCGAGATGCTGGCGTGCCAGCTCGACCATTTCAACGCGGTGGCAGATCATCACGAGGTCATTGCCAGCGCGCACGGCTTCCTGAATCGCCTGCTCAAACGTCACCTCATTCAATATGGCGCCCATGTCGAGGTCGTCGGTCATGGCGAGTCCGTCGAAGGCGTATTGATGACGTAGCAGCTTGGTCACGATGTTGTGGCTGAGGCTGGCAGGCCAGCGACCACGATCCGGGTCGTAGGCGGTGTAGTTACTGTGGCAGGTCATCACGCTGTCGAGTTCCGGCAGCAGCGCGGAGTAAGGCAGCAGTTCGCTCTTTTCCATCTCCTCGCGGCTTTTGGTGATCACGGGCAGGAACTCATGTGGGTCGCACTCAGCAGGGCCGTAGCCGGGGAAGTGCTTACCACAGCTCAGAATGCCTTCCTTCCGCATGGCGCGATTGAAGATGCCTGCGTTGGTGATGACCTGTTGCGGGTCTTTGCCGTAGGTGCGGCCTTTGAGCGAGTTGTCCGCCGCGTCGTCGTAGCTGATGTCCAAAACCGGACAGAGATCGAGATTGAAACCGAAGTGGCGCAGAATCTGGCCGGTGAGCTTGCCGTGACGCTTGATCAAATCGGGATCACCTTTGTCGCGCAGCGATTGCGCGTTCGGAGGCTCCTCGCCGATCAAACGCAGCCGCGAAACGCGGCCGCCTTCCTGGTCGATGGTGATGAAAGGCTCGATGTCAGAGATGTCCCGCAGGTCATCGATGAGTTTGCGAAGCTGCTGCGGTGTTTGAATGTTCCGTCCGAACAAAATGAAACCGCCCGGCTGAAGTTTTTTGAGTCGGGCGGCGGTTTCCGGAGTGAGTTCCGGTCCGGGGACACCCATGAGAAGAAGCTGGCCGAGGGGGAGGGAGGAGGACATGAAGAAAGGTGTTCGTGGGAATAGTGATCAAGTGAGCAGCTCAGTTCGACTAACCGAGGGGTTGTCAATAGGCGATTTGCTAAAATTATTGAGAATATTCGAGCTTTTTACCTCTCAGGAATGAGACGCAGGGTTTCTTTTTGGAAAAGTCGGGAGGGTTGGTTGACGAGCTGGGCAAAACTTTTTAACATGCGCTCGTCTGTGGGGCAACCCGCAGGCCACATTTGCAAGCTTCCTCAGCTCCGCATTTCGTGCCAATAGATCCTCCATCGTTGTTGGTTGCTGGATCGCAATGGAACCCTCCGGCTTCGCATGCCGGAGGGTTCTCTGTTTCTGGGATGAAGCATTGTGAGCAACTCTGTGATGAGTGTGTGAGTAAGCTGCGAACAAATCACGAGGCACCGAGCTGACGCGCCCATTCAATCGCGCGCAGCATGCCGGTCGCCTTATTGACAGTCTCCTGATACTCGCTGGCTGGAACTGAATCAGCCACCACTCCAGCACCGGCTTGCACATAAGCTTTGCCATCCTTCACCACGCAGGTGCGCAGCGCGATGCAGGAGTCGAGGTTGCCGTCGAAACCGAAGTAGCCAACAGCGCCCGCATAAGCGCAGCGCTTGCTGTTCTCGCACTCGTTGATGATGTCCATCGCGCGTACCTTGGGCGAGCCGCTGACGGTGCCAGCAGGGAAGGTGGCGCGCATCACGTCGTAGGCTGTTTTGTCCTCACGCAGATGGCCGTCCACATTCGAGACGATGTGCATGACGTGTGAGTAGCGTTCGATGATCATCAGGTCACTGACGCGCACAGTGCCGTAATCGGCCACACGTCCGACGTCATTGCGTGCGAGATCGACGAGCATGATGTGCTCGGCGCGTTCTTTGGGATCGTTGAGTAGGTCTTGCGCCAGCGCGTCGTCTTCCTGCGGTGTTTTGCCTCTCCAGCGAGTGCCGGCGATGGGGCGGATGTCGATCCGGCCGTCCAGGCATTTCACATGCACCTCCGGCGAGCTGCCGACGAGCGCGAAGCCCTGCGGGAAGTCGAGGCAGAACATGTAGGGGCTGGGATTCACATGTCGCAGGGCCCGGAACAGGTCCAATGTGGTGCCGCTGTAGTCCGTTTCGAAGCGCTGGGACGGCACGCCTTGGAAAATGTCCCCGGCGGCGATGTACTCCTTCATCTTGACCACCATGGCCTCGTATTCCTCGCGCGTGGTGTTGCTGACCGGCGCGGGCAGTGGGTTGCTGCCGGCCGGGGCGAAGGTTTGAAGCGGTTTCGCGGCCAGGGGCTGCTCCAGTTTGGAGATCACGCTTGCGATTTGCTCCCGCGCCCACTCGTAAGCCGCCTCCAAGGTGGCATGTTCGTCGGTATGGACGTTAGCAACGATGGACAGCCGACGTGTGCGATGATCGAAGATCAGCACGGTATCCGTGATCATGAAAACCATGTCCGGCAGGCCGAGTTCGTCCTTTTTTGGTGCGGGCAGTGACGGTTCAAAGAAACGCACCATGTCATAGGCCAGGTAGCCAACAGCGCCGCCATGGAAGACCGGCAGTGGCTGTGCTTCGAGCGGTCGAAATGGCTTCATCAGCGCCTCCAGTTCCGTCAGCGGATCTGACTGCGTGGTGAAGCTGCGCTTTTTGCCGCGCTCCTCGATTTCGATCTCTTTACCGCGTGCGGTGAAGATGACGCGCGGCGAACTTCCCAGCAGGGAGTAGCGGCCTGAGTGTTGTGTCAGCTCGGCGGACTCCAGCAGGAAGCCGCAGCGGCCGTCGTGGATCTTTTGGAAGGCCGAGAGCGGCGTTTCATAGTCCGCGGCGAGTTCGGCCATGACCGGCACGAGGTTGCCCTGCTGCGCGAGCGTTTGGAAGGTGGCGAAGTCGGGCTGTAGATGGAGTGGAGGCATGCGCGGCAAGAAACGATCTTTTTATTCTGGACGCGAATGCGTGCGGTGGCAACGGCGCTTCAAAAGGCAGCGTGGATGGCGCTCAGCAGGTCGCCGTAATCGTCGAAAGCTTTGAATTGCGGGAACTGGGCCTGGATACTGGTAGGGGCGTGGAAGAAGAAACCGACATCCGCCTCACCGAGCATGGTGGTGTCATTGAAGGAGTCTCCAGCGGCGATGACGCGGTAGTTGAGCGCTTTGAAGGCGGCGACGGACTTCTGCTTCTGGTTCGGCTGGCGCAGCTTGTAATCCACGATGCGCCCATCGGCGGCGACTTCGAGCTGGTGGCAGAAAATCGTCGGCCAGGCGAGCTGCCGCATCAAAGGCTGTGCAAATTCAGCAAAGGTGTCGCTCAGGATGATGAGCTGCGTCGTGGAGCGCAATTCGTCGAGGAAATCCTTCGCGCCATCCAAGGGGGAAAGCGTACCGATGACCTGCTGGATGTCTGGCAGCTTTAAGCCGTGCTCGTCGAGAATCTTCAAGCGTCCTTTCATGAGCACATCGTAGTCGGGTTCGTCACGCGTGGTGCGGCGCAGCTCGGGAATGCCGGTCTTTTCGGCAAAAGCGATCCAGATTTCAGGCACGAGTACGCCTTCGAGGTCGAGGGTGACGATGGTTTGGGGTTTCATTCCCTGGAGATGTCATGGGATGGGCGTTTTGTCCAGCAGACGGTATAGTTTCAAATAAGGGCAGTGTGTGACAAGGAACGCGGAGCCAAGGCTTGGCGTGGGCGGCATGGTAGTTCATGCAAATCGACAACGAAATTTCTCGGGTGGCGGCCCAGGTCGTCGCAGAATGCCGCAACGCGGTGCTGGCCACCGCAGATGCCAATGGAAGCCCGCATGCTGCCTGGATGACCGTTCAGGTCTCGACCGATCTTGAGGAAGTGATGTCGATCACCGCGCCCACCTCTCAAAAAATCGCCGAATTGCGCAGCAATCCGCAGGCGGAATGGATGTTCGCCACGCCGAGCATGGAGACCCTTGTGTACCTCTCTGGTTTCACGCAGGTGATCGAGGGTGAGGCGGCCAAGCGCCACTGGGACCGCATGCCGGGCAAGGCGCAGGCATATTACCGGAAATACTGCGAAACCGACGACTATCAAAAATTCACCGTCATCCGCACCGACGTGACCAAGGTGGTGCTCTGCAAGCCTTACGTTTACAAGAAGACCGTCTTGTTTGAGAAGCAGCCCATGACCGCTACAGGTACGCGGCGGCTTCAGCCTTGATTGGAAGCGGGGATCTCCACGGCCTCGCAAACATCCCGCCAGCCAGGGAAATTCCAGGCATTGGGAAATCCCTCGCACTGCACGGGCTTCACCGGTTGGATACGGCAGACGTTCACGCCTTCGAGGAATAGGCACTCGCCGTTCGGCTTGTCGATGATGCTCAGGCCGGTGCGGTTCGCGTTGAGGCGCGTGCATTGTTCGATGAACTCGATCCGGGGCATGTCCAGAAACGCGGCGATGTGGTCGATCTCCTCCTCCGTCACGCGCACGTCGCCGGGCCAGCGGCAGCAGTTTCCACAGCGCTGGCAGGCGTAGCGTGGCGTTGGGGTGTCAAGCAGTGAGACTTCGGGCATGAAAAGTATTCTGTTCGCGCGATGCGGCGTGGGAGGCATAGTTCGCGCGATGAATCGTTTCCTGCAACGAAGGTTTGAAGCCTGCTGCGTCACGCGGCGGCGTAAGTCATGGTCGTGACATGAAACTGCATCTGCTGCCCTCCATCACCCTCCTGCCGCCGCCGCATGAAACGGCGGATGATGTGCAGATCATTGAAGACTGGGCGCGTGGCCTGGATTGGGTGAAGTGGCTGCTGAGCAGTGTGCGTGCGCGCACCGAGGTGTTGATGGTGGAAGACGTTGCGTGGGATGACTTCGCCGACGGAGTCCTGCGGGAGACGATCGGCCCTGCGCTCAAATTCGCGTGGCAGGCGGCACAAGCCGGTGATCTGGCAGGTTTGATCGCCGCTGATGAGCGGTTGTCAGCGCAACTGCCCGCCGAACTCGCACGGCGCAGCATCCAGGCCGGCGCGGTGCTGCTCAAATCGACACGGCACGCACGTTATCAGGCGGTGCTGGGGCGTTTGCGCGAGGCGGTGGGGCAGGGGAGCTGCACAGGGCACATCGCCATTGTTTGGGCTGCGGTAGGGCATTTTTTTCAGCTCAGTCTCACCAATGTGATCGCCGAATACCTGCATCTGGAGTGGGACATCGCCACGCGTGACTTGGAGCCGCGTGCAAAACCCACGGGTAACAACGGTATCGCCGTACTCACGAGCCAGGTGATGCGCGGCACGACGGCTGAGGAAGCGCTTAGCGTGGTGGCGCGGCGTTAAAACTTCACCGTGGCGCCCAGCGTGGCACCGAAACCGGGTTCGTTGGAGCCGGAGCCGTGATAGCGGTAGGTTTCGTTGAGCAGGTTGTCGAGAGAGGCCGTGAGGATGAGATGCTCGTTTACCTTGCAGCCACCGCGCAGGCTGACCAACCAAAAGGATGGAGTGCCGTTTTGCGGTACGCGCTGGGTGTCGGCCATGTCGGCAGCATTGAGGCGACCCGCCTCACCGTAAGTGAGACACACGAACTCGGTCCAGAAGCGACTGTCCATCGTTTGCCACCGCACACCCGCCAGACCGACAAGAGGAGCGATTTTGCCGAGGGGTTCGCGGCGTTTTTGCGTGGTATTGCCGATGAACTGATCCGCCTCGCCTTCCACCCAGGCGATGTGCCCAAACAGACTCCAATGTGGATCCATTTGCCAGCGGGCAGCGAATTCAACGCCCTGCATGTACCCGTCTCCGCCGTTTGCTTTGGAGACAGTGATCGGAGTGCCTGCTGTGATGACTCGACGGATGATCATGTCTTCGATCCGTGTGTAAAAGTAGCCAAGGCTGGTGGTGAGCGAAGCGGTTTGTGCCTTCAGGCCAACTTCGAGCGTCAAGTAGGTTTCAGGGGACAATCCTGGGGACGGAATTTCAAAAACACCACTTTGGGAAAAGTCGTCGCGCGTTAGGTCGGACATGTTGGGGGCCCGGAAGGCCTGAGAAACACCGCCATAAAGCTGGTAATGATCCTCTTCGTCGAGATCAACGATGAAGCGCGCACTTGCGGAGAAGTTTTGGTATTCGTTCGAGTAACTTCCCATGCCGACCACGGCACCGGTCGTTGGATTGCGAGCCTGAAACTTGCCGGCATCTGCTCGGATATGGGTGAAGCGTCCGCCAATGAAAAGGTGAACGCGGTCTCCCAAGTCGATCTCATCTTGGAGGAAGATGCCGAGCAGGTCGTAGCTGGAGTCGTCCGCGACGGAGCCAGCGAAGTTGTTGGCACCGTCGGTTTCGAGCCAGTCGTGGTAGTAGTCGATGCCATAGACGAGCTTGCCAATGGGGGAGAGGCTTTCGAACTGAAGATCCACTCCGAGGGTGCTCACATCCACGTCTTGAAAGGTCGTGGCACCGCCTCCGGTGACGCGGAACTGCTCTTCTCCGGCAGTTTGCAGGGAGATGGTGAGGCTGGCGGCGTCGATGAAGCTGTTGAGGTCGTTGCCCGCAAGGCGGAGATAGGAAAGACTGCGCTCCTGATCGAACAGCCGGATGCGGTCGGTGCCGACGGCGGTTCCGGCAAACGAGACGCCCGAGGTGGTGGCGTGCGTGCGCCACGCATCGTTCTGGCGCGCCTGCTGATGCACGGCGGTGAAGGTCCAGTGGTCATCCAGCGCCACGTCAAGTCGTACATCAAATGCCCAGTTGTCATAGCCAGTGTGTGGTTGCCGCCGTCCGCTGCCATCCGTGACATCGCCAAACTGGCTGAGCGTGGCGCCGATGTGCAGCCCCCACTGTTGGCCCTCGCCGATGCTGCTTTCGAAATGTTCGACGTTGCTGTGCTCCGCAGTGGAGTGACGATAGTCGGCCTGACCGTGTGCGAAGAAGCCGCCCTCCGCCTCGCTGAGATAGCCGGAGTCCTTGGTGAAGGCGTTTACCGTGCCACCGATGGCGTCGCTGCCGTAGAGCGTGCCGCCTTGCGAAGGCAGCACTTCCATGCGGCTGAGCGACTGCGGGTCGATGGTGTTCCAGTACTGGTTCGGGCCTTCGCGGAAGGTGGAGTTATTGAAGCGGATGCCATCAATGAGCATCAGATTGCGGAAGCCGGTGAAACCGCGGATGAAGGGGGATCCCTGGCCGTTGGAGGTCTTCTGGATCATCACGCCGGGCGTTTCACGCAGCGCCTCGGGAAAGGTGCGCACGAGGCGCTCGGCTATCTGCTTTTGATCGAGCGTCTTGACCGCGGCGGGCACCTTGGAGGCTGAATTTTCGCTGCGAGTGGCGGTGATGATGACCTCAGGAATAGCCACCGCTTTTTTCGGCTCGGCAGCCCAAGTGAACGTGAAGAGGAGGAGAAAAGAGGTGATGGCTTGGCGCATGGTTCGTTAGATGCAATCGTCACGAATCTAAGCAGGTAGGTTTCCCATCGTCACGTCTGGCGTGAGTGGATGAGCTCGTTTGGACAGGAAACTGCCTTTGGATGTCATGCGTGGTCATAAAATGACCATTTTTTTGAGCGTGAAAACGCCACTCGTCGCGAAATGACTCAGCCTTCGGTGAACTGGCCCATGGCACGGAATTTCTGGTAGCGCTGTTCCAGCAGTTGCGCAGTCGGGATCTGGCCCAGTTCGGCCAGTGCGGCCAGCACGGCGTCTTTGAGGGACGCGGCGGCAGTGGCATGGTCGTTGTGCGCGCCACCGAGAGGTTCGGGGATGATGCCGTCGATGATGCCGAGCTTAGACAGGTCCTGGGCGCTGAGTTTGAGCGCGGAGGCAGCCTCGGGGGCATGCTCGCGGTGTTTCCAAAGAATCGCTGCGCAGCCTTCAGGACTGATGACGGAGTAATACGCGTTTTCCATCATGAGAACACGATCGGCGATGCCGATGCCGAGAGCTCCGCCGCTGCCGCCCTCGCCAATGACGATGGCGATGACCGGCGTGCGCAGGGTCATCATCTCACGCAGGTTGAAGGCGATGGCTTCGGCGATGTTGCGCTCCTCAGCACCGATGCCAGGAAAGGCTCCGGGAGTGTCGATGAGGGTGACGATGGGCAGGCTGAACTTTTCCGCCATGCGCATGAGGCGAAGCGCCTTGCGGTAGCCTTCGGGATGAGCGCTGCCGAAGTTGCGCAGCAGGTTTTCCTTCGTGTCGCGGCCTTTTTGATGGCCCATGATGGCCACGCGCTGACCGCCGATGGTGGCAAAACCCGCAGGCATGGCGTTGTCGTCGCCGATGTGGCGGTCGCCGTGAATCTCGACGAACTCATCGCAGCAGTGCTTGATGTAGTCGAGCATGTAGGGCCGGGCGATATGGCGGGAGATTTGCACGCGCTGCCATGGGTTGAGATTGGAATGCGTGTCGCGTTGCAGCTTGTCGAGCTTGGCCTCCTGGTCGGCGATCTGAGCCGCGAGCTTGTCGCTGGGCTTGGCAGCAAGCTTTTTTTGCAGTTCCTCGATTTCCTCGCGGAGTTTGACGATGGGCTTTTCGAATTCCAAAACTTGTTTCATGGCAGGAAGGGAAAGGGTTGGTTGGGGCTTACCTCACAAGGCTCAACTTTGAGCCTCTGCGGACAAGCGCAAAGAGTTCTTCGATGTCTTCGCGACTGAGAAAAATGCCGGTTTCGGCCGCAGCGGAGGGTGCGGGGGCTGGCATGGCGTCCGGGGTAGCGCCTGTGGCGACGGTGGCCATGGGGGCTTCGACGGGAATGGCTTTAGCGACCGGCGGCGTGCGCAAAACGATGCCGCTCGTGGTGCTGCCGGGCTTGCTGGCGGAGATCCATTTTTCAGCGGCGGCGTAGTTAGGATCGGTCGAGAGGGTGGTTTTCCCCTCGAAGCTGGCATTTTTTCCAGACAGCTCCATTTGCACGGGTAGGCGCAAGTTGGCGGGCAGGCGCACCTCCTTCGCGTCATAGGCTTTGAAGAGGTATTCCTTGTCGCCGACTTTGCGCAGCAGCATCACCTGCTTGTTGGAGACATCGACGCCGAGATGGAAGTCCATCGGGATGAGCGTGAGATGATCGCCAGGCTGGAGCAGGGTGCTCAGCAGGCTGTTCATGCGGATGATGGAGTCCACCGTCGTGTCATGCTTCGTGGCGATGCCCAGCAGCGTGTTGCCCGGCTGCACGATGTAGTCCTTCTTACCCGCTTTGTGATTGTGCGAGTAGAGCTGGTCCATGTTGATCTCGCCGATGATGCGCATGGCCTCCGGGCAGGCGGCGGAGTCAGGAAACTGCTGGCGCAACTTGTAGAGCGCGTCGCGCCCTGCGTCGATTTGGCCCTCACGGATCAAATCGACCGCAGCTTCGAAACGGCGTAGGCCGGGGTCAATGCGCGGGCGGTTCTTGCCCTTCATGGCGGCGATGTCCTTTTCCACCTGGCTTTCTACAAGCAGGACGTTCATGTAAAACCACCAGCCGACGGACAACGTGCCCACCACTAGGCCAACGGTGATGAGGAAGACAAGGATTTTGAGCTGGGCCTTTGCCATCGCTGAAAAGAGTCACGCTTAGCCAAGGAGGCCACGGCGCTTGAAGTCAAAGAGGTTGATGTTCTGGGACTTTTCGATCATCTCGACGGTGAACTTGAGCAGGCAGATCTCCCAGGAGTCGTCCACGCCCTGGATCACGGCGCGCATCGGGTTGCCGGAGACGCGGATGTCCTCAAGCAGCTTACCGCACACATGATCCATCGACTCATGGACGATCTGCTCGGTGATCTCACCCTGGCGGAATTTGAAGCCGTATTTGAGGATGGCCAGTTTGTGAAGGTTTTCGCGCAGGAAGTCGCCGAAGGCCGAGGCTCCAGGGCCGAAACCTTCGAAATCAAAGCTGCCGGGCAACTCGGGCCGCAGGATGAGCGGTTTTTCGGCTTCAATGCGGCCTTCGCGCACGCGCACGGCACCCACGGTGTCCATCAGTTCGGTGACGATCTGAAACTCAAATTGCGTGCTGCCAAAGGTGTCGATGCGGCGGTCCGGTTCGTGCAGAACTTGGGTGTTCTCCAGGGCGTATTGGATGTCGAACTCGGTGGGCATGAATGATTTGGGTCGGCGAGAGTAGGCCGGTTGGGCTGAGGGGCCAGTGATTTCTTGGCGGTGGCGGTCTGAGGGGGCTTGACGCTCGCGCTGCCAGTACTCAAGATAGCCGTCATGAGCACCTGCCGCCTGATTGCCATCCTCCTGTCCTTCACCCTTTCCGCTATGGCGGTGGATGATTACAAACTGGGGCCGCTTTCCCAAGAAAAGCCGGACCTGCCGAAGGGAAAGGTCATCCCGATGCCCGCGCATGAGTCCAAGATCTATGCGGGCACGAAGCGTGACTGGTGGCTCTATGTGCCCGCGCAATACAAGTCGGAGCAACCGGCCAACCTGATGGTTTTCCAGGACGGGCATGATTATGTCGGCGTGAAAGGCGCATGGCGCGTGCCGGTGGTGTTTGATAACCTCATCGCCAGCGGGGATATGCCGCCCACGATCGCGATTTTCATCAATCCCGGTCACAGCGGCGACACGAAGCCGCCGAGCGCTTGGAAGAACAACAATCGTGGCAAGGAGTACAACACCCTGGGTGCCACCTACGCCACCTTCCTGCTCGAAGAGATCATCCCGCAGGTGCGAAAAGACTACCAACTGACCGATGATCCCGCAGGCTGGGCCATTGCGGGTGCCAGCAGCGGGGCGATTTGCGCTTTCACCGTGGCCTGGGAGCGCCCGGACAAGTTTCGCAAAGTCTTCTCCACCATCGGCAGCTATGTCGATCTGGCGGGCGGGCATGTGTATCCCTCCCTCATCCGCCTGACGGAGCGCAAACCGCTGCGCATCTATCTGCAAGACGGCAGCAGCGACCTGGACAATCCTTTCGGCAACTGGCCGCTGGCGAACCAGCAGATGGCCAAGGCGCTCGAATACCACCAATACGATCACATCTTCGTCTTTGGCGACGGTGCGCATAACAGCAAACACGGCGCGAGCCTCTTCCCCGAGGCCATGAAGTGGCTGTGGCGGAAATAATTTTGATTCGGAACACACATGAACACCAAACTCTGTCGCTGGGGCATCCTGGGTGCCGCTTTCATCGCTCAAAAAAACTGGCAGGCCATCCGTGATGCCGGAAATGCCATGCTCGTTGCTGTGGCGAGCCGTGATGTGGCAAAAGCGCAGGCATTCATCAATCTGTGCCAGGCCAGCGCTCCGCATGCAGTCGTGCCAGAAGCCATGGGTAGCTACGACGCGCTGCTGGCGCGGACGGATATCGACGCCGTTTACATTCCGCTGCCGACAGGGCTGCGGAAGGAATGGGTGATCAAGGCCGCCCAGGCTGGCAAGCATGTGCTGGCGGAAAAACCGGTCGGCTGCACAGCGGACGAAGTCGCGGAGATCATCGCCGAGTGTGAGAAGCATCGCGTGCAGTTCATGGACGGCGTCATGTTCATGCATGGGCAGCGTTTGCAGCACCTGCGTGGTGTGGTGGACAACGAAGTCGGCCCGGTCCGCCACATCGCCACGCAGTTCAGCTTCATGAGCGATGAAGAATTTCTGCGCAGCAACATCCGCGCCCATGGCAAACTCGAACCTCTCGGCTGCCTCGGTGATCTGGGTTGGTATTGCCTGCGATTCACGCTCTGGGCGATGAACGAAGCCGCTCCCGTGCAGGTGACAGGCCGCATCCACTCCGAAACGCGGCAAACGGACGATTCTCCGGCGGTTCCCCTCGAATTCTCCGGCACACTGACCTTTGCGGACGGTGCTTCAGCGTCATTCTATTGCTCCTTCACCACCGCAAACGCGCAGTGGGCCGTCGTCAGCGGCCCCAAAGGGCTGCTGCAAGTTTCGGACTTTGTCCTGCCCTTTTCCGGCATGAAAACTCAGTTCAGTCTCACGCGCTCGGCATTCGCGATCGACGGATGTCGTGCCGACATGCATGCGGGCCGCCAAATCGAAACACTCGAAGAACCGAGCAACAACGCGCCTGGATCGCAGGAGTCAGCCTTATTCAGAACCTTCTCCCAACGGGTGCTCACGGGTCAAATTGACGCGCGCTGGCCGCAGATCAGCCTGCGCACCCAGCGTGTGCTAGACGCCTGCCTGCGTTCTGCCAGGGAAGGCTCGGTCGTGGTGAGCGTGTAGTTGAACAGCCAAGAGGTGCTAACCCCGCGCCCGCTCAAGGAGGTTCATCATGAGGAAGGACAGCAGCAGGGCCAGTTGCTCTCCCTCTTCAGCCTGACCTTGCTGGGTGAGTCCAAAACGGCCTTCAAACAAGGCAGGCTGCTTGGTCAGGCGAAGCGTCGGTGAGCCTCCCGCTAAACGAGTGGCGATGTAGCTGGGATGCAGCATGTAGCCGGAGAACATGCCCAGGATCGGAATCCCGCCCAGGAACCCATCCAGCATCTTCGTCCACGGGTTCTCCTCCTGGATCGCAAACGTGGGCGACTGCGCTCCTGGGGCGAAGACATCGTAATGCGCTTTCCACAGCGATTTCATCCCACGTCGTCCGATCGCTCCCAAGACTTGGCCGTTGGGTGCTTTGAAGGTGTAACGCGCCGACCAGTCGATGATGCGGTCCGCTTCAATCGTCGCCACGAGCTGCTGCATCGTGTCATCCGTGAACACCTCCACCTTTTCACGAAAACGAAACAGCTTCTGCTTCACATAACAAATGGTCCTGCCGGTGGCGTCCGTCACATAGATCTGCGGAGCGAGGGCGATGAGCTTGAAGCGAAATGTGATCGGGTAGTTCATGAGGCGTACAAAATGGCCTCATTCATCCTGCTGACAAGCTGTCTAGCAGCGCCTTAGCACATGCCGCCGCAAATTCTGGCGCGTTGATCTCGCTGTCCATCTCGATGAGCGGAATGCTGGGGCGCAGGTGCTGGCGGATCGCGTCAAATAGTGCGGTATCTGCAGCCGCATCGTCAAACGGCTTTCCAGCAGCGCTGATGATGCTGATGGCCTTCAAGGGCAACAGCACGGTGACCGGGCCGCGATACGCATTCGCCTTGTCCGCGAGAATGCGACCCAGTTCGGCGCATTCGGCGGCATTGGTGCGCATCAGCGTGACCTGCGGGTTGTGGATGTAAAAGGTGCGCCCGTCGAACTTGGCGGGAACCGTCGCCTTTTCGCCGAAATTGACCATGTCGAGGCATCCGGGCGTCACGATGGCGGGAATGCCGACTTTACCCGCCGCATCGAGTCGCGTGGGTCCGGCTCCAAGGGTGCCGCCGACGAGTTCATCGGCCCATTCGGTTGTCGTGACATCAAGAACACCCGCAAACATGCCGCTTTCAATGAGCGACTCCATGATCTTGCCGCCGGTGCCAGTGGCGTGGAAGACGAGCACTTCGTAACCGGCCTCTTCGAGGATTTTCTTCGCCATGTTCACGCACTCCGTCGTGTTGCCGAACATCGACGCGGCGATCAGCGGCTTGTCATCGGCTACCGGCACTGCCGTTTCCACCATCCCGCAGATCGCACCGGCTGCACGAGCCAGCAGCACGCGGGAAATGCGGTTCATGCCGCTGACATCGACGATGCTCGGAAACATTACGATGTCCTTCGTGCCGACATACGGTGCCACATTGCCTGCGGCCAGGGTAGAGACCATCACCTTCGGAAAACCGACCGGCAACGCCCGCATCGCCGCTGTGCCGATCGCCGTGCCGCCACCGCCGCCGAGGGAAATCACACCCTGCACCTTGCCGCTTTCGACCAAGGCCGACAAAAACGTCGCCGCCGCACCCGCCATCGCTGTCACGGCCTCGCCACGGTCTTTGCGCGCCATGATGCCCGCGAGATCGACGTTCCCCGCCGCCGCGACCTGTTCCCGAGTCACATCCGGCTTCACCTGCGGCGCTTCACCGCTGCCGGTGTCGATGAGCAGCGTCTGATGCCCGCGTGCGCGGATGATTTCCGCCACGTAGGCGTGTTCGTGACCTTTGGTGTCGAGCGTGCCGAGAACTGCGATGGTAGCCATGATCTCAGGATAAAAGCGGGCGCAGGAAGAACAGCAACCGTTTCACACCACCTCCTATCCGCCGTCCACCGGCTTGACGTGCTGCCACCCCTCAAAAATCTCCCCTGCCTTTGCCTTCGCGTATGACATAGTCAGACGTATGCCATCGGCATCTTCAGTTTCAACGCCCCCAGGGATCCTTCAGGATCGGCTTCGCTTCGCCCAAACGGCATTCGAAACCTATCGTACACGCTGCTTCTGGTCTTTGGCTCCCGACTTTGTGGTGGATGAATCCACCCTGCCCATCCTCATCGCAGGCCTACGAAAACACGGAGACCGCACCGCTTTCCAGATCGCCGCCCAGTTATGCCGTTAACTGCTTTCCAGCACGAGGTCTTCGCCACCCTCCGGCAAAGCCGCAGCCCCAACAGTTTCGTCTTTGGTGCCACAGTGCTCAATGCAGCCGAGAAAACACCACGCTATTCGCGCGACATCGACCCGTGCCACGATTTGGAAACCGCTGTCGCTGAATCTGCCGCTGCCGACGAAGTCGCACTCGTAGCAGCGGGTTACACGGTCACGTGGCAGCTTCGCCTGCCTATGTTTCAGCGCGCCACGGTTACCCGTCACGACGGCAGCGTGAAGCTGGAATGGGTCTTTGACTCTGCCTTCCGCTTCTACCCTGTGGAGCCGGATGATGAACTCGGCTGGCGGCTGCATTTCGCCGATGCTGCCACGAACAAACTGCTCGCCCTTTCAGGTCGTGCCGAACCACGCGACTTCGTGGATGCCATTTATCTGCACGAAAACTATCTCTCTCTGGGGACTCTAGCCTGGGCTGCTGCTGGCAAGGATGAAGGGCTTAATCCACGTCTCATTCTTGATCTCGCAGATCGTTTTGCCCGTTATCGGCAGTCGGATATAGACAGCCTGCACCTTGCCACCCCGTTCAATCTTCTAGATCTCAAGGCAAGATGGTTAATAGCCATCGAAGAGGGACGTCAGCTTGTTGAAAAATTACCGGCAGCCGAAATCGGCTGCCTTTATTTGGATCCGCAGACAAACTCGCCCGTCTTGCCAATTCCCGGGTCTCCCTATTTGGACCATCTTGTCCGTCACTATGGATCTGTGGGCGGTTCATGGCCGCAGGTGGTCAATCGGTAGTTGGGGTGAAACTACCCGGCCCAATTTCCTCCACCTCCGGCGTTGACCGGCTCTTCCCGCTTTGCATAGACAAAGTGCCCCCCACCACCATGTCCCAAGCCGTCTTCCGCCACATCCCCCTCCGCGATCTCACCGCTGACCAGCTTCTCGATCTCTCGAAGCGCATGAAGCTTTCGCTTTCCAAGGCGGACATGCTCGCGGTGCAGAAGATTTACCAGGATGAGGGCCGTGAGCCGACGGATGTGGAGATGGAAGTCATCGCGCAGACCTGGAGCGAGCATTGCAAGCACCGCATCTTTGGCGCGAAGATTTATCACACGCTCAATGGCCAGCAGGAGGTCGTGGACGGCCTGTTCAAGACCTACATCCGCGCCGTGACGGAGGAGATCTGCAAAACGAAGCCCGATTTCGTGCTCAGCGCCTTCGAGGACAACGCAGGCTTTGTGAAGCTCGACGACGACAAGGCCGTGTGCCTCAAAGTGGAGACGCACAACCACCCCAGCGCCATCGAGCCCTACGCCGGTGCGAATACCGGCCTCGGCGGTGTGATTCGCGACATCCTCGGCGCGGGCAAGGGCGCGAAGCCGGTCGCCTCGCTCGATGTGTTCTGCTTTGGCCCGCCCGACATCGAGCAGGATCAAATCAAGGCGAAGGACGTCATCCATCCGCTCGGCGTCATGCGTGGCGTGGTGCGCGGCGTGCGCGACTACGGCAACCGCATGGGCATCCCCACCGTCAATGGCGCGATCCAGTTCGACGACACGTTCATCTACAACCCGCTCGTCTTCTGCGGCACCGCCGGCATCATCCCGATCAAGGACATCGCCAAGGAAGTGAAGCCCGGCCATTTGCTCATCGCCGC
This sequence comes from Verrucomicrobiota bacterium, assembly GCA_026397635.1. Classification (GTDB taxonomy): domain Bacteria; phylum Verrucomicrobiota; class Verrucomicrobiia; order Verrucomicrobiales; family Verrucomicrobiaceae; genus Prosthecobacter. The sequence goes on along the minus strand of JAPLUL010000078.1, from coordinate 3,201 downwards.
AGGCGGTCGCACCGGCAAAGACGGCCTCAAAGGCGCGACGTTCAGCTCCGCCGAGCTCACCACCGACTCGCATGAGGAAGACCAGACCGCCGTGCAGATCGGCAATCCCATCGAGGAAAAGAAAGTCGCCGATTGGGTGCTCGCCGCGCGTGAGAAGGGCCTCATTCAATTCGTCACCGATTGCGGTGCGGGCGGTTTTAGCTCCGCCGCGGGCGAAATGCTCCGCGATACCGGTGGTGAGGTCTGGCTGGAGAATGCACCGCTGAAAGCGCCCGATCTCGAAAGCTGGCAGGTCTTCATCAGCGAATCCCAGGAGCGCATGGTCATCGCCATCGACGAGAAAGATTTGCCTGAGCTGCAAAAGCTCGCCGACATCTATCAGACGGAGATCTTTGTCCTCGCCAAGGCCGATGGCTCGCAGCGGCTCAAAGTCATGCACCACGGCACCACCGTGTGCGATTTGCACGTCACCGCGCTGCATGAGGCCCCGCGCCGCGAGATGCGGGCCAAATGGCGCACGCCTGCCGATGTGCAGCCTGCCGTGCCGGTGCGTCCGGAGTCCTGGACTGCCACGCTCAAGACCTTGCTCTCCGATTTCTCCATCGTCTCCCGTGAGCCGATCATCCGCGAATACGACCACGAAGTGCAGGGCAACACGGTCCTCAAACCGCTCGCCGGTGCCGCGGGCGATGCGCCGCAGGACGGCAGCGTCATTCGCGTCGATGGCAGCAATCAACTCGTCTCCCTCGCCTGCGCCTTGTTGCCGGAATGGGGCAAGACCGACCCGCATCTCATGGGCCGCGCCGTCGTCGATGAGTGCGTGCGCCAGCTCGTCGCCATGGGATCGAATCCCGACCGCATCGCCATCCTCGACAATTTCTGCATGGGCAATCCTGACAACGAGCGCGAGCTCGGTGCCCTCGTCGAATGCACCAAAGGCATGGCCAAGAGTGCCATCGCGTATGGGGCACCCTTCGTCAGCGGCAAGGACAGCTTCTACAACTACTTCGTCACCGACGAAGGCCCCGTCTCCATCCCCGTCACGCTCCTGCTCAGTGGCTTCGGCATCGTCGAAGACGCCAAGCACGTCGTCGGAGCCTCCCTGCGCCGCGTCGGCAGCAAGATCGCCGTCTTGGGCAAAGTCAGCGCCGGACTGCGCGGCAGCATCGTCGCCAAATACACCCGCGGCATCGGCCTCGATGCCGGCCCATCCTTTTGCGAAACCGAAAGCATGGCCGCCTACCGCCGCTACTTCGACCTTGTGAAGCAAGGCGCCGTCCTCAGCGCCCACGACATCGGTGAAGGCGGTCTCGCCGTCGCCCTTGCCGAAATGGCCTTCAGCGGCAAAGCCGGCCTCCGCATCGCCACCGACAAGATGCCCGTCGCCGCCAGCGGCCTCACCACCGCCGAACTCCTCTTCGGCGAAACACCCGGCCGCCTCCTCATCGAAATCGCCCCCGAACACGTCGCCGCCGCCGAAAAAGCCGGCCTCGTCATCATCGGCGAAGCTACCCGTGATCCTTATCTCTACATCTCCCACAACGGCACCACCTTGATCGATTCCCCCATCGATCAGCTCAAGCCGCTGTGGAAGGATGGGCTGGTGAAGTATTATTGAAGCGTAGGGCGAAGAGCAGAGGGCGTAGAGTCCAGAATCGTCCCCCCGCCCGCATCGCTACGCGAAGCGTTGTGGGCGGGTCGTCCTCCTACTCGAACTCGTCCTCGATCCTGCCGCGCCGCCTTCCAAGCACTTGCGCTCCAGCCTCGAACTTCGTATCATCCGCCCTATGAGCACCGTGCTTGAGATCGAAGACGCCGTGGCAAAGCTGCCCGAGCCTGAATTCCAAACTTTCGCCGCCTGGTTCGACCAGACACGCGCCAGCCGCGTGGACGATGCCTTTGAGAGCGCCATCCTCGGCGGCCAGTTTGACGAAATGGCCGCCCGGGCGATTCGCGACCACCAGGCAGGCAAAACCATCGCTCTCGATGACTTCCTCCGTCGCGCCTGACTACTGGCACTGCTAAACCGCCTGCCGCCAGCGATTCAAGCGCGGGCCAGGAAGCAGTATGCCCTCTGGCAGGAGAACCATTGGCACCTTCTCTTCACTTCAAGCGTGTCGGCCCCTTCTGGTCCGTCCGCGTCGATGACACCCACCGCGCCCTCGGCGTCGAATCCGACGGCACCATCATCTGGTTCTTTATTGGCCGCCACGACGCCTACGAGGCGCGCCTCTGATTAACTCAGAGACACAGTTGTAGTTCTCCCACAACGGCACCATCTTGATCGATTCACCCATCGATCAACTCAAGCCGCTATGGAAGGATGGGCTGGTGAAGTATTATTGACCTGTCTCTTACTCCGCCTCATCCTCGAAGCGGAGAGCGAAGGGCAAAGAGCCATATTCTTAGCCGAACATTCGTCGGCATTTCCAAGGACTCCTGAGCCGAGCTCGCCCAACATCTCCCTTGTCGTCGTTCGCTCGTTTCGCTATTCTCACACCATGACAGCGACCCTCGACCAAGTGTATTCCTCGGCCCGCGAGCTTCCCATGCCTGATTTGGGAATGTTGACCTCCCGCCTACTCGGCGAAATCTCCGAGGCCCTGCCTAGCTCCAGTGACGCCGAATTGAGCGCCATCGCCGATGCTCGTGAAGCCGAGATGGAACGCGATCCCTCTGCCACGATCTCGCACGAGGACATGCTGGCCTTCATTCATAGTCGCAGGAAGTGAAGGTGGTGTATCACAAGTTCGTCCAGAAGGACCTCGACGACGCTTGGCGCTACTACGAAGACACTACCGAAAGCCTGGGCGATCGCTGCTTCGACGAATTTCTCACCGTCATCGCCACCATCCAGCGCAATCCGCATCACTGGCCTCCGACGGACAAAGGCCGTCGAGTGGCCCAGTTCTCCCGCTTCCCTTACAAGCTGCTCTACCGAGTCGAACCCGAACGCGTGAAAGTGCTCGTCGTCCGTCACCAAAAGCGCAGTCCCGCCTACGGGGACACGCGACGCTGACTGGTCTAGCCCCCGAACACGTCGTCGCCGCCAAAAAAGCCGGCATCACCCTCATCGGCGAAGCTACCCGTGATCCCTATCTCTACATCTCCCACGACTGAGGTGTGAGGTGCAACTGATTATTGGACCAAAGACTCCCTTAATTTAGGGTTTGGTTATGGGCTTGGGTTTCGAACTGGTTG
>JAPLUL010000107.1:0-41029 GCA_026397635.1 Verrucomicrobiota bacterium | reverse complement strand
TACCTTCGTCAGCGAGGTCGATAAGCACACGCTGCATGCCTTTGATGCCGCCACTGGCAAACCTGCGTGGCATTTCATCGCCGGTGGCCGCATCGACTCGCCGCCCACCTATTGGAAAGGCCGCGTGTTCTTTGGCGGCAAAGATGGCCTCGTCTATTGCCTCCGCGCCACGGATGGAGCGCTCGTTTGGAAGTTCCAGGCCGCGCCCGTCATGCTCAGCCATGGTGCCTGGGAAATGATGGAAAGCGTCTGGCCTGTGCACGGCAGCGTCTTGGTCGAAAACGGCCTCGTGAGCTGCATCGCCGGTCATTCCTGCTTCCTCGACGGCGGCCTGTGGTTCTACCGACTCGACGCGAAAACCGGCGAGATGCGGGTGAAGCAAAACTACGACGACAAAGACCCCGACACCGGCGGCGACCTCAATGATCGCCACAAGACCCTGCAAATGCCCGTCGCCCTCAACGACATCCTCAGCAGCGACGGCAAGTGGACCTACCTTCGCACGCAAAAAATCATCGAAGACGGCAAACGCGTCGAAGTCGGCCCTGTCAGCGGTGATTTCGATAAACAAGGCGGTGCCCACAAAGGCGAAGGCGCTCATCTTTTCGCCCCGATGGGCTTCCTCGACGACTCAAACTTCCACCGCAGCTACTGGGTCTATGGCAAGAGCTTCGCTGGTGGTCACGGCGGTTACTATCAAGCCGGCAAATATGCCCCCGCAGGCCGCATCCTCGTTCACGACGACAAAAACGTGTACAGCTATGGTCGCGAGGCCCAATACTACAAGTGGACCACCACCATGGAGTACACCCTCTTCTCCACGCCGAAGACCCCGCCTGAAGAGTCCTTCACCACCGAAGGAGCCACCACCGAGCGCAAGGGCAACAGCCTCGTTTTAGGCCCCGATGGTCAACCGCTCGCCGTGCAGCCTCCAGCCCTCGTCAAAGAAGGCAAAGGCGCGAAAAAGAACGCCAAGGCCGAGGGGAAAGGCAAAGGAAAGGGCAAAGGCGCACCCGCAGTAGTCGCCAATGCCCCCATTCCAGGCTCCGTACTCTTCCCCGATCATGAAGCGCTCGATCCCACCGAGACCGCCATTTCGGTCGAAGCCTGGGTTTTGCCCGATACCGCCAACGGCACCGTTTTGCACCACGGCGGACCGCAACAGGGAATCGCCCTCGACATTCGCGAAAAGAAACCGCAGCTCCACATCCGCAGCGCCAGTAAGCTCGTGACCATCGTCTCCGCCGAGGCCCTCACCGAAGGCTGGCACCACCTCGTCGCTACGCTCGCCGCAGACAAAAAAATCAGCCTCTACATCGACGGTAAACTCGTCGCCGAAGGCAGCAGCGACCTCATCGCTGGCAAACCCGCCCGCCCCATGTATCTCGGCAACGGCGATGGAGCCGCTGAAGGCAGCGCCGGAGGTTTCAGCGGCCTGCTCGACCAGTTCGCCCTCTATCACAAAGCCCTCACGCCTGCCGAAGTGCAGCAGCGTTTTGAAGCGCCCGATTCCAAACCCGCCGACGCCGTCCTCAGCTGCAATTTCGACAACGGCGACAGCCGCGACAGCTCTGCCAATGCCGCCCACGGCATCGGAGCCGGTGTCGAAACCGGCAAAGGCAAAGTCGGAGCCGCCCTGTGGTTCAAACCTGCCGGTGGCGGCAAGGGTGGCAAAGGTGGCGCAGGCAGCTTCGTGAAGCACACCTGGGACCGCTTCGTCCCCATCGTCGCCCGCAGCATGGCTTTGGCCGGAAAAACCGTCCTCGTCAGCGGCGCTCCTGATACCATCGACGAAGAATACGCCTTCGAACGCCTCGCCGCCAAAGACCCCGCCATCCTCAAAGAGCTCAACGAACAAAACGAAGCCCTCGAAGGCCGCCGCGGTGCCAAAATGTGGGCCGTGAACACCGAAACTGGCGAACAATCTACCGGCCTCGAACTGACGAGCCCTCCTGTCTGGGACGGCATCACCGTCGCTCAGGGCCGTGTGTATGTGAGCACCATGGATGGACGCGTGCAGTGTTTTGGAAAGTGATTATGCAACTCGCCGCCTTGCTCAGCCTTGTTTGTGCCACTGGAGCGTGTGCCTGCACGATTCCGGTGTTTCGCTATGCTCTGGATCGCTGGGAGGCGGACAAGTTTCATCTCGTGCTGCCTGCCAGCGCAGCTCAGGCCACGGCGTTGCAGGATGTGCTGCGGCCTCTCAGGGCGAACGGAAAAGCGAACATGGACATCACCACTTCGCGGGATGCGACGGTGACGCAGGCGGAACTGCGCAATTCGCGTGAGAGCAACCAGCTTGTCTGGTCGGGCGCGTTGGATCAGTCCTCGCTGGCGGCTTTGCTGGACTCGCCAGCGCGGAAAAAGATCGTCGAGAGCATTTTGGCGGGAGATTCCTTCATCTGGGTCATTGCTGACAATGGATCGCCGCAGGAAGTGGCTGAGGCGGAACGCATCGAAAAGCGCCTGCGGTTTCTGGAGCAGGTGGCGGCGCTGCCGATCCAAGATCCGAATGACCCAGACAGCCAACTGGGACCGGGGCCGCCGTTACGGCTGAAGTTTACCAGCCTGCGCCTGCGACGCGATGATCCGGCGGAAAGGATACTCTTAAAAATGCTGGCGGGCCCGAAAGGTGAGTTCGACCCTGAAACCACCAGTTTTGCGGCTCCCGTTTTTGGAAAGGGCCGTGTGCTCGGAGCCTGGCCGCTGACTTTGCTTGATGACGCGACTCTGGAAGAGGCGAGCATGTTTCTGGTTGGCCGCTGCGGATGCCGAATCAAGAATGATAATCCAGGCTGGGATCTGCTACTCAATGTGGACTGGGAAATAGCACTTCAGGCCGCGGGGCAAGCCAGGGCGGGGTCTAAGGAAAGCAACAAGTCGGATGTTTTTGCGCCCCAAGCGCCCGAAGTCGTTGCGATTATCAAAATCTCAAAAGTGCAAAAAAGGTTTGCCGTATTCATTTAGATGAGAGAATATCTAACTTATCTAAATAATAAATATTAGCCCCGCCTGTCATGAAAAAGACGATTTTTGGCATTCTGCTTCTTGGAACCCTGCTTTGTGAAATTGCCTCCGGCCAAGGAGTGCCTCCTCCTGGTTATGGCGTGATGGGGGTGCCTCCACCTGCGTATGGTGCGCCACCGCCTACGACGGTGCCTGCTTATCCAAACAGCATGCCACCGCCGATGGTCACATCGAATGTGACCGCGCCGCTCCCTTATCCGGATCCGTATGCTTCCGCGCCTCCACCCGGACCCGTGTCTTCTTATGCGCCGCAAGGCGCGGGTAGTTTTAACACGCCTCCTCCGGGTGCCGCGAGTTACGGCAGCCCTCAGGGGGCGGGCATCGTCAATTTCGACAATTTGGAAGCTTTTTACCGCTATGTGGATCCCAAGCAAAAAGATCTGGACGGTGCTCATACCATTGGTGGCGCTCTGACGGTGGCCTTGTTCAATCCACTTTACCTCAAGTTCGGTGCATCCTGGGGCGGCGGCTCTGGTGGAGGAACGGTGTCAGGCGCGACGAAGGCGGATTACGACTTTGCCACCATCCAGGCTGGGGCTGGGTTTCACACCACGCTGATCAACAATCGACTCACTTTTGTGGCGGAGGCGGGTTTGATTTACGCAAGCCTCAAAGCCAAGGATACTGCGGTGAGCTTCAGCGATGGTTCGATTTATGTTCGACCAGCTCTGCGCTTCACGCCCTTTGACTTCCTAGAAGTGCAGGCTGGTGTGACGGTCGGCAGCTCGGACAGGTATGACAGCAAGGTGCTGGACCTCTCCACCTACTTCCGTGTGCTGCCGATGTTTGACATCGGTATCGGCGCTGATTTTGGCGATACCACCCGCGCTCTGCGCACCACGCTTCGTCTGCGCTGGTAAAGCTTTCTCTCCTGCGCAAGACCCCAAGCCCCCTGTTCCCGCAGGGGGCTTTTTTATGCCTTCCGGGTCCGTTTGGGTTTTTGGCGTTCCGGAAAGCACTCGCGACAGAGTTCGCAAACGGTGCCATCACAGCCACGGGCAGAGCAGTATTCGCGGCCATAAAAGATGATCTGAAGATGCAGCTTGTTCCAGGAATCCGTGGGAAACAGCCGCTTCAGGTCGCGCTCGGTTTGCAGCACGGATTTCCCCATGGTCAGGCCCCAGCGCTGAGCCAGCCGATGAATGTGCGTGTCCACGGGGAAAGACGGCACGCCAAACGCTTGCGCCATGACCACTTGCGCTGTTTTATGGCCGACTCCGGGCAGCCGTTCGAGCGCTTCGAGAGAGTTTGGCACCTGGCCCTGATGCTCGCTTAGCAAAAGACGCGAAAGCTCCTTGATGGCTTTGGCCTTCTGCGGTCCTAGGCCGCAGGGACGCACGATGTCCAGGATGTCTTCCAAGGGGGCTGCGGCCAGTTTTGACGGCGTGTTGCCCAGCTTGAAGAGCGCCGGGGTGATTTGATTCACCCGGACATCGGTGCATTGGGCGGAGAGTAACACCGCCACCAGCAGGGTGAAGGCATCGGTGTGATCCAAAGGAACAGGCGGGTCAGGGTAGAGCTGCCGCAGCCTTTTCAGCACATGATCTGCACGTTCCTGTCGCGTCACGAGGGTCTTGAGCTACGAGCTTCTTTCGATGCGGGATACCATCTTGCGGATGTGCGGATAAGCCGTGCGCGGGCGTAGAATGGTGAGGCTCTTTGAGAATGAACCCCATTTGATGACCCGGATATTCACGTTTCGCACGCCCCAGGCTTTCATCGTGGCCTTGTCGGGCTTGTAGAGGTCGATGGTGTTCGTGCCGACCAGCGCTGAGCCGTAATCATCCACCTGATAAACATACGGCAGCCCTTCGATCTGGAAAACGGTGCCTACCGGGTAAACCGACCAATCAGCCGCTGCACTGCGCACATTGCCGTATTTCAGATTGGAGCCTACGGCTGTCCTAGCTCCATAAATGATGTGGTCTGACTCGCTATGGGTGTAAGCCGTGGTTCGAACCGCTGTAATACGTGAGGCTCCCCTGCCGAGCTTGCCTGCGCTGAACAGACCTGAAGAAGAGCATGAGGCGAGCAGCGAAACTGCCAGGCCGAGAAGGATGAAGTGGAGGTGACGCATCACTGACTAGCTGCTGATTATTAACTTTCCTTTGGAACTAAATCAGTCTGGGGTATTGACCCCATGAAATCAATCTTTGATTTCATGCCTGCGTTTGGGCGGGCTGGGTCTTTATGCCTCAGCTCAGCGCACCAACTGAAACTCCGGCAGCATGCACACGGCCCACAGCAGGTCTTCGAGGGATGGTTGTGTTGGCGTTGCTCCAAGGATTTCCTTCGCCGTGGCGAGTTCGGCGGGCAAAGGATCGCGTGACAAGGCATGGCGATACAGCGGCGTGATGAAATCACCCTTTGCCGTCTCCAGCAGGCGCTTGGCTCCTTGGCTGATCGCGTCGGCCAAAATGCTCCCATTCGCCAGGTCGATGGCTTCCAGCGTGGTGAGGTCGTTCGGGCGGGTGGAGACGATTTGATCGCGGTTCGGGCGGCCCAGCGTCCGCATCAGGAAGTCGGCCTTCATCAAGGAGGCGCGGATCATGTGATTGGAACCGGCGGCTCCTTGCGCGAGCAGGGACGGAGCCTGCGTGTCGATGGTCTTCTGCCAAACCGGCAGCGCTTGGACCACCGTGACCGGCTTCCAGTCCTTCACCTCAAAAGCACCAAGCCTGCCTTCTTTGCTGCCTGCCGGTGCTTGAGCGGTCCATTCCCAAGTCGCATCACTGCTGATCAAGGTTTCCTTGCCTGCGGCGTCGCGAATGCGCGCATCGAAGAAGAATCCGGCGCCGTTGGGTCCGTTGCCTGCGTTTTTGGCGATGACGATGATCGAGTTCGCGCCTTTCTTGAGCGCGTTTTGCAGCGGCACCGCGGCCAGTTTGCTCCAATCGTCCCCGGCGCTGATCTTCTTGTTGTTCACGAACAGCGTATAACCGTTGTCGCAGGTGACCACGGCGCTGCCGCTGCTGGGTTCAGCGTCGAGCTTGATCGTCTTGCGTAACGTGATGCTTTCTCCCGAAGGCGGTGTGCTGCCGGGCTTGGCGCTATCGCCCCAGATCCACTGGCCCTTCATGGTGATCTGCTTGGCCACCGCGGGATCGACTTTCCCCCGCAGCACGCTGGCATGCATCTTCGTCGGCGCGGCACCAGTCAGCTGCCAGATGGCATCGACGAACTGCTCCGCCGTCAGCCGTTTGGCACGCGGTCCGGCATAGGTGTAGCCGTGGTCATCGGTTTCCTTCGTCACGATCTGCGCATGCGACTGGTAGGCCTGCGACGTGGCGATGTGGGCCAGCGCCTTCTTCAAATCGTGACCGTTCTCCACGAGGTAGGTGGCTAGGTAGTCCAGCAAATCCGCATTCCACGGCTCCGTCTGCATCGAATCCACCGGATGCACGATCCCCCGGCCCATCAGGCGCTGCCACAGGCGGTTCACCATCGTGCGCGGTGTGCGGCCATTTTGCGGATGTGTCATCAGCGCGGCGAGCTGCTGCAAGCGCTCCGGTTGCTTCGCCTTGGGATCAATTTGACCGATCTCCGGGAACAACCACGCCGCCGAGGCCTGCTGGCCGATGGGTTTGTCACAGCGGTGAATCTCCAGCGGGCGATTCGAATAGATCGCCGCCAGTCCGTAGGCCTCGCTCAGCTTCCAGCGGTCAATGAAACTGTCGTGGCAGGAGGCGCACTTCAGGTTGATGCCGAGAAAGCTCTGCGAGACGCTCTGCGCGAACTGAATCTCCACCGTCTGCCCGGCGCTCACCTCGCCGCGCCACTTGATGCCGTCGATGTAGCCCCGGCTCTCATCGGTCGGTGGGGCGATCAGTTCGCGCACAAACTGGTCGAAGGGCAGGTTCGTGATCAGCGCATGATACAGCCAGTTGCTGATCTGCTTGCGCCCGCCGGTGATGAAGCCCGTGCCGCCGTAATCGTTGCGCAGCAGGTCGTTCCAGAACGTCAGCCAGTGCTCCGTGTAGTCGATGTCACGCTTCAGCAGCGCCTCGACGAGCCGCGCACGTTTGTCAGCGGCCTTATCCTGGTCAAACGCCGCCACTTCCTCCGGCGTCGGCAGCAGGCCGATGAGATCCAGCGAAGCCCGACGCAGGAAAGTGCGGTCGTCGCTGAGGGCAGGGCGGGGGAGTTTCTTCGCCGTGAGATGTGCGTCCAGGATGCGGTCAATCGGATGTGCGCGTCCATCCACCGCCACAGGCAGTGTTGGCGAGCGCGGCTGCAGCGGCGGCTCATACGCTGGTTTCTTGAAGGCAAATCCCTCCTCCCACGCGATCCCCGAGTCGATCCACTCCTTCAGCAGTGCGATCTGATCCGCCGGCACCCGCTTGCCCTTCGGCGGCATCTGCTCATCGGAATCGGTCGAGAGAATCACCTCGATCATCCGGCTCATGCCCGCCTTGCCCGCCGCCACCACTGGCCCGTTCTCACTGCCCTCCAGCAACGCCGCCCGGTCATTGAAAGAGAAGCCGCCCTTCTTCTTGTCCCCTGCATGACACTCCGCGCAGTGCTCCCGCAGGATCGGCACGATTTGATGAGAAAAATCCACCGCCGCAGGGGCGGAGAGGATGGCGGAGAGCAGAAAGAAAATCGAGAGACGCATTCGATCATCACGAACGTGGTGGGAAGCCGGAATCTCGCTTCGCAGCCTCGTTAAACCGCTGATATGACGCTAATGGGACGCTGATACCAGAGGCTTATCCATCAGCGTCTAATCAGCTTCATATCAGCGGTTAGAATCCGTCGATCCGCAGCCCATAGTTGTGGGCAGCCGAAGCCGTCATGTGCGATCCTGAAGTCCGGCAAGCACGGCGTCGTGAGCTTCGGCGGCTGGCACCAGTTGGGTGATGCCCTGGCGGACGCGCTCCATTCGGTGGCTCACCACCTCCATCTGCCCGGCGATGAAGTCCTTGGTCGGCTCGGAACGCTCCAGAATCGCTTCCACCAGCTCCGTTCGAGAATCGGAAGGCAGGCGCATGGCGGCGGTCAGCAGGGCAGCAACGGCAGTGCTCATGGCCAACAAATTACCAACCCGAATCATCGACGCAAGCCTGTGATGGGGAGGATTGAGCTTGGTTTACTTTCCTCCTCCTTCTCCGCTTCCCCGATCACGAGGTTTGCGATGGCTGACGATTGTTTGCAGTGGTTGACGGTTGTTTCAAAGCCACGGCAAACGGCGCGAAGTCCCCCCCTCAGCCACCGCAAGCTTTCCCTGCACCGGAAGCATCATTCTGCTTTCCGCCTCATGGCTCCAGCGCGCCTCCGGCGCCCTTCCAGTCGGGAAAACCGGCATCACGGACGAGTTTGCAGGCATCACGGACGAGTTTGCATGCATCACGGACGAGTTTGCAAACATCACGGACGAGTTTGCATGCATCACGGACGAGTTTGCATGCCTGCCAAAGGTGCCGTGAAACCTTCCTGCCGGGTTTTCACCTCCGCCACCTCCTCCTGCTCCCAGTCTCTGGGTCTCCAGGTCTCCCTGTCTGTCTTGCGCCGTCGCGTTTATGGGAGAAGCATGTGTCCGCCGGGGCGGATCGCCCATCCCGAGCACCCGGCATGGTGCTGCCACGCTTGATGCTCTGAAGCGGGAAAGCGTGCTGTTTAGTTCCATTGGGTAACTTCCCTGAATGATTGGCCGGAAGAGAGAAAAGTGGGAAAAAAAGCCCAATGGATATTGTTATGGATGATCTCAACGAGGCGCTGGTGGCATGAGGATGAGCCGAACCGAAGGTTCCTTGGACTGCGGCAGCCTGCTGCCGCTTTCCCGCTCGCAGCCTGCTGCGGCGGATCGAGCGTCTCCAGGCCATTCCAAACCGAGCCGCTACCGCGCTGGCGAGGGCTATGGAGTTAAATCATGTCTTTCAGCCCACACGCCAGCAGGCGGGCTCCCCAAAGCGGCAGCAGGCTGCCGCAGTCCAAAGGCCTCGCCTGACTAACTTGAATGAAAAAGACAAAGGAATGAGGACAGGGGAATCCAATTCGCGCGCCAGAGCTGATTCTTCTGCCCCCATTCTCCTGCCTATCTTGTCTTGGAATCTCTGTCAGGGGTTGGCAGAACGGAACCGAGACACGGTGATGATCGGCAGAAGAATGAAGGCCGGAGAATCATGACCTTTGATCCAACCCCTCTCGCGTCTTCTTGGTCTCTCGCGGTGCGTCCTCAAGGAGAGGCACTTGGCAAGCGCCTGGGCGGTTCCAATCCGCCCTTCCTTGGGTCCCGGAGCTGCACCGCCAGAGCTTAGGAAGGCGCAAGAGTTCAGATCCTATTTTTTACCGGCCATCTTTTTGCCAGCCCACACGGCTGAGTCGGTCATGGAGAGGCAAGCGGACGAAGGCGTTCGCGCTCCGTGAGGCACCCGACAATCCTGCCTTGGACTGCTGGTGCTGGTTGGGGGGCTAGACGGAACTAGGACCGGAAGCAGCTGCGCCGGGACCTGCCCGATGACGAAGTCAAGGCGGGTGAAACCGGCACCGTGGTGCATGCCTATGAAGCCGGCGCGGGTCACGAGGTGGAGTTCCTCGGCGAACGTAAGCGGCCCAAGCTTGTGACGGTGGAACCGGCGGACATTGAACTGGCTGACTGATGGAACCGCCGACGAACCCGCCGCCGCCCTGCTGGGCCGCATCCCTGCGGAGCACGAGACGCCGCCTTGCCTCCGCTTGCTTTTCTTTTATCCTCTTCCCATGACCATCACCCTTCCAGACATGCCGGGCCTCGCTTCCCTGGGTGAGCCTGCCATCCTTCTTGATCTCGCCTGTGGTGCCTATGCCGCAGGTCACCTCTCCCGCCAGTCCGCGGCGGATGTGGCCGGCGTCAGCCGGTTGGATTTCGATGAGGCCCTGTATGCCCGGCGCATCTCGAACTTCACGGAAGAGGCGCTGGCGCAGGATTTGGAAACCCTTCGCGCTCTCGGCCTCAGGTGATCGTTGTTTCAGACACCTCGGTGATTCTGAACCTGTGCTTTCTGGGCCAGGAGGCCTTGCTGTCCCAGCTCTTCGGCACGGTGGTTGCACCGCCGCAGGTGGAGGCCGAGTTTGCCCGCCTGGCATCCGTGGATGCCCGGTTTCAGGGGCTGGTGTTCCCCGTCTTCATTCAATGCTGCCTGCCGAAAACCACGGCGCATGCCTGGGCTCACTCGCCCGTGCTTCATGCTGGTGAAGTCGCGGCGCTCTCGCTGGCCTTGGAGCTGGGAGCCGATTTGGTGCTCATGGACGAGATGGAGGGGCGTGCCGCCGCGGCGGCCCTGCATCTGCGCACCATGGGACTGCTCGGCATCCTAGCCCAGGCTCGCAGCCGCTCGCTCATTCCCGCCATCTCGCCCTTGCTGGATCGTCTCCAGGCTGAAGCACGCTTTTGGATATCTCCCGCACTCCGGCAGGCAACGCTGCATGCCGCTGGTGAAATCGTCTGACTTTTCCGCTTCTCTCATGTCCACTGATTCCATCATTTCCAAAGTCTGAGGCTTCTGCACCACGCTCCGTGACGACGGCGTGGTCTATGGCGACTACCTCGAACAGCTCACGTATTTGATCTTCTTCAAAATGGCGGATCGAGCGTCTCCAGGCCATTCCAAACCGAGCCGCTTCCGCGCAGGCGAGGGCTATGGAGTTAAATTATGTCTTTCAGCCCACACGCCAGCAGGCTGGCTCCCCAAAGCGGCAGCAGGCTGCCGCAGTCCATAGGCTTCGCCTGACTCACTTGAATGAAAAAGACAGAGGAATGAGGCCAGGGGAATCCCATCTGCGCTCCTGCCTCGACGGCGCTGAACCGCTGACCCGATTCCAAATCACGGTCAACCCTGGCCAACCCGTTGAGCCTTCTCCGCCTCTCGAGGGAGGGTCGCGTGCAAGATTTCACGCCTCGCTCTCGTTCGGATTCGCCCATGAAGTTTCTCACCGCCGCCGTTCTTTCGTTGTGTCTCGTCAGTCTCGCTCAAGCCGCCCCGCAGGATGATCAGTATGTGCTCGGACCTGATTCACAGATCAACAAGGACGTGCCGCAGGGGAAGGTGACGCAGATGCCGGCGTGGACGAACTCGAAGATCTATCCCGGCACGTCGCGTGACTGGTGGATCTACGTTCCAGCCCAGTACAAACCCGAACAACCGGCGAACGTGATGGTGTTCTGCGACGGCGGCGGCTTTGTGAAGACAGACGGCCAGTTCCGCGTGCCGGTGGTGTTCGATAATCTCATCGCCAAGGGCGAGATGCCGGTGACGATCGCCATCTGCATCAATCCCGGCGTGTTTCCGACCAGCAACCCGAAGGAGAAGCCGCGCAGCAACCGGAGCTTTGAATACGATTCCCTCGGCGATCTGCATGCCCGTTTCCTCATTGAAGAAATCCTCCCCGAAGTCGCCAAGAGCTACAAACTGACCGACGATCCCGAAGGCCGTGGCATCTGCGGCAACAGCAGCGGCGGCATTTGCGCCTTCACGGTGGCCTGGGAGCGTCCCGACGCCTTTCGCAAGGTGATCAGCCACATTGGCAGCTTCACCAACATCCGTGGCGGTCATGTCTATCCTGCACTGATCCGCAAGACGGACAAGAAGCCGCTCAAGGTCTTCCTCCAGGACGGCAAGAACGACCTCGACAACCAGTTCGGCAACTGGCCGCTGGCGAACCAGGACATGGCCGCGTCGCTGAAGTTCGCGGGCTACAATTACCAGTTCGTCCTCGGCGAAGGTACGCACAACGGCAAGCACGGCGGCGCGATGCTGCCGGAGACGCTGCGCTGGCTGTGGAAGAAGTGAGTTTGTAGTTCACGCTTTAGCGTGTCAGAACCACAGCACGCTAAAGCGTGAACAACGTACCCAATCACGAACCGATCCATCATGAAACGCCTGCTCCTTTCCCTCAGCCTCCTCGCCACACCCCTCCTCGCCCAGGACACCTCGCTGCACGATTACCTCATCGACGGTGCGCCGTGGAAGGAAGCGGCCAGCGGCTATGTCTTCACTGACGGCCTGTGCTGCGATGCAGCGGGGAATCTGTTCTTCACCGATGTCAAAGGCGGGAAGGGGATCTACAAGATCGACGTCGCCACGGGGAAGACGGACTTGTTTCTCGACAATTTGCCAGGCATCAGCGGCCTGCAAATCGGCCCGGATGGCCGGTTCTACGCCTGTCACAACAAGGAGCAGCGCATCATCGCCATCTCCATGACGGGTGAGGTGGAAGTGCTGCTCACGGGCGTGAAGTGCAATGATCTCGTCGTCAGCAAGAAGGGGAATCTTTACTTCACCGAGACGCCGACGCTGAGCGTGCATCTGATCACGAAAGACAAAAAGCACCTCGTGGCCGATGCGGGGCATGTGCAGAAGCCGAACGGCATCACGATCTCACCGGACGAACGCACGCTGGCCGTTTCTGAGCACGGCGGAAAGCATGTCTGGGCCTGGCGCATCGAAGATGACGGCACTTTGACCGGTGGAGCGCCCTACATGACGATGTGGCTGCCCGTGGGCAAGGAAACCGCTGCTGGTGATGGCGCGACGACGGAAGCCAGCGGACGCTACTTCGTCACCACCGAACTCGGCGTGCAGGTCTTCGACACCGCAGGTCGCTTGGCTGGAATCATCGCCAAACCAGATCCGCTGGGCAAAGTGGTGAGCGTTGAATTCGCCGGGAAAGACCACGACATCCTCTACATTGCCGCCGGGGAGAAGATTTTCGGTCGGAAGCTGAAGGTGAAAGGGTATTTCGGTCAGCCGTAACGAGCGCCGGGTGAGTTGTTATCAAAGGCCCATGGGGGCGTGTCAGCGCCACATCGTTTTGCTGATGTACCAGTCCACGACCTGGGGGCCGTAGAAGATCCACAGCACCGCGCCCATCGCCAGATAGGGGCCGAAAGGAATCTTCGCGCCCCATTCTGCCCGCCCGGTGACGCGATGAATCACGCCAAAGACCGTGCCTAGCACCGACGCGGCTAGAATCGTGAACAATACCGCCTGCCAGCCGTTGAACGCGCCGATCATCATCAAAAACAGCACGTCACCAAAGCCCATCGCCTCGCGTGGGATCACGACCTGCGTGGTCTTGGCGCGTAACGTGGTCACGCCTTCGAGATCAAACTCCTCGGGGTTACTGCCTACACGCACTTTGAGTTTATCCACCCAGAGTTCTGCCGTCACCGCGCCAAAAGAGCGCTCGTTCACCTGCAAGGAGTGGCAGGAAACCACCATGCGATCGCTGGCACGCATGAAGAGGTCGGCCCAGTCAAATTTTTGCTCGCCAAAGACGACCACTGGCGGCTCGTTTTCATCTGGCTGAGTGACTTGCCACTCCTGCTCTTGTTCAAAGACGAACTTTTTGCGACCAAAGGCCAGCTTTCCCAGCTCCACCACCAGCCACAGGCCGCCGAGTCCCAGTGCAGCGCTGGCTAGGGAGATGAGCAGGCCATGGGTGTGAGTTTCCTGCTCCACCAGCGCAGGCACACCCCAAGCAGAGAGCACTCCTACCACTGCGCCGCCAATCGTGATGGAGTGTGGCAGGATGAAATGGTCGATGTCGATGAAGGTCCCCGCGACCAGCAGGCTGACAAACACCCACAGGCATAGAACATGTGGTCCCCAGACTTGGATGAACGGCCATGGGTCGGCGTAATCACCGATGATCTTCAAAAACACCATGTAAAACAGCACTCCGGTCAGCAATTCGACCCAAAAGTAGCGCATCGAGATCTTGCCACCACAGTTCGCACATTTGCCGCGCAGCAGCAGCCAGCTCAGCAGGGGAATATTCTGCCACATCGGGATCTGATATTTGCAGGACGGGCAGTAGCTGCGCTTCGGATTGTTTACCGAGATGCCCAGCGGCAGCCGGTAGATCACCACATTGAGAAACGAACCGATCCCCGCGCCGATGTAGAACGTCAGGAGATGCAGCAGGGTGGTGAGTAGTTGATAACGCGACATGGCAGAGGGCTGAGTTTGCAAACTTGCCCCGCCGTGCATGAGTACGGAAGCAAAAACTCCGCATGACTTCAGATTCCTGGCGCATCATCCCTCTTCTCTGCCTTAGCTTCGGCTTGGCGGCCTGCGCCTCTCAAGGGGGAACTCGCAGTGCTTTTGTGCCGGCCCGTTCCATCGAACTCGCGAAAAACTTCGACTTGGTCGATGTCCGTCGAGTGATCCCAGATGTGGTCATTGATCTACGCTATGCCACCTCACACAACGTCACCCAGCGCCCGCTTTACCCTGCTCGTATGCCCTGCCTGATGCGGATTGAGACTGCGGAAAAGTTAAAGACCGCTCAGTCACTGCTGCGTGCCCAGGGCTACGGCCTGCGCATCTGGGATGCTTACCGCCCGCCTGAAGTGCAGGAGACACTGCACAGCTACGCTGGCAGCACCGGCATGTTTCTTTCCCCTGAGGCCACTGGCTGGAGCCGTCATTGCGGCGGCATCGCCGTCGATCTCACGCTCGTGGATGCCCACGGGAATGTTCAGCGCATGCCCACCGGATTTGACCAGGATTTGGCCAATGCCAGCCGCCATTACCGAGGCAACGATGCCGTGGTGAAGCAAAATCTTCAAATTCTCCAGGCGGCCATGCAGCAGGCCGGGTTTATCCAATTGGAGTCCGAGTGTTGGCACTTCGACGACAAGGACTACCTCCACGATCCTCAGCAGATCGTCTATGCCCGGCAACTCGCCATCTCGCTGCCGTGAGCATTCGCAATGACGCTACCTTCACCGTCATCGACGAGGCGGATGGCTACATCGTCGTCAATAAGCCTGCGCCGCTGCAAATCCATCCTAGCGATCCGAACGGCCCGCCCACGCTCTGGCATCGGCTTTGTGATCTCCTCTCGTATGAAATCGCCAACGGCGGCCAAGTCTCCCTCATCAACCGCCTCGACCGTGAAACCAGTGGCGTCGTGCTCGTCGCGAAAAATCACGAACTCGCCCGTCTCTTCGGCATGGCGATGCAGGAACGCAAAATCCACAAGACCTACACCGCGCTCGTTCACGGCTGGCCCGAATGGAATGAGAAAGCTCTCGATGCCCCCATTCTCCGCGCCGGAGAGGTGCAAGAAGCCGACATCTGGGTCAAACAAATCGTCCATCCGCAAGGAGCGTCCTGCCGCACCTCGTTCCGCACGCTGCAGCGCTTCGAACGTGACGGCATGCCGTTCGCTTTGATCGAGGCGAAGCCCGAAACCGGCCGCATGCATCAAATCCGCGTTCACCTTCATCATCTCGGCCTTCCCATCGTCGGCGACAAACTTTATGGCCGCGATGACCGCTGCTACCTGGAGTTCATCGAAACCGGCTGGACTCCTGCCTTGGAGAAAAAACTCCTCCTACCGCGCCAAGCACTGCATTCCTCACGCCTCGAACTTAATCTCGCAGGCTTTCCGAGCAGTTGGGAAGCGCCGATGCCGCTTGAGTTTGCTTTGTAGATTCGAGTGGCACTCGAATCTGACCTTCCAAATGGCTTCGATTGCCAATCGAAGCTACGCCCACCTGTGTAGCCTACTGTCGAGCTGAAACACTTGCCCGCTCACATTCACCAAGCTGTGAAGAAAGACGATGAAGCGTGCCGCATCCTCCGCCGTGTTCAGCCGCCCCAGCGCGTGTGTTTGCAGCAAGTTCTCACGCCAGGTCTTTTCCTCCAGCAGATGCCGCGTCATCTTCGTCTCCAAAAAGCCTGGCAGCACGCAGTTTGCCCGCACATTGCGTGCGCCATACTCTTTGGCGATGCTTTGGGTCAGTCCGATCAGCCCCGCCTTCGCCGCCGCGTAGTTCGCCTGGCCTGCCGGACCACTCAGTGCCGAATACGAGCCGATGTTCACGATGTGACCGCTGCGTTGCTTCGACATCAGCCTCAACGCCGCCTGCGACACGAGAAACGCGCCCTTCAGGTTCACATCGACGACGTGATCGAAGTGCTCAGCGCTCATCTTTGCGATCAATGCGTCGTGAAAAGCCCCCGCATTGTTCACCAGCAGATCAAGCTGCTTGATGTCGTCAAAAAACGCTTTCACCGAAGCCTTGTCCGTCACATCCAGTTCGGCACGGCCCGGAGCCCAAACGTCAAAACCTGCCTGTTTGAGTTCGGCGCCAATCGACTTGGCCAGATCGCCTTCGCCACCGGTGATGAGCGCGATGGGTTTCATGAAGGCGTCCCCCATCCGCCGCCGCCGGGTGTTTCGATGATGATGCGATCTCCTGCCTGGGCTTCAAACGTGGTGCAGCCATCAAGCAGAGTGCTTTGGCCTTCACGCACCAAGGTTTGGCGACCACATTGACCGTTTTGACCGCCGTGCAGGCCAAACGGGGCTTCGATGCGATGTTGGGTGAGTAAGCTGACTGTGAGTGGCTCCACGAACTCAAACTCGCGCACCACGCCATCGCCACCGCGCCACTGACCCGTGCCGCCGGAGCCGTGGCGAATGGCAAACTGGTGCAAACGCACCGGGTAGCGCTGCTCGATGATCTCAGGATCGGTGATGGCGGTGTTTGTCATGTGCGTGTGCAGTGCGTGCGCCCCGTCGTGGCCGTTGCCAGCGCCGGAACCACCCGCAATCGTCTCGTAGTAGCCGAAACGACCGCCGCCGAACAAGAAATTGTTCATGGTGCCCTGGCTGCATGCTTGCAGGTCCAGCGCCTTGATGAGCGTGTCCACAAGCCGCTGGCTGACCTCGACATTGCCACCGACCACGGCAGGACAGTGCGCTGGATCCTCTGAGAAGACGGGATTGAGGAGAGACGTGGGAAGGATGATCTCGACGGGATCGAGCAGACCTTCGTTGAGCGGCAGGTCTTCTTGCAGCAACAGCCGCATCACATAAAGCACCGCACTGCGCACGATGGCGGTGGTGGCGTTCAGGTTGCGCGGATGCACGCCGCTGGTGCCGGTGAAGTCGAGGATGAGCTTTCCACCGGCCTTTCGCATCGAAACCGTGATCTGGGAGCCGTCATCGAGCTTTTCCGTGGCGGAGATCGAATCCGACAGTCGGTTGATTTGCCCGCGCATGACGGCGGCGGAGTGGTCCAGGATGCTTTGCATCGCCTCTGCCAGCGAATCGCTCTCCAACGCGCGTAAACGCTCCACACCATGCAGATTGGCCGCGAGTTGGGCATGCAGGTCGGCCAAGTTGTCCGCCAGATTGCGGGTGGGATGCAGTGCTGAGCTTAAAAGCTGGCTGATTTCGTCGAAACATGAGGTTCCGCCGCGAATCAGGTGCCGTGGGGAGATGACGACGCCTTCCTGGATCAATCGAGTCGCGTTGGCTGGCATCGAACCGGGCGTGATGCCGCCGATCTCGGCGTGATGCGCCCGATTGGCGATGTAACCGATGAGCGGTCCGTTTGAACCGAATACTGGGGTGATGAGCGTGACATCGGGCAGATGCGAACCACCAAACGCGGGATGATTTGTGATGATCGTGTCTCCCGGCTGCATTGGCACCGCTTTGGCGACTTCACGCACGCACACGCCGAGCGCTCCTAGATGCACGGGAATGTGCGGGGCACTGGAAAGCAGCCGTCCTTGCGGATCAAGCAATGCGCAGGAGAAATCGAGTCGCTCGCGGATGTTCGTGGAAATGGCGGTGCGGCAGAGCAGCGCGCCCATATCGCTCACGATGGAGTGGAAGCGATGGCGCAGTAAATCGCGTGCAAGGGGAGGGGCTGCGACGGGGGACGCGTTGCGTAGAACGTGACCGAAGCCTGGAACGTGCTCGACGCTCCAGCCTGGTGTGATGACGATGGTGGAGAAGGCGTCCTGGATGAGCGCGGGTGTGGGGACGATGGCGGTGCCGGTGAGCGGAGACTGGGGGGATGGAGCCCACCCTTCCTTGGTGATGGTGCGGATGCTGACGAGCTCGATTTCGCGATTCGCGGGCGGTTGGTAGCCGAACAGGCGCTCGTAGGCGGCGCGGTAAAGCTTGGGCAGCTCTTGCGGGTGCTTGAACTCGACTTGCAGCGGCGTGTCCTGGCCTTGGAGGCGGAGTTCGGCAATAGAAATGTGGTCCGCACAGTCCTCTGTGCGGCGCGTGAAAGGCTCTTGATTCATTTCACGCGGCAGAGCATCGGACACGGACGTCTCTGCGGAGGAAGGGCGTTGAATGAGCTGACGGAGCGCCGCACAGGGGGCTGTGCGGACTACTTTGTCGTCGCTCAGCGACTCCAAGAATGATGCCAGGGGCATGCGCATTTCTGATTCCTCAATGATCTCCGGCACGGCTTCCTGCAAACCGACGGCGCTCAAGATGCCCGCATGCGCTGGAACCAGGATGGTCTGCATGCCAAGCGCTTCGGCGACGGCGCAGGCATGCTGCGGACCGGCGCCGCCAAAGGCCAGCAGCGCGTGATCGGCCGGATCGTAGCCTTCACCGATGGAGATGCGGCGGATGGCGTCGGTCATGTGCTCGATGGCGAGTCGTAGCAGTGCGTGAAGCAGCTCCGTTTCATTCAAAGAGCCGTCGGTTTGCGCGTGGAGTTCCCGCAAGCGCTGCTGCGCGGCATTCACATCGAGCGGGATCGGCGCTTTCGCGGGATCGAAGCGTGCGAGGAGCAAATTGACATCGGTGATGGTCAGCGGGCCGCCTTTGCCGTAGCAGGCGGGGCCGGGATTGGATCCGGCGCTCTCCGGGCCGACGGCGAGGCCGTGATGTGTCATGCGGCAGACCGATCCACCGCCTGCGGCGACGGTTTCGATGGCGACGCAGGGCGCGAGCAGCTTCATGCCTGCCACTTCTTGGGAGAAACGATAGCTTGGCCGTGTGTCGATGCGCGCCACGTCCGTGCTGGTGCCGCCCATGTCGAACGTGATGATTTTCGTGATGCCTAGCCGCCGCGCCGCATTGGCCGCGCCGATGGCTCCACCCGCAGGACCGCTGAGCAGCATGTCTTTGGGACGGATGTCATCCGCTGTCTTCAAACCGCCGGCGCTGGTCATGATCTGCATGTCCGGTGAGACTAGGCGGATGCCATTGAGGAAAGACTGCACGGGCGCATGCAAATACGCGTCTGCCACCGTGCTCTGGGTGCGCGGCAGCAGTTTGGCGAAGGCGGCGGTTTGATGTGAGAGCGTGAGATGAGTGAAACCGCACTCGCGCAGGATTTCAGCGGCGCGCAGCTCGTGTTGCGGATGCGCGTGGCCGTGAAGAAGCGAAATCGCGGCGGTGGTGATGCCCCGGGCGATGCAATCGAACGCGGAAGCGCGGACAGCGGCTTCATCGAGTGGTTCGAGCACTTTACCGGTGATGCTGATGCGTTCTGGAACCTCGCAGACGATCTCGTGGAAGATCGGGCGCGGCTCGTGCTTCAGCGCAAAGAGATCGCTGCGGCGCTGGTCGCCGATTTGCAGGAGATCGCCAAAGCCGCGCGTGATGAACAATGCGATGCGCCCGCCTTTGCGCTCCAACAGCGCGTTGGTGGCGCGTGTGGTGGCGATGCGCAGGCTCAGCGGCGGAAAATCGTGACCTGGGGGTGTATTTGTGAGGATGCGGGCACCGAGCACAGGTGCTTCCTCACCGGTGGTGAGTTCGAGGAGCGTGCCGGGCTGCCAAGATGCCGGCGCGTCCAGGGTGAGTGGATTTTCACCAGTGATGGTGCGGTGTGAGGCACCACCGACGGCTTTGATTTGGAAACCGACTAGAAAGCCTGCTGGCAGGGGTGGGAGGCCGTTCAACCGAGTTGGAAAACTCTGTTGACGGTCCCAGACGGCACGCAGATGGCCGGTGGAGAGGACTTTGCAGCGCGTCTCACGGCCCTGCGGGTCGAGAGCGTGGCAGTCGGTGAAGGTGCCACCCGTGTCGGCTGCGATGCGCCACGTCACGGCTGCTTGGGCTGCTCCTTGGGAGCGTTGAGGTCCATGTCTGGCACCCAGCGCAGTTCCTTGAAGGCATCGTAGTAAGGCTCGCAGGCGGGGCCTTTGAATACGGCCACGCCGCGCTGCACCCATTCGTTGGCCTTGGCGGCGTCACCCATTTCAAAAGCCATCGCGGACTTGCTGAAGTAGTAGGCGGGCGTGTCGTCCATGAAGGTGAATTGGTCTGCTACGATCTGCTCTGCTTGCTGGCGGTGGCCGAGCTTCAGCTCACAGAGCATGCGTTTGTAGTGAACGAGATGACGGATGACCATCGGCAGCTTCGGGTAGTCAGTGATCATTTTGGAAAATGACTTCAGTGCCGTGTCAAAGTCGTGCTTCACGAAATAATACTCGGCGAGGTTGAACTTCGGCAGCGGGCTGTCTGGCTGGAGTTGCGCGGCTTTTTCAAACTGCGGCAGAGCGAGATCGAAGTCGCGACGACGTGGAGCGAGGTGGATGTCGCCACGCAGGGCATAGATGTCGGGCAGGTTCGGCGCGAGTTTTTCAGCCTCGTCCAGTTTTTGCAGCGCGTCGTTGTATTGATGCATCACCCGCAGGTCACGGGCGGCGAGGAGCAGTTTTTTGACCTCGTCAGAAACAGGGGCTGCTGCCGCAGCAGCAGGAGTGGCGGGGGCGGCTGGCTCTTGAGCGAGCGTGGATGACAAACCGAGCGTGAGGCAGGCGAGCAAAGGTCGAAGGTGCATGGCGGGAGGCTAAAGCGGGTTGGTGAATCAAGCAAGGCGACTGCGCATCTGGGTTTCAGCGCCGTCGCACTGGCAGCGGAGGATTTCAGGGCTGATCCACTCGGCTCCAAGTGACAGAATCGTTTCACGCACCATGCCGTCGGCAGAAACGACGCGCATGGGGCGCTCTTTGGCGTAACGGGCCACGAGGCGCTCGATGATCGTGTCTGCCGTGGTGCCGGGGTCGGCGTAGATGATTTGCAGTCCCTGGGGTTCCCGCTCCTCGTTGGTGCCCTGTTTTGCGCCATCAAACACGACGACGACCTGCATGCCGCTCATGTCTTGAAGATTGCGCAGACGTTTGAGCAGTTCGATCCGCGCCAGATGCCGGCGTGAGGCAGTCCGGTGCTCTCGTAGCAACTCCGGCCACGCGTGGATGACGCTGTGGCCGTCGATGAGCAGGTAGGTGAGTGGCGGGGGCATCGGGGCGCAGTTTCAAGTTTAAGGTTCCAAGTTTCAAGTCCCGTGCGCCATCCAGGCCAACTTGAAACTTTAAACATGAGACTTGGAACTCATGCTCAAGCCGGGATTGCTCGTGCTTGCTCGTATTCCTCGTTGATCAGGCAGAGATCGCCGAGCGCCTCTTTGAGCGGGTCGATCTCCTTCGCGCTGAATCCAAGATGCAAATGCCTGCGCCAGCCTTCGGCGAACTCAAACTGGCCGGAGAGGCTGCCGACGGCGCGTGAGGCCTCGTCCATGCTGATGAGGTAGGAGTCCATGCCCTGGCTGACGTCGAGCCAGTGCTTCTGGCTCTCGTGCGCGGCGAGGGACTCGCGTTTGCGTTCGTGAACGCTGGCCGTGTTGACGAAAGATCCCGCCATGAGCTTCTGACGCAACGGATCGCATAGACCGTGAGGCATGGCGTGATAGACGGTCACGTCATGCGAGTAGGACGGAAGATGCGGCTCAGTCTGGAAGTTCGGAATGCAGTGCGCAAAGGCAGCGGTGGCGGCGAGGCGTGAGGCCGCCATGTGATCTTCCATGTAATCCTGTGGTGAGTGGGTCAGCACGATGCTGGGCTGCGCCATGCGCACCACGGCGGCGACCTGGCGCAGGTATTTCACGTCGTAGGTCAGCTCCAGGTCGTCGCAAATCGGCGGATAGAATGTCGCACCGAGGATGCGGGCGGCTTCCTTGCCTTCTTCGAGGCGTTTTTTTGTCGTGGTCGGCCCGTCCATCTGCACGGAGCCGCCGTTGCCGGTGCAGAGGTTGATGTAGTGGATGTCCCAGCCGCGTGCTTGGAGCAGTAGCATGGTTCCAGCGGCGACGAATTCGATGTCGTCAGGATGGGCGAAGATGGCGAGGGCGGATGGCATGCGTGGAAATGACGAAGGTCGAATTCAGAATGACGAACGGCACGAGGCCAGATTATGCATTCTTCGCGAGCAGCGCCTTGGCGGCTTTTTCGATCTTTGGCAGCAGTTTGTCAGGCAATGCCGTGAGCAAAGGCAGCACGGGGCCGGTCTGGGCGATGCCGGCGAGTTCGACGGCGTGATGCAGCACGAGGATCGGGCTGTGGGCGTTGCGCAGGTCTTCGAGGGCGACGAATTCCTCGCGGATGGCTTCGGCGGTGGCCCAGTCTTTTTTCAGAATGGCATTCAGCAAAGCGGTGGAGCGGGAGGGGGCGATGCAGACACAGCCCGCGGTGAAACCGGTGACGCCGAAGTCGCGCAGGTGGATGATGGAAGGCTGCTCGCCGATGCCGCTCACGATAAGCTTGGTGTCCACCAGCTTGATGAGCTTCTTGAGGTAAGGGTCTTTCTTCGGATCAGGCTCGACGATGGCATACTTGATCCAGGAAATGAGGCCGTCATTGACCAGTTCGGCAGCTAGCTCGGGGGTGATGTAGGCACCGTCTTTGATGTAGAGCACGGCCTTCATGCCAGACTTCTCCACGAAGTGGCGGATGGCGGTGGCCACGCCGGCGGGCTTTGACGGGAACAACGTGGGCAGCAGCATCGCGGTGGGGAAGGCGAACTCGCGGAGGATCTTTGCCTGATCCATCGCAGTGCCATACATCGGCCCCACGGAGGGGACGATCCACATGTCCTCTGGGGAGATCTCCACGAACATCTTCAGCAGCGAGTGGTATTCGCTGGGGGCGATGTTGTAGAGATTGGCATTGCCTCCGTAAAGCAGCGTGCGGATGCCGCCTTTATACATGTGCTTGATCAGGCGGCTGTTCTGCGATTTTGCCAGGGTCAGATTTTTGTTCCGGCACAGAGGCGGCACGGCGATGACGGAGGATTGCAGGTCTTCGAAAGTAACGGGGGTGGTTTTCATGGATGGGGCAAAGGAGCGCGGAGCGCGGCGGCTGCAAAGAAAAAGCGGTTCAGTTTGTGTCCTGGATCACAGGCTTTCGATGTAGCTGATCAAATCGGCCATGTCCTCGACCGTCATGCCCGTTTCGAGGCCTTCCGGCATCAGACTCTGGCCGCTGGAGCTGCTGCCTTTGATCTCGGAGCGCTGCAGCGTCTTTTCGATGCCGCCCATCATCCGAATCGTCATGCTGGAGGCCGTGTCATTCGTGATGATGCCCGCCAGCGTCTGCCCGTCCTTCGTGTTCACGGTGTAGGCAATGAATTGCGACGCCACCTCCTTGTGCGGCTCCAAAATTGCCGTCAGCAGCGCCTCGCTGCCCTTCGTCTTCACCGTGATCAAATCCGGCCCCACTGCCAGTCCAAGCGCTCCGGCCTTATGACAGGCCACGCAACGTGTCATGTATTGAACCTGGCCCTTTTGCGCGTCGCCTTTGGCCGCGATGGCGGGTTTGAACTTTGCGGTGACTTCTTCGCGTGAAGGCGGAATGACCGAGGCCAGCGCTGCTTTCGCTGCTGCTGCCACCTTCGGCGACTTGTGCTTGATCAAGTCCTGCACCTGCGACGCCAAAAACTCCTCAGGCTTCACCACCTTCGCCTCCAGCAAGGCCACCGCACGGTCCTCGCGACTCAAAAGCGCCTCCAAAGCCACAGTCTTGGCTTTTGCGCCGTAATGAGGCCAATTTACGATCAAAGCCGTCGTGGTAGCTGTGGAGCTGTTTTGGGCTAGCACGCGGATTGCAGCCGATTGCACGACTTCGGGCTGCTTTTCGCCCAAACACGCGATGAGAGCCGCTTGAGCTTCTTTCGATGAATTCACGCCGAGGAGTTCGATCGCATCGAGATGTGATGATGAGTTCTTAGAAGTCTCTGCCAGAGTCTGTATAGCTTCTGAGAATGCTTTTTGGAGGCTGCCGGTGGTATCCACAGCCGTGAGGTTGGTTCCAGCACGCTTGAGTCCTCGGCTAAAGGCTGCGAGCACGGTGGGTTTCATCTTTGCCGGTGCATTAGAAATGGATTGGCACAGTTTTTCGAGATCAGTAGGCACTTGGCGCGAGGCAGCAACTTCGATAAGGGGCAGGATGTGCATCCAGGGGGAGCTTTCTTCGCTGTTATCTATGAGGCCTTGGAGTATCCACGCGGTTTGATCAGCTCCGAATGTCGCAATGGCATCTCGAAAGGCCTTTGCGGCAGGCTGGGTGGGATCACTGAGATTCTGCATCCCTGCACGGATGAGATTGTCTTCCACGGCATCCACATGCTCAGGCTCTCCGAAATGGGCAAGAGTTCCGAGGCTCAAGAGGGCTTGGAAGCGTGTCCGAGCATCGGGTGATGACATGGCGAGCTGATGAACTTGGGAGAAGACATCATTCACGAGCTTCGGTTCCTTCAGCACTGCCTTTTCTGCCATGAGGCAGGCTCGCTCTGCCGTGCGAGGGTCTTGGCTATTGAATGCGAGGAGCACATGCTGAGCATTCAACTTATCGAGTCCGTCCAATACGCTCAGCGCATGCAGCTTCGCCAGCGCATTGTCACCATTGAGCACCTTTGTCAGCATCGGCACGGCAGCTTTGTCCTGACGCTCATACAACAAGCGCTGTGCGGTGTCGCGATGCCAGCCGTTGGGGTGGCTGAGGAGTTTCACCAGCTCCTCCGTGGTCGAATTGGCGATGTTGCCCCTTCGTTCTTCGCCCTTTGCCCTTTGCCACCCGTCCGGCACGATGCGGTAAATGCGGCCGCGGTCGTTGCCGTTGTTGAGGTCGATGTGCTTCTTGATCTCGTCGGGGATGCTCCAGGGGTGCTCAATCACTTCGCGATACATGTCGCAAATGTGCAGGCAGCCGTCGGGGGCGTTGGCGAAGTTCACGGCGCGCACCCAGGTGTCCTTCGACGCGGCGAATTCGAAGCCGTGCTCGTCGGCGGGGCGTTCGCCAATCAACGAGATGCCGTCGGCGCTCGGTTTGATGATTTTGCGATGCACAAGTTGGCCGCCAGCGTCGCCAGTGAAGCTGTTGTTCACGAATTCGGGGCCGTAGGCGTCTCCGCGATAGATCGTGGTGCCCGTGGCGCCGGTGAAGTAGCCGCTGACGCGTCCGCCTCCTTCGACCGCTCCTTTAACGACACCGGCGATGCGCCAGCGCGTGCGGATGATGCGCCAGGGCTCGTCCGGGCTGATGCGGAAGACTTCCGCTGCGCCGCCATCCACCGCGATGCTCTGCTTGGCAGGCGGCATCTGGTAGTAGGGATTGCGGTTGGCATACTTGTCGTCATAGACCCAGTATTGGAGGTGGTCGCTGTTCGAGCAGCCGAATTTGCGGCCGTAGTTGTCAAAGCTCATGCCGTATTGTGCGCCGCCGCCTTCGAGGCCGAACTCATGCGTGAGTGGATCAAACCAGAAGTCCTTCCCGCCAAGCTCGATGCCCTTTAAATCAGGCCGCTTGAGGCAGGTGATCACCCCGCGATTGCCACCACCGGCGAGGACGTGAATGCGGTTGTCCTGCCCCCACATGAAGCTGTTCAGCAAACCCTGGACGTTGAGCATTTTCAGGCCGGTGCCGAAGCCCGTGAAGACCTTCTCGCGCTTCTCCGCCTTGCCATCGCCGTCCTTGTCCTCAAAGCGCCAGATGTCCGGCGTGGCACCGACATACAGGCCGCCATTGGCCCAGACCAGTCCCGTCGGCCACGGCAGGTCATCGGCAAAGATCTGGCTGGTCTCGTAGTAGCCATCGCCATCTTTGTCCTGGAGCATGGAAATCCGGCCCATATGCGGCGTCACCTCGCGCATCTCGCTGTAGTCATGCATTTCGCAGACAAACATGCGCCCGCGCTCGTCGAAGCAGATGGCGATGGGGTCACGCACCTGCGGCTCATGCGCGGCGAGTTGCAGCTTGAAGCCTTTTTTGACCTGCCACGTCGAGATCGCGTCCTTCGGCTCCACCGCCGGGTAGCGCGGCAGATCCTTGCCCGGATCAACCGCCACCACGTTTTTCGTCTCTCCGTAAGCTTTGGCGTAAGTGGTCTTCGTTTTGATGCCGTCAGACTGGGCGAAGACAGAAGGGCAAAGGGCGAGTAGGCCGAGAATGAGGCGTGTCATGTCGAAATCATACGGATTCGCCTGCCACGATGAACCGCCGAAAGTTCCGCATCGTGGTATTCTTGTGATGGAGCCTCGATGGCGTCATTCAGAATTGCCGTGGCCTTGGATTGGTGGATGATGCAGCAATGAGATACCGCGACCAACGCCGCTCCGCATCACCACCCCCACGACCGCACTTCACGCCCCGCAAGAGCATGGGGCAGAATTTCCTCCAGGATGAGGAGACGGCCCGCTGGATCGGGGATCAGGTGCAGCCGGATGGGGCGGAGGTGGTGGTGGAGATCGGTCCGGGAATGGGGGCGCTGACGAAGCATCTCGTGGGCAGGCCGAAGAAGCTCATCTTGATCGAAAAAGACTCCCAGCTCGCGCCGGAGCTCATCCGCGAGTTTGAAGAGCGCGAGGATGTGGAGGTCATCCACAACGACGCCACGCGCATCGACCTGCGACCGTGGTTTCGGCATGGACCGCTGCGGTTGGTGGGGAATTTGCCGTATTCCGTGGGCAGCGAGATCCTGAAGCACTGGCTCACGCCACCGTCACCGGTGGGCTGTGCGGTGTTCATGTTGCAAAAAGAGGTGTGCGACCGTCTGGCGGCCACCTGCGAGGACGACGCCTACGGGGCGCTGAGCCTGCTGGTGCAGAAGGATTGGAATGTGGAGATGCTGCGGGTGGTGCCGCCGGAGGTGTTTGATCCGAAGCCGAGGGTGGATTCCGAGGTCATCCGCCTCACACCGCGTGATCCGGCCACACTGCCGGTGTTTGACCATGTGTTGTTTGATCGGCTGGTGCGCATGGGCTTCTCTCAGCGGCGCAAGCAGCTCAAAAATCTTCTGCCTGAGGCTCCGGGCGGCTGGGAGGCATTGATTCAAAGCCTCAATGTCTCGCCCACGGTGCGGGCGGAGGCGCTTTCGCTCATGCAGTGGGTTCAGATCGCGCGCTACTACGAGCAGCGCCACGAGGCCGATGCCGGGCAGAAGGCCAGCGAGATGTTCGACGTGGTCAATGAGCGCAACGAAGTCACCGGACAGCTCACGCGGGGCGAGGTCCACAAGCGCAAGCTACTGCATCGCGCCGTTCATATCTTCGTCATCAACAAACGCGGGCACCTCTACCTCCAGCAGCGTTCTCATCTCAAGGACGTGTCGCCGTTGAAGTGGGACAGCAGTGCCGCCGGCCATCTCGACACGGGGGAAAGCTATGCCAGCGCAGCGATTCGCGAAACGCGCGAGGAAATCGGCATTCAGGTCGATGCGACGGAGGTCGCGGCGCAGATTCCTGCCGGGGAGAACACCGATCACGAGTTTGTTGAGCTGCATCTGGCTCGTCACGATGGGCCGATCCGCTGCCTGCCGGAGGAAATCGCCACCGGCGAGTGGTTTAAGCCCGAAGACATCACCGCCTGGGTCGAGGCACGGCCTCAGGACTTCGCGAAGGGTTTTGTGACGTGCTGGAAGGCGTGGACGAGCAAGAAGTGAAGCGGACAAGAGTGTCCGCGCTTCCTTTGCTCACCGCAGCGTCCTCGGAATAAAAACCGCCTGCATTCCCGCTGCCTTGGCGGCTTCCAGGCCGCTGTTACCGTCTTCGAGCACGAGGCATTCGCTCGGAGCGATGCCCATGCGCTCGGCGGCGAGCAAAAACATGTCAGGCGCGGGCTTGCCGTGCTTCACGAGTTTCGGCGTGATGATGGTTTCAAAGAGATGAATCAGCCCAGTGGCTTCCAGGCAGCCGCGC
The DNA here is from genome assembly GCA_026397635.1 of Verrucomicrobiota bacterium. Taxonomy (GTDB): domain Bacteria; phylum Verrucomicrobiota; class Verrucomicrobiia; order Verrucomicrobiales; family Verrucomicrobiaceae; genus Prosthecobacter. The sequence goes on along the minus strand of JAPLUL010000107.1, from coordinate 13,275 downwards.
ACGGTGGGTTCCTCACTGCCGGAGGCCACGGCCATGGGGAAATGGCCTTCGAGGGACTTGGCAAACTCGGCCACGGGGCGCACCGGTTGCACCTCCGGGATGCGCTTGCGGAAGATTTCCATTTTGAGCTCGTCCACGCTCACCGGGTCGATGTTCGTGCCGTGTTGGGCATTAAGGATCTTAACCACATCCTGCTCTTTGATGCCTGCATGCGCGTAAAACACCTCTTCGGTGAATTCAAACGGGGCGTCGTGCTGTTTGAGCGCCTCTACCCAAGCGATGTAGTGCAGGGGCATTGAATCGACGAGCGTACCGTCGCAGTCGAAGATGTAGGCTTGGAAAGGGTAGTCGGGGATTTCGAGCATGGGGGAGGAATGACGAATGCGTGGCCTATGCGCCACCGGCGAGGGCGGAGCCGCGGACGAGGAGATCGAGGAAGCGCTCTTCGAACGCCTCGTTGCTGCTGATTTGGAGGAAATCGACGCGGTGACTGGCGCACTCGCGGGCGAGGTTTTCAGAAAAGGCGTCAAAAGTCTCGACGTAGCGCTGCACATCTTTCTTGGTGAGCCAGAAGCGGCGGCGTTCGCCGGTTTCGACCTCAGCAAGTTCGAGTTCGCCCTCCAGCTCGGGCTGGCGCTCTTCGGGATGGATGATTTGGAGGAAGTGATTTTCGCCCGGCCAGGCGGAAACGCGGGAGACGGCCTCGGTGGCGCTGCCGATTTCGTGGCCGAAGAAGTCGCTGATGGCGAAGATGATGCCGTAGCGCTGCTTGCTGGGCCGGTATTCCTCAAAGCAGCGTTTCATGTTGGTCTGGCCGTCGAATTTCAGTTTGGAGATCGCCTGGATGACCTTTTCGATGTTGCCCTGTCCACGCAGCGGCGGCAGCTCCTGATGCACGTTGTCACTCATCGAGTAAACGCTGACCCGCTGCTGGGCGCTGAGTGCCAGATAGGCCAGTGCGACGGCAAATCTGAGTGCCTGCCGCCGCTTCTCGGGAAACGGCTGGGCCATCGAGGTGCTGGTGTCGAGCAGGATGTGCAGGTTCAGCTCCTGCGTTTCCTCGTAGAGACGCACGAAGAGCTTGTCCAGCCGCGCATACAACCGCCAGTCGATGGCGCGATAGTCCTCACGCGGGGTGTAGTGGCGGTAGTCCTTGAACTCGCGCGTAAAACCGGTCGCTGGAGTCGATTGCGATCCGCGCCGCATTAACTGCCGTCGTTTTCTCAAACGCAGCGCCAAAACGCGCAGCCGGTCCAGAAAGGAGGCGTCGAAAAGGTCTTCGCGTTCGAGGGTTTCGGGCATGCCAGATTGGGTCAACTGCCGACTGCCGCCTTTCTGACTTTGATGCGTCTGGCCTCAAACTCAGCGTGCATTTGGCGGCCTCGCTCAATGATTTTCTTGGGATCATTGTCGCAGGCATCGGAAATCTTGCGCCGTGCCGCACGAATACGGTCAATGATGGGGTCAGGTGTTTTCATGGTCTGCCAGGAGTTCGAGCGGGGTGATGAGTCTCGGGGCTGGGAGGCCGAATTCCCGATTCACAGCTTCAATATGGGCTGATTTGCGGGCATTTGCCAGATGAACGCAGTTCCAAGTCAGCAAAATGTCACAGCGGTGGATGGAGGCGGCAGCGAGATGAAAGGCGTCCAACGACGGTCCCTTGGGCATCACAAAGCGCTGCATATACACCTTCGCCAACTCTCCCACCTCGTCGGTGAGTTCAAGCTGAGGCACTTCATCGAGTGATCGCAGGCATTGATCCTGATCGGGATACTCACCCTCTGACAGCTCCTCAGGCACAAAGGCGCTGGTGCGAAGCACATAACGCCACGCATGCAAATCCCACCATTCCCGCGTCCACTCCTGCCGGGCCACCATCGTGGGTTCCGGGCGGTAGTTGTGGTAGAAGCTCGGAATAGTGGTCTCGAGGTAAACGCGGGGTTTAAAATCGGCCTCGGGCATAAAAAAGATGCTCACGCCGCCATCTGCGCCGGAGTTTTCACCTGATCGAGCAGCTTGGAGATGATGTCGTCCACTTTGATCTGCCCGGCTTCGCCTTCGAAGTTCAGGATGATGCGGTGACGGAGTGAAACATGGGCGATGGCGCGGATGTCGTCGGTGGAGACGGCGGTGGCTCCGTGGATGGCGGCCCAGACGCGGGCACCGCGAATGAGGGCCTGCAAACCACGCGGGCTGGCACCGTAGCTGACGTAGCGTTTCACCTCGGGGATTGCGTCGGGCTGCTCGGGGTGGCTGCTGAGGATCAGGCGGGAGGCATAGTGCGCTACGGGGTCAGCGACGGGCATTTGTGAGAGCTTGTGCTGAATCTCCATCAACTGCGGGCCGTTGGTCATGTTGGCGAGCTTCGGCTCGGTGAAGCCGGTGGTGCGGCGGGAGATTTCGACAAGAGAATCGAGGTCGGGGAAGGGAACCTTGATCTTGAACATGAAACGGTCGAGCTGCGCCTCGGGCAGTGGGTAGGTGCCCTCCATTTCCATCGGGTTCTGTGTGGCGAGCACGAAGAACGGCTCCGGTAGCAGGTGGCGCTCGCCGCCGGTGGTCACGCAGCGCTCCTGCATCACTTCGAGCAGTGCGGCCTGCGTTTTCGGGGTGGCGCGGTTGATTTCATCCACGAGCAGCAGGTTCTTGAACACGGGGCCTTTTTCATAGCGCAGGGTGCGGTGACCTTTGTCGTCCTCACCGACGATGTGGGTGCCGAGGATGTCCGCTGGCATCAAATCGGGCGTGCATTGCACCCGCCCCGGCTCCAGCCCGACGACCTGCGAGAGCGTGCGCACGAGATAGGTTTTGCCGAGACCTGGAACGCCTTCGAGCAGCACATGCCCGCCGGAGAAAATGGCCACCAGCACGTCGCTGAGGAGTGCATCGTAACCGACGATGGCTTTTTGCATCTCGGCCTTGAGGTCGGTGAACAGGGTGCGGAAAACGGCGTGGTCGGGCATGGCGCGATTCTCGCCAGCGGGTTTGCTTGCGCAAGGCTCGTTAATCCATCTGCACGAGAATCTCGCGCGGCTTGGCTCCTTCACCGGGACCGATAATGCCGCGGTCTTCGAGCAGGTCGATCATGCGGGCAGCGCGGCCGTAACCAAGGCGCAGGCGGCGTTGGAGAAGGCTGGTGCTGGCTTTTTTCTCCTGGCGCACGACTTCTAGGCACTTTTCCAGGCACTCCATTTCCTCAGCGCTGACGCCATCTTCTTCACCGTCCTCATCGCCAAACGCGCCGCCTTCTTCATCGACTTTGACATCGAAGACCGGCTTACCCTGCGCGACGCAGTGGCTGACGAGTGCGTGGATTTCATCATCGGTGACGAGAGCACCCTGGCTACGGACCGGCTGCGCACCGCCGGGTGGGACGTAAAGCATGTCCCCTTTGCCGACGAGGTTCTCCGCGCCTTTGCGGTCGAGAATGACGCGGCTGTCGAGCGCTGAGGAAACCTGGAAGGCGATGCGGGTGGGGATGTTCGCCTTGATAACGCCGGTGATGACGTCCGCCCGCGGTGTCTGGGTGGCGACGATGAGATGAATGCCGGCCGCACGCGCCATCTGCGTGATACGGGCGATGGCGACTTCGATGTCCGCAGGAGCGGTCTGCATCAAATCGGCCAACTCATCGACGATGACGACGATGTAGGGCATCGTGTCGGGAATGACGACCTCCTGCTTGCGTGGCGGTGGCGGCTGTGAATCGCCGAGCCAAGTGCCGCTGGCATCGCGCATCTCAGTGTCGCCGTCCACGGTGCCCACTTCGGCGGTTTTGGGAGCAGCGTCAGGCGCGGCTTCTTCAGCAAAGGCGGCGGAGACGCTGGCATCATCGACCCCGGCTTTGACCGGAGGTGCTCCCGCCGCAGCGCGTGCGGCACGGGCGGCGTCTGCCTCGGCCTTGCGCTTGCGATTGCGGTTGTTGAATGCCTCGAAGTTACGGCAGCCTTCCTGGGCGAAGATTTGGTAGCGGTTTTCCATCTCCTTCACCACCCAGCGCAGGGCAAGCAGCGCCTTCTTGGGGTCAGTGACGACGGGCAGGGCGAGGTGCGGCAGCTCCTCGTAGTTCTGCATTTCCACGACCTTCGGGTCGATCATGATGAAGCGCAGCTCATCAGGCGCGAAACGACACAGCAGGCTGGTGATGATGGCGTTGATGCAGACCGATTTACCGGAACCCGTGGCGCCGGCGACGAGTAGATGCGGCATGGCAGCGAGATCGCCGATGATCGTCTTGCCATACACATCTTTGCCCAGAGCGACGGGCAGCTTGGACTTGCCGTTGACGAAGATGTCGTCCTCCAGCAGTTCGCGCAGCGGGACGATGATTTTTTCTTTGTTTGCGAGTTCGATGCCGACGGTGTCTTTGCCGGGAATCGGGGCGAGGATGTTGATGCGCTCGGCACGCGTCGCACGAGCCAAGTCAGCGTCAAGGCTGGCGATTCGGCTCACGCGCAGGCCATCGACAGGACGCACTTCGTAGCGGGTGATGGCCGGTCCACGGGTGATGTCACCCGGTTCCACACTGATGCCGAAACTGGCGAGCGCTTTGACAATCGTGGCTTGGATGCCGAGCAGCTCGCCTTTGTCGGTTGGAGCATGATGGCTGTTCTCTGGCCACTGGAGGAGATCCATCGGTGGCAGTTTGTAGTCCTTGAAGCGCACCGTGAGATTGCCCAGGGAGCCGTGGGGGGCCTGTTCCATCTTCTGTGCGCGCTTTTTCTCCCACACTTCGGCCAGCTTCGGCTTGTCCGCGTTGTCTTCGTGCGAGCGAGGGATCGAGGAGTCGATGATCTTCGGCGCGGGTGGGTCAAACTTGAGCGGCAGCTCCATGGTGGTGGCCACGGGTGTGTCGCCCCGCAATTCGCCCCCTTTTTTCTTGCGACGGAGTTCCGAGGGGACCGGTGTCAGCGTGCCAGGAATGGTGTTCGCGGCCTCCTCGGCGAGTTTTTCCTCGATCAGGCGTTGCGCCTCGCGTTCCTGCTGCCAGCGGGACAATTCAGTGCGAATGCTGCGGATGGCGGTCAGCGGATGCTGCCCGGTGGTCAAAAACAAGCCGATCACATAAATCACGGTCAGAAGCAGTGTGGCGCCGATTTTCCCGAACAACGTTTTGAGGATGCTGCCGCCGACAAAATAGCCCAGCGCCCCGCCGCCGCCGAGCGGGGTGATGTGATCGCGCACATTGAGCAGGTTTTGCACCTCCATCAGGCCGGCGGCAGTCACAATCATGACTACGACGCCCAGCCAGGCCACGCGGGTGATCTTCATCTTCGAGTGCAGCTTGCTCACGCCAAACCACGTCATGCTGAAGGGCAGGAGATAGCCCGCAAGGCCCATCAGCCAAAGCAGATGCCCTGCCACCAGCGCCCCGGTGCGGCCCACGAAGTTTTGCGTCACCTCGCCAGAAGACTCCGACAGTGCCAGGAAGGACCACCCGGGCATGTCACGCGGATCGTAGGACACCAGCGCCAGCAGCAGCATGGCCGCGATCATCAGCAGCAGGATGCCGTGCACATCATTCCACGGACTGACCTTCTCGTCCGTGGAACGGGCGCGAGGGGGGCGGGAGGCGACAGCAGCGGCACGGCTCATGAGAATCGCGGGATTCTGCCAGACGAAATTATTTAAGGCCACCGAAATATTTGGCTTGCCTCACTTTTGTGATTCGGCTCCGATCCTTCTCTGGGTTGCAGCTTGACCGCGAAAAATCCTCGTGAACATCTTCACCCGCACGTCCGTTTCACACCACCCATGAAAAACACACTCGCCCTCACCCTCGCCGCCGCGCTTGCTCTCGGCGCTTCCTTCACCTCCACCAGCAGCGCGCAGGACGCGGGCAAGGTGGACTTTGAAAAGCAGATCCTCCCGATCCTCAAAGAAAGCTGCTTCAAATGCCACGAGAAGGAGCATGAGGACAACGGCAAGATTAAGAAGCCCAAGGGCGGTCTTCGCCTCGACGGTGCCGCAGTCATCATGAAAGGCGGCAAAGAATATCCAGATGAAAACGTCGTTGCTGGCAAGCCTGACGCAAGCTGGCTGGTGAAGACCATGACTCTGCCTGATTCCGATGACCTCGCCATGCCTCCTGAAGGCAAGGGTGACCGCGTCACGCCTGCCAACATTGATCTCATCAAGAAGTGGATCACCGAAGGCGCGAACTTCGGCGCTTGGAAAGGCGTCGAATAATTTCCCAGCACCCCATTTCACTGCGAAAGGCGGAGCTACGGCTCCGCCTTTCTTTTTTCTCCTCATGAACGCCCCCTTTCGCTTCACCACCTGCCGCGCCGGATCAGAACCCGTGCTCAAACGCGACATCGCCAGTCACTTTGCCGGTGAACTCACGCCTGCGTTCATGAAACCGCAGTTCATCACCTGGAAGGTGCGCAGTCCGGGCTTCAGCCCACCGCGAACGCTCAGCACCTTTGCCCGTGTCAGCGGCACTTCGCTGGGTTTGTGCAAAACGATCGCCGAAGTCGTCGATCACGCCCGCAAACTCACCCCCAAGCCGGTTCGCCTCCACGTCTTCCCACGCCTCACGAATGAGGACGGTGTCGAGGCCGCGGAATGGCAGCGCATCGACGCCATTCAAGCCGAAATCACACGTGAGCTTCTTCAGGCAGGTGTTCAACTCGAAACCCGGCTGCCTTATGCGCACGGCGATTTGATTCTCGATGTGATCCTTGGTGAAACGGATGCCGAACCGCTCTTTCTCGGCCATCACGAGCATCAAAACGGCTCCCACACACAGCCTGGTGGCCTGCCGCGCATCACCTTGCCAAAAGACGTGCCCTCGCGCGCTTGGTTGAAGCTTGAGCAAGCGCTCGCCTGGCGTGGCTGGGATCAGCTCGATCTGCGCGGCCAGACCGCTCTTGATCTCGGTTGTGCGCCTGGTGGTGCCACCTTTGCGCTGCTGCAACGCGGCATGGATGTCCTAGGCATCGATACTGGCGAGATGGATGAGCGCGTCCTTCAGCTCGCCATCGCCCAAGGGGTACGATTCGACCACTGGCGCACCGCCGCAGGCCGCCTCAACCTCACTGCCTTGCCTCAAGAACCCGCCTTGCTGCTCTGCGACATTAACCTCGCCCCGCCTGAGGTGCTTCCACAAGTGGCGCGCATCCAAGAAGCCGTTCAGGCCCGTCGGCTCATCCTCACGATCAAACTCAACACTCCCGCGCTCGAAGACCGCGCCCACGAGTTCATCGACGCCATCCGCGACTGGGCACCCGCTCCCGTCTTTGCCACGCAACTCGCGGCCAACCGGCGGGAGATTTGTGTGTGCGCTGGTTAGCCGTTTGTTGAAAAACCTAGCGATGTGAGAAGTGAGAAGTGAGAAGTGAGAAGTGAGAAGTGAGAAGTGAGAAGTGTCATCTGTGGCACCAGCACTTCTGACATCAGACTTTCAACATCTGACAAGTTCCCCCCTGAGTTTTTGAGGAAATCCTTGCCTGATCTCAGGCCCTGAGCGGCACCACCTTGCGGTCGAGGTCATGCACGGCGTGGATGCGGCGGACGGTGCCACTGCGGCTGCGCATCAGGATGGAGTGAGTTTCGACGCGGTGGCCGACCAGGCGGCAACCGGGCAGCAACGGACTGTCGCTGATGCCCGTGGCGCAAAACAGGGCGCTCTCTCCGACGATGAGCTCATTCACTCGGAAGACCTGATTCAGTTCTGAGGCGGAAACCTGTGCGGCCACTTCGGCTCGGTGTGCGTCGTCATGAAACCACATGCGCATCTGCATGTCTCCGCCAAGGCATTTCAGCGCGGCAGCGGCCAGGATGCCCTCTGGGGAGCCGCCCATGCCGACGTAGAGGTCGCAGGATGATTCAGGCATGGATGGTGCCACCGCAGCAGCGATGTCGCCATCCGTCACCATCCGCAGCGCCGCGCCGGAGCGGCGCACCTGATCCACGATGTCGTGATGACGCGGGCGGTCCATGGTGACGACGACGAGATCGCGCTCACGTTTGCCCAGGGCCTCGGCCACAAAAGTGATGACCTCTTGCAGCGGCATGTCGAGGAAGCAGCGGTCGCCCCGGCCTTCGAGCGCACGCTTCACCGCGGGGCCGTAGGCGATCTTGTGGCTGTAGAAGCTGGGGATGCTTTTCATCGCGCAGGGAGCGCCGTCAGGGATCTGGGCGGCGGCGATGACGGAGATGCTGTTCGGCAGGCCTTTGGCGATGTTGCTGGTGCCGTCGATGGGATCGAGCGCGATGTTGAAGCGCGGGCTGCCATCACGCCAGGTGCCGAGGTGCTCTCCGACGAAGATGCCTGGGGCATTGTCTTTGATGCCCTCGCCAATGACGACCTCACCACGGATGTCGAGAATGTCGAAGACGCCGTAGATCGCGCTGCATGCCGCGCCGTCTGCCAATTCCTTTTCGCCACGTCCCAGCCAGTGGATGGCCTGGAGCGCGGCATTTTCCGTAGCACGGACGAATTCAAATTCGAGAACTCGTTCGAGATCGTGGGCGCTGCGCAGGGGAGGGAGGCTGGTGGACATGGGCGGAATTGGATGCCAGATGCTAGTTCCTGGATGCTAGATGCCAAGCACCAACAGCTCCCCAAAATAGGCGGGGAACGTGCAAGCCTTGCGTCAGCGCTGGCACTTCGGGCAGAAGAAGGTGGAGCGCTGGCCCAGGACGATGCGTTTGATCTTCGCTTCGCAGACCCGGCAGGGCTCGCCCTCGCGGTCATAGACACGGAGCGTCTGCGCAAAGTAGCCCGGCTCGCCGCTTTCGTTCACGAAGTCGCGTAAAGTCGTTCCGCCCATCTCAATGGAGGCCGCCAACACCTCACGAATGGCCGCGACGAGCTTTTCGAGGCGCGGTTTCGTCACTTTGCCCGCAGGCTTGCGTGGATCAATGCCCGCCATGAAAAGTGCCTCGCTGGCGTAGATATTGCCCACACCGACGACGACATGCGCATCCATGATGACGAGCTTGATGGCGGCCGTCTTGCCGTTGCAGGCCGCTCGCAGGTGCTTGGAATCGAAAGTATCATCCAACGGCTCCGGGCCGAGGTCTTTGAGCAGCGAATGCTGCATCGGATCACCCTCAATCCATAGCGCGGCTCCAAAGCGGCGGGGATCGTGCAGGCGGAGCTGCTTGCCGGAATCGAGCGTGATGGCCAGGTGGTCGTGCTTCTTGAATGGTGCGTCTGGTGTAAGCACCCGCAGATTCCCGGACATGCCGAGGTGGATCATGAGCGTGCCTTGGGAGGTGCCAAAGAGCATGTATTTGGCCCGGCGGATGCCAGAGTCGATCCGGCAGCCTTCTAGCTCATGAATCGTGTCCGGCACCGGCCAGCGCAGGCGTTTGTCCCGTACGATGACCTCACGCACGCGTTTTCCGATCACATGCGGGGAGACGCCGCGCAGCGTGGTTTCGACCTCGGGAAGTTCTGGCATGCCGCGCCTATGACGCGGCCTCAGGCTCCTGCAAGCCAGAAACAGCCGCAAGATGGGAATGTCGGGGGTGATCAGGCGGTTGAGGCAGTCTTGGGCGTTGGGGGAGCAAGGTGCAGCGATCGGTGGTGCGCGTGATCAAAGTGGGGTAAAATGTAACGGCTTAAAAGTTAGCCTGTCTGTATTGAGAGGATCTGCGTGAAAGGGGCGGAGCCGATCGATACCTATCTTTTTTAATTCATGCGGTATGCACCATGGGTCGTTCGCGTGTTGTCTTTATTTAACGAACCAGGCGTTAATACACCGATTCTGACAAGTAAGGCCGCTGTTAGGAACTGAGTGAGTTTTGCTTTCACTGCATGTTTGGTGGATTAAAAAATTCTGCTTAAATCAAGAATTTGATCATTACCATGTAACGATATTATAGTTATAATTTGAAATTCGAGTAATGCCGGTGTTTCGCTGATGTCGTTAACAAACGGAAGTAAAGAGTGCGAATACAAAACATTGAACGACAGAGTTATAACTATTATTAACACGAATAAACCATCATTCAATATTGCCAATTCGAATGCATTTACCAGCCAATCATGATGTGAGATTCTTTGCGAACCATGAACTTATTCACAGATCTGGAGGTAGGTATAAAGTAACGATTAAAGCATTGCATTCCAATTCTGTGTTCTCCCCCTTTTGAGACCAGCGGAGGAATTCATTTTTCCCAATCCGTGACCGAGTGATTGCGACTCTTTGGATTGCATCGTTACCCTGGCGTTACATTGATTTAACAAAGGGTGGATGCTCAACTCATGTGAAGGATGGCAGTCCGCTTGCTGGCATGGCGGTGCGCGTGGTCATTGGCAGAGAGAAGCGGCGCGTGAGCCGGGAACGGGGAATAGTCTGACCACGGACGCACAGGTCCGCATGTGCGATCAGCTAGAGGCACCGATCCAGCAGTCCCGCATCAAGCTGGACTCGATTTTCGCCCGCCATGACACGCGACATGTGGTGGCGGGCATCGAACTGGAGTTGCCGGGACGGCAGGCGCTTTACTGGATCGAGATCGATCTGCTTAATCAGGGCCTCTGACGGGCGCGGGCGCGCGGTTGTTGGAGCATGAACTGAGCATCAGCCTCGCTGGCGTCTGGACGGTGACGCTGCGGATGGAGAAGCAGAAGTTCACCTTCCGGTGACTTGTGGGCGAGTTTTGGGAGGCTGGACTCAAGCTTTTGCTGAATCCAGCGCCTGCTCCACGGCCCGCCAGGCCAGCATGGCGCACTTCACGCGCTGGGGGAACTTTTGCACCCCTTCGAGGAGGATGAGTTCGCCAAGGGCATCTTCGTCGGTAGGAGCGCCGTCTCCCATGACAACGCGGCGGAAGTCCTCGCGCATGGCTGCGGCCTGCGCCTTGGACTTGCCTTTGATTTTTTGCGTCATCATGGAGGCGCTGGCTTGGCTGATGGCACAGCCTTGGCCGGTGAACTTGAGCTCCTCAATGTTTTGGCCGTCTTCAGACAAACGCAGCCAGACGTCGATCTCGTCGCCGCAGGAGGGGTTATCGCCGTGCGCGTGAAGGCAGGGCGGCGGAATCTCGCCGTGGTTGCGTGGATTGCGGGAGTGATCAAGAATGACCTGCTGGTAGAGGTCTCGGAGTTCTTCGGAGAGCGGCATCAGGAGAAGAATTGGTTGGCGGCGCGGAGCACTTCGACGAGGCGGTTGATCTCCTCAAGGGTGTTGTAGAAGTAAAAACTGGCGCGGGTGGTGCCGGGTACCTTGAAGCGCTTCATCAGCGGCTGCGTGCAGTGGTGCCCGCCGCGCAGGGCCACACCGTGGGTGTTGGCAAACTCGACCAGATCGTGCGGATGGGCGGAATTGAGGTGGAAGGCCACCAGGGAGCCGCGCTGGCCGGATTGTGGGCCAAGGATGCGGATGCCGGGCACCTCGCTCATGCATTGGACGGCATAAACAGCGAGGTTGTGGTCGTGACGGTGGATGTTTTCGAGTCCCACGGCCTCCAGGTAGTCGATGGCGGCGGAAAGGCCGATGGCCCCAGCGATATCAGGCGTGCCTGCTTCAAATCGGGCCGGCGGCGGCTTGTAGGTGCTGGCTTCAAGCGTGACCGAGAGGATCATCTCGCCACCGCCATGCCACGGCGGCATGTTTTCAAGCAGCTCCATCCGTCCGTATAGAGCGCCGATGCCAGTCGGGGCACACATTTTATGGCCGGAGAAGGCGAGGAAGTCACAGCCGATCTCGCGCACATCGACGGGGGTGTGTCCGACGCTTTGCGCTCCATCCAGGAGTGTCACCGCGCCAACGGCCTTAGCTTTCGCGCAGAGTTCGCGGGCCGGATTGATGGTGCCGAGGGAATTCGAGATGTGGACGAAGGAAAAGATCTTCACCTGCTCCGTCAGCAGCGTGTCCAGAGCGGCGAGATCGAGCGTGCCGTCGTCTAGCACGGGAATGTGCTTCAGCGTGGCCCCGGTGCGCTGTGCCAAGAGCTGCCAGGGCACCAGATTGCTGTGATGCTCCATGCCGGTGACGAGAATGACATCCCCAGCGCGAAGGTTCTGCGTGCCCCAGGTGTTGGCGACGAGGTTGATGCCCTCGGTGGTGCCACGGGTGAAGACCATTTCGTTCTCCGAGGCCGCCCCAATGAAGCGTGCGGTCTTTTTTCGCGCCAACTCAAAGGCCTCGGTGGAGCGGGCGCTGAGCTCGTGCATCGCGCGATGGACGTTCGAATTGTCTCGCTCGTAGTAGTGCGAGAGCGCCTGAATGACAGCGCGAGGCTTTTGGCTGGTGGCGGCGCTGTCCAAATAGACCAGCGGGTGCCCGTTCACCTGCTGAGCGAGGATGGGAAAATCAGAGCGGATGCGATGCCAGTCCATGGGGTTGGGATACAATACGCCTGCATCTCCACAAAGATCGCCCTGGAATCAAGCACGGCTTTTTTGTCCGCCGCTGATGAGGTCAAACTTCAGCGTGCGGCGACCTTGCTGGTCGGCAGGTTTTTGGATCCCAGGCTTCCAGCGTACATGCCCTCAGCTTGCACCTGACGGGCGCGCTCTTGCATGGATTTCGGCTTGCCGCTGGCTGGTAGCTCATTTTCGGACAGCAACCCAAGCATTGAGCTGGCGGCTTGATCGAGCATCATCACCGGTGGGCTGCTGATCAAACCCAAAAACGTGCTGCAACTGCTAAGGCTGGTTGCAACCAAGACGAGGGCGGCGGTGCGGGCAAATTTCATCAAAAACGTGTCTATCATGAGGCTGTGTTTATGTAAACAATAAGATTCTTAGCGGGCGGCCATCGGCTGGTCAGGTGTCTGGTGGAGATTGGCAGGGGGGCGAAAATCACCGCGGTTTTCGATCAGACGTCCTCTTTGCTGCGGGCTGTTTTTGCCATCCTCTTCCGCCAGCAGCAGGTACGGGGCGAGACGCAACGCCGTGTTAATGAGACCGCAACTGCTCAGCGCCAAGCTGGCGCTGAGTGCGAGGGAAAGACGTCCAATAGAAAACATTTCATCTTGTTTATCATGCTGCTCTATTTGAGTAAACCCTTTTGATGCCCGGTGTCTCACGCAAGGCAGGCTTACGCACCCAAAATCCACCCTCGGTCTCAAGACAGTAGGCAGATGATTTCCCGCAGATTGGGTTCATCCGGGAAGTGAGTGCGTTCGCGCTGCATGACCATGGTGACAGTTCCCCTCACCTAACCTCTCGCCGCAGAGACATCACAGACCCAACGCAGGCTGTGCGCGGGGAGAGGGAACTGAAAGCGGGTCTTCCTGCTAGGCAGCGCTGTCGGGGACTCTCTTGCATCGAATCCGCTCTCTTTTTCAGTCCCTCTCCCCGCTATGGTGATC
>JAPLUL010000060.1:0-13469 GCA_026397635.1 Verrucomicrobiota bacterium | reverse complement strand
GAATACATCGAAGGCTACTACAATCATCAACGCAAACACTCCGCTCTCGGATACCTCACCCCCAACCAGTTCGAAACCCAAGCCCATAACCAAACCCTAAATTAAGGGAGTCTTTGGTCCAATAATCAGTTGCACCTCAGGAGCACCCATCGCGGGGAGAGGGACTGAAAAAAAGAGCGGTTTCGCTGCGAGAGAGCCCCTGACAGCGCTGCCTAGCTGGAAGGCTCGCTTTCAGTTCCCTCTCCCCGCGCACAGCCGGCGTTGCGTCTGTTTTGTCTCTGCGGGGAGAGGTTAGGTGAGGGGAACTGTTACCGTCTCATGCATCGCGAACGCACTCACTTCCTGGATGAACCGAATCTGCGGGAAATCATCTGCCTACTATCTTGAGACCGAGGGTGGATTTTGGGTGCGTATGCCCTGCTGTTTTCCGATCTTTGATCGCCCATCATTTACCAGAGAAAGTCACGGTCCTGCAATCAATCCACACCTTCATTTCAGGTGCTCTGGAGACAGTGTGAGAAAAAGGTGGGCGTTGAGGGCTGGCGGTCGTTTCTTGGCCTGCTTCTGTGTTGACCTGCGGATCCGTCAGCGTGGGCTGGATGAGCAATGCCACAACGCAGGTTGCCGAGCGTAGCTAGGCGCGGCTGAGGTTCGACGTCCGTTTTGGAGCGTCCTGTGGGGGCTGAATTTTGGCAGGGCGCCGGTTCCCGCGCTTGTTACTTCGTGAACTCCTGGTCGATGGCGTCGAGATATTTTGAAATGGGGTCGGTGCGCGGTGGCAGCTCTTTTTCGATCAGCTCTGGCAGGTTGAGGTAGTCGTCAAACTTGCCCGAGAGGCCACTGCCTTGGCTAGCCTCAAACCAGTCAAGGTAGTCGCGCACGGCGGTGGATTTCTGGTAGGCGATGAGGGCGAACTCGCGCAGCGCAGCGAGGCGCTTGTCCATGTCCTTGGTCTTTCCTGCCTGGAGGTCGGTCACGGCGGATAGATAGCCCGTGACGACGGGGCGGAAAAGTACGCTGACCCGCAGTTCCAGGGCGCGGAGGGTGGCGATGTTGTGATTGAGAATGGCGGCACGGTCTTCGCGCTTGATGATCTGCTCGTATTCCTCCACAGGCAGGGTCACGGTCACAAGGCCTGGTTTCGCAGCGCTGGCTGCGGGTGCGGGCTGGTTTGACTTGGGCTTTTCTGGCTCTGATTCGTCTGTGGAAGGCGCTTTGGGTTTGGCGCGGGGTTTGGATGATTTTTTGGGTTCGGCTTTGGTGACCGTCTCGTCTTCTTTGACTGTCTCAGGCTCAGGTTTGCGGCGGAAGAAGTTGAACAATGGCTCCGCAGTCTGTTGTGGGCCATCTGGGGCGAGGAGGTGCCAAGCGTCGGCTAGGGCAGGGGAAAGCAGTCGCGCCATGTCAATGGGACTCGTGGGAAGGACGGAGGACTGGTCATCTTTGGCTGGTGGGGCTTTCTTGGGGCCTTCCTCGGGCTTTTTGTCACCTCGGAACCAGTTCAGCGGGTTGAGATTGGAGGGCTTCTTTTCGTCTTCAGTCTCAGGAGCTTCTTTTTTGTCGGTTTTGGGCGTTTCGGTCGATTTCGCCTTGGCTTTCTCGTTCGTCTCAGCGTTTTCTCCGGGTTCTAGTCCTTCGCCGGGCTTTTCGTCGTCACCGCCAAAGCCGAACATACGACCGATGAAGCCGGGTTTGTTTTCCTCCTGTGGTTCGTCGCTTTTTTCACCAGCGGCGTTTTTCGCAGGCTGCTGCTTGGTGGTCTTCGATTCTTGTTTGTCGGGCCAAGGTGGGCCGATGGCTAGGAATAGCATCTGCTGCAAGAAGCTGCGTTTGGGGGCTTCTTCCTCCCCGGTTTCGGGGGCTTCGGGCGGATCGTCGGTCTTGCTGCCGGAATTGGTTTGTTCTTTGAGCTGGGGGGGGGGCTCTGCTGAGCTGGTGGGCAGTGCTGCAGGCTTGGGCTGGCTCTCGGGCAGGCTGGCGGCTGTGATGAGCGGCGGGGGGAGCACGAAGGGGCGCGGCTTGATGTTCTGCGGCACCTCGTCCGGTTTGGCCTGGTAGTGAATGGTGGTGGCTTCTTCAATAGCCTGCAAACTTTCTGCCGCTGTGTAAGGCTCGGCGATGCCCGGTTTGGAGAGCGCAGCGAGCTGTAGCGCCCACCACTTGTTCAGGCTGGAGGCTGAAGCGGCGAAGCTGGGGTAGGCGGCGTTGAGCAGATCGCGCTCGGAACGCGGGTCGTTGGCGAGGGCGTTGAGGAATTGGTTGAAGCTCTTCGACCCGCTCGGCTGGTCCACGAGGGCCAGCACGAGGGCGCAGCAGGAGGTCTCGTAAATGGTGCGGGAGAGGCCGTCCATCTCGACGGGGGAGGCGGCGATGATCTCCTCAATGCCGTAGATTTTGCCGCTGCGGAAGATGGTGGCGAAGATGGCGCTGGGGCGGGCACTGGCCTTGTAGTCCATGGCATGCAGCACGCCGGTCATGACCCAATCCGGCAGCAGCAGGCGGCCCTCCGGGGGGGTGATTTTCTGCTGGTTGCGCAAAACACGCTCGGCCAGGAGCGCACGGACGACTTCCTTGCGCAGATCCTCGTTTTTGAGGCCAGGGCGCTCATTCACGGTGACCTGGAGGTGGAAGCCACCGTGCGTCATCTCGGTGATGGCGGTGGAGATGGCCGGGGCTTTCGACTTTCGCGCTTCGTCTCCGGTGTTTAACAGAACAACGACGGGTAGCACCCACGGCTCGCTGTCTTTGAGCACACGGCGCAGTTCCTGGGAGATTTCTTCGCAGCGGGAGGACATGGCGCTGCGTGTCTCAAACACCTTCCCATGCACGATGAACTGACGGCTGGTGCTGGTGGAGCTGGTGATGGGGATCTTGTCCGAAGGCGCAGCGACACGCGGTGCCTCTTGGGCGGTGGCTGGCTGTGTGGCGGCCTCAAGCGCCTGCATCTTGCTGGTGGAAGCGTCAGGAAGTGGGGCAGGCGGAGAAACAGGGACTTCCGGTTTGGCGGGCGTGGTGCTCTGCAACTGGCCGGGCACGGGCGGCGTGGCGAAGGTTTTTGGCACCTCGACGGCTGCCGCAGCTCCTTTTTGCTCCTTTGTCAGCGGTAGAGGTGTGGGCGCGGCTGTCTGGCCGACTGCGCAGCAGGCGGCTGCCAGAAAGACGCACGCTAGGGTGAATGGACGCTGGCGGATCATGCGGGTGGGAAGCGTGGGTCGAGCACGAGTTTGTCCTTGGCGATGGTGATCTTCGTCATTTGGAAAAGCGCCCGGATTTCAGGGTCGAGCGCCTCGGCTACAGCTCGTAATACGGGGTAAAGCGGGCGCATCATGCCGCGTGGCATGTCCAGATGGCCGTAGGAGCCACGCAGCAGCTCGACGTTGAAGTGGTCTTCGTCCCGACTGATGGCGAGATCGACGCTGACGGTGCGGACATGGCCTTTGAGTTTCCAGATGAGAAACAAACGGGCGCTGTTCGGCTCCAGGTCGAGGCGGGCTCCGTCAAAGGTGGCCCAGTCGCCGAGTGGATTCGCGATCCTAGCGGTGAGGGTGGTGGCGAGGTGGCGGTTCACCTCCGCCTCGCTGATTTCCATGACCGCCGCCCGTTTGATGGCTGTCTGACGCATCATGTCGAGAATGTCATCCGCCTGCGCGTGGTTGGCAGGCGGAGAGATGGGCAGGGCTGCGGGGCGATGCGCCACCCAGGCCGCCCCGGCGAGCGCACTGATCACGAGCAGCCGCAGGATATTGAGCAGGGGACGGATCACGGCGGTGCGGAGGAATGGGGGAGCAGGTCAGGCAGCGGGGCCGGTCTTGGGCGGCGCGGCGCTGGGCGTACTGCTGGTAGAAGCCGTGCTGGTGCTCGCCGATGAGGCTGCGGAGGAGCTTTCGGAGTCCTTCTTCTTCGCTGCCTTGTAGGAGTCACTGCGGTAGTCGGTAATGTAAAAGCCGGTGCCTTTGAAGATGAAACCAGCGCCAGCACCGATCTTGCGTTTCACTGGGCCAGAACAGTCCTGCTGCGGGCAGTCGGTGAGGTGCGGGTCTTTCATCGACTGCTTGGCCTCAAACTGGTGGCCACACGTCTGGCATTCGTAATCGTAGGTGGGCATGGGGGGAGTATAAGGGCGCGATGGGTTTGCGGATTCGCGCGCGGGCACGGAGTATGCCGCGCCGTGCCCTCTGCTGCAAAAGGATTTTCCCAGGCAGGCTTGGATCAGGGCGCTTCCAGCTTCGTGACGACGTGGCTCATGTAGGGGAAGAGCTGCTTCTTCCGGCTGACCACGCCCGCCATGTCATAGACGTGCTCGTTTGCCTGCGGGTAGTCGATGGCGTCGATGACGCGCTGATCCCCGGCCACCAGCAGCACGCTGTGGTGGCGGGTGATGTCCGTGACCATGAGGCAGGCGAAATGCAGGCTGTGTTTGGTGAGCAGGGACTGAAGCGCGCCTTGCAGCTCGGTCTCACGCTTCCAGAACTCATCCAGGCCGAGTTCCTCGATCTGGGAGATGCTGATGTGCCAGCCGTTTTCCTCGAACACCTTCCGGTCGCTCTCCAAGGCGCGGTCCGGCGTGTGCTCGCGCAGCATGGAGCCAGCGGCGAAGAAGTCTTTCACAAACTGAGCGCTGTCGATGCCGCCGATGCCAGCCAGCCATTCGAGAATTTCCTTGTCCGTGCTCGTCGTGGTGGGGCTGGTGAGGTGCAGCGTATCAGAAATGATGCCTGCGCACAGGCAGATGGCCGTGGACTGGTCCGGCGCGGCATTTCGCATGCGATACATGATGCCGACGATGGTGGAGGTGCTGCCCACGGGTTCGTTGATGAAGCGGATGGGCTCCTTGGTGCGCAGATTGCCGCTGAGGCGATGGTGGTCGATGACCTCAATGATCTCCGCATCGTCAGCGCCCGCCACGGCCTGGGCGAACTCGTTGTGATCCACCAGCACGAGTTTGATGCGCGGCGGGTCGAGCAGGTCGGATTTAGAAAAGACACCGAGCAGCTTCTGGCTCTCCTCATCCACGACGGCAAACAACGGCTGGCTGGAGTGCTGCACCGCTGGGACGATCTCCCGCAGCGGCGTTCGTGAGCCGAAGGACAGGAAGTCATGCGTCAGCGACTCGCCAATCGGGCGTGAAAAACGCAGAAGCTGCGAGGTGCTGGCCGTGTCATAGGGCGAATAAATGATGGCGACGCCTTTTTCTGCGGCCTCTGTGAGGATCCTGGAGGCGGCCTTGAACTTTCCGGTGATGATCAGGCAGCGCACGCCCGATTCGACGGCCAATTCATGAATCTCCGGTCGGTCTCCGGTCACGACCACGACTCGGTTCGCGGGGAACTGCTGAGCGCGTTTGCGGGTCGTCTCCAGGCTGGACGCAGCGACGACGAGGACCAGATCCTGAATCTCCTCCAAGTCAGGCGAAGAACCACCGACGATGCCATCCAGCGCATTGACGATGTTCAGCAGGCTGGTGCGCACTTCGCGGTTCGCGGCTTCGGCTTTTTCATTCGTCTGGGCCGGTAGGAAAAGCTGCGCCAGCTCCTGGATCGCAGGTAGGCCGAGCAGCCGCCCCTCATCATCCACAATCGGGATGCTGCGGAAATTGTGATGCATCATCATCCGATACACCGAGAGGAAGGTCTGGTGCGGGCTGGCGGTGAACACATCCCTCTGGCAGATGATGGAGGCGGTGGGGCGCACGTCGAGCAGCAGCTTCGGGGCGGATACACCGGCGGTTTGCAGCACCCAATTGGTGCGCACGCTGACCTCGCCACAGCACGCGGCCTCGGCCCTCATACCGCGCACATCACGCAAAAAGGCTGCGTAGCCGATGGCGGAGCAGATCGCGTCCGTATCGGGGTTGCGGTGGCCGATGACGTAGATGGGGTCCATGAAGCAGAGGGCGGAGTGCCTGAAGCATCGAGTGGCGATTAGGACGATGAGTGCGCTGACACGTCTCTTCGCCCTTCGCTGTTTGCCCTAGGCGTTGGCAAAGCCCAGCGCGGTGATCCTCGCATGAACAGCAGCCTTGTTCTCCAGTAGCTCGGCGATGGGGTCCCACTTGCCGCTGGTGAGCGCCTCGTGCGCTGTGGCCGGGAGAGTCACTGGGATGCTGTGGTCACCAAACATGACCTGCCTGCCCGCCACATCGACCTTGATCTCAGTTTTGGGGTCCGCCGCGACGACATCAGCGATTTTTTTGATGTCAGCGGTGCTGGCGACGACGCAGGGGATGCCCAGCGTAGTGCAGTTGCCGAAAAAGATCTCTGCAAAGCTTTCCGCGATCACCGCCCGGATGCCGAAGCGGTAAAGCGCCTGCGGAGCATGCTCGCGAGAGCTGCCACAGCCGAAGTTCGTGCCGGAAAGCAGGATGCTGGCACCTTTGAAGCGCGGGTCGTCGAGCGGGTGGCCGGTGGGTTTGCCGTCCTTGTCGAAACGCACGTCATAAAAAGCGAATTCGCCGAGGCCATCAAAGGTGACACACTTCATGAAGCGTGCGGGGATGATGCGGTCGGTGTCGATGTCCGAGCCGGGCACATAAACGCCACGACCGGAGACTTGGGTGATTTTTGCGAGAGCCATGAGGGCGGCGATGCTAGCAGCGAATGAGAAGGACGCAAGGCCGCCGCTTATCCCAGCTCTTCAATGGTCAGCGTGAAACGGTGCGGGCTGTCGGCGTTGCCCAGCGTGATCTGGTTCTCACCAGTCTGCAGTGGGCTGGAAAGGCAGCCGGCATCGACGGAAACATGCGTTCCGTTCACCCAACTGCCCAGCTTGCTGCCACGGTCACGCAGGATGAAACGGCCTTGCTCGAAGTCGATCTCGCAGTGGTTGCGAGAGAGCTGGTAGGGATGCTTCTCTTCGATGGAAAGGTCGTTCCGGGCCAGGGAGGAGACAGCGGTGTCGAAGTAGGCGCGGCCGATGCGGAATGGTAGCTTGGTGATCGTTTTGCTGACCAGTTCGCGGTTGAGATCGCTTCCTCCGCCCTCGGAGCGCAGCTTGACCCGGAAGACCGGCTCTTTCGGCGCGGCGGACTCTCTTGGCTTCACCTGGAGAGGCACGGTGGCGTTGGTGGTCGTGGTGAGCAGCAGGTCGGTCTTGCGAATACGCTCAAACAAGGTGGCTAGATAAACGTGCAGGCGGTCGGGCCGTTGGACGATCTGGTGCTCGAAATCATCTTCGTTGATGACCTCCGCCGTAGTGTTTTCCAGCGCGGTGGCGGTGGCCGTGCGCGGGCGGTCCATGATCATGCCCATCTCGCCAAAAATCTCGCCCGCGCCGATCTTTGCGAGAGATTGCACCCCGTGGGAAGTGTTGATCGTGATTTCAACGAGTCCGTTGACGATGAAATAAGCTTCTTGGGACTTGTCTCCCTCACGGAAGATGATCTGACCTCGTTGGAAATGTTCGGTTGCCATACGGGTGGATGGTATCGGGTGGCCTACGGAGGTCAAGCCTCAGGTCAGGCAGACTACAAACGCCGCACCACAACACCTCGGACACGCGCCCGCGTGGCATAGGTGGTGAAGCCGAGGGGCGTGCATTTTTCGATGTCACCCGCCCGCAGGCTGAGCTTGCGGCCTTTGATACTGACGTTCACGAAGAGCTTGCCGCCAATCCACACGCGCAGGTCGTCATCCCGCACCTCGACACGCACGGGGTGCCACTCGTTGTTTTTGAAGAAGGCGTTGCCCGTGGTGGTGTTCTCACTGGCGTCCAGGTCATCAAGGCTGGAGATGCCCACCAGCGTGCCGCCCCACCCGCCGATGACGAGTGTGACGTGCGAATCGTTCACTGGAAACGTCACCGTGCCAAAAAAGTCGTTCCCTTCCACGCGCATGGCCTCGTATTCGATGGCGTAGCGTGAGCGCGGCAGCCTAGCGCTCTGCCAGGCTTCAAACCGTGCTCCCGTCATCGGCTCTCCGGCATCCAGGGAGATTTCACCGTCCTTGAACGTCACCCGCCCCTCCTCCGCCATGCCTGCGGCTTGCCAGGAGGACTCAAACTCATCCGAAAGCAGCTTCCATTCAGTTCGCGGCGGCGGTCCGCAATGGGTGAGAACAAACAAGAGGCAGAACCACAGGGCACTGCCGCCGCCGATCATGTGACGAGTCCAGATTTTGCCATGGGGGTGAAGATTCAAAGCGTGGGTGGCAAGCTTGAACCGGCTTGAAGAACGGCACAAGGAGAACCCTGGCTCGCACCGTTGTGGAAGATCGGAGCGCTGAGCCACTGGCCGCCCTGAACCGCCATTGTCTTTTTTGACCACAGCTCTGGGTTGCGAAATAGGGCAACCCCCCCCATCATCGCCGCCCGCTGTGAAGCGCCGACCACTTGTCGGCATTTCCTCTGACTTGCTGACCATTCGTCAGCCTTCCCTATCTGTCCATGCTCTCTCAACTCGACTCTCTCAAAACCGAAGCCCTCGCTGCCATTGAGGCCGCGCAGGATGAAACTGCCCTCGAAGCTGTGCGGGTGAATTTCCTCGGCAAAAAAGGCAGCGTCACCGCTCTCAGCCAGGGCATGAAGGACGTGCCTGCCGATCAGAAGAAAGAAGTCGGGGCCAAACTCAACGACGTGCGCACGGCTGTCACCGACGGCATCGAATCCAAGAAACTCGCGCTTCAGGCCGCGCAAGATGCCAAAGCCGTCGAAGGCATCGACATCACGCTGCCGGGCCGCCCCGCTGCTGGCGTCGGCGCATTGCATCCGCTCACGCAGATTCGTGATCTCGCCATCCGCACGCTGCGCCGCATGGGCTTCGCGCTTGCCGAGGGGCCCGAGATTGAAACCGAATGGCATTGCTTCGACGCACTCAACACGCCCGCCGATCATCCAGCACGCAACGAGAAGGACACCTTTTACCTTCCCGATGGCCGCCTGCTGCGCACGCACACCTCCAGCGTGCAGATCCGCACCATGGAAGCTGCGAAGTCACTCCCCGTCCGCATCATCGCCCCTGGGGCGGCGTATCGGCGCGATGAGATCGACGCCACGCATCTCAGCGTCTTCAACCAGCTTGAAGGCCTCTACGTCAATCAAGACGTCAGCCTCGGCGACCTCAAAGGAACGCTCGAATACTTCTTCCGCGAGATCTTCGGCCCCGGCACCGCCGTGCGCTTCCGCCCGCACTTCTTCCCGTTCACCGAACCGAGCTTTGAAATCGACGTCAAACTCGAAGCCAAGGGCAAGGAGGCCCGCTGGATCGAAATCGCCGGCTGCGGCATGGTCGATCCCGCTGTCTTCACCGCCATCAACCAAGCGCGTGGCGACACGCTCTTCGATCCCGACACGACCACTGGCTTCGCCTTCGGCCTTGGCCTCGATCGTCTCGCCATGATCATGCATGGCATCACCGACATCCGTCATCTCATCGACAACGACGTCCGCTTCCTCCAGCAATTCGCCGCCTGATCATCGACCGAAGAATGGGGGCTGCACATTGTCCCAGATTCTTCGGTCCCCATTCTCCTGTCGATTCTTAACTTTCCCTGTCATGCAAGTCTCCCTCTCCTGGCTCAACACCCATCTCGACCTGAGCACCTACACCGTCCCGCAGCTCTCCGATCTCCTCACCTTTGCAGGTGTCGAAGTCGAAGGCATTGAGGAAAAGGGTGTCACCACGGACAAAGTCGTCGTCGCGCAGATTCAGTCCTTCGTGCAGCACCCGGACGCCGACAAACTCAGCATCTGCCAAGTCGATGACGGCAGCGGCACGCCGCGCCAGATCGTCTGCGGTGCGAAAAACTTCAAAGCAGGCGATAAAGTGCCTCTGGCACTGCCAGGTGCCGTTCTGACCGGCGGATTCGCCATCAAAGAAGGCAAACTGCGCGGCGTCGATTCGCTCGGCATGATGTGCAGCGGCAAAGAACTCGGTCTTGGCGATGATCACAGCGGCCTGCTCATCATGTCGGCCGATTCGCCCGTCGGCACGCCCTTCAATCAGCTCAATCCCTCGGACGTGCTCTTCGATCTCGAGATCACGCCGAACCGCCCCGATCTTCTCAGCCACCTTGGCCTCGCCCGCGAACTCGCCGCCCTCACTGGCCTGCCGCTGAAAAGTCAGCGTGAATACACGAAGGCTTCGGCCAAAGCCCAACTTGAAACTTCAAACCTGAAACTAGAAGCTCCGGCTTCGTGCTCCCTCTACACCGCACGTCTCATCCATGGCGTCAAAGTCGGCCCTAGCCCCGAGTGGTTGCGTCGTCGTCTGGAGAGCATCGGTCTGCGTCCGATCAACAGCATCGTGGACATCACGAACTTTGTGCTGATGGAGATGGGACAGCCGTTGCACGCCTTCGATCTCGACAAGCTCAATGGCGGCATCGTTGTGCGCATGGCTGCCGAAGGTGAAACATTCCTCGCGCTCGACGGCCAGACCTACACACTGCAAACCGACGACCTCGTCATCGCCGACAGCCAGCGTCCCGTCGCCATCGCCGGTGTCATGGGTGGTGAAGAAACCGGCGTCACCGACACCACGGTCAATGTGCTGCTCGAAAGCGCCTACTTCGCCCCCAGCGGCATCCGCCGCACCTCGCGCCGCCTCGGTCTCAGCAGCGACAGCAGCTACCGCTTCGAGCGCGGTGTCGATCCGCAGCAGGTTCTCGGTGCCTCCGAACTCGCCACCAAACTCATCCTCTCCATCGCCGGTGGCACTGCCGAAGATGTCGTCCTCGTGGCTGGTGAGGCTCCCGCGCTCGTCGGCGAAGTCACCCTCGACGAAGATCGCGCACGCAAGCTGCTCGGCACACCGGACATCACCGGCGACGAATTCCACGCCATCCTCGAAAAGCTCGGCCTCGCCAAAAAATCCGCCAACAAGCACGACAGCCACTGGCTCATCCCCAGCTACCGCCTCGACCTCCAGCGCCCTGTCGATCTCGTCGAAGAACTCGCCCGCGTCATCGGTCTCGCCCGCGTTCCATCGCGCCAGGTGGCCTTCGCATCGCCCGTCGAGGCCGCCGACCGCAGCTACGACTTCGGCATGAGCCTACGCCAGTCCCTGGCCAGCCGCGGCTTCTTCGAAGCGCAAACCCTGCGTCTCATCTCGACCGCGCAGCTCGCTGACAATCCCAGCAACGCCGAAGGCGTCGCCGTGAAAAATCCTCTCAGCGAGGACCACACCACGCTGCGCCCCAGCATCGTGCCTGGCCTCATCGCCACCGCCGCGCTCAATATCCGCCAGGGATTGCACCGCCTGCGCTTCTTCGAGCTCGGCCGCGTCTTCCTCACGCTGCCCAAAGGCGGCAGCCGCGAAGAAGAACGCCTCGCCATCCTCCTCAGTGGTCCTGTTTCCCCCACGAGCTGGCACGCCCGCGAACCGCAGGCCGCCGACATTCACGAACTCGTCGGTCAGATCCAAAACCTCACGCGCACGCCCCTCGAAGTGCGTCCCGCGAAGGAAAACGCCGCGAATTTCCTCCTCACCAGCGAACTCCGTGCCGGCAACCGCGTCCTCGGCTGGATTGCCCAGCTTCACCCGTCTCGCGCTCGTGACATCGACGCCCGTCATCCCGTTTACGTCGCCGAACTCCTCCTCAGCGCCCTGCGCCAAGGCAGCACCGGCCCCACGAAATTCGAGGAACTCCCCCGCTTCCCCGGCATGACCCGCGATGTCGCCATGGAAGTCCCCGCCGACCTACCCCACGCCAAAGTCGCCGCCTTCTTCGCCGCCCAGAAGCATCCGCTCTTCATCGGTGCCGAAGTTTTCGACATCTTCACTGACCCCAGCGGCCAAAACATCGCCAGCGACCGTAAATCCATCGCCTGGACCCTCACCTACCGCGCCAGTGACAAAACCCTCGCCACCGCCGAAGTCGATGCCGCCCACACCGCCATCCTCACGGCGTTGGAGAAGACGCTTCCTGCCAAGGTGCGGGGGTAGTGGACCCGCAGTTGCGATGACGCGGTTTTGAAATCGTCGTTTTGGACTGAGATTTTCACAGTCCCATGACCCTTTGGAAGAAAAAGTGACGAGGGCAGGGCTCTGCCGCTCATCCTTGCCATCCCGAAGGCCTCAAGAGAGGCCGCTTTTCTTCATCGCGCCACCGTCCGCTTCACCACCTCGCTGCCATCGGTCACGCTGTCCGGGGGGTGCATGAGCACTTCATCGCCTGGTTTCAGGCCTTCGAGCACCTGCATCATCCGGCCATCGGTGCGGCCAGCTTTGACGATGGCGGACTTGGCCTTCCCGGCATCAAACACGAAGGTCTTCCATTCGCTGCCTTCGCGGAACAAGGCTCCTGCGGGCACCAGCAGCGTGTCATCGCTCTGCCACACGACCACGCGCACCTCCACGCGGTAGCGGTCGCCGAGCGCCTTGAGCGCGGGCGTTTGCTCCACGAAATCACTCAGCACCAGCACACGCTGCTCCTCCACGCCGAGCGCGGAGACTTTGGTGAAGGCGGCAGGCTCCACCCGCCGCACACGCGCCTTCGCGGGTTCGCCGCCCCACTGCTCCACCGTGACCAATGCACCTGGCTGAATGGCCACCGCATCGCGTGAGAGAATCTCGGCCTCGATCTCCAAATCCGTCGGATCACCGATTTCAAGAATCGGCGTGCCTGGGGCGACGATCGTGGCGCTCTCCTGCTGCACACGCAGCACCACGCCGCTCACCGGCGCGTGCACTTCGATGAACTTGCCGCCCTCGGCGGGTGATTCGAGCTGTAGCAGTGCCGCTTTGGCCTGCGCCAGTTCGAACTCGGCCACTTGCAGCGCAAATTCCGCAGCGCGAAGTTCGCGGGCCTTCATTTCGGCCTCGCGCTCGAAGGTGTCACGGTCCGTCTCGGAGATGGTTCCTTTGTCGGTGTTGTTCTTGATGCGGTCCCAGCTCGTGTTGGCGTATTTCAGGCCGGTGCGGGCCATTTCGAGTGCTTCATTGGCGCGGCTGCGTGTGGCAGCGGCTCCATCCACCCGCGCCTGGGCCTGAGCGATGGAGCGTGAGTCCAGTAGCGGGGCCAGCACCGGCTCGATGCGTGTCAGCACCGTCTTTCCGCTCTCCACCTTGTCTCCCGGCTTCAACGTCACACGCTGCATGCTGCCAGCCACCGGCGCGGCCACGATGTGGCGGTTGCGGATGCGCGTCTTGCCCTCCTCGCTCACATTCACCGTCAGTGGCCCGTTTTGCACCATGCCCGTCTCGACTTCGATGGGGCGCGGCTTCAAGGCGTAAGCCACGAGGCTGATCACACCACCCAACACGAGTAGCAGCACCAACTTGCGCAGCAGGCCACGGCCCGAGGGCGGGCGTTTGGCCTCCCACGGCGGGGTGGTAGTGGCGGGTGCAGCAATTTTAGCTTCGGACATGAGGGCGCTGCTATCATGCACGCACTTCCTTGTTGCCTCAAAAGTAAATGACACCGGGGAGGGCGCGGGAGGAAGGGATCGTTGCCTCAGAAGTGATGACACCGAGGGTTAGGCGTTCAGTGTTGCTGCTGCGTGCACGCAATGCAAGGAGCCCGTAGGGCGACTGG
>JAPLUL010000016.1:0-24366 GCA_026397635.1 Verrucomicrobiota bacterium | reverse complement strand
ACTCATGGACATCGACTTGGGTTGCCGGTGTCATCCTTTTTGAGTCAACGTCCTTTCCATCCCCGCACAGCTTTTATCCCCAGGGTGTCAAAACTTATGAGGCAACAGGCCTCACAAAAAGCCGCCGTATTTAAATCTTGGCTTGGGCCAGGGCTTCTTTTAACCTCGTTGTCCTCTGCATCACCCATGAAAACACTCATTCTCTCCGCCTGCGCTTTACTCGTCGCCAGCACCGCCTCCCTCGCCAAAACCGGCTGGGACGACGATTATGAAAAATCCCTCGCGAAAGCGAAGGAAGGTCAAAAAATGGTCTTGCTCGACTTCACCGGCTCCGACTGGTGCGGCTACTGCATCAAGCTGGACGAGGAAGTCTTCTCCAAGTCCGCCTTCAAAAGATTTGCCAAGGAAAGCCTCGTTCTAGTCGAACTCGACTACCCGCGTGGCAAAAATCTGCCCAAGAAGACCAAGGAGCAAAATGACGTGCTGAAAAGCAAGTATGGCATCAGCGGTTACCCCACCCTCATCCTGCTCGACAGCGAAGGCAAAGAAGCCGCCCGTTGGGTCGGCTACAAGGCCACGCTGCTCGATGAGTTGAAAGAAAAGGTCAAGAGCCCGAGCAAAGAGTCGGCGAAATAGCTCCCCTTCCCTGGGATTCCTGCTTTCCCGCCCCCGGCATTGAGGCCAACGACAAAAAGAACCACAAGCAAGCTGTCCGCTGACAACATCTGCACCATCTACTTCCTCAGCGACGGCGAACCCAGCGACGGCACGCCCGAGCAGGATCTCGACCTCGTCTGCCGCGGTGTCATCACCCTTCCACCTGAGCGTTTTCGCAGAACCATTGTGACAGGTTGGATTCGCGGCTAACACTGCAGGATTCATTCTCCACGCCTCATGTCCATGCAGCTCACTTTTCTCGGCACCGGCACTTCGATCGGCATTCCGGTGATTGGTTGTGACTGCGCGGTATGCCGCAGCGCGGACCGGAAAGACAAGCGGCTGCGAAGCTCTGTTTACATCCGCACGCCGGAAATGGCATGGGTGGTGGATACCGGGCCGGATTTTCGCATGCAATGCCTGCGGGAGAACATCCGCCAGCTCGATGCGGCGATCTTCACCCACTCGCACATGGACCACTTGACCGGGTTCGACGACCTGCGGCGCTTCACGCTTGAAGCGGATCATTTCATGCCGATTTACGCCTCGCCGGAATGCCTCGCGGTGCTGGAGCGCATGTTCACCTACGCGTTCAATGGGGAGAACCGTTACCGAGGCTATTTGAAGCCGTTTCCGAAGCCGATCCACGGCTCGTTTCACCTCGGTGAGACCACCGTCACCCCACTGCCCGTTCAGCATGGCAAAGTCGAGACGATCGGCTTTCTTTTCACTCGTGGTGGGCAGAAACTCTGCGCCTACATCCCAGACTGCAAAACGCTGCTTCCGCAGTCACTGGAGGCGCTGCGCGGAGTGGACACGCTCATCATCGACGCGCTGCGCCACACGCCGCACCCCACGCACATGAATTTTGAGGAAGCGCTGGCCGTGCAGCGTGCAATCCAGCCGCGCCAGACTTGGTTCACTCACATCCAGTGCGAGATCATGCATGCCGTGGAAGATCCAAAGCTGCCGCCGGGCGTGAACATCGCCTACGATGGGTTAAGGCTGGAATGGGCGTGATGGAGGCTAAGGACGAAACCGGAATGACGCAGGAGAAAGCAAATCGTTATGACAAGGCTCAAATGGACCCATAACCACTCCCACACACAGGTGGTTCTTCGGGCTTCGTCATTCATTCGTCATTTTTTCATCGCGCTGCTCCTCCTGAGCGCCTCCGCGCGAGCGCAGATCACCAGTGAGTGGCATCCTGCTGCCGAAACCGCCGTTGTTTTTAATCCTGACTTCCCCGGCTCGGCGGCGCTAGCGGATTACTACGCCAAGAAGCGCGGTATTCCCAAAGAGCGCGTCATCGGCCTGCGCTGTCCGCAGGAAGATTCGATGTCGCGGGCGGAGTTCGAGGCGCTGCTGCGCAAACCACTGCTCCAGACTTTTCAAAGCAAAGGCTGGTGGATCGCTGAGCCGCCGCTGCAGCATTCGACGCCTACGAGGCTGCGTGTGCTGGTCCTGATGCGCGGCGTGCCGTTTCAGATTCGCCGTGAGTCGCAGAATCCCAGGCAATCCGACGAGGACGAGGCCAGTGTGGACTCAGAACTGACCGTGCTCGGCCTAAAACAGCCGCCGCTCAAGGGCGGCCTGCGCAATCCGTATTTCGACCTGCCGGTCCGCTTTCCACAATCTGCACAGTCCGGTGGCATGCTCATCGTCGGCAGATTGGACGGCCCTGATGATGAAACCGTGCGGCGGATGATCGACGATGCGCTGTTTGCCGAGGAGACAGGACTGCGTGGGCGAGCCGTGATCGACCTCGCGCAAAAAACCGGTGCCTATCAAGAGGGCGAGGACTGGCTAAAGCGCAGTGCCGACCTCTACAAACGTGCCGGCATTCCAGTGTTCATCGACCGCGCCCCGGACGTGCTGCGCGAGGCATGGCCGCTGCCGGACACGATTCTGTATTTCGGTTGGTACACGGACCGCATCTCCGACGCACTCGCAGCGCCAACGTTTCGTTTCAAGCGCGGGGCCATCGCCTGCCACCTACATTCCTTCAGCGCCAGCGTCATCCGCTCCAAGGGCCAGGCTTGGGCCGTACCGCTTCTCACGCAGGGAGCCGCCGCGGTCTTTGGCAATGTGTTTGAACCTTACCTCTCGCTCACCCTGCACTTTGATGTGTTCAACAAGCGTTTGCTGGAAGGCTTTACGCTAGGCGAGGCCGCCTGGAACGCCACGCCCGCCCTTTCCTGGATGAACGTCGTGCTCGGCGACCCGCTCTACCGCCCCTGTGGCCATGGACTCGGCGCGAAGCTCGGCGAGGGCACGGACCGCGAGTACGCGCTCTACCAGGGCATCGTGCAGCGCATGGCCGGAGACAGCGATGCCCAGATCAACTCCGCCCTCACTCTTCTGGCTGAAAAACGCAAGATGCCGCACCTGCTGGAACTCACGGCCCTGAGGTCCGCGCTTCAGTTCAAGCCTGCGGAGGCTGTGGACCTGCTCGAACACGCCGAGGTCATCACCCAAAACCCTGCTGACCTGCTGCGTCGGCGTCTTTACCGCGCTGAGATGCTGCACCGTGCCGAGAAAAACGACGCGGCAAGAAACTTGCTGCGCGAGATCCTCAAAGAAGCCCGGTTCAAAGACCATCCCGCACATGCAGCAGGCGAGGTGCTGCTCAAAGAAATGGGCGGGTAAAACGGCGACTCAAACCAGCTCAAGCCGCTGCAACTCCGCCTGCTTCCAGCGCACTGCGGCCGCACAAAACGCCGCCTCATGCTGCGGCCAGTCATGGAGCGTCGCAGGATCAAAATCCGCGCCGTTCGGCCACACAATCGTGTGAACCTCCGGATCGATCATCACTTGGGAAAACACCAGCGAATCACGCAGCGGTCCGAACAGCTCGCCTTCCAGCAACGGCTCGAAATCAATGACGCGCGACAATCCGTCAGCGAACCTCAGCAGCAAGGAATAGCCGCCAGCACGCTCAAATGATGTGATGCGGTGGATGGGATGGTTCATGGCTCGAATTATTGCAGCGGCAGGATGGGCTGCGGCCTGCGACCGTCGTGCAGAAGCCGCCAGTCCGCCAGCAACTCTTCCACATGCAGCTCCGCCCATGCCTCCACCAGCCGACGTTGCCGCTGCGGCAGCTCACCCGTGATGAGTTCCACTGGCGAGACGGAAAACACCGCCGTGCTGTTTTGATAGTAGGCGTGAAAATGAGGGATGTGATGACGCTCATTCGGCTCCGAATACATCCGAATGATGATCCCAAAGAATCTAGAAAGCTCCGGCATACTTTGGGAATATCATGGCGGAGCGGCAGAATCAATCTTCCTAAGCCCATGCGGACGACAGGAGCAAAGCCAGGATGACAAGAACCGCGCGTGTGTTCATGCCAGCATTCCAGCAAGCTCCCGCAATCAATTCAATGACACCCATTTAAATTGGCGGGTATCCTAAAATCGCAGTTCATGCTAAAAGCCAGGAGACATCGCCCGTTTGAACCGGGCTGCCAAATCACACCACATCATGAAGAACACCACGTTAGCATTGTTTTCCCTTTGCCTTGCGCTTTCAGCGCAGGCTGAAATCCGCACCTGGAAGGACGCCACCGGCACCCACGAGATCAAGGCCGAACTCATCGGCGTGAAAGCGGGCAAGGTCACCCTGAAACGCGAGAACGGCACCACCATCACCCTTCCTGTGGCAAGCCTCAGTAAGGAGGACCAATCACTGCTCGGCAGTGCCTCGGGGGGCAGTTCTGCTGCCGCTGGCGAGTGGCCGCAGTGGCGCGGCCCAAACCGCGATGACATCTCCACAGAAACCGGATTGCTCAAAAAATGGCCCGCCAGCGGCCCCAAGCGCTCCTGGGTTAGTGAAGAAGCCGGCCTCGGCTATTCCGGCTTCGCCGTCTCAGGCGGTAAAATTTACACCATGGGCCTGTTCGACGCAGAAGAGAAAGTGATCTGCCTCGACGCCGCCACTGGCAAAAAGCTCTGGGAATCCGCCGTCGGTGCCATTTACAAAAACGGCTGGGGCGACGGCCCGCGCACCACGCCCACGGTCGTCAATGGCATGGTGTATGCCATCGGTGGCAATGGCGACGTTGTTTGCGTCAACGCGGAAACTGGCAAGCAGTCATGGTCCGTGAGCTTGGTCAAAGATCTTGGCGGCAAGCTCCAGGGCTGGGGCTACACCGAGTCCCCGCTGGTCGATGGCGATCTGGTCATCGTCACCCCCGGCGGAGACAAAGGTGCCATCGCCGCGCTCAGCGCAAAGACCGGCAAGGTGGAATGGCAGACCAGCGACGTCGCTGAAAACGCGCAGTATTCCTCCATCATCCCCATCGAGCACGGCGGCGAGCGTCAGTATGTGCAGCTCCTGATGAACAGCATTCTTGGCGTTTCTACCAAGGGCAAAGTGCTCTGGAAGTCCGAATTCCCCGGCAAGACCGCCGTGATTCCGACCCCGATCTTCAAAGACGGCCAAGTGTACGTCGCGGCAGGTTATGGCGTCGGCTGCAAGTCGATCAAACTCGAAGGCAACACTGCCACCGATCTTTACTCGAACACCAACATGGTCAATCACCACGGCGGCGTGATCCTCATCGACGGTTACCTCTACGGCCACTCCGACAAAGGCGGCTGGACGTGCCAGGACTTCAAAACCGGAGAAATCGTCTGGCAGGACAAAGGCATCGGCAAAGGCTCAATCACCTCCGCCGATGGCATGCTCTACTGCCTTTCCGAAGACACCGGCACCGTGGCCCTGGTGGAAGTCTCCAAAAAAGGCTGGGAGGAGAAAAGCAGCTTCAAACTTGAGGCCACCTCCTCACAGCGTAATCCCAAGGGCAAGATCTGGACTCATCCCGTCGTCGTCGGCGGCAAGCTCTATCTGCGCGACCAGGAGTTCATCTCCTGCTACGACGTGAAAGGCTGAGCATTCCACAGCAGGCGTATTTCAGAGGCAGGGCCGTGAGGCCCTGCCTCTTTTTTTCTGGTAACATCTCCGCTGACGAAATACGCGCACCTCGACAACAAAAAACAGCCGGGACAATGACGTCCCGGCTGCGGTGAAAGGTTGGATTGAAGCGGCAGCGTTAGGCAGCGGCTTTGGGGGCTTCAGCGGCTTTCTTTTCGAGAGCAGCTTTGGCCTGTCCGACGAGTGCCTCAATGGCGGCAATGTCTTTGACGGCAAGGTCAGCAAGGACTTTGCGGTCGAGATCAATACCGGCAAACTTGAGACCTTCCATGAATCGGGAGTAGCTCAGGCCGAGGGGGCGTGTGGCGGCGTTGATGCGCTGCACCCACAGATTGCGGAAGTTGCGCTTCTTGGTCTTGCGGTCGCGGGTGGCGTAGGTTTCGGCTTTGCGGACGGCGTCCTTCGCATAACGGAAATGCGTGGAACGGAAGCCGCGGTAACCTTTGGCTTTTGCCAGCACGCGCTTGCGGCGCTTCCGGCTGGCGGGGGAATTGGTGGCTCTTGGCATGGGTCGTTGTCTATGATCAGGCTGTTGTTTGGATAGCGATGATCGGCCTCACCTGTTCGAAGATCCCACGGAGCGGGATCAGGCAGAGTCATCGTGGTCCTGATTTCAGGACCGTGTGGTCGTCTTAGCGATGGGAGAACGGCATGTTCGCCTTGATTGCTTTGACATCCACTTCCGCCACGAGGGCGACTTTACCGAGGCTGCGTTTACGCTTGCGGCTCTTGTTCTGCAGAATATGGCGCTTGCCTTGTTTACGGCGCAGCACCTTACCCGTGGCAGTTATTTTGAACCGCTTGGCGTAAGCTTTCCTCGTCTTGGCGATACCGGCATTTTTGGACATAGGGGCGCGGATGCTAAATGAGAAGACCGTTTCGGCAAGATGTTTTTCACTGGGGTCTGTGGCGAGGCAAAAAACAGCCCGAACCATCCCCTCTCAAATATGGGAATCAGACAAACTCAAAATATCAAAAATTAAAGTTGTCTTAATTATCCGAGATTGCTAAATGAATCGGAATCACGCGGAAAATTCATGACTTTCTCTCCCCCAACCTCTTCCGCGACTCCAGCTGCGCTCGCGGGCTTGGAACAAGGGATGGAGCAGCTCAAAATCGCCAATTATTACCTCCGTGTGGCACTGGACCAAGTGACCGAAGGCGTGGTGATCGTGGAAAGTGAAACCACCGATCCGAAAAGTGGCCCCAAGGTGCTCTTTAGCAATGCCGCTGCCGCCATGCTGGCCGGGGCCGATCCCGAAGCCGGATTGCGCGGCCTAGGTTTGAATGATCTCGTCGCGGGTGACCGGGATGCCACAACGCTTCTGCAAAGCCTGCGACTGGCGGTGGAAAACGGCGGCTGCCACGAGTGCGAATGCCAGTTGCAAAGCCTGCGCACGCAAGGGCCCACACCCTGCAAGTGGCGCGTGCGGGCGGTCTTCAACAGCATGCGCAAGCTGCTGAACTTCACCATTCTCATCAGCCCCGCACAGCCGGCATGCAGCGTCGCCAAAACGGAAACAAAACCTGCAGCGGATGATTTGGACGCGCAGTCAGAGCAGCTTCGCAAAGAAAACCTCGCCGCGCTGGCCCAGGGCATCGCGCACGACGTGAACAACCTCCTCGGCCCCGTCACCGTACGCTTGTCCGCCTTGATCCAGCAGGTGCAGGAGCACCCGGGACTGGCGCAGGAGCTGCAACTCGTGTTTGCCGGCCTGAAACGTGCCAAGCAGTTTACCTCGCAGGTCGTCACGGCCTCGAAAGCAAAACCCCGTAAGCATGAGCCGACGGACATCGCCGCTTTGATGCACGACACCGTCGAATTCGCCGGCGCTGGATCCAACGTGCATGTCTGCGTGCGCAGCGATGACAACCTTCGCCTCGCGCTCGCTGATCCGGTAAAGCTCAGCCAGGTGCTGCAAAACCTCGTCATGAACGGCATCCAGGCCATGCCGCACGGAGGCTACATGGATGTGGAGGCGCACAACCACCTCGTGGGAGTCGCCGGTGATGGCACGCTGAAGCCCGGCCCGCATGTGCGCCTCATCGTGCGTGATCGCGGCTGCGGCATCACCAGGGAAAATCTTGAACGCCTGTTCCGCGAATCCTTCACTACGAAGCCCGACGGCAACGGCATCGGCCTCACCACCTGCAAACGCTTCATCGACGAGATGGGTGGCGACATCCGCGTGACCTCCGCGCCGAACATCGGCACCGAATTCAGCGTGACATTGCCCGCCGCCGAAGGCTCTGGCACCACAAAAACACTCATTCCGGCCGACTCCGCGCCAGTCCCGCTGAAGCACGGCAAAGGCACGGTGCTGATCGTCGATGACGAGGACGATCTGCGTAAAGTCGCCCACATGATCCTCCTGCGCTGCGGCTACGAAGTCGTGCAGTGTGATAACGGCCAAGACGCTGTGAAAATTTACCAGAGCCTCTTCCGCACCGGCACACCGCCAGATGTCGTGCTCATGGATCTCACCCTCCGCGGCGGCATGAACGGCACTGAAACCGCCGCCGAAATCCTTCACCTCGACCCCGAAGCCCGGATCGTCTGCACCAGCGGCAGCGTCACGCAGGAAGTGCAGATGATTTTCCTCGAGCGCGGCTTCGTCGGTGTGCTGCCCAAGCCCTACGAGGCCGGTGAGCTCACGCAGACCGTGCACCGCGTCGCTACGATGATGAAACGGAATTGAGCGTGCGCGGAGCCGTGCTTGTGTCGATGATTACCGATTCACATGAAAACACGCCGCCTCTTCCTCTCAGGCCTCGCCACAGCCGCAGCCGCCACGTTCACCGAAACGCTGCGTGCCGCGCCTGATCCGAAAAAAGACACCGTCATCGGCCACGGCACACATCGCTACAAGGTGAATAAGGATTGGGTGCCCGCAGGCCAGGGACGCCATCATCCCATCCTCAACTGCCACGAGATGGTCCAGGTCAAAGACGGTCGCCTCTTCATGATCGGCGATCACTGGGACAACCAAATGCTCGTCTTCAAGCCCGACGGCACCATCCTCGAATCCTGGGGGAGCCTGTGGCCTGGCGGGCACGGTTTGACGCTCTCGAATGAAAACGGGGAAGAGTTCCTCTTCGTCACCGACAGCGGCCTGTGGAAGTCCGGCAGCACAGGCTATCGCCAAACTGGTCGCATCACCAAAACTGACCTCGGCGGCAGAGAAATCTTCTCCATCAGCCACCCCATGAGCGTCGGCGCCTATGAACCGGACATGGTCTTCAATCCCACCGAAACAGCCATCGCTCCGAACGGCGACATCTATGTCGTGGATGGCTACGGCTCGCAGTTTGTGCTGCGTTACGATGCGCGTGGCAAGTTCATCCAACGCTTCGGCGGCAAGGACGGCGTTCCCGCCGAAGAACGTCTCAACAACGCTCATGGCATCGCCATCGACGCACGCCAGGGTGCCGACAAAGCCACCGTCATCGTCACCTCCCGCGTGGATAACTGCTTCCGCCGCTTCACGCTCGACGGCAAATACCTCGAAACCCTCGCCGTCCCCGGTTGCATGGTCTGCCGTCCCGTCATCGCTGGTCAGGAGCTCTACGCCGGCGTTTGCTGGTCAAAGACCCCTGAGATCAACAAGCTCCCGCAGAACCCCAGCGGCTTCACCATCATCCTCGATGCCGCCGGTAAAGCCATCAGCGCCCCTGGCGGCACTGAACCCGTGTATGAAGAGGGCAAGCTCAAGCCCCTCATGCAAGCCGAGCGAGTCTTCGATCATGGGCACGATGTCTGCGTCATGGAAAACGGTGATCTCATCGTCTGCCAGTGGAACGCCTTCCAAACCTACCCGATCAAGCTCGAAAAACTGGCCGCATGACAGCAATCATGCCCTCTTGTTAATCCAGCCAAAAATGACGAATGAATCAATCCGAATGTTGAACAAAATTCCAAGCCCGAATGCCTCAATGACAGCGGACGATTGCAGTTCCTGCATTTTTGCTCCTTGGGGCTTCGTCATTCCTTCGTCATTCAAAAATTCGTCATTCGTCATTCTTTCATCTCTGCCCCCCGCTTTTCGCTGAACATGAAGTATCTCACCATCGTGCGTCACGCCAAGTCCAGTTGGGGCCAGCCTGGACTCGCGGATCATGATCGCCCGCTCAATGAGCGCGGGAAAAAAGCCGCACCTGCCGTCGCCGCGTTTCTGCATCGCACTTACTTCAGCGGCAGCGGCACACCCGCCCTGCTGCCCCTGCCGGACAAGCTCGTCACCAGCACTGCCCTGCGTGCCCTCTCCACCGCGCAGATCATGCGCGAGACCTTCGCCCTGCCGGTGGAGAGCCTGCTGCTCCAGTCCCAGCTCTACCTCGCCGAAGCCGACCGCATTCTCGATGTCATGCGCAACTTCGACGAAAGCTGGAACCATGTCATGATCTTCGGGCACAACCCCGGCATGCATGACTTCGCCGAGCACATCCTTGCCCGTGCCCACATTCCGAAGATGCCCACCTGCACCGCCGTCATCATGGCCTTCCCGCACGAGTTCTGGGGCCTCGCCGACTGGAACGAGGCCCAGCTCATCGGCTACATCACCCCCAAGTCCCTCGAACGCCGCTTCCCAGAACTGTATGCCGGCATCTCGCGTGAGGACGGGGAGGATTGAAGAATAGTTTAACCGTCCAATGAAAGCATTCTCATATCTTTGTCTTTTTATTGTGGGTATCTTTCCCTGCCTCGCACAGGCTCGATTGGGAGACACTGAGCGTCAGTGCGTCGAACGTTATGGGAGCGCCTTGCCACCTAAAAAGCAGCCAATGGCTCAGCAGGATCTGATACCTGGACTGTCTCATGCCACCTATCACTTTCAGGGATGGAAAATTCGCATCGTGTTTGTCGCAGGACATGTCGTTGCCCAAGAGTATCAGAAGAAACTGCCGCACCCTTCAGGGCACGGCATCAACACCGATGAACGAGCCGCTGTCTTGGCAGCTGAATCAGCCGGAAACACCTGGGACCAAGCTTTAACACACCCGCTTCAAAGCTCTCTGCTATCTTCGATCATTGCCCCCGCCTTGTTGGGAGGACAGCACTGGATGCGCAGTGATGGCGCTTACGCTACTCTAACACCGATGGCTTTCAGTCTGGTGCTTTACTCCAAGGAAGGTCTTGAGGCGGCTCGTCAGGCCGCAGCCGCCAAGGAACAAAAGCGCAAGGAGTCTGTGCCGAAGTTTTAAGAGGACGCCACCCGCTGCTTCAAAAAACTTATCCATCTATCGGCTCCTCAGTGTTTCGTTCTGCGGTAGGCCTGACACCGCGCCGCCCAAACGCTTCGATGCTCAATCGCCCGCCACTAGCAAACGAGCCGTCCCCCGGTTCACGATACGTCGGCTGTGGCGGCAGGCACCACCAACTCTGGGCTTCACGCCACCAAACCGTGGTTTGACGCCGCCAAACCGCGGTTTGGCGGGACGAAAAGTCAGCATGACGGCCCTTCGCCTGAGATGGGCTGAACGCAACCGACTCACCGCCCCACCACGACCCAGAAGGCCGAACGCACCCGGCAGCTTGGGTCATCATACCTGGCATCTTTTTTCGCAGGGATCAAAGAGCCTGCGGGATCACCCCTCACCCGCCCATCAGGCTGCGATGTTCGCTCGGCCGCCAGCCGGTCCATGGTTTGAAGGTGTTGCTGAAACATTTGCGGCTTGCCGCCGTGGAAGGCTGCCGGCACGTTGCGGGCATGAGCACACTGTCCCAAACCCTGTTCACCGAGCTTGCATCGGCCCCCGAGCCGGTGCAGCGGGAGGTGCTGGACTTTGTGGTCCTCCTCAAGGCGCGGACGGGCGGTCTGACGCCCGTCAAAACCTTCATCCGGCACACGCCGGGCGTCTGCGGCGGCGAGGCGTGCATCCGCATGACGCGCATCGCGGTGTGGATGCTGGAGGAAGCCAGACGCGCGCATGCCAGTGATGCGGACCTGCTTGCTGATTACCCCGACCTGACGCGCGAAGACCTCGAAGCGGCCTGGCAATACATCAGCACCCATGCCGAAGAGATCGAAACCGCGATCCGTGCCAACCACGAGGTGTGATGGCCGCGATCTACGCCAACTAAAAACTTTCCCCGGCGCGTGGTGAATGAACTGCGTGCGCTGGGCCATGACGTGCTGACCTCGCAGGAAGCAGGCAGGGCCAACCAGATGGTGCCTGATGATGAAGTGCTCCAGTTTGCCACGCAGCAGCAACGCGCCGTGCTGACGCTGAACCGCCTCGATTTCTTCCGGCTGCATCGTGCCAAGGGCGGACAGCACGCCGGGATCATCGCCTGCACGCGGGATGACGAGAATCCGACCGCCTTTGCGCACCGCATTTACACAGCCCTCATCGCCATGCCATCTCTCGCGGGCCAGTTGATCCGTGTGGTGCGCCCATCATCCTGAGCCAGGCCGCTTGGTTCATGACGCTGAAGACTCGATCCAGCAGGGATCAAAAGCCTTCGGTGTCACGAATCACCCGCCCATCCGGCTGCGATGCTCGCTCGGACGCCAGCCGATCCACTTTTTGAACGTGTTGCTGAAGACGAAGGGATTCATGTAGCCGACCTCGTGGGAAATGGTCTCGACTTTCAGATTGGTGGTGGAGAGCAGTTCGGCCGCCTTGCGCATGCGCAGCCAAGTGACGTGGTGCATGGGCGTGCGGCCCAAGGCCTTGCGGCAGAGGCGGCGCAGATGCTCGGCGCTGACGTGCGCCTGCCGGGCGAGTTCGTCGAGCGTCCAATCATGGCCGACGTTGGCGGAGACTTTTTCCCAAATGCGGTGCAGGCGGTCATCGACCTGCCAGGGCTGGGCGAAACGCTCAATGTAATGCTGAATCAGCTCGACCCAATGAAACATGGCGGCCGGTTTGGCCTCGTGACCGGCTTCTTCGATCAGTCCCTCAATGGCATGCCAGAGCGCGGTGCCAGCAAAGGGGGCCATGAGCGGCGAACTACTGCTGAGAATGGGCGTCTGCTCCGGCTGCTGCTCGTAGCGCACCCAGCAGCAGCGCCAGATCTTGCCGGGGACGGCCTGGAAAGCGTTCACCATGAAAGGCGGCAGCGCTACGGCCATGCCTGCACTACATTTCTTCCAAGTACCATCGACGAGCACGCGGCCCTCACCCTCCAAGCAGGCGAGGAAATACAAACCGCCCTGATGCATCCGCACGATGCGGTAGGGCGCCTGCGCCGTCATCACACCCGCATGGGCGATGCGGTGCGTGCCCAGCGTACCGCACACCGGTGCTCCACGCAGCCAGGAGCGCACATCCCGCTCCGTGGCCCGCACCACGCGGAACTTCGTGTCCGGCCCGTGCGTGTGGGTTTCGGATAGCTCTTGGATGGCAGAGGAGGGATGCACAGAAGTTTACGGTTGTTTACAGTGGTTGACGATGGTTGACCGTTGTTCAAACCACTGTCATCTACCGTCAACCCTCGTCAACAACCGCCAACTTCACCTTTATGCCCAATCCCTGGACCGGAATCGGAAATCCCTACACGAAGCAAGAAGTCGTTGATCGCCTGAAGGCGACGCTGGCGAAAGGCGAGCCGATCATCGCCGCCGGTGCAGGCACCGGCATCAGCGCGAAGTTCATCGAGAAGGGCGGCGCCGATTTGATCATCATTTATAACAGCGGCCGCTTCCGCATGATGGGGCACGGCAGCACTTGCGGCCTGATGGCCTATGGCGACGCGAATGCCATCGCCATGGAGATCGGCGAGTATGAAGTGCTGCCGGTGGTCAAAGAAATCCCCGTCATCTGCGGCGTGCATGCCACCGACCCCCGCCGCCGCATGTGGCACTGGCTAGGCCGCGTGAAGGAGATGGGCTTTAGCGGAGTGAATAATTTCCCCACTCACACCATCGTGGACGGCCACTTCCGTGGCGTGCTGGAAGAGACCGGCATGAGCGTGGAGAAAGAATTTGAAATGGTCGGCCTAGCCACCCGCATGGACCTGTTCAGCATCGTCTATGTGGCGACACCGGAAGAAGCGATCAAGATGGCCCAAAACGGCGCGGACGCGATCATCGCCCATGTCGGTACGACCGTCGGTGGCAGCATCGGCGTGACGAATGCGGTGGTCAGTTGGGATCACACGGTCAAAGTCACCCAGGACATCATCGACGCTGCGAAAAGCGTGAACCCGAACGTCTTCACCCTCACCCACGGCGGGCCGATCAACACGCCGAAGGACGCGGAATACATCCTCAGCAAGACCACGGCGGATGGTTTCGTCGGCGCGAGCAGCCTGGAACGCATGGGCGTGGAGGATTCGCTGACGAGCCTGACACGGGAGTTCAAGGCCATCAGGCACTGATGGCAAGACGTGAGTCGTGAGAAGTCAGTGGTGAGAGGTTGGGGGCGCCAGCCTGCTTCTCACTACTAACATCTCACCTCTGACTCCCGTTTCTCCGCCTCTTGGCTCTAAAACCGGGACGGAATCCCGTTTTGCAAAAAAATTACCGGCATGTATGCTCAGACTCGCGTTACTATTCTGTAACAAACCTAGCCCATGTCTGACGACCCCTTCAACAACCGCCCCGACGGCCCTAGCCGCCGCAATCAAGATCCGCAGTTCAACTGGCGCGGTTTCATGCTCTTCGCCCTCGCGATCACCCTGCTGATCTCGGGCTTCATGATGAACAAGGGGCTGGTGGCCAGCCGGAAGGTCTTTGACTACGCCGAATTTAAGAAGAGCGTCGAAAATGGCCAGATCGACAAGTCCAAGAAGCTCCTGCTCGTCAACTCCGACACCACCTCCGAGCAGACCATCAAGGGTTTCTATTTTCCGGCAGGCCCCAACGGTGCACCGCTAACCGCAGGCAGCGAAACGGTGCCAGATCTCAGCAAGCCGCTACCCATCGAGCCTGCGCCAGACGTTTCCAGCAAGTCTGGTGGGATCAACGCCGCTAAAAACGAGTCGAAGGAGTTCACCGTGGCCGTGAACATCGAGTTCCAGAAAGAAGAGCTGCGTGATCTGTTCAAAGCACACGGCCTCGTGCTCATCCCGTTCTACGACAATGACATGTGGTCCTCGCTCATCGGCTTTCTGCTGCCGCTGCTGATCATCCTGGCCTTCTTCTACTTCCTCGTGCGCCAGCAACTCCGCAGCGCTGGTCGTGGGGCCATGAGCTTTGGCAAGAGCAAGGCCAAGATGCTCGCGCAAGACCGCAACAAGGTCACCTTCAAGGACGTCGCTAGCGTCGAAGAGGCGAAGGAAGAAGTGCAGGAAATCGTCGAGTTCCTCAAAGACCCCAAGAAGTTCCAGCGCCTCGGCGGCAAAATCCCCAAAGGCGTGCTCATGACCGGCCCTCCCGGCACCGGTAAGACCCTGCTGGCCAAAGCCATCGCCGGTGAGGCTGATGTGCCGTTCTTCAGCATCAGCGGTTCCGACTTCGTCGAAATGTTCGTCGGTGTCGGTGCCAGTCGTGTGCGCGACATGTTTGAGCAGGGCAAGAAGAACGCCCCTTGCCTCATCTTCATTGATGAAATCGACGCCGTGGGCCGTCATCGCGGTCATGGCATGGGCGGTGGTCACGACGAGCGTGAACAGACGCTCAACGCACTGCTCGTTGAAATGGACGGCTTTGACACTCAGGAAGGCATCATCATCATCGCCGCCACAAACCGCGCCGATGTGCTTGATCCCGCCTTGCTTCGCCCTGGCCGCTTCGACCGCCAAGTCACTGTCAATTTGCCGGATGTGAAAGGCCGCGAGGAAATCCTCCGCGTTCACGCCAAAAAGGTGAAGCTGGCCGACAGTGCCGACCTTTCCAAGATCGCCCGTGGCACACCCGGTTTTTCCGGCGCAGAGCTGGCCAACCTGCTCAACGAGGCCGCGCTGCTCGCCGCCCGCAAGAACATGAAGTCCATCACCAATCCCGAGCTCGAAGAAGCGCGGGACAAGGTGCGCTGGGGTCGTGAGCGCCGCAGCATGGCCCTCACGGAAAAGGAAAAGGAAAACACCGCCTACCACGAGGCCGGACACGCCATCCTTATCGAGCTTTTGGAGCACACTTCGCCTCTCCACAAAGTCACCATCATCCCTCGCGGCCCTTCCCTTGGCTCCACCATGTGGCTGCCGGAGGAAGACAAGCACAACAACCGTAAGAGCGAACTGCTCGACGACCTCGTCGTCGCCATGGGCGGTCGCGTGGCCGAGGAAATCCAGTTTGGCGATGTCACCAACGGTGCCAGCGGAGACATCCGCATGGCCTCCCGCATCGCCCGCAGCATGGTCTGTTCCTGGGGCATGAGCACAAAGCTCGGCATGATCGAATACGGCGAAAACGAAAGCGCCGCCTTCATGGGCCGTGGCAGCAGCAACTACAGCCCGGACACCGCCCAAAAGATCGACGAGGAAGTGAAGCGCCTCATTGATGAATCCTATGCCCAAGCCAAGGACGTCCTGCTCAAGCACAAGGACAAGCTCGACGCCATTGCCCTAGCCCTGCTGGAATACGAAACCCTCGACGGCTCCCACATCAAGGAAATCATGGCCCACGGCCGCCTCATCAACCCGCCTGAAAACAAGAGCAAGCCCCCGCCCCCACCCCCGCTGCCCAAAGCCAGCGACCCACGCCCCGTGCAACGAGAGGATGAGGACGAAGGCGGTCTAGCTCCAGGTTTAACCGGAGTTCCTGCGTAATTCGTCACCTCAGGATGAATCAAAGCCGGAGTCGCAAGACTCCGGCTTTTTTCATGCCGTTTGGCAGCCAGAAAACTGAGATCTTGCAGAGCACCTCACCGAGAACGGTCGGAGACTTCAAACGCGTTGACGCCGATACACCGCAGGCGCTTCACCCATGCGCTTGCGAAAATGCTGCGTGAAACTGCTCGCATCGACAAAGCCGCACTGTTGCGCGATCTCGCTGGCCGTCTGGCTGGTCTCCTCCAGCAGCCGCACTGCCGCTAACACGCGTGTCTTGAGCAAAAACTCCTGCGGGGTGATGCCAAACGCGCTTTGAAACCGCCGCTGAAGCTGCCGCAGAGATTGCCCACACGATTTCGCCAAATCCTCAATCAAAAGCGGCTTGGAAAAATCACGGCGGATGATCTCCACCGCCTGCGCCACGGTTTGAAACACTGGCAGCAGCCGTTCCGCCTCATCAGGCCTGCGCAGCGTGCCCATCACACCTTGGATGCGGCGGCGTTTATCAAAGAGCGGCAGCTTCGTCACCAAAAACCAGTCTGGGATGCCCTGCGAGTCCCACCACAGCTCGATGCGCTCAATCACTTCCACCTTGCCCGCCAGGAGGCGCTTGTCGTCATCCACATAGGCCTGCGCCATCGTGTCGGGATTGATGTCGAAGTCCGTACGGCCGATGAACTCCGAGTCGTCGCGCATCTGATAGCGTTGCAGCAGCCCCTGACTGGCAAACATGAGATGCCCCGATTTGTTCTTGGCGAAGAAATAAACGCCCGGGATGTGATCAAACAACCGCTGGAACAACAACGTCGGCTCCAGCGCCGCCATCCAGAGGTTGCGCTCCTTGCGCCATCGAGCGATTTCAGTCGCCGGGCGCTGCGGTCGTTCACGAGGCTTCAGAGGTGTCGCATTTCGCATCATCTTTGTCGTGACGATGGTGCATGGTTCTGCGTTAATCTGCAACCTCGCAGCCAGCCATGAAACCCATCGTCCAAATCTCTCTCGACCTCACCAACATCGACGAAGCGCTCGAAACTGCCGCGCTCGCCATGCGCGCCGGAGTGGACTGGCTGGAGGCTGGCACGCCGCTCATTCTCGCCGAAGGTCTGCATGGTGTACGTGCCCTGCGAAAGGCCTTTCCGAACACACCCATCGTCGCTGACCTCAAAACGATGGATGGCGGCTACTTGGAAGCCGAAATGATGGCCAAGGCCGGTGCGACGCACGTCGTCGTGATGGCCCGTGCGCATGCGGAGACGGTGAAATGCGTCGTGAAGGCCGGCAAGGACTTCGGCTGCAAAGTCATGGGCGATAACATGATCTGCGAAGAC
Organism: Verrucomicrobiota bacterium; assembly: GCA_026397635.1. Taxonomy (GTDB): domain Bacteria; phylum Verrucomicrobiota; class Verrucomicrobiia; order Verrucomicrobiales; family Verrucomicrobiaceae; genus Prosthecobacter. The sequence continues at coordinate 6,786 of JAPLUL010000016.1, read as the reverse complement.
ATGGTCGCGGGGGCGAAATGGCTCGAAGACCTCGGCTGCGACTACATCATTCATCACATCGGCTACGACGAGCGCGGCGGCATCGCCGCCGCCGGCCACCGCATGCCCAGCCCGCTCGATAAGCTCCGCGAGGTCGTCCAAGCCGTGAAAGTGCCCGTGCAAGCCGTCGGCGGCCTCAGCCTCGAACAAGCCATCCAATGCCCGAAATACGGCGCACCTCTCGTGGTGCTCGGCGCACCTCTCACCATCGACGCCGATGCCTTCAAAACCGCCGATGGCAATCTCGAAGCCTCGCTGCGCATGATTTGCGAGGCCGTGCATGCCCAGGACGTTCCCGCTTTCTAATTTTACCTCTTCCCCATCCATGAAATCCGCCGCCGTCGTCAACTTCGCGCCTGAAAAAGGCTCCGTCGAAATCCGTGAGATCGAAAAGCCGTCCATCGGCAATGAGGACGTGCTCCTGGAAGTCGCCAATGTCGGAGTCTGCGGCTCGGATCTCCACCAATGGACCGCCGACCACTCCTGGCCGGTGAATTATCCCGTCGTGCTTGGTCACGAGTTCGGCGGCCACATCATCGAAGTCGGCAAGGACGTGGAAGGCTGGAAGGAAGGCGATCGCGTTGTCTCCGAAACGGCCGCGATCATTTCCAAAGACAACCCCATGACCCGTCGCGGTCTCTACAACCTCGACAACACCCGCAAAGGCTTCGGCTACGGCGTGAACGGCGCGATGACGAAGTATGTCCGCGTCCCGAGCCGCATCCTGCATCATGTGCCGGACCAACTCCCCTTTGAGCAAGCCTGCCTCACCGAACCCTGCTGCGTGGCTTACAATGCCGTCGTCAAAAATGCCCGCATCGAGCCTGGTGATCGTGTGGTCGTGCTCGGCCCAGGTACTATCGGCATCCTCTGCGCCGCAATGGCCAAGCAATGCGGCGCGCAGGTCGCCATCGTCGGTCTGCAACAAGACGCGCATCGTCTTGAACTCGCGCGCAAGCACTACGGCTGCGAGGTGATCATTGGCGATGCGAAACCTTGGGCGCTAGAGCGCGATGGTCTAGGCTGCGATGGCGTCATCGATGCCGCCGGAGCCAGCGTCACGCTCAAGATCGCCCTCGACATCGTCCGACCTGCTGGATGGATTTCCAAAGTCGGCTGGGGGCCGCAACCGCTCGGTTTCAACATCGACCCACTCGTGCAAAAGAACATCACGCTGCAAGGCAGCTTCAGCCACAACTGGCCGATCTGGGAGCGTGTCATCGCCCTGCTCAGCAGCGGCCAGTTCGATGTTAAGCCCATCATCGGCGGCGTCTGGCCTGTGACTGAATGGCACGAAGCCTTCGAGAAGATGCAAAAAGGCGAAGTCGTGAAGAGCGTGCTGCGTCCAGTGTGAGTTTGGTGAAGGTTTGTGTCTTGTGGGGCGTTATTCACGCCCCATGAAAACCATCTTTGCTCTTGCCCTGTTCGCCAGCACTGCTTTCTCCGCCGATTACCCGCGCGTCATTTTCTCCGATGACTTCGCTGCCGAAGGCTTCGGAAAGCGCTGGGGCCACTACAAAAGCTCCAGCATCGTCAAAGACGGCGTGCTCATCGGCATCACAGCGCCGACCTCCGACCACAGCGCCGTGGACAACATCAAAATCGACGGCGAGCGCGATCTCGAAGTCTCCGTGAAGTTCTGTTTCGTGAGCGACAAGGCCAAGAGCTTCAATGTGTGGTTCGACGACAAGAACTACAAAGGCTCCCACGCCGGACACATCTGCCAGGCCACGATCAGCCCGAATGGCGTGAACCTCGCGGATGCGAAAACGGGCGGCTTTGACCTCGCCAACGGCCTGTATGACCGGAAAAAGGCCAATCAACTCACCGATGATGAGAAAAAGATGCTCGCGGCGAAAGCGCAGAAGTTTCCCGCAACGCTCGCGCTACAAGAGTGGCACACGCTTGTCGTCCAGACCCAAGGAGATGAGATCAGCGTGACCATCGACGGTAAAGCGATCGGGAGCTTTAAATCGGCTGGTATCAATCATGACACCAAATCACTCATCAGCCTCACCACGAACGCTGTGGATGTGGAATACGATGACTTTAGCATCAAAGGTGTGGCAAAATAGTCATGCGCCGCCTGCTTTCGCTCATTTTCCTGCCAACGCTGCTCCTCGGTGAGGTCATCGAGACTGACCTGCTCATCGTCGGTGGCAACGAGTCCGCCTGCGCCGCTGCGGTGCAAGCGGCGCGGCTTGGTGTGAGGAAAATCGTGCTGGTGAACGACATCGATTGGATTGGTGGGCAGTTCAGCGCGGAGGGCGTGGGCTGCCTGGATGAATGGACCACCATCGGCGGCAAGCGCGTGAATTTCCCGCGCAGCGGCCTGTTTCTCGAAATGGTGCAGCGCATCCGTGCTCACAACTCCGCGACGTATGGCAAAGCCAGCCCAGGCAATGCCTACTGCGGCACGGAGACCATCGAACCAGCGGCAGCGGCGGAGATTTTTGAGGAGTTCTTGAAGCCGCATGTGGATTCTGGCGCACTGCGCATCGTGCGCGGTTACGAGCCTCATCGAGTCATCGTCATCAAGGATGTCGTGACCGGCGTCTCCTTTCACAAGACACTTGAGTCCCAAGAGTCCTTTGCGGTGAACGCCACCCTCACCATCGACGCATCTGACTGGGGTGATGTCATCCGCCTCAGCGGTGCCAAATACGGCGCCGGGCCCGATTTGCGATCACGTTTCAACGAGCCCAGCGCGCCTGAGGTCTTCGATGATGCCGGCGCTCAGGAGATGAATCCCATTTCCTGGTGCGTGGTGCTGCGTGAGACCGGTGGCAAGGACGCCACCATCCCCGCGCCTGCCAGCTACGATCCACGCTCTTTCTCCGCGCTCGATAAAACGCCGCCGTGGGTGGACAGCGACATGAGCGAGGGCATCTACTCGCAGAAGGGATGGAGCATTTACACGCACCGTCGGCTCGTGGACCGCTGGCACAACGGCTTCGCGCCTGGCACGGAGGCCACGTTTTTAAACTGGCCGGTGCAGGACTATCCCACCTGCCAGCTCCCACAGCGCGTGGTGGATGCGCTGGAGAAAACCGAGCCTGGTGCATCCAAGAAGAACATCGTCAATCTCACGCCTGCACAGCGCCGCATCATCTTTGCTGATGCCAAAGCACACACGCTGGGCCTGCTGCACCACTTGCAAACGAAGGTGCATGATCGCGTGGGTGACTTCCCGCAGTCCTTCCGTTACATGCAGCTCACGGATGAATTCGGCACCGCTGACAAGCTGCCTCCGAAGCCATACATCCGCGAAGGTCTTCGCCTCGAAGCACTTTCGATGCTCAGCGAAAACGACATCCGCGCTGCCACGCGCGAGCCGAAATGGGCCAAGGTCATGCCCACGGACTCGATTCTCGGCTTCCAGTTCAACATCGACTTCCATCCCACGCGCCGGAAATTCCTTGATGGAGACCGCAACGGCCCCTGGCACTACGTTCAGACGCCGTCGCGTGGCTGGCACACAGACACGGATCGCGCCACTTTCTCGCTGCGCGGCCTCGTGCCGGTGGAGATGGACGGCCTGCTCGGCGCGGGCAAAAACATCGGCGTCAGCAGCGTCGTGCAGTCTGCGCTGCGTCTGCACAATCAAATGATGCTCATCGGCCAGGCCAGCGCCACGCTCGCGTGGATGTCTCTGCGTGATGCCGTGCCGCCGCGTGAGATCGCCAGCACCATGCCAAAGGTGCGCGAGCTGCAACAGCGCCTCGTGCGCGGTCACGGCGGCCCCGGCGTGCTCATCTGGCCCTGGCACGATGTCTCGCCTGATGATCTCCATTTTGAAGCCGCCAATCTCCTCGCCACACGCCGCATTTGGCAGCCGGATGCCGACAGCGTCTTTTTCCAGCCCGCCAGTATCGTCACCCGTGGCGAACTCGCCTGCCTGCTCGCCCGTTTGCACCGCACCACACCGAAGGCCAAAGATTGGCCCGAGGAGAAGACGCCACGCTTCACTGATGTGCCCGCTGAGTCCCCACAACGCGATGGCATCGAGGCCATGATCGCGTGGGGAAACTTCGGCGAACAACAACCCACCTTCACCCCCGAGCGCCCAACCACCTGGGGCACACTGCATCGCTGGCTCACCGCGCTCGATCTGCCCACTAATGCCGGTCTTGCCGCCGCAGATCGCAAAGACCTTCCCCTCACCCGCGCCGAATGCGCACAGCATCTCTGGCGCGTGCTTCAGCTCGCAGGCGAGCGGGCCGAGACGTTGGAACCAAAGCACTGAAGAGTCGCATTTCGCACACTCTTTGTCGTGGCGTGGAGCCGCGCCTGTTCGTTATGCTCGGCCACCATGAAAACCATCCAAACCGATGTTCTTGTCTGCGGCGGCGGCTGTGCTGGGATTGCCGCGGCGCTTTCGTCTGCTCGAAATGGAGCGCAGACGCTGCTCATCGAACGCGCGGGCTTCTCCGGTGGCATCATCACGACGGTTGGCCTGCCTTACTTCGACGGCCTCATTGACAAGCCGAGCGGGCGCTTCGTCGTGAAAGGCCTCCCGCTGGAGTTGCTGCAAAAGCTCGGCGTGGCAAAAGATGGCGCGAAGCACATCGACGACCTCCGCCCTGACCTCATCACGAAGTATTGGGGCAGCGTGTGGATTCCAAACGTCGAGGAGTTCAAGCTGCTGAGCGATGAACTTATCCTGAAGCACAGCGACCACTTGAAGGTGCTCTACCACAGCATGGCCTGTGATGTGGAGGTGAAGGAAGGTCACATCGCGGCGGTGATCATCGCCAACAAAGATGGACTCACCCGCGTGGAGGCGCGGCAGATAATCGACTGCACAGGCGATGGCGACATCGCGCACTGGGCCGGTTGTCCGACGATCAAATCTACGCCGCTCATGCCGCTGACGATGCATTTCCGTATCGGCAATGTCGTGCCCGTGAAAGAGACGAGGGACGCCGCGAAGAAGGTGCTCATCGAAGCACACAAAGAAGGCCGCCTGCCGAACTTCTACGGTCCCGGACTCATCTTCGCCTTTGCCAAAGACGAGTGCTACGTCCACGCCACGCGTGTGCCAGCCGATGCGACTGACGCTGCCGACTTCACCCGTGCGGAGATCCAAGGTCGCAAGGACGCGTGGACCATCTTCAATGAATGGAAAACGAAGGTACCCGGCTTTGAAAACAGCTACTACATCATGAGCGGCCCGTTCATCGGCGTTCGTGACACGCGGCGCATCGTGGGTCTGAATGTGCTCACGCTCGACGATCTGCAAAAGACCACACGCCACGACGACGCCATCGCCACCGGCTGCTGGTTCCTCGACATCCATCCGCCCGAGACCACGCTCGACAAGCCCTTCACCGGCTCCGGCTTCCAACCGAAGCCTTACGACATCAGTTATCGCACGCTCGTTCCGCAAAAAGTGAGCAACCTCCTCGTCGCCGGCCGCTGCCACAGCGCCAGCAGCGAAGCCAGCGCCAGCAGCCGCGTCACCGCCACGGCCATGGCCCTCGGCGAAGCCGCCGGAACCGCCGCCGCTCTCGCGATGAAGTCGAAAGCCGAAGTAGGATCCTTCGATGGCGTGAAAGTGCGTGAAGCCCTCGCCAAACAGAACGCAGGTCCATTTAGCGAAGCCTGATCATGAAAACGGAAACTGACTCATCTTCACTGTCACGCCGCGACGCCCTGCGCCAGACTTTGCTCGCCAGCTTGGGAATTTCCATCCTGCCTGCCGCCGCCACTGAAACGACAGAACCTCTCGCCGAGCCTGACTTCGTGCCTGAGCATGACTATCCATTCTTCGGCTATGAACCCACCAGCGAATCTTAACATGCGTCTCGAAAACAAAGTCATCCTCATCACCGGCAGCGTCACTGGCATCGGCAAGGCCATCGCGAAGCGTTGTGTCGCTGAAGGCGCACGCGTGCTCATCCACGGCCTGGAGGCCGATTTGGGCCAGGAAACGCTCGCGGAACTCGGCGCGGACAAAGCGGTGCTCGTGCTCAAAGACCTCGCGGACGAAGATGCGCCACAAGTGCTCGTCGAGAAGGCTGTGGCCGCGTTTGGCAGGCTCGACGCTGTGGTGAACAACGCCGCGCAGGTCGGACTAGGCAACATTCACGACACGGATGCCAAATGGTTCCGCCGCATGCTCGAAATCAACTGCGTCGTGCCTTATCTCCTCATCCGCGCTGCGTTGCCACACTTGCGTGAATCGCATGGCAGCGTCATCAACATTGGCAGCGTCAACGCTTGGAGCGGCGAGCCCAATTTGATGCCCTACAGCGTCTCCAAAGGCGCTCTCATGACCCTCACGCGCAATCTGGGTGACACGCTGATGCGGGAGGACGGCGTGCGCGTGAACCAAATCAATCCCGGCTGGGTCCTCACCGAGAACGAGGCCAAACGAAAGCGCTCCCACGGCCTCAAAGACGATTGGTATGCCGATCTGCCGAAGGTCTATGCCCCCGCCGGCCGCATCCTCTGGCCCGACGAAATCGCCGCCTGCGCCGCCTGGCTCCTCGCCGACGAATGCGGCCCCATCAGCGGCCAGGTCTTCGATTTGGAACAGCATCCGTTCATCGGCCGCAATCCGCCCAAAGACAGCAGCACCATTCCAACCAAGTAACTCCAATGCCCCGCCTCGCCGCCTTCCCGAAAGCCTTCATGGTCGCCCTTTGCAAAGAAGGGACGATGACCGTCTCCGAATGGATCAAACTCGCCTCGACGCTCGATGTGCAGGGCCTGGAATGGTATGCGGGCTTTCTCGAAATGGCC
>JAPLUL010000048.1:0-7154 GCA_026397635.1 Verrucomicrobiota bacterium | reverse complement strand
TCTCTTCCCGAACTTTTTGACTCATGGACATCGACTTGGGTTGCCGGTGTCATCCTTTTTGAGTCAACGTCCTTTCCATCCCCGCACAGCTTTTATCCCCAGGGTGTCAAAACTTATGCGGCAACAGGGATTGACAGAGTCTTTACAATAAAAGCTCGCTTCAGCCGTGATGCTCGCCGCATCATTCCCCCAAACCATGTCCCCGCCATGAAAACCGCCGTCCTCTCCTCGCAAAGCTTGATCTGTCCGTTTCGTCCGTTCGTACTGGTCCTCGGCCTGCTTTTTCCACTCCTGCCGCTCGCAGCCCACGCCGAAAACGAAATCGGCTTCATTGAGCGCTTCGCCCTCGCGGCGGATCGGGAAAAGGCCCTCGGGGAGCTCGTGCCGGGCTCGGAGGAATATTATTTCTTCCACGCGCTGCATTACCAAAACGTCCGCGACACCGCAAAACTGAACAACCTGCTCAACGAGTGGCGGCAGCGCACGCCGGATGAAAACGAGGCCCGCCGCGTCATTTTGAACCGCGAGGCCATCCTTGGCTACGAGAAGGACCCGCAGGGTACGCTGAAATACCTCATCGAGCGCCTCGGCATCCGCCACGATCACCAGCGCCAGGTGCCGGACGCGAAGCCAGACCTGCCCACCAGCCTCGATCCCGCCAAAATCAGCCGCGAGGTCTTCCTGCGCGACGCTTTGAACAACGACCGCGGTCTCCAAAGCCTCTCGCAGGAGGCGCTCGCGACGCTCATTCGCGATCAGGTGCCGCTCACGCCGGATCAACGCCGCGCCGTGCTGCAAAAGCTCCAGCGCCCCGATGTGCCGAACCTCGTCGCTGTGCTGAATGCCGACTTCAAAACGGAGCCGTTCATCGGTTTTGGCGATCTGCCGATTCATCGCCAGCTTTTGATCACGCAACTCGATGAATTGAAAGCGGAGCACGGCAGGAGCACCAGTTTCATCTACACCTACCTGCGCAAACTGGCCCCGAGCGCCGATGTGAATCTTGAATTCGACGAAGCGGAGCGCGAGGCCTGGCTTGACCGCGTGTGGGCCTTTGCGGCGGGCATCGAATCGCACAAGACGCTCAAAGCCCGCATCCTTTACCTCCGTCTCGATCACGACCGCAAAAAAGGCGTCTATGATCGCGAGCGCTTCCTGACCTACCTCAAACTCCCGCGCCGTCTGCCCTACATCAACGAGGAGTTCCTCCGCACCTACAACTCCGACTGGTGCGACCTCGACGCCGACCTGAGCGATCCGCTCATCAGCTCGCCGCCCGTCCACAACGACGAGGAACTCGTCCGCGACTACTTCCTCCACCTCTTCGCCACAGCGGCGAAGGCCGACTCGAATCCGCGCGATCTCCTCGCGCCGTGGATCGAGCACGTCAGCGACACCTGGCTGAAGCCCATCCTCGCCGAGGCGCTGATCACGAATGGCATCGGCAATCCCGAGCGCTGGGCCTCCCTCATCACGCCGACGGAGTTTCAGGCGCTCAAAGACCGCGTGGACATCGAATTCCCCGCTACGAACGCGCCGCAGTTCCTGCCGGGCGATGACATCGCGTTCGACGTGGTCGTCAAAAACACGCCGAAGCTCATCGTGAAGATTTTCGAGCTCAACACGCTCAATTTCTTCCAGACGCAGCAGCGCCAGCTCAACACCGACCTCAATCTCGACGGCCTCGTCGCCAACAGCGAGCAAACGCACGCCTTCGACGGTGGCCCGTTTGGCCGCACACGGCAAAAATTCGTCTTCCCGGACCTCAAAGGCAAACGCGGAGCCTGGATCATCGAATTCATCGGCGGCGGCCGCAGCAGCCGTGCCCTCATCCGCACCGGCCAGTGGCACATTTTGCAGCAAACCGGCCCCGCAGGCGATTTGATCCTCGTGCTCGACGAAAAGAACCAGCCCGTCAAAGACGCCGTCGCCTGGTTTGAGGGCCGCAAACTCACCGTCGATGAAAGACTCGGCCGCATCGCCATTCCGTTTACGAACCAGCCCGGCACGAAGGACCTCATCATCGGCGATGCCGCCGGCACCTTCGCCACACTCACGCAATTCAACCACCACGCCGAAGAATATCGTCTCGACTCGCCATTCCACATCGAGCGTGAGCAACTTCTCGCGCGCCGCGAGGCCACGCTGGCCGTGCGCACCGCTTTGATGCTCGGCGAGACGCATCTCGCGCCTGAACTGCTCACCGAGCCAAAGCTGACCATCACCAGCACCACCCACGACGGCATTTCGACGACCCGCGAAGTGAAAGACCTCAAACTAAGCGCCGGCAGCGTTCTCACGCACACGCTCACCGTGCCTGAACGCCTCGCGAGCCTCAGCGTCACGCTCAGCGGCAAGGTGGATATCCTCAGCGCTGGCGGCACGAAACGCGATCTCAACGCCAACCACACGTGGACGCTCAACGGCATCGACAAAACCGAAGCCACCAACGACGGCCACCTCAGCACCTTCGATGGCAGCCGTGTTTTCGAACTTCTCGGCAAAAACGGCGAACCTGTCGCCGACCAGCAGATCATCTTCACCTTCAAGCATCGCGACTTCACCCGCGTGCAAACCCACGCCCTCAAAACCGACGACCAAGGCCGCGTCGCACTCGGCAAACTCGACGGCATCGAGCAAGTCACTGCGAAGATCCCGAACGGCCGCCAAAGCACATGGCCTCTAGAAGGAGCCGACAGCACGCTCACGACAACGATTCACGCCATTGAAGGCGAGACGGTGCGCATCCCTGAACGTAGAACGGGTTTTCAACCCGTTTCCCTGCTCTCCCAAACTGCCGGAACCTTCACTTCCGACCTCGCCGCCTTTCTCAAAGCCGAAAACGGCTTCCTCACCATCACCGGTCTCAAACCCGGCGATTACTCGCTCCAACTCGGAACCGAAACCATCTCGATCAAAATCACCGCAGGCACCCAAATCGGCGGCTGGGCCCTCGGCAAGCACCGCCAGCTCGAACTCAAAGGCAACTCGCCGCTGCACATCACCGAGACCACCACCGACAAAGACTTCATCACCGTCAAACTCGCTCACAGCAGCCCGTTTGCCCGCGTGCATGTCGCCGCATCGCGATTCGATCCTGGCCGCGGCCTTTTTGGCGGTCTCGGCGGCTTCGCACGCTTCGGCGCGGCTTCTGGCACGCCCGCCCGCAATCCGAACCTCTACTCCGCCGGACGCGAGATCGGCGATGAATACCGCTACATCCTCGAACGCCGTTACGCGAAGCTCTTCCCCGGCAACATGCTCACCCGCCCCGGCCTGCTGCTGAATCCGTGGGAGATTCGCAGCACCGATCTCGATGCGCTCGGCAATCAAGCCGGTGAAGGTGCCTCCACGACTCGTGGCGGAGCCGCCGGAGTCCTCGAAGCTCCCAAAGCGATGCCCACGAAGAAGATGAAGGCCCAAGCAGGCCCGCAAGGCGGCACGAACCTCGATTTCATCGCCAGCGCCGCACCGGTCATCTACAACCTCGTTCCCGACAAAGACGGCGTCGTGCGCATCGAGCGCAAGAAGCTCGGCGACCGCCAGCACATTCAAATCTACGCCGAGGACCTGCAAAACGCCTCCTGGCGCACGCTCACCCTGCCGGAGGTGCCGACCAAATTTGCCGATCAGCGCCTTGCGCGGAATCTCGATCCCGCGAAGCCCTTCACGCAGAAAAAAGAGATCACCGTGCTCGACACCGGCAAGTCACTCACCCTCGCCGACATCCTCACCAGCGAGCTGGAGACCTACGACACACTCAGCGGCGTGTACAGCCTCTTGAACACGCTGAATCCTCAACTAGCCGAGTTCGCCTTCGTGCTGAACTGGCCGAAGCTCAAAGACGACGACAAGCTCGCCAAATACGGCGAATACGCCTGCCACGAGCTCAACCTCTTCCTCCAACGCAAGGACAAGCCCTTCTTCGACAAAGTCATCGCGCCCTACCTCGCCCACAAGAAGGACAAGACCTTCATGGACGAGTATCTGCTCGGCCTCGATCTCTCCAAACACCTCGAACCCTGGGCCTACGCCCGCCTCAACATCGTCGAGCGCATTCTGTTGGCTCAGCGCCTTCAAAACGAAGCTCCGAACGCCGCACGGCATGTGCGTGAACTTTGGGAAATGACTCCGCCGAATCCTGAGGAAGCGGATCGCCTGTTTGAAACCGCGCTGCGAGGAAGAGCGATGGAGAGTGGCTATGGCGATGATGACAAAGGAGGCTTCAACAACGCGAAACGCAGAGCCGATGCAGATGCGCCCCAGATGCCTGCACTCGCGATGGCTCCAGCGGCGGCAGCGCCAATGCCCGCCGAAGCGGCAGCCGATCATTTTGCTGCTCCAGGCATGACAGTCAGCGGTTTGGCTGATCGGGAAATTCAGCGTCGATACGCTGGATCGCCCCTGATCGCCCAAATGAACCAGCTCATCATTCCCACCGTGGAGTTTGCAAACGCCACCCTTCAAGAAGCTGTCGAATTTTTGAGCGTCAGGAGCCAGCTAATCGACCCTTCGGGGAAAGGCGTGAGGATCATTCTGGACCTTGGTGGTCTTAATCCGGCGCAGTCCATCTCACTCAGCTTGCGCGATGTTCCGCTGGGTGAGGCATTGCGGTATGTGTGCGATTTGGCCCAATGCAGGTTCAAGATCGGAACGAACGAAGTCATCGTCGTTCCGATCACAGAGAACAGCACTGAAAGAGCCTCTGAGCGAGCAGCAACGCTTGGCGGTGCCCTGAGTTTTTCGGGTGGAGTCGCGGGGCTTCGTTCTGGCAACATCGAAATCAATGACAGGAGCACCCTCGGCTACTTCGGCAAAGACGCTGCTGCCGCTGCCCGCCAGGAAGTTCGCGCCTTTTACCGCGCCCTCGGCCCGACGAAGGAGTGGGCGGAGAACAATTATTACAAGCTGCGCATTACCGAGCAGGACGCCGGTCTCGTCACCGTGAATGCCTTCTGGCGCGATTACGCCGCATGGGTGGCCGCAGGATCGAAGAGCGGATTTGTTTCCGCGAATGTGGCGGAGGCGCATCGGAACTTCACGGAGATGATGCTAGCGCTGGCGTTGCTCGATCTGCCGTTTGAGGCACCGAAACACACGACGAAGGCGGAGAACGGCCAGTTCACCTTTACGGCGGGCGGGCCGTGCATCCTTTTCCACAAGGAGATCAAGCCCGTGGACGGTGACAAGTCGGCGCAGGGCCAGCTCCTCGTCTCGCAGAGCTTCTTCCGGCAGGGCGACCGTTACCGGATGGAGGGCAATGAGAAGTTCGAGAAGTATGTGACGGACGAATTCCTCACCGGCGTGACCTACGGCGCGAATGTGGTCGTCACGAACCCGACGAGCAGTCGCGTGAAGGCCGCCGTGCTGCTGCAAATCCCGCAGGGCGCGCTGCCCATCCTCGGCAGCAAGGCCACCGACTCCAAACAAGTGCGCCTGGAGCCTTACACGACGCAGACCTTTGAGTATCACTTCTATTTCCCCGCCGTGTCGGCGAAGGCAGGCGTGAAGTTCGCGCACTTCCCCGTGAACGTCGGCGGCGCGGCGGCGAAGCCGATGGAATTCAACGTCGTGGCCAAACTCACGCAGGTGGACAAGGCGTCGTGGGATTACGTCTCGCAAAACAGCACCGAGGCCGAGGTCTTCGCGTTTTTAGAGCAGAACAATCTGGAGGCGCTCGACCTCGAACGCGTCGCCTGGCGCTGCAAGCAGGGTGATTTCTACAAGAAGCTCGTCGGCTTCATGAATCAGCATCATGTCGGCGACGACGCGGTCTTCAGCTACGCCTTCCTGCACAACGACGCTGCGATGCTCGGCCAGCTTTTGAAGGGCGACGACGGCTACGGCCCCTACTTCGCCAGCAAGCTGCTCACCCTCGAACCCATCGAGCTGCGCAGTTACGAGCACCTCGAATACTCGCCGCTCCTCAATCAACGCGCCCATCGCCTCGGCAGTGAGTGGCGCATCGCGAATCCCGCCGTGCTTCAGCAATACACGCAGCTGCTCACCGCGCTGGCCCACAAGCCGCAGCTCGATGCCATGGACAGCATGAGCGTGGTTTATTACCTCTTCCTCCAGGACCGCGTGGAGGAGGCGCTCACGCGTTTCAAGGCCATCGATGCCGCGAAACTGCCGACACGCCTCCAGCACGACTACTTCCAGTGCTACGCGGCCTTCTATGAAGGCGATGTGGCGGCGGCACGCGGTGTGGCCTCGAAACGGCTCGCAGGCTCCGAACTGCCGTCACGCTGGAAAACGCTCTTTTCGGATGTTTTGACCCAAACCGACGAAATCGACGGCGAAGCCACGAAACCCGAAAAAACCGCCCAACCCGACCGCGCAGCCCAGCAGAGCGATTTAGCGGCCACGGAGCCCGGTTTTGACTTCAAAGTCGAAAAACAGACGATCTCGCTCAACTGGAAAAACCTCTCCGAGGTCACGCTGAACTACTACCTCATGGACCCAGAGTTCAGCTTCAGCAGCAATCCCTTCGTCAGCCAGGACGCCGGCCGATTCAGCATCATTAAGCCGAACAAAACCGCCACGCAGGCCCTGCCCAAAGACGCCACGAAGCTCGACGTGCCGCTGCCGGGCGAATTCACGAAGGCAAACGTGCTCGTCGAGGTCATCGGCGCCGGAAAACGCCAGACGCAGGCCTACCACGCCAACACGCTCAAGCTCACCCTCACCGAAACCTACGGCCGCCTCGAAACGCGTGACGTTTCCACCGACAAACCGTTGCCCAAGGCCTACGTGAAGGTCTATGCGAAGCTCAACAACGGCACCGTCCGCTTCTTCAAAGACGGCTACACCGACCTCCGCGGCCGCTTTGACTACGCCAGCCTCAATGCATCGGAAAATGCCACGCCACCGCCTCCCGGCTCCGACATGGCCGCCAACGGTCTCGATTACCCGATGCTAAAGCCGACCGAACTCAACAACGTCTCCAAACTCGCCGTGTTGGTGCTCAGCGATAGCCACGGTGCCACCGTGAAGGAAGTCGATCCGCCAGGGCGGTGAGCCCCACCCCGTTTTACATCACTAAAGATAATCAATCGCAGAGACGAGGTGGTCACGTAACGCGCAGGTGTGTTGAAGGTGTGACTGCGTGCGTTTAGTTTTTGAGGCTACAAGAGTGGGGAGTAACATATCCC
>JAPLUL010000145.1:0-45879 GCA_026397635.1 Verrucomicrobiota bacterium | reverse complement strand
CTGGCGGCACCGACCGATGATCCTGCCGAAGTGCGTCGTCTGATGAGCACTGGAGTGTTTGTGGGAATCAAGCCGTATCGTCTCTATGCCGATGTGCCGGACACGAAGGAGGCGCAGATTGAAACCTTCGCACCGGAGTGGATGTGGGAGGTCTGCCACGATCACGATGGCATCATGATGCTCCACATCATGCTGGCCGATGGCATTTGCGATCCGCGCAACATCGAAGCGCTTCAACGTCTCTGTCGCAAATACTCACGCTGCCAGCTCATCCTCGCGCACATCGCTCGTAGCTTTAACTACCGCCATGCTCGCGAAGGCCTGCATCACCTCATCGAGCTCGACAACGTGTTCGTGGATACTTCTGCGGTGACGCAAGCTGGGGCATTTCGAGCTGCGATCGAGATTCTGGGGCCAAAACGTGTGCTTTGGGGCAGCGATTACATGGTCAGCGAGCTTCGTGGCTCCTGCATCACGCAAGGCGATGGCTTCACGTGGATTCACCCTGACCTCGGAACCGACAAACTGACCGTCTTTGGCCAGTACACGACTGTTGGCATCGAATCACTGATGTGTCTGCGTGAAGCCTGTGAGGACACCGGCATGACCTCAGGAGATCTCGACGACATTTTCCGCGAGAATGCGTTGCGTTTGGTGTGTCGTCCGACTTTCCAAAGCCGGGCATCTGAGGCACTGAACTTGGAGGTTCGGGCTACGGGGCAGAAACTCTGGGAAGAAGCCAAGACAAAAATCTCTTGCGGCACAGGGCTGCTTTCGAAGCGGGCGCATCTCTTCGATCCGCATTCCTGGCCGTCCTATTTCTCACGCGCGAAGGGCTCGAACCTCTGGGATCTCGATGGAAAGCGCTACACCGACTTCACGGGCGGTGTCGGAGCCATTTTACTCGGTCATGCGGATGATGAAGTGAACGCGGCGGTGAAGCGTCGCGTGAATCTCGGCAGCTACGCCACACTGGCCTCACCCGATGAGGTTAAGCTCGCGGATCTGCTGCTCGATTTGCATCCGTGGGCCGGCAAGGTGCGCTATGCACGTGGTGGCGGCGAAGCACTCGGACTTGCGGTGCGCATCGCTCGTGCGGCGACGGGAAAAAGTGGCATCGCCTTCTGCGGCTACCATGGCTGGAGTGATTGGTATCTCGCCGCGAACCTTGGTGATGATGCTGCGTTGGATGGTCATCTGCTGCCCGGTTTGCAACCGCTCGGTGTGCCGCGTGAACTGGCAGGCACAGCAGTGCCTTTCCGTTACAACGATCCTGAATCCTTCCGTGCCGCCTTGCAGAAGCTCGAAGGAAAAATCGCCGCCGTCGTGATGGAGCCGATGCGCAGCGAGTTTCCGCGTGATGGTTTCATGCAAAATGTGATTGATACCTGCCATGCCGCCGGAGCGGTGTTCGTGCTGGATGAGGTGACGAGCGGTTGGCGTTTCGGCTTCCCCGGAGCCGCCAACGTGCTCGGTATTGAGCCTGACATCGCCGTCTATGCGAAGGCGATTTCGAACGGTTATCCCTCCGGTGCCGTCATCGGGAAAAATGAGGTGATGGAAGCCGCTAACGGCAGCTTCATCTCCAGTAGCTACTGGACGGATGGCGTGGGGACGGCAGCGTCACTGGCCTGCATTGGAAAAATGCGGCGTGAGGGCGTGCAGAAACAGGTATGGACGCTTGGCGAGCGCATGCAGACGGCTTTGCGCGAGGTGGCGACGAGACATCCCACACTGCAACTCAAGATCGGCGGCATGCCTTGTGCCCCATCGCTCAGTTTTGCCGAGCCGGTGGCGAAGGTGCTCATGATCCGCCACATGCTCCAGCGCGGTTATTTAATGTCCAGCCAGCTTTATGTAACATGGACACACACGGATGAGTTGATCGCCGGAATGCTTGCAGCGCTGGATGAAACCCTAGAAATGGTTGTTCAAGCTCAGGAAGAAGGCAAGTTTCCATCCGAAGATGGTGGGCCAATTATGGTGAACGGATTTGCGCGGCTTGTGTGAGGAATGAGGTGCATATTGGGACTGGCTAATCGTCCGTTCTGAAGGAACGTGTCTTGGGTTTTTCCGTTCTGATATGAAAATGACAAAGCGTTACAAAAGTAAATTTATCCTTGTTGGTTTTCTTGGAATGCAGTTGTTCTGCAAGGCAGAGCTTTTCGAGGTAGGACCGGGAAAGGCACACGCCACGATCAGCTCAGTTCCTTGGGAGTCTTTGCAGGCCGGGGATACGGTGCGTGTTTATTGGCAAGCCAAACCTTATCATGAGAAATGGGTTCTGTGCTGCCGTGGAACGCAAGAAAAGCCAATCACGGTCAGCGGAGTTGCAGGCCCTGATGGACAGTTGCCAGTGATCGACGGTCAAAATGCCGTGACCCGCGATGCGCTTAACTATTATAACGAAGAACGAGGCGTGCTGAAGATCGGCAGTGCGAATAGGCCGGCAGACAGAATGCCTGCGCACATTGTGGTTGAGAACCTGGAGATTCGATGCGGGCGGTTGCCCTATGCGTTCAGTGGGCGCAGAGGAGTGGGCAAATATAGCAAGGACGCTGCCAGTGTGTTCGTGGAAAAGGGGGGGCATTTGGTGCTGCGAAATCTTGTGCTGCATGACAGTGGCAATGGCCTCATGGTCAGCTCACAATCCAGCGATGTGCGGGTGGAGGGCTGTCATCTTTATGACAACGGAAACCCAGGATCAATCACTGAGCACAACGCGTACACGGAGTGTCATGGCATCGTGTTCGAAGCCAATCACTTTGGACCTTTGCGTGAAGGCTGCAGAGGCAACAATCTCAAAGACCGTTCCGCTGGGCTGGTAGTGGCCTACAATTGGATTGAGGGCGGGAATCGCCAACTGGATTTGGTCGATGCCACGGGGAACCCTGCGCTTAATGCTTCTCCTGCCTACCGGCGCACGCTTGTCTATGGCAATGTGATCATCGAACGAGACGAGGAAGGCAGCAACCAGATCGTGCACTATGGGGGTGATAGTGATAACACAGCGGGCTTCCGCAAGGGGGTGCTTTTCTTTTACCACAACACCGTGGTTTCAACGCGTCCGAGATCAATAGCCGTTTTTCGGGTTTCTACTCCTGAAGAGACCGTGGAGTGCCACGGCAACATTCTGCACACGACTTCCAAGGGGAAGCATTTGTCGCTGATGTGCAAAGCGGGAATACTCAAATTGGGAAAGAACTGGCTCACGGACGGATGGGTGCCGACGGTTGATGATTTCAGGGGGGAGATACAAAAAGTTCAGCCCTTGGTCGAAGGCGTGGAACCTGGTTTTATCAAGCTCTCCGAGCAAGATTTCAGGCTGAGTGCTGACTCTGCTAACTTGGCAGCTGCACCCATCCAGCCGGTCGATGTTCCTCTTCCTACCCGCTGCTATATCCGCCATCAGAAACTCGAGGATTTGCCGCCCGGTGCTCCGCTCAATCTTGGCGCGCAGTGATTTCTTCCAACAGTTCCCCTCATGCAAATCAACCTCACTGCTCTCTGCATCGCTGTATTGTTTTATGTTGGCTCCCGAGCATGGGGTGTTGTTCCAATACAGGATCCCTGGGAAGAGAGTTATTGCAATCTGGATGCCACCGGGGCGCAGGTGTTGGGTTGCTGGAAGTTTGACGAGCTGCCTTTGTCGGATGCGTCGGGGCATGGTGCGCAGATGATCCTGGCTGGAGCGAGTCTTGCTCCCGGCGGGCGGTTTGGCGGTGGGCTGAAGTGTGGCGATGGAAAGGATGGAGGGCGGCATGCGGCTGTCGTCACCCGGCAGGCCAGGCATTCTCCTGCAGGAGCGTTTTCAGCCGAGATGTGGGTTCGCATTTCTGCCGACGCTGTCCCGACGACCCCGGGCTGCCTTTTGGACAAGCAGGGGAGCCGGATGGAAGACTTCCGCTGGAGTCTGACCGCTGCCAACGAGCGCGGCTTGCGACGGATGATTGTGAATCTCGGTTACGGCACCTTTGTGAAAGGCTTTGAATCCGAACCTGTGCTGCTGCGCGGCGGCGAGTGGAGACACTTGGCTTTTACTTATGATGGAGCAGGCGGAGTCGCGTTCTTTCTGGACTCACAGCCTATCGGCACTGGGTTTGAAGAGCGTTGTGCCGCTTTGCAAGCAGGTGATCAGCCGCTTCACATAGGCGGCTGCATCGCGACTCCGTCGAGTTTCCCAGGCGATCTGGATGAGGTGCGTCTCTGCGCCGGCGTTCGCGGATTCGCCGCGTTTTCTTTGGATGTCAGCAATGAGCGTCATGTGTGGGAGCGCATGGGGCGCCCCATTCCTTTAAAGGTCACCTGCACAAACCATCGTGCCAAACCTTTGATTGGAGCAAACATGACGTTTGAGGTCGCCGGGGTTTCGCAGAGCTTCATCTTTCCCGATTTGGAATCAGGAGCCTCCCATGTCTGCGAGTATGGGCCAGACACTGCCCTGAAGCCTGGCTCTTACACATTGGAGGTATCTATGGGGGTAGGCAGCAGTCATGTGAGTCGCACAGCAGAGTTTGAGATTGTTCCACGTCGCACACAGATGCTGCCCCTCATCATGGAGGGGGCGCGTCAGCAAGACTTTTCTCAACTCAGGGAATTGGCCTGCACTCACTGGATTGGGATGACAAATGTGGATGCTCCCTATCTCGGCGCGAGTGAAAGGCATCATCATCTCAAGGTTAGATCAAGAATGGATGAGGGACTTGCTTTTGGTCTTCGAACCGTGGCGGCGTTGGCCCCATGGCGAGTGTTGATGTCTGATGGGAGTCAGCATCGGATTGATCGTGGAGGCAGGGCATACGAACCGAGAGATCTGAACGCTTTTGGTGGGAAATTGCCAGGTTTTGTAAAAGGTGCGGCGCAGCGTCTGATGGTCGCTTTCCGCGATTATTCAACATGGGCTGGCGTGTGGCTGGATTCGGCCCCCATTAGCGAGGCACAGCCAGGATTCAGCGCCGCTGAAAGGGAGGCTTATCGCAAATTCTCAGGCCAGGATATTCCGAATGAGATTCAAGGCGGCGGAGGCGTGGACTGGCGGCTGTTGCCGGATTTTCCGGCGGATCGAATGCTGCCTGATAATGACCCTGTTCTTCGATACTACCGTTGGTTTTGGTCCGAAGGAAACGGTTGGAAGGCCGTCAATGAAGCATGGAGCAATGGCACGGACAGGCGGAGACAGGAACGTGCGGATGTTTGGACTCTGCACGATCCGGCGGTGCGCCAGCCTTCCATTGCAGGCACCTACGAAAAGGTAAACTTATTTGGAGATCGACCCATGGATCCCCGTGATCCACTAACCGCCGGGTTGTGCCTGGATCAATTGCTGGCGATGTGCGCAGCAAGTGGTCGCGAGATTGGAATCTTTGGTGTCCTGCCGCTATACTGGGATCGTGAGCAGGTTGCGCCTTTCAATGCGTCGGGCACGAATGAGAGCATCCGTATAGAGGACCGGTTGACCCCAGTCAGACAGATGAGCGTTGCGCCAGCGATTCTCAAAGAAAGTTTTTGGATGATGCTCGCACGTCCCCTGAAAGGAGTTGTCTGCACAGGTTGGCCCGCACTTCGATCTGCCGATCACATGAGTTTGGTGCGAGCCACGCATCCACAACTTCACAATGCGTTTACTGATGTGGCCGAGCAAGTGATTCGCCCTCTCGGACCCATGCTCAGCCGCAGGCAACCGCTGCTCTCTTCAGTGGCTTTGCTCGAGAGCTTTACTTCACAGATGATGGCAGGACGAGGACTCTATCGTGGTGGTTCACCCCGGACGCTTGAGGTTTGGAAGGCTCTGCAGCGCGCCCACATTCAGACGGATATCGTATATGAAGACGTGCTCGCCACAGACGGCTTGGAAGGGCGTGATTTTCTTGTCATGACGGACTGCGATGTTCTTCCTGAAGGCCTGGTTGGAAAGTTGAAGAAGTGGCAGATTGCCGGAGGTAAGATCGTGGCGGACGAAAATCTCTGCCCAGCGTTGAAGGCCGATGCCTTGATTTCCGATCAACTCGTTCCAATCGCGCCAGCAAGTGTGTCACCTCTGGAATCATCCGCACAGCCATTGCCTCTTTCTGAGAGCCTTGGTCGTCTCTTCCGCTCGCTTGGCTTTCGGCCGAAGGTGACCTGTGACAATTCAGATGTAATTCTGCATTCGAGCCGAAGTGGAGATGCTACAGTGCTTTTTGTCATTAATGACCGACGTGAGGCCGGGACTTATGTGGGGCAGCACGGACTAGTTCAAGAGAATGGCCTCCCAGCATCTACAACGCTGAACCTTGGGCCTGAGAGCGTGAATGTTTACGATCTGAGTCGCAGCTCGTTTGTTCTTCCCAAGCGCCTTGACGATGGACTCAGACTGCCTCTGAATCTCGGCCCCTCAGAATGCCGTGTCCTATTGCTCTCATCTTCCCCCTTGCTGGAGATGAATCTCGAATTGCCAGAAACAGCCACCTGCGGAAACCTCGCGGAGGCTCGCATCACCCTAAGTACCACCGATCGCAGGCCCATGCCGGCGGCGATTCCAGTCGCCGTGCGCATTCGTGATGCCGATGGTGCGCCTGCGGAATGGGATGGTTATCATGTCGTGGAGAACGGGGTGTTGACCCTGCGTCTCGAATTGGCCCGCAACGAAACACCAGGAACATGGGAAGTTCACGTTCGCGAACTCGCCTCAGGGATGGAAGCTGTGAAGTGGATGAAGCTGAGCCGGTGAGATTATTGGCGGAACCTCTTCTCCACCCATTTGACCGAATTGGGCTATTCCAATGAGATGTCATGCGAGAAGCGGTGCATGCGCATGACATTATCGACATCGCCGACAAGAATCCGGGCTTGCCCTTCTGTTTCGCACACTTGTGCCTATTCGAAAAAATGCCTCGCGGGAAGATGTTGACCAGCGCGACTGTTTTTTGTTGTTCACAAATCTCGCGTGAATTCACTGGTGAGATCAACGCCATGGTTGGCGGCTTGACGGCTTGCTGGATCGTCCAGATGTCAGCAGACCGACTCCCATGGTGATGAGGCAACCGAAGAGGCTGAACCAGATGAAAGAAACCACTGGTGCGGGCTTCACGGCAGTAATAAAGCCATTCTGATAAAGGTAGATGCTCAACAGTCCGATGAAACCGGCGAGGCTGCCGAGAAGCGCTCCTCGGGTGTCGGCGCGAGTGGTGAACATGCCAAGGAAGAAAAGACCCAGCAGCGGGCCACCAATGAGGCCGATGACCGTGTTCACGGATTCGACTAAATTTCCCGGCATGATAGAGACGGCGAAAGCGAGCGCCATGACAAGGATGCCGTAGCCAACGGTGATCCAACGTGCATTGCCGACCTGCTGTGCCTGTGTGCCTTCGGGGGCATTGGACAGACGTTGTTTGAAATCGACGACGGTGGCGGAAGCGAGTGAATTGAGCCCGGCGGAGATGGTGGACATGCTGGCAGCGTAAATCGCAGCGATGAGCAGGCCGGGAAGTCCGGCCGGAAGCTGGGTGACGACGAAGTAGGGCAGGATTTGATCTTCTTTAGCGATCAAACCGGCGCTAAGCGGGTCGCCGTGCACTTTGTAGAAGGCGTAAAGCACAAGGCCGGTGCCGTAGAAGAGCACGAGGACGGGTAGCACGAACCAAAGTTTGATCCAAAGCGAGCGCTGGGCCTCCTTCAGGCTGCCCGCGCTGAGATAGCGCTGCACGGAAACCTGATCTGTGCCCATTTGCACCAAGTGCAGGAAAGCACCTGCAAGCAGCAGGGACCAGATGTTGACGCGCTCGGCAATGCTGAAGGAAAAGCTGATGTCCATGCGGCCATCCGTCACCGCCGTGTCCCAGACACCGCCAAGACCGCCGGGAATCTTCCCCAGTGCCACCATGACGATCAGAAGTTGGCCACCGAAAAGGACCATGAGCTGCATCACATCCGTCCAAATCACCGCCCGCATGCCGCCCAGTGCGGTGTAGAGCGTGGTCAGCGTGCCGGAGGCGACAATCGTGATCCAAAGCGGAATGCCGGTGACTTTTTCTAAAGCGAGAGCGGGCGCGTAAGTTGCAGCCGCCAGCCAGAGTGCCACGCGGAAGATGAACAAGCCCGAGGCGAGCAGGCGCACCGGGAGTGCGAAGCGCTCTTCAAGAAACTGATAGGCTGTGTAGAAGCGCGACTGGTAAAACTTCGGCATCATCCAAATCGCCGTGAACGGCGTCGCGATGAAAAAGGCCAGCACCACATAAGCAAAGCCGAAGCCGTTTTTGTACACATCCGCAGGCCCGGCGAGATAGCTGATTCCGGAGAATAATGCGGCTAGGATCGACATGGCGACGAGGATGCTGTTCATGCCACGTCCGGCGAGAAAGTAATCACCCAGCGATTTGGCCCCACGGGCTGAAAACAAGCCCACACCGACCGAGGCGGTGAGATAAACGCCGAAAATCGTGTAGTCGAGCAAGGAGAAATGAGTCATGGGACGGGAGGATAGAGAAAAGAACAACGTGTCCACAACATCGCATTTCCTGGTTTCTTTGTGTTTCCAGGGGATTGGAGGAAATGACGGAAAGTTTTTAGCCACCTGCCACGACTGATCAGTCGAACGATGGCTTCCCCCATTCCAACCTCAATGCCTTATGCCGACACGAAGCCGGTAGGCCATGCGGATTTCTATTTTGCGGTCAATGCGACCTTCCGTTTCATCCATCGGCATCATGGGGAAGGGGCATTGAGGAAGTACTGGCAGGACCTTGGTCAGTCATACTATCAGCCGGTGTCCAAGCGCTTGAGCGAGCTTGGGTTCGCCGGTGTGGCGGAGTATTGGCGGGCTTTTTTCGCAGCGGAACCCGGCGGGGTAGTCGAGGTGAGTGAAGCGCCGGACGAGGTGCAGCTTGAAGTGAAAACGTGTCCTGCCATTCGGCATCTGCGCGATCATGGGCGCGAGATTGTGCCGAATTTTTGCCACCACTGCTTCTTTGTGAACGAGGCCATCGCCAGGCCTGCGGGAATGACGGTGCGCGTCTGTGGCGGCAATGGACGTTGCACGCAGCGCTTCATGAAGGCAGCGGCGGACCTGCCGCCGCAGAACCTGGAGGACATTGCCACAGCATCATGATCGGCTGCTACGATTTCTGCGGGCACTATGAGTGGACGTTTGAGTGGCTGAACCAGCTCGGTGGTCATGCTTTGGTGAGGGCCTACTGGGACGAGGCGATTCACCAGGATTCGCAGACGCATGCCTCGAAGCTGATCCGCGAGAAGGGCTTTGAGGGCATGAAAGAATACTGGGGGCCGACGTTGGCGGATGAAGGGGCCGTTTACGAGCGCACGGTGACGGAGGATGTTTTCCGCATCGACATGCACGAGTGTCCCTCGAAGGGATTTCTCCTCCGCAACGGCCTGGAGCAATACAAGGACTACTGCGACCACTGCATGGGCTGGATCGGCCCTTTGATGAAGGAGTCGGGTTTCGTCATTGACCATGAGCACAACCACTGCGGCCAGTGCTGGTGGGAGATGCGCCGAAAAGATGACGCGACGCTCGCGAGCGCCGCTGGTGAGCTCAGCGGTGTGAGCGATGTGCGTCTGCGCCCCGGATGGAAATCTACCCAAACCGACCACTATGAGCGTTCGACTGATCCTGATGACAAAACGGCTGTTTCTTAGCCTCGCCCTTGTTTCAACCGCTCACGCGCAATGGGAGCAGCTACCCCCGCTGCCGGAGCCGAATGGGGGATTCATCTGCGGTCATTCGAACGGCAAGATCGTGGTGCTTGGCGGCACGAACTGGGAGGGAGGAAAGAAAAACTGGCTGAAAGTGGCGCACTTCTACGATCCCGTTAATCGAACATGGCGCAGCTCGCATAATATGTCGGAGCCTGTGGCTTATGCGGCGGCGTTTCAAGGCGAGCATCACTTCGCGTTCATGGGCGGTTTTGACGGCTTGAGGTCAGCCATGTTTTTCGGCTGGGCTGAAGAACCAAAGCCTGTGCAGCATTTCAACTTTGGACAGCCTGACGACATGGTGCTTTCGGCTTCGGGTATGATTGATGAGAAATTGATCGTGGTCGGTGGACTAGCCGACCCGGCGAAGATTGAAAGCGTGCATCGCAAGACGGTTATCTTGGAGTGGGGCAAGGAGGAACGGCACTTTTTCCGGACGGAGAATGCTGGCTCAACGCCGGGTTATCGTTTGCAGCACAACTTCAAGGTCACTCGTCTCGTTGACTACCCCGGCAAGCCCTTCGCCACAGCGGGTTCGGCGGTGGTGGGCGATGAGCTATTTGTCTTCGGCGGCATGAACTACGATGCGGCTGCGAGACTGCCCGCGAACAGCGTCGAAGCATACGCCTTCTCGCCGGAGAAGAACGTCTGGCGTGCTTTGAAGCCGCTTTCGGCGGCGAATCGCGGATTGACGGCCGTCGCGCTCGACGATGGGCACATTTACATCGCAGGCGGCTATCGAGACGACTTCACTGCCGAGGCAGTAATTTACGATGTGAAGGCTGATAGCTACTGGAAAGCACCCCCAATCCCTTACGCGGCCATGGTCGGCTTGGTGAAGCTGGATGGTTTCGTGTATTGCCTCGGTGGCGAGGACAAAAAGCAGTCGCGCACGGACAAGTTCTTCCGCGTTCCGGTGTCGGAGCTTTTGAAGTGACCTACTGCGCCTCTTTCGATGACACGCGCATCTTTTGGAACGGTACGCTCTCGCAGACAGCCAAGATGAGATCCTGGAAGCGGTATCCGGTTGCTTTGGCCTTGCCCATGATTTCTTCCACCGTGGGCTTGTCCGAGTATTCGACGCCGCGTCCCAGCGCGTAGGTGAGCAGGTTCTCGGCGAGGTTTTTGACAAACTGGTCCCCCATGTCGCGCACGAGCAGGGTACGCAGATCGGCGAGGTTTTGGAAGGTCTGGCCACGCACGAGGCTTCCTGAGGCGTCGATAGGCAGCTTCTTTTCCTGGTCACGCCAGCGGCCAATGGCGTCGTAGTTTTCAAAGGCAAACCCCATCGGATCAAGAAATGCATGGCATCCGGCGCAGGAGGCGTTGCTGCGATGTTCGGCAAATTGCTGTCGCAATGTCAGGTTCGAAGAACGAGCTTTCTTTTCATCCAGAGGGGGAACACCGCCGGGAGCGGGCGGTGGCGGCGTGCCGAGAATGTTTTCGAGCAGATACTTGCCGCGTTTGACCGGCGAGGTCCGTGTGGGGGTCGAGGTCAGTGTCAAAATGCTGCCGTGGGTGAGGATGCCGCCGCGTGGCGTGCCTTGCAGTGAGACTTTTTGATACTTGTCCCCCTTCACACCTTGGATGCCGTAATAGCGAGCAAGCTTGTCGTTCAGGAAGGTGTAGTCGGCGTTGAGGAACTCGATGACACTGCGATTTTCACGCAGGATGTGATCTACAAAGCTTTGAGACTCTTTTTTTAGGCTATTCGCGATGCCGCCCTTCCAATCTGGGAAAGCTCGCTCGTTGGGTGAGGCTAGGTCGATGTCTCGCAATTGTAGCCACTGACCGGCGAAATCCTCGACGAGACTCCAGCCGCGCCAGTCGCCGATCATGCGTTTTACCTCGGCAGCGAGGCTTTTGCGCAGTTCCCCCTTGGCGGCGAGTTGTAGCAGACGGTCATCTGGTGGTGCGGACCAGAGAAAGAAGGAAAGTCGTGAGGCAAGACTGAACTCGTCCACGGGCGCGACGCCTTGTGCTGTGTCTCCCACAGGCTGCGGTTCACCACGGTAGAGAAACGATGGAGAAACAAGCATGCCTCGCAGCACATATTCGAGCGCTTCGAGGGGCGGAAGTCCTTCTTTCAAGGCCAACGTGGCAAAGCTCTGCCACTTGGATTTTTCCTCGTCGAGCATCGGGCGGCGAAAGAGCCGTGTGCCGAGCTTTTCCACCAGCAGGGGAACTGCGGTCGTAGGAATGCCGCCTCCTGCATCCACCGGCCCTTCAAGCGTGAGCTGATGCAGCCAGAAATTGCGGTCCTGACGTGTTTTCTCGTCGTAGAAGTCGTTCAGGAACCACACCTGGATCTCATGCCTTCCCGCAGGCAATTCTGCCTCAGCCTTGAACCACTGGGGAGCCTGGTTTTTGGCAGTCACTGAGAAAGAACCGGCGTTTTTCCCGGCCAGACGCACATCAAATTTGGCTGGCTCGCCACCCGCCTGCTGAGCGCCGGCCTTGAGGGTGAAGCGATATTTTCCCGGCTTGGCGATTTCGATGGGATGTTTCACATAGCCGCTGCTGGCGAGTTGAATGGCACCAGTGTCACGACTGGAGTCCCCTTCGCCACGCTCGAAGTCCTCACCGCTAAGTTTCATCGAAGGAAGGCCTGCGGGTTTGCCATCCAGCAGCCATTGCACCAGGCGCGTCCCTCGTGGAGGCAGCAGTCCGAAGGGGCCTTCAACATTGATCTTGTCGAGCGCCAAGTTGCGGTCGCGTTTTTCAGGATCGGGGTTCTGCGGGTCGCTGAAATCGTTCAGAAAGCGGACCACGATCTTATGCTCTCCGGTGTTGAGCGTGATTTCTTTTTGAATCGTCTGCCAGGGGCCTTTTTCGCCATGATAACGCGCCGTCACATCAAACGTGCCGTGTTCCTTGTCATCCACGCGCAGTTCGAGCTTGGCCGCGTCCGGTCCGGCCTGAGTGGCCGAAACCCGCAGCTTCAGTACATAGGTGCCAGTGGCTGGCGCGGTGAATTTGGTCGCCGCATCGGCGTCGGTGTGAAACCAGCGCACGTCTTCCCATTCCTTGGTTTCACCTTTCTGGCTCCAGAATTTCTTCGCACCAAGCTCAAGGTCGATGCGTTCCACCACGGAGGTGTCGAGCGCCTTTTCAGCCACAGTGTTCGCAGCGCGGATGTACTTCTCCATCAGCAGCGGTGAAACGGTGAGCACGTCGCCGATGTTGTCGTAGCCGTAGCCGGTGTCGTCCGGTGGAAACTGGCTAGCCGGGCGTGTGTCCACCCAAAGCAGATCGCGGATGGTGTTGTTGTACTCATTGCGATTGAGCCGACGCATGGTGAAGTGGCCGGGATCAATTTTCTGAGGATCAAACCAGAATACGGTGCTGTCGATCCAAGCGACGATTTCATCACGCTCAGGGAGGGAGGGCTTGTCTTTCTTCTCCGGTGGCATCACATGCGTGGCCAGTTGCTGGCGTGTGTGATCCCACAGCACCTTGTCGGCGATCAGCTTGGAATACTCAGGGTACTCGTCTAAGGCGAAGTCGCCTTTGTCAGAGCCGTCGCCATGGCAGTCGTAGCAGTACTTTTGCAGCAGCGGGAGAATGCGCCGGTGGTAGGCTTCTTGGCCGCGTTCGGCAGCGGTAAGTAGGCATGGCAGGGCGATGCACGCGAATGTGAGGCGTCGGAGCATGAAAAAGCAGGGTTTTGGGGCTGGAAAGGTTACGTCTGGAAAGTGTCCCTGATTTCGGCGATTCCAACGGCGCATTGTGTGGGATTTGCGGTTGCAACTCGGCGGAGCCGAAGGAAGAAAACGGGCCATCACCCAAACGCATGTCCCAATCCGCCCTCGAACTCGGTAAAGCCTTCCTCACTGAAAACGCTCAAAAGCCCGGCATCATCACCACGGCCAGCGGCCTGCAATACGAGATCCTTCGTGAGGGAAACGGCCCGAGTCCGAAGCTGAAGGACACCGTGGTGGTCAACTACCGTGGCAAGCTGCTCACTGGCGTCGAATTCGACAGTTCCTACCTGGCCGGACGCGAACCAGCGGAGTTTCCTCTCAAGCGTGTCATCAAGGGCTGGAAGGAGGGCATGCAGCTCATGAAGGAGGGGGCGCATTTCCGCTTTTTCATCCCGTCTGAACTGGCCTATGGCAAGCGTGGTGCCGGAATCGACATCGGGCCGAATGAAACGCTGATCTTTGAGGTGGAACTGCTGAAAGTCTGGGAGGACTAGCCACGATTGCTCTGCCCTCATGAATCAAATCGACCTCAAAGACAGAGTGGCCATCATCACCGGCGGTGCTCGTGGCATTGGCTTCGCCATCGCGGAACGCCTGCTGCAATCCGGCGCGCATGTCTGCCTCTGGGACGTGGATGCACTGGCGCTCGATGCTGCGAAGGCGGAACTCGCTGTGCTTGGAAGGGTTTACACCGCGACGGTTGACATCACCAGCATGGCTTCGGTGGATGCGGCCGCCGCTTCAACCATCGGTGCGTTCGGCAAGATCGACATCCTCGTGAACAACGCGGGCATCGCCGGGACGAACGCGAAGACCTGGGAGACCGATCCCGCCGAATGGCAGCGTGTCATGGCGATCAATCTGAACGGCCCTTTCCATTGCTGCCACGCCGTAGTGCCGCACATGCTCAAGAACGGCTACGGCCGCATCGTGAACATCGCCTCCATCGCTGGCAAGGAAGGTAACCCGAACGCCGCGCACTACAGTGCTTCGAAGGCAGGCGTGGTCGCTTTGACCAAGTCACTCGGCAAGGAACTCGCCACCAGCAACATCATCGTGAATGCGGTGACGCCGGCGGTGATCGAGACCGACATCTTGAAGCAGCTCACGCAACAGCACATCGACTACATGCTGTCGAAGATTCCGATGAACCGCTTTGGCAAAAAAGAGGAGGCTGCGGCGCTGGTGGCGTGGCTTTCTTCGGAGGATTGCTCCTTCACCACTGGCGCGGTCTTTGATTTGTCCGGCGGTCGAGCAACCTACTGATCATTTGGGACAAAAAGCCGCGTAATCAGAGCATGTCCCTGATCACCGAAGAAAACGCGAAGCCTGGATCGACCGACTGGCAGCTCACCCGCATGCGCCTTGATGCCAGCGGCTTTCGTTCACCGCTCATTGAGGGCTACTGCTCGCGCCAGTCGGTGGGGGCAGGGGAGTCGTTCGACATTTTCGTCAGCACGCAGCCATCGGCACGCTTCAAGATCGAAATCTTCCGCACCGGCTACTACGGCGGCAAAGGAGCCCGTTTGATGACGGAGCTCGGGCCGTTTGAAGGCAAGGAACAGCTCCTGCCCGAGGTGGGTGAGAAGCGATTGCGCGAATGCCGCTGGGAGAAGACGACTTCGCTGACGATTCCAAACGATTGGGTGAGCGGTGTGTATTTGGGCCGCCTCACCACTCTGCCGACCACGAAGGACGAACCGTATTGGCAGAGCTACATCGTCTTCATCGTCACCGATGATCGCAAGGCGGACATCCTGTTTCAATGCAGCGACAACACCTGGCAGGCTTACAATCGCTGGCCGGACAATGACTCGCTCTACACCGACCCGAAGGGCAATCAGGGGCCCTGGTCAGATGTGAGCTTTGATCGTCCTTACGCGAAGTATGCGCAGATCTACGAGAACCCGCAGTCCGTCGGCAGCGGCGAGTGGCTCTGCTTTGAGTTTCCCGCCGCCTACTGGCTGGAGAAGGAAGGCTACGACGTGACCTACTGCTCCAACGCCGACATGGTCACGCCGCATCACGGTTTGAATTGCAAAGCCTTCATCAGCATCGGCCACGACGAGTATTGGGACATCCGCCAGTATCAGAGCGTGGAGAAGATGCGGGATGCGGGGGTGAACCTGCTTTTTCTCTCCGGTAATAGCGTTTGCTGGGTCACGCCGTTTTCACCCAACGCCGCTGGCGAGCCGAATCGCCGCATCTTCCGCGGCGGGCCCTATGGGGGCGACTACAAGTATGCCGTGGATCGCCAGAAGGACTACGGTCCCTATCCGCATCGTGGACCCGATGAAGGCTATCTCATGGGCGTGCGCAACATCGACCCCGTGAATGGCGGCGGTGACTGGTTCTGCACCAAGCCCGAGCATTGGATGTTTGAAGGCACCGGCATGAAAAAAGGCGACTCCATTCCCGGTATGATCGGCTGGGAATACCACGGCGATCCGCCGAAGGACATTCCCAGCCTGGAGATCGTGGCCGGTGGCACTGCCTTCCAGGGCGGGCGTAATCCGCAGCAGTGGCAGGCCGTCATCTTCGACGGCCCAAAAAACAACTTCATCTTCAACGCCTCCACCATCTGGTGGGCGCAGGGGTTGAGTAAGCCGCCGGGTCACATGCCGGTGTGGAGCCATTACTCACGCCCACATGGCACAGACGAGCGCGTCCAGCGCATCACGGCGAATTTGTTGAAACGGGCGCTCAAAGCGTAGATCGAGTTTTCCAACTCGATTCGCAATAGGCCGGACTGGAAAGTTCGGCTTACGTCACGCCAGAATATCCTTCGCCACCTCGCCATGCACGTCGGTGAGGCGGAAATTGCGGCCGGAGTAGCGGTAGGTGAGGCGTTCGTGGTTGATGCCCAGGAGATGCAGGACCGTGGCGTGCAGGTCATGCGTGCTGATAATACCGGTTTCGGCGGTGTCGCCCATGGCGTTGGTGCTGCCATAAGTAAAACCGCCTTTCACGCCGCCGCCGGCCATCCACATGGTGTAGCCGCGGCCGTTGTGTCCACGGCCGTTGTAGGGCTCGTTGTCGTAGCTGCTGCCACGACCGAATTCGCCGCCCCAGAGGATGAGGGTGTCCTTGAGCATGTCGCGCTGTTTCAGGTCGGCGATGAGGCCAGCGATGGGTTTGTCGATGCTGGTGGCCTGGCGGGTGATGCCTTCGCGGAGTTGCTGATGATGGTCCCAGCCTGTGCTGGTGAGCTGGATGAAGCGCACGCCTTTTTCGACCATTCGGCGGGCCATGAGGCATTGCGTGCCGAAGCGTTCGGTTTCGCCATCATCGAGACCGTACATGTCGCGGATATGCTGCGGCTCCTGGTCGAGATCGAGCACGTCGGGCACGCTGGTCTGCATTTTGTAGGCGAGTTCGTAGCTCTGGATGATGCCTTCGAGCTCGGGATTGCCCGGATCGCCTGAGAGGAGCCTGCGATTGGCTTTTTGGATGAATTCGATCTGCTTCCGCTGCTGCGCGTCGCTGAGCCGGCCATTCGAGAGATCGGGAACGCCTCCGCCGCTGGTGCTGAGTCGCGTGCCTTGGAAGCTCGCGGGCAAAAACGCGCTGCCGTAGTTCATCGCGCCGCCGGTGTCGGCCACGGGATTGATGGTGACAAAGCCCGGCAGGTCCTCCGCCTCGGTGCCGAGGCCGTAAACGATCCACGCACCCATCGAGGGCCGCACAAAGGTCTCGCTGCCGATGTGAAGCGCCACGGTGGCCATTTGATGCGCGTTCGTGCGTGTCTGCATGCCGTTGAGGACGCAGAGATCGTCGGCGTGCTTCGAAAGCTCCGGAAACGCGTCGGAAATCATGAGTCCGCTCTTGCCACGCGGTTTGAAGTCGAACGCGGTGCCCATGTACTTCGCCGTTTTGGCTTCCTGCGCCTTCACCAGCTCCGGTTTGTAATCAAACGTGTCCAGATGACTCGGTCCGCCCTGCATGAACATGAAGATCACGCGTTTGGCCTTCGCCGCGAAGTGTGGGGCCTTTGGAGCCAGCGGATTGATCGTCTTCGGCGGTGCCGCCGCATGCGCCCACTGCTGATGCAGCGCATTGAACGCCAACCAGCCAAAGCCAGCGCTGGTGGATTGGAGGATGTGGCGGCGAGTGGTCATGGCATCAGAGGTTTGGTAAAATAATGGTGGGTAAAATGATGGTCTGATGAGTTGGTTTGAGAATCATTTTACCCTTCATCATTTTACCAAGGCTTGTGTTCAGAAGACGTATCGAAACTCCGCTGTGCCCAACAGAGCCTGCACGAGCGTTTGGTCGTCCAAATCGCGTGCATCAGCGATTTCTTCGGAAGTTGGATCGCGGCCCAAAAGGAGCTGGTAGATAGCTTTCGTGTCTTTTCCGGCCTTCTCGACGATTTGAGCGGCGACTTGCTCGACGAAGGGGTTGTTCATAAAGAACAGAGCTTGTGGTGCGACGGTGGTGACATCCCGCTGGCCTTTGATCTGGGTGGGGCCGGGGAAGTCGAAGGTGCTGAAGAGTTCGGGGATGTTGTCGCGGACGACGGGGAGGTAGATCGTGCGATACGGTTCCTCGATGCCGAGCAGGCCACGCGTGATGCCGTGACGGCCTTTGCCGCCGGTGCCGGCGACTTGGATGCCTTCGGGGCGATCAAAGGTGAGTTGTCCGGCGAGTTGCAGCAGCGTGTCGCGCAGCGGTTCGAGTTCGAGGCGCTTCGGGTTTTGCCGCCAGCGCAGTTTGTTGCCCGCATCGGGATGCTCGGGGTTGCCGGTGGTAGCGAGTCGGTAGGTGCGGCTGAGCATCATCTCGCGGATCATTTTCTTCACACTCCAGCCGTTCGTGACGAAACGAATGGCGAGATGATCGAGGAGCTCGGGATGCGAGGGATCAGCGCCAGTGATGCCGAAGTCATCGGGCGTACGCACGAGGCCTTCGCCGAAAAGATGCTGCCAGAGGCGGTTCACCATCACGCGTGAGGTGAGCGGATGCGTGGGCTGAGTGAGCCATTGGGCGAATTCGAGGCGGCCGGAGCTCTGCTCGGGCACTTTCGGCATCGGTGGCAAGGCGGGGAGCTTCAATTCGCCGCGATTCGGCGCGGTGTCGCGATCATGCGGATCGCCGCCGATGGCGATCTCGCAGTCTTCAATTTTGCCGTCGATAACACCCATGCAGAAGTGCGGATCGTGGTCGTAGCGGATGGTTTGCTTCGGATTGCCGAGTTCGCGGATGTCATCCATCGAGTGAATGCCGACGGGCAGTTTTTGCGGCGGGCCGACGGCTTCATCGAGCTCGGTGGGCAGATCGACGAGCGCCTCCGGGCTGACGTAACCACCGGCGACGCCGTCGTTGCGATTCGGTGTGCCGCTGAGCGTGCGGCTGCTGTAAAAGATGCCGGCAAGCGCGTAGTAGTCGCGCATGGTGACGGGCTCGGTTTTGTGATCGTGGCAGCGGGCGCAGGCGAGCGTGAGGCCGAGGAAGGCGCGCCCGACGACGTCGATCTGGTCATCGACTTGATCGAGGAGGTATTGCTCGTAGTCGCCCTCCTGCACGTTCATGCTGCCGAGCGCGAGCATGCCGGTGCCGACGATTTGATCGCGGCGCTGCAGCACGGTGGTGGCTGGGAGCAAATCGCCCGCGATCTGCTCGGCAACGAAGCGGTTGTAGGGCTTGTCTTCATTGAGTGAATCGATCACCCAGTCGCGATAGCGTGCTGCGTAGAGGAACGGGGCATTCCACACGCGGCCCACGCTGTCGGCATAGCGCACGACATCCAACCAATGCCGCGCCCAGCGCTCGCCGAAGCGTTCGGATTGGAGAAAGGCGTCGATGACCTTGGCGAAGGCGGCGTCATCGGGTGAAGGATCGCGAAGGAAGGTTTCGATCTCGGTTTGAGATGGTGGCAGGCCGCGCAGATCGAAGGAAGCGCGGCGAATCAGCGTCGCACGCGAAGCATCGCCGATGGGACGGAGATTTTCCTTTTCGAGTCGCGCGAGGATGAAGCGGTCGATGTCGTCTTTCGGCCACGCGGTGTCCTTCGTGGCCGGAATGGCGGGACGCTGGAGGCGCTGATAGGACCACGGCGTGGGGTTGTCGTATTTCTCGGCGGCTTGAGTGGAAAGGAGGCCGGTGAGCAACAGAATCAGAAGGTAGACAGGAGAATGGGGGTAGGAGAATTTTTTGGAAAGGCGTCTGCTCAGCAGAAGGCTCACGCAAAGGGCAACGTTCGCAAAGTTCAGAAAGGCTCGGGGGATTTTTGCGCCTTTGCGCCTTTGCGTGAGATCATAACTGGCTCCGGTTTCGAGCAGAGCATCAGATGTCAGATTGATTCTTCTGCCCCCATTCTCCTGCCTAAACTCTGGCCTCATTTGATGCCTCCTTTCGCTTTCAGCCAGGCGCTCATGGCTTTGACGTTTTGGACGAAGTCGAGGCTGTAAAGGACGCCGCCGGTGGGTTTGGTTTTTTTGCCGTTGGTGTCGCGCATGACGCCGCGGTCGTCGTCGGTGATGGGCCAGGAGCCGTTGGGGGCTTGTTCTTGGAGAATGGTGGCGATGTCGGCGTCGGTGGGCGGGGAGGACCAGCGTTCTTTTTCGGTGCGGGGGAAGGTGACGGGCTCGCCACGGGCGATCTGGCTGCCGGCGGCTTGCAGGGCGTCGAGTTCGCTGTCCCAGACCCAGCCGTAGTTGGAGGAGGCGTTTTTGTCGGAGTAGGTGAGCTCGAAAACTTTGCCGCCGGGGCCGCGCTCGAAGTAGAGGGGCTTGTTGGTGTTCAGCTCGTAAAAGCGGGCGAGCTTGTTGCCGGGCAGGAGCACGGTGCGGAGGTAGGTGATGGCCTTGGTGGCGGGCGCGAGGTATTTTTTGTCGCCGGTGGCGGCGGCGAGCTTCAGCAGCGCCCACATGGCGGCCTGGCTTTCGCGTCCGCTGATGGCGGTGGGCTCGAATTGACGGCTCCACACGGGCTGCATGTCGGCGTTGTATTGCTGCGCCCACGCGGGCTGCGGATCGGGCATCTGCGCAAGCAGGAGGAAGTCGCCGCCGCGTTTGGCGGCATCGAGGTATTTGGCATCGCCACGGAGCTGCCAGGCGAGCAGCAGCGTGCTCATCAAGGTGGCGTGCGTGTTGTCATTAAGCACGTAGCAGCCGCTGAAGTCCTTCGGCCACTTGCGCGGCCAGTCCTGCGGGTAGTTGGCGTGCTTGATGGGATACTTTTCGACAGGCGGCGGAAAGGTGGGCGCGTCGTCGAAATTCGCACTCCAACCGCCAGCGGGATACTGCGTCAGGATGATCGTGCGCAGCGCGAAGTCGGCGGCGTCTTTGATCTCGGCGTCCTTGCCACCCAGCGCATGATCGACGCGTACGAGCAATCGCGTGGCGGCCTGCGAGACATCGTCGTCGTAGGTGGCGTAGTTTTTCTTGTCCTGACGTCGCCAGTTGTGCCAACCCGCCTCGCGCGTGGCGGTCTGCGTGCGAGGAATGGCCGTGCCATCGGCCTTGCGGCAGTAATGCTTCGATTCGCGGCCTTTGGCATCGAAATGGCCCGAGTAGTCCCAACCGCCCGAAGCGAGTTGCGTGCGCGAAACGCATCGCGCGGCCTCCACGGCGGCTGCGAGGCACTTTTCGTCTTTTGTAGCCTCGTAAGCATCCAGCATCGCCATCCCGACCGCGGGCGTGCCCGGGGGCTGAATCCAGATCGTGTCCGGGCCGGGGATGCCTTCCGCCTCGCGCAGCGTGAAGTCGGCGCTGTAGCGGTAAACGTAACCGCCGTGGGCCGCCGCGTGGGCGTGGTAGAAGCTGACCGCTTTGCTCAGCGCCGAGCTTGTTTCACCTGGTGTGGTAGCTCTAACGGTCAATACGAGAGAGAAGAAGATGAGGGCACTTTTCATGAGCGTGAGGATGAGTGACCTCTCGATATTGAATGAACTGGTGTTCAGGAATGCCAACCTTATTGATCCGCAATGCGCACGTTCTTGTTCCCGTTGTCGTGGACGGCATCGACGGTGTTGTGGAGGGCTTTGAGTGGGGTGTCGTCGTTGCCGGTGACTTCGACTTTGGCACCGGGGTGCTCGGGGAGGAAGGTGCTGAGGAAGCCGCGGAGGCGGTTCATGGGGACTTTTTCGTCGCCGATGAGGACGGTGTCGCCGCCGTCGATGACTTTGAGGGTGAGGGTTTCGCCGGAGGAAGTGGTGGAGCGGTCGCTGTCACCTTTGCGGGGCTTGGAGCCGGATTCGGCGGAGGTCTTGCGACCTTCACCATCGCGGGAGCCGCCTTTCTTCATGCCTTCGCCATCGCGGGGGCCGGGTTTGCGGGTGCCATCGCGTTCGGCGCTGGGTTTGCCGGATTCGCGGTCGCCTTGGCGGGCAGGAGTGCCCGCCTCACCTTCACGCATGGCGGGTTTGCGGTCGGACTTGTCGGACCCGTCGGACGGTTTGGGGCGTGTGATGGAGCCTTCGCGGACCTTCGGTGGGACTTCTTTTTCGGCGGCGCGGGCGGTGGTGAAGGAGTAGCCGACCAGCAAGCTGAGCGTGAGGACGAGCAGGGCCTGAATGACGGGCTGGCGGGTGGTTGGTGTGGTGATCATGAGGATGCGTTGACGCAGGGTGGGGTGGTTGCGCACGCATGGAGCCAACCCTGCAATGGCCGGTGGTGCGGAGAAGGTTTCCTGAATGCGGAGAAGCGTGTGGCCGTAGTCGAGCCGCTCGGATGGCGAGAGGATGGCGAGTGCACCAGCATCGCAGCGCAGTTCGCGGTCGGCCTGAAAGCGCGACACGACGAACCACACGAGCGGATTGAACCAATGCAGCGCCTGCACGGCGGTGGCGGCCCAGTTCCAGAGAAGATCGTGATGACGGATGTGGAGCAGTTCGTGATGCAGGACGTGGCGCAGGCTGCGGTCGGTGAAGCGGGTCTCCCAATCCTCAGGCAGTAGCAGTTTTGGCTGGCGGATGCCGACCAAGGCCGGTGTGGTGCCTGCGGGCAGGAGGATGATCTCTGGTGAGGGGATACGGAGGAGAGAAGTGAGTCGTGAGAGGTAAGAGGTGAGAAGCGGGTCGTTGGAGCGAGGACAACGGCGAAGGAATGAATCGAAACGATGCTGGCGGAGCAGCGCTACGGCGAGGACGGTGAGGGTGCCGAGAAGCCAGGCGGCGATGGCGGAATGACGCATGAGCAATGACGAATCAGCAAGTGGGGCGGGCTGGAGTGCGGTGGATGGGACTGAAGGGATAAAAAGGACGGAAGGGACCGCCGGAGCGGTGATAGCGATGTCACTTCGGTCCCTTGTGTCATTTGGGTCCTTCAGAAGCGCTCCGAGGCCAAAGCCAGCCGGGATGAAGGCTGGAAGCATCAGCTTTGCTCCGACGAGCATCCACAACCCGATGCGCCACGCGGGGCTGAGTCGCGTGCCGAGCAGCAGACGCAGGCCGAGCACGGCGAGGATGAGCACGCTGGCTTCAAGGGAAGTGCGCTGGAGCCAGTGGAGGAGGGTATCGGCGGTCATGGCGAGGGTGGGATTGAAAATTGAGAACTGAAAACTGGAAGTTACTTTTTCAGCTTCTTCTCGGCCTCGGCGAGCACCTCACGAAGGGCAGCGAGGTCGTCTTTCGAGACTTCTTCACGCTCCATGAGGCCGGCGACGAAGGGTGTGAGGCGGCCGTTGAAAACGCGGTCGAGGAAACTGCGGCTTTCTTCGAGTTGGCAGTGATTTTGATCGACGGCGGGCGTGTAACGGAACTCACGGCCCACGGCTTCGACGGCGAGAGCGCCTTTGTCGGAAAGGCGGCGGATCAGGGACTGCACGGTGCGCGGCTTCCAGTGCAGACGTCCTTCGAGTTCCTTCACGACCTCGCTGAGCGTGCCGCTGCCTCGCTCCCACAGCACCTTCATCACCGTCCATTCGGCGTCAGAGATTTTGGGGGCAGGTGGTGCTTCGGGACGTCGTGCCATGGCTTTGGATTACAGATGTGATCCACGGATTACGCATGTAATCCATGCGCGCAAACACTATCTACAACCCAGCATTCTGTGGTGCAGTAACCCAAGAAGCGCTTGCCACTTCGCCAATCCGCAGCACAAAGCCTGCAACCATGGAAAAACTCATCGTACACGGCGGCGCTCCACTCAAAGGTCGCATCAACATCAGCGGATCGAAGAACTCGTCGCTGCCCATTTTGGCAGCCACCTTGCTCACGAAGGACACTTGCACCATCCGTCGTGTGCCTGATCTGAGCGACACGAACTACATGGTTCGCATCCTCGGTGAGCTCGGTGCTGAGGTCGAACGAGCCAGCGGTGTGGTCGTGGTAAAGGCGGAGAAGATCAAATCCGTCGCGCCATACGAACTCGTGCGCAAAATGCGCGCCTCCATCTGCGTGCTGGGGCCGCTCACGGGCCGCTTGAAGAAATGTACGGTTTCTCTGCCCGGCGGCTGCGTCATTGGTGATCGCCCGGTCGATTTGCACCTTAAAGGCCTCGAAGCCCTCGGCGCCCAGGT
Organism: Verrucomicrobiota bacterium; assembly: GCA_026397635.1. Classification (GTDB taxonomy): domain Bacteria; phylum Verrucomicrobiota; class Verrucomicrobiia; order Verrucomicrobiales; family Verrucomicrobiaceae; genus Prosthecobacter. The sequence goes on along the minus strand of JAPLUL010000145.1, from coordinate 22,021 downwards.
CACGGTGGACGGCGGCGACATCAGCGTGAACGCCAAGAAGGGCTTCAAAGGCGGCCCGATGAACCTCATGGGCAAGCATGGCTCCACCGTGCTCGGCACCGACAACGTCATGATGGCCGCTGTGCTCGCCAAAGGCACCACGATCATTGAAGGTGCTGCCGCCGAACCGGAAGTCGAAGACCTCGCGAACTTCCTCATCAAGATGGGGGCGAAGATCCAAGGTGCGGGCACCAACCGCATCACCATCGAAGGCGTGAAGGAGCTTCACGGCGCGGAGCACATCGTCATCCCGGATCGCATTGAGGCGGGCACCTTCCTTGTCGCTGGTGCGATGCTTGGAGATGGTATCACCTTGAAGCGCGTCATGCCTGAGCACATGAAATCTGTCACGGATGCGATGATCAGATGTGGCTTCCCGCTCGAAATCACCAAGGACAGCATCACCGTCCGCCCAAATCCGAACGCCAAGGGGTTTGATCTCACCACACTTTGCTATCCCGGCTTCCCGACGGACATGCAAGCCCAGTTCTGCGCTCTGGCATGTGTCATCAACGACACTAGCACCATTACCGAGACGATCTTTCCGCAGCGCTTCATGCACTGTGCTGAAATGAAACGCATGGGGGCGAATATCGAACTGCAAGGTGCCACCGCCCGCATTCGTGGCGGTCACCCCATCAAAGGCGCACCAGTGATGGCTTCCGATTTACGTGCTTCAGCGGCCCTTGTTCTTGCCGGCCTCGTTGCCGAAGGGAAAACGGAGATCAATCGTCTCTACCACATCGATCGTGGCTACGAGCACCTTGATGACAAGCTGGCCACACTCGGCGCCCAGGTGGAACGCGTGAGGGGATAGGCATCGACAAGAAGACAAAGGTCAACTGGTCAAGGAAACGAGCTCGAGTAATGCCTGGGCGGCTGGCGAAAGCACACTGCCTTTCTGCCACACGGCGGCGATTTGACGCTGCATCTTGGGTTCACGAATGGTGATCGCTTGAATGGTCTTGGGCAGGTTTCCAGCAGCCAGTTGAGGCACCACAGCCAAACCCAGGCCCGCAGCCACCAACGCGCGCACCGTTTCGAGTTCACCGCTCTCACAGGCGATCTGTGGCTCGAATCCGGCTTTACGGCAGGCTTCTAAGGCTGTGTCACGCGCACGGCCTTTGTAGAAGATGAAGGATTCGGCGGCGAGTTGCTTCAATGCCACCTCCTTCTGCTTCACCAGGGGGTGCGATTTCGCGACGAGCAGCACGAACGGCTCCGAGATGATCGTCCGCGTCTCAAATGCTGATTTGCTGGCTGGAAGCTGGAGAAAGCCGATGTCTGCCAAGCCTGATTCCACGTTCTCGGACACACGCTCGGAGCTGTCCTCGATCAATTGCAGCTCCACCTGTTCATGCTTTCTGCTGAAGCTGCGAATCACCTCCGGCAGCAGGCATGCGCTCACACTTGGAATCGCGGCGATAATCAGCTTCCCACCACGAAGCTGCGCCACGTCTGAAACGATGGCCTTCGCTGCCTCTGCCTGCGTGAGTAGCGCTTCCGCCCGTGGCAAAAAGGCCTTCCCAGCGGCAGTGAGCTGGATTTCTTTTCGACCACGGATGAACAAAGCGGTGCCGAGCTCCGACTCGAGGTTCTTCATCTGCTGACTCAAAGCCGGCTGCGCCATGTGCAAACGTTCCGCTGCCCGCGTAAAACTGCGTTGCCGGGCGATCTCGATGAAGTAGCCGAGTTGGTAGAGTTCCATGATCATTGATCAGTATTTCCAATCCTGTGCATCGTAAAATCATCTTTTTCTTATGGATTGGGGCCGCCATGATCAATTCATGAGCCGACTGTGCGTCCACACCATCACCACGAAGCCGCTGAGCCTCGATCAATGCCTCACCGAGTTTCCCAAGCGCGGCGTGAGCGGCATCACCATCTGGCGTCAGGCTCTCGAAGGCCGCGATTTGAATGCGGTGAAGCGTCAAACAGCCGATTCCGGCATGGACGTGGTCAGTTTGTGCCGCGGGGGCTTTTTCCCGGCCCAATCGGCTACGGACCGCCAAAAAGCCATCGACGATAATTGGCGAGCCATCGAGCAAGCGCACGCCATCGGCGCTCCACTCATTGTTTTGGTCTGCGGAGCCGTTCCGGGGCAAAGTTTGGTCGAATCCCGCCAACAGATCACGGAAGGCATCGCGGCGTGTTTGCCTGCGGCGGAGGCGGCGGGCGTGAAACTCGCCATCGAGCCGCTGCATCCGATGTATGCCGATGATCGCAGCGCGGTGAATACCATGCGCCAAGCGCATGAAATCTGCGACGCTCTCGGCTCGCCAGAGTCCGTCGGCATCGCCGTGGATGTGTATCACGTCTGGTGGGACCCGGAGTTGAAGGCGCAGATTGATCTCGCAGGTCAAACCGGTCGCCTGCATGCCTTCCATATCTGCGATTGGAAAACACCGACCACCGATCTCCTCAACGACCGCGGCTTGATGGGCGAAGGCTGCATCAACCTCCGCGAAATCAGCGATTGGGTGGACGCCACCGGCTTCAGCGGTCACCGCGAGGTCGAAATTTTCTCCCACAAATGGTGGAGCGGCGATCAAGGCGACTTCCTCGATCAAATCGCCTCCAGCTACGCACAGCTCTATGCGTAAACTTTCTGCCATGCTTCTTTTTTGCCTCATGGCTGCCAGTTCGTTGCTGGCGCAGCAGCCGCTCCAGCAACGTGATCAGTGGCAGCTCGAAGACCCCGCCGCCTGGGAATGGCAGGGCGAAGGCGATGCGACGACGCTCGTCCTGAAAAAGCCTTCGCAATACAAGCCGCAGGTCCGCAGGCCGTTCAATCTGGCCTGGTTTGGCGGCGCGGAGTGGGGCTCATTCACACTCACCTGCGAAGCTCGGCTCGATGTCTTCAACCAGGGCAATAACGATGTCTGCATCGCCTTCGGGGGACGCGGCGAATCCGAATTCTACTACGCGCACCTCGGCGAAACGGCGGACGGTGTGCATCTGCAACTGCATGTGGTGAACCAAGCTGACCGCAAAGCGATCACGACGAATCGAACTAAGACTTTGCCATGGAAGCCCGGTCATTGGCATCCCATCAAACTGGTGCGCGACGTTTCCTCCGGCAGCATCAAAGTGTGGTTCGAGAATGAACTCGTGCTCGAAGCCTCCGACACGACGTTTGGTCAAGGGCGCATCGGTCTTGGCTCGTTCGATGATCTCGGCGCCTTTCGGAAGGTGACCCTCACCGCCGCCGCTGAGCCCGCTTTGCAGATCGAAGTCGTTGCCGGCGGTGGCACGTTGGTCGAGAACGCGCCTGCGACTCAATGCAAGGTGACTCAGCCCTTTGGCATCGCCTTTGATCCGCAGGACAACATGTTCATCTGCGAGGAGACGCATCGTCTGCTGCGTGTGGATGCGAAAACGGGCGTGCTCACCGTCGTGACGACTGCCAAGGGCAAAAACGCGCCGCCGGGTGACAATGGACGCGCCAAGGACGCGAGCTTCATCGCGCCGCACAATCTCGTCGCGGATGCGGAGGGCAATCTATTCATCGCCGACACCTACCACTACGCTGTGCGTCGTGTGGATGCCAAAACCGGCCTCGTGACCACCTTCGCAGGCAATGGCAGCAAGGAACTCCGCGGCGACGGCGGCCCCGCGACGAGCGCTGGTCTGGATGGTCTCGCGTGCTTGTGCTTCAACCATGATTTCACGAAGCTCTATCTCGGCGGTTTTAGCAAAGTCATCCGAGTGGTGGAGATGAAGACCGGCATCATCACCACGGTGCCCGGTTTCGGCGGCAGCCGGGCGATGGCCGTGGACTCGAAAGGCAATCTCTTCACGGCGACGGGAAGCGGCGTGCGCATGCTGACCATCGACGGCAAGGTCACCGTGCTGAATGATCTCACCGCCTCGCCGCTGCTGAAAGGCGTAAAGCACCTGTGGGCGGATCGCGATGACAACATCCTCATCGCCGACGCGGGCAATCATCTCATTCGCAAGTTCATCGTGGCCGAGCGAAGGCTCGTCACCCTGGCCGGAGTTGGCGAAAATGGCGTCGCTGGCGTGCCGGGCCCAGCCTTGCAGGCCCAACTCGGCGAACCCCACGGCGTCGTCACGCATCCCAGAACCGGCGACATCTACATCGCGGATTCGCGCAATCATCGCGTGCTGCGCATCAAGCAGCGTCCGTAAACCTCAACTCATTTTCCATCCATACCTCTCCTATGAAAACACAACGAATCGGCATCATCATGAACGGCGTCACGGGACGCATGGGCACCAACCAGCACCTCATCCGCTCCATCAAGGCGATCCGCGATCAAGGCGGTCTCAAAGTGAATGATGAGCTGACTTTGATGCCTGATCCCATCCTCACGGGACGCAATCACGACAAGCTCGCGGCTCTTGCGGCACGCACGGGCGTGACGCGCTTCACCACGGATGTGGATGCGGCGCTCGCGAACCCGGATGACGAGATCTTTTTCGATGCCAGCGGCACGTTGCAACGCGCTGGCTTTGTCGAAAAAGCCGTGAAGGCGAAGAAAGCCATCTACTGCGAGAAGCCGACGGCGGTGGAGACAGCGGAGGCGCTGCGCCTTGCCAAGCTTTGCGAAGACGCGGGTGTGAAAAACGGCGTGGTGCAGGACAAGCTATGGCTCTCGGGCATCCGCAAATTCAAGCTGTTGAAGGACCAGGGCTTCTTCGGCCGCATTTTGAGTGTGCGTGGCGAGTTCGGCTACTGGGTCTTCACCGGTGAGGACGGAGACCAGCCCGCACAGCGCCCTTCGTGGAATTATCGCAAGGAAGACGGCGGCGGCATCATCGTGGATATGCTCTGCCACTGGCGTTACGTGATCGACAATCTGTTTGGCAAAGTGAAAGCGGTGAACTGCATGGGGGCCACGCACCTTCCGAAACGCATCGACGAGCGCGGCGAGGCATACGCATGCACCAGTGACGATGCCTGCTACGCCACGTTTGAATGCGAAGACGGCGTGATCTGCCAGTTCAATAGCTCTTGGACCGTTCGCGTTCGCCGCGATGATCTGCTGACGATGCAAGTCGATGGCACACATGGTAGCGCCATCGTTGGACTGCGTGATTGCTGGGTGCAGAGCAGCGGCGTCACGCCCCGTCCGATCTGGAACCCGGACATTCAGCAACCGATCAACTTCTTCGAAGGCTGGCAGAAGGTTCCGGATGCCACGACCTATGACAACGCCTTCAAAATCCAGTGGGAGGCGTTTTTGAAGCACGTTGCCGTGGATGCGCCCTTCCCCTGGACGCTGCGAGAAGGTGCCAAAGGCGTGCAACTCGCCGAACTCGGCCTGCAAAGCTGGGCGGAGCGGAAATGGCTGCCGGTGGAAGAGATTTGAGCCGGGAATTCCGGCTCACTGCACGTTCGTAGCGGGAAGGGGGCTATGCGCCGCCTTCCAACTGCGCTTCGGTCTTCTTCTTTTCACGCTGGCGCTGGCTGCTGTCGAGGGTGCGCTTGCGCAGGCGGATGCTCTTTGGTGTGCATTCGGCCAGCTCGTCGGGAGCGATGTACTCGATGGCACGTTCCAGGCTGAAGCGCACCGGCGGCGAAAGCGCGATCGCTTTGGTGCCGCCTGCTTCGCGGAAGTTGGTCAGGTTTTTACTGCGTGTCGGATTCACCGGAAGGTCGTCCGCTCGTGGGTTTTCACCGATGAGCATGCCGTCATAGACGAGTTCGCCGGGGCCGATGAAGAGCTTGCCGCGAATCTGGATCGTATCCAGCGCGTAACTGGTGGCTTCACCGCCTTCGGTGCTGACGAGCGTGCCCGTCGAGCGCGTCTGCATCGGTCCGGCATGCGGAGCGTATTCCCGGAAGAGATGGCTGTGGATGCCATGACCACTGGTCTGGTTCATCAGATCAAACTCGAAGCCGATCAATCCGCGCGTGGGGATGTAAGCCTGGAGGCTGGTGCGTCCGCTGTGCGCACTCATATCCTCGATCTTGCCTTTGCGCTCGGAGATCGATTTCATCACGTTGCCGAGGTATTCATCCGGCACATCAATGTAGAGCGACTCAAACGGCTCGCAGAGCACATCATCAATGCGCTTCATGATCACCATCGGGCGTGACACGAGCACTTCGAAGCCTTCACGGCGCATTTGCTCGACGAGCACGGCGATCTGCATCGAGCCACGGGCGCTGACATCAAAAATGCCGGCGGTGTCCGTGTCCTTCACGCTGATCGTCACATTCATCTTCTGCTCGCGGTCCAGACGGTCGCGAATCTTGCGGGAGGTGACGTGATCGCCTTCGCGTCCGGCCAGCGGGCCGTCATTCACGGCGAACTGCATCACAATCGTCGGTGGGTCGATGGCGACGAAGGGCAAGGCAGGGGCGTCCGCCGCTCCGGCCACCGTTTGACCGATGTCCACGTCTTCAAAGCCGCTGATGCCAACGATGTCACCTGCGGTGCCTTCCACAGACTCACCGGTGGTCAGCGTCGTGTATTGGAAGACTTTGGTTACTTTCACTGGCTTGGCTTTTTCCTCAGGACTCTTGCCCAGCAGGAACACGCGGTCGCCCAGCTTCACGCTGCCACGGGTGACTTTACCGATGGCCACACGGCCCACGAAATTGTCCCAGTCGATGTTCGAGACGAGCATTTCAAAGCTGCCTTCGACTTCCGCTTTCGGTGCCGGGATGTGCTCGACGATCTTGCCCAGCAGGAAGGTCATGTCATGCTGCTCGCCAGTGGGAGAGTCGGTCACCCAGCCAGCGCGTGCACTGCCATAGACGAAGGCAGCGTTGAACTGATCTTCGGTGGCATCGAGTTCGAGGAAGAGCTCCAGCACCTTGTCGTGAACCTTCTGCGGGTCGATGTTCGGGCGGTCCATCTTGTTGATGAGCACGATGGGCTTGATGCCCTGCTGCAGCGCTTTCTTCAAAACGAAACGTGTCTGGGCCTGGGGACCGTCATAAGCATCGACCACGAGCATCACGCCATCCACCATCTTCATCACACGCTCCACCTCGCCACCGAAGTCGGCATGGCCGGGGGTGTCCACGATGTTGATGATGTGGTCGTTCCAGTGAACGGAGGTGTTCTTGGCCTTGATGGTGATGCCCTTTTCCTTTTCGAGGTCCATCGAGTCCATGGCGCGTTCGGCGATGGCCTGGTTTTCACGGAAGTTGCCGCTGGAGCGCAGCAGGCCGTCAACGAGCGTCGTTTTGCCGTGATCGACGTGAGCGATGATGGCGATGTTGCGAATTTTATCGGGGGTCATGGGCAGTTTTTCTGGGGAAGGGGGCCACGAGAGTAGCAGCCTCCTGACGATAGGCAACTGCTGATGCTCGGTTATGCTTGGAGGTCTTGCATCTGGTGTCCGAGTACCGGCAGAACCGGCCAGCGACGTTTGAGAATGCCATTGGCCATGGATGGTTCTCAGACAAGGCCTGTGGCGCATCAGTGCCGCGTTATTCAACGATCAGGTGGTGTGATTGTCCAAAGTCACCCTTCAATGGCGCTTCATCTTTGTCACTCGATCTGCGTTTCATGATGGGGAAGTGGTGATGAGGATCGAGTCAGTTCCAGGGCCGACCTCTCGCGGATGTTTTTCACCAGCGGCCATTTTCGGGGGGCTCGTTGATTTGAGTCTTGCATGGCATGAATCCGCCAGTGCTTGCCGACAACAGTATGCTCCAAGCGATGAGCCCAACGTATGTCACGGCGGTCTAAAACGGAGTTGGGAAACAAAGCTGTCACACAGCATGCTGCCTCCACGCCAAGACCACACGTCTGTGCGCGGTCAAATTCATCAGCCATGAATCGGTCGTCTCGTTCCGGCTACTCTCCTCATGAAATTGCGATTTGCTCTCTCAAAAACGCGCATGGCCGTTGCTGCTGCATTGACCTGGATTCTCGGCCAAGCAATTCGCTTCATGCAGCGCCTTCACTCCTGGAAATGTGGTCATCCATCGTATCGGTGATGGAGTTGCAGGACTGAATGCCAAGAGTGTGGTGGTGTTTCTTGATGAATACTCTTCCGTGGGAATTCTGGTGCAGTCCAGCGCGCTTCATACAACAGTGAACGGAGCGAACAAGCGTCTCGTCACGAGTGTTACCTCGACCTCGGAAGGTTTGCACACCCGCGTCTGCGGACACTGCCATCTTATGCGAGAGTCTTTTGAACTAACCCACGAGTAGGGCTTACTCGAGCGGAGAGCTTTCTAGACTTAGGGGTTCTATCTTCAGAGACTCACGACTGGAAGCCTTGATGACGATAATCGTGAAGGGAGCCACACTGAAAAGTGCAAATGAAGTTAGTTTGTGTGTGTGTGCTTGCGTGGAGAAGGCAAAAGTTACTACTCAATTCACAAGCTTGCTAGTTGATCACCTGATTCTCATTGATGATAGGTTTTGTGTGACGGGTCTGAAACATAAGAAGGAGTTCAACAAAAAGGTCACGCAGAAATGAATGTGTTGCCAAGAACAGGAGGCATTCATGCAAACCTTATGAACCCGAAATTCCTGATCAGCAACGCGTGGCTCAAGCAATGTCTTCATCGAATACTCCCGGCGATTGCCGTGTGCTCCATGGTGTGGGCTGAAGCGGCGCAGGCCGCCCCCGGCGATCTTGTTATCACCGAAATCCAATCGGATGGTGCGGTGGATTTCTGGGAGCTGACCAACGTGAGCGCTTCATCCATCGACCTGAGCAACTACAAGTGGACCGACAACGCGCGTAGCGCGACAGGGGCCATAGCCATTCCGTTGGGAACCAGCATCGCAGCAGGTGAGTCGGTGATCTTCACCGGTCAGGCGGCCGCGACCTACCGAACGTTCTGGGGTATCGCTTCAACGGTGCAAGTCATCACGGGCACAGGTGTTCCCGGACTCGGTTCGGCTGACGCCATCACTCTCTACGATGCGTCGAATACTGAAGTCTGTTACCTCAGTTATGCTGCGAACGGTTTTACCAGATCTAATGGAAGTGCGGCTGCTGGCGGTCATGCGGGGATCTCGGCTGGTGGTGCGACTGCACAGGCGCTGATTTGGGATTCATCCTTCGGCACAACCACGCCGCGCTACACCTTTGCCGACGGCACGACGAAGGGCACCTTCGCTGGAACCACAACCACGAATAAAGGATCGCCTGGTTACAGCGGTTTCGGAGCTTCGGCTCCTGCCGTGGTTCTCTCTGTCATCGTGACTCCTTCGACCTTTTCGGAAAGTGCCAGCAATCCGGCTGGTGCAGGCACGGTGACTCGCACGGGCGCGACGACGAGCGCGTTGGTTGTGAATCTTTCCTCCAGCGATGTCACGGAAGCCACAGTGCCTGCGTCGGTGACCATTCCGATTGGTTCCGCCTCGGCATCCTTCGATGTCACAGCGGTGAATGACAGCTTCCCAGATGGCAATAAGACCTCCACCATTACGGCCTCTGCTGCTGACGCGACTGCTGGCACCACGGTAGTCACGGTCAATGACGACGGTGACGTTTATGTGCAAACTTTGATGCTCACCGAAGTGCTCTCACAACAAGCAGCAGTAGGTGTGAGTGATTTTTGGGAGCTGACAAACATCAGCGCCGTCACGAAGGACATCAGCGGCTACTCCTGGCATGATAATGCACGTTCTGGTGCTGCTGCGGCTGCCTACAAGCTGCCTTCAGGCTCAAGCATCGCTGCAGGAGAGTCGGTGATCTTCACCACGATGACACCAGCGGCTTTCCGCTCCTGGTGGGGCATCGCAAACAGCGTGCAAGTCTTCCAGACAGTTGGCGCACCAGGTTTGGGTCAGAATGACGGTGTGTCTTTCTTTGACAGCGAAGGCAATGAGCTGTTTTTCTTCAACTACGCTCTCGCAGGCTTCACGAAAGCGGATGGCAGTTCTTCCACGGGCGGTCACTCAGGCCCTTCGGCGGGTGCTTCTACCGAAACGCAGTCCGCTATGTGGGTGCCCGCCTCCGGAACCACCACACCGCGCTACACCTTTGCCACAGTGAACTACGAAGGTGCGTTTGCCTCCGCTGCGAGCGCCCTCGACATCGGCTCTCCTGGGATCTCCGTGGGGCCGCCGACGGTGAACATTGGCAGTGCCACCCTCAATGAAGGCAATAGTGGCACCAGCACGCTTTCGCTCGTGGTGACCCGTTCGGATACCGCCACGGCCTTCACTATCGATTACGCCGTCACGGGCGGCACGGCCACCAGTGGCACAGATTTCGCCACACTGGCCTCTGGCACGCTCACTTTCGCCGCCGCAGGCTCCGCCACGCAAAACATCGACATCACCGTGAATGGCGACACCGCCTCCGAGCCGGATGAAACCATCATCCTCACGCTTTCCAATGTCGTGAATACGACCGGAGCCACGGTGATCCAAAACGCCACTGGCACCGGCACTCTCACCAATGACGATATCGTGCCTGCGAGCATCGCCACGCATCCAGTGGGCTCCACCATCGCCACCGGCTACACCGCCACGCTGAGTGTGAGCACCGCAGGCTTCCCTGTGCCGACAATGCAATGGTATCAGGGCAACAGCGGCGACACCAGCACGCCTGTCGGTACGAACAGCAGCAACTTCACCACCCCCGCACTCACCACGACAACCAGCTACTGGGTGCGTGCCTCGAACAGCGGCGGCACCGCCGATAGCAACGCGGCCACCGTCACTGTGACCACCGGCCCCACGAGCGTCAATCTGGCGAACTATGTGCGCATTGGCCGTCACAATCTGCCAGAGCCCACACGCACCGCGCTGCCTCTAGGCACACCGGTTCATAATTTCCTCTGCCAGGAAGCCTCGGCAGTGACTTACAATTGGGACACCGACACGCTCTTCATCACTGGCGATGGTGGTCGTGCCATCACGCAGGTTTCTAAAACAGGTCAGCTCATCGATACGATGACACTCGCCCTAGGCAGCAGCCCGCAGGGCACCGATTTCTATGATCCCGAGGGCCTCACTTATATTGGCGGCGGTCAGTTTGTCATGAGCGAAGAACGTGATCGCCAACTCGTGAAATTCACCTACGCCGCCGGCACGACGCTGAGCCGTAGCGGTGCGCAGACGGTGAAAATCGGCACCTTCGTCGATAACACCGGCACGGAAGGTCTCTCCTGGGATCCACAGACGGGCGGCTTCATCTGCCTGAAGGAATTGACCCCTATCGGCATCTTCCAGACCGGTGTGGACTTCGCTGCAGGCACCGCCACAAATGGCTCGCCCACCACGGTGAACTCCACGAACCTCTTCGATCCTGCTTTGCTGGGCATGACGGACACGGCGGATATCTTCGCGCTTTCCAATCTGTCCTCGACGAATGGCCAACCGCAGGCGGGCAATCTCATCGTTCTCGGTCAGGAAGACGCACGCATCGTCAATGTGGACCGCAGTGGTGTCATCACCAGCACGCTGAACATCAGCGGCGATCCGGGCAATCCGCTCACGCCTGCGGGTCAGCAGCATGAAGGTGTCACGATGGATCGTGCGGGCATCCTTTATGTCGTCAATGAAAACGGTGGCGGCAGCATCGACTACCCACAGCTCTGGGTGTATGCGCCAGCCACGCAGCCGAATGCGGCTCCGACGGCGGTTGTCGTCGATAACGCCACCACAACGCTGCCAGAAAACAGCAGCACCGCCTCCCGTGTGAAGCTCGGCGACATCATCGTGACGGATGACGGTCTCGGCACGAACACCCTGAGCCTCAGCGGAGCCGATGCGGCCTCCTTTGAACTCACTGGCACCGAGTTCTACCTTAAAGCCGGTGTCGCACTCGATTTCGAGACGAAGACCAGCTACGCCGTCACCGTGAATGCGGAGGATGCTACCGTCGGCAGCACACCCGATGTCAGCGTGAATTTCACCCTCACTGTCGGGAATGTGGAGCCAGAGGCCCCCCCCGCACCGGTCATCATCATCTCCGAAGTCGCTCCCTGGGCCAGCTCGAACTCCGCCGTGCTCGCCGACTGGTTTGAGATCACCAACGTCACCTCCAACACCATCAACATCGCTGGTTGGAAGATCGACGACAACTCCGCCATCTTCGGCAGCGCCGCTACGCTCAACGGCGTGACCACGCTCGCAGCGGGTGAAAGCGCTATCTTCATCGAAACCACAGATCTTCCGGCGAAAGACACACTTTTCCGTAGCACTTGGGCTCTCGCAGCTTCACCCACTGGACCTCAAATCGGCTCTTACACCGGCTCCGGCGGCCTAGGTTCCGGTGGTGATGCGGTGAACATCTACAACGCCGCAGGCGTCTTGATGGCGAGTGTCACTTTTGGCGCTTCGGATGCCGTTTCACCCTTCCAGACCTTTGACAATACCCGTGGCCTCAATGCGACCACCATCTCTCATTTGAGCCTCGTCGGCACCCACGGTGCCATCGCCTCCAGCGATGCCGCTGAAGTCGGATCACCTGGTTTCGCCGCTCCTGGTGTGCTGCGCATCACCGAAGTTGCTGCCTGGGGCAGTGGCAATGGCAACTACCTCGCCGATTGGTTTGAAGTTACCAACACCGGCGCACGTGCGGTGGACATCACCGGTTGGAAGATTGACGACAGCTCCGAATCTCCCGCTGCAGCGCTTTCACTCACGGGCATCACCAGCATCGCTCCGGGTGAATCCGTCATCTTCCTCGAAACGGCCACGCCATTGACCACGCTCGCCACTTTCCGCAGCACTTGGTTCAGCACGACTCCTCCACCTGCGCTGCAAGTTGGCAGCTACACCGGCACGGGTGCAGGTTTGAGCACCGGCGGTGATGCGGTCGTGCTCTACGATGGCAACAACGTCCGTCAGGCAAAGGTCTTCTTTGCTGGCTCACCGCTCGCCACGCCTTTCGCTACCTTCGACAACTCCGTCGGGGCAGACAATGTGAGCCTCGCCACACTTAGTGTCGTCGGCACGAACGGCGCTTTCGTCGCCCTCACCGATGCGGATGAGATCGGTTCTCCCGGCATCAGGAACCAGCCACCTGTTTTGGCAAGTAGCCTCCCTAGCCAGTCTGCCACGAAAGGTGCTGCCTTCTCGTATGTCGTTCCGCTGAACACCTTCGCGGACCCGGAAAGCCAGCCGCTAACTTATTCCGCGACCCTCTCCGACAACAGTCCGCTTCCGGCATGGCTTAGCTTCACCGCTGGCACTCGCACTCTCGCCGGCACTCCGACTGCGGTCGATCTCGGCAATGTTGTGGTCAAAGTGAGCGCCACTGACGGGGGGCTTGCCTCTAGCACCACCTTGATTATCCAGGTCGCCCCAGCCTTTGGCTCCGCTTATTTCCCTCAGTCTGTTGCCTCCGGCGACCCACGCTCCAGCAGCGTGATTCTTTGGACACGATTGATGGATGGAGAGACGGCGGTAAACCGCACGGTGACGCTGCACATGAGCACCACGGGCACACTGGCGAATGTAGGCACCACTGCGGCCCTCGGCGGCACGAACGTGTGGACCGGCGGCGCGCTCACCGCGCAGTCCGCGCATGACGGCGTGGTGAAAGCCAAGGTCACCGGCCTCTCCGCTGACACGACCTACTACTACCAGTTCAGCTACAATGGACAGCGCTCGCCGATTGGCCGCACCAAGACCGCGCCTGCCGCAGGATCGACCCGCACGGTCAAATACGCCGCCATCAACTGCAATGACTTCGTGGGCCGCTACTTCAACGTGCTGCGCCAGCTTGCAGAGCGTGAGCAGAACAGCATCGACTTCGTGCTGAACCTCGGCGACTACGTTTATGAGACCACGGGCGACCCGAGCTTCCAGACTTCGTCGCCAGAGCGCGCCATGGTCTTCTCCAACCCTGCAGAGGCTATCAACCTCGGCAGTGGTAACTATGCCGCACAGTCGGTCGGCAACTACCGCGACGTTTACAAGACCATCCGCCAGGACGCCCAGCTCCAGCGCGTGCATGAACTCTTCCCGATGATCAGCATCTGGGACGACCATGAGTTCAGCGATGACAATTGGAAAGACAACGCCACCTACTTCGACGGCAAGGTCAACGAACAGCAGACGAGCCGCAAGAGGAACGGCGAGCAAGCCTGGATGGAATTCCTCCCGACCGAGCGCGGCATTGCTGCCACTGGCGCCGGTCTCGAAATCGACAGCACGGACCTCTACCCGAACACCGTGATTTACGATGCCTTCAACTTCGGTACCAATCTCGACCTGATTCTCACGGACATCCGCACCAATCGTGCCGATCATTTGATACCTGAAGATGCGATCCCGTCTGGCATTCCGATGACGGAAGCCAATGTCATCGCCACACTTGCGGCAGCCAATGGTTTGGATGTTCCTACTTTTACGGCTGCTGTCTGGCCCAGCATTCGCAGTAACTTTGCCCAGTATGTTAACATCGATGATTCGGCTTACGCGGCCGTGAAGGGTGTTTATAAGGCCATCATGGCTGCCTCCGCGAATACCGCCTTGGCCGCGCTCCCAGCGGGACAGACCGCGATCACTACCGGTGCAGCCTATGCAGATGCCCAAGTGGTGGGCCTCCAGGATGCGAATTTCATCAATCAGGCGTTCGTTGCGGCGGGACAGACGGCACCGTTTGACGCGGCAGCTCTCGCCGCCATGCCTCGTGGTCTATCGTATTACCTACTGGGCAAAACCAGCGTGTTCAGCGACTTTGGTAGCCGCTACCAGGTGGTGAACCAGACCTTCCAGCTCTTTGCAGGTTACACTTACCAGGCTTTCATCGCTTCCAGCGGCGCTATCGGTCGGGATCAGGCCTTTTATAACTCCGCTCAGCAAACCTTCCTAGCCACTGCGCTTGCCAACAGCACCGCCGCTGGCAACAAATGGCGCGTGGTGGCTAGCTCCACCCCCTACACGCCGATCAAGCTCGAACTCGGAGATCTGCCAACTGGCGTCACCCTGCCAAACCAAGGCACCATCGGTGCACTCACGATTCCAGCCAGCCTGCCCGCACAGTTCCTCGTCGAGTTCCTCCTCAATGCGGATGAACCTGCTGGCTTCCCGCAGTTCCGTCAGGGCATGATTGACCTCTTTGCCCAGCACGATGCCATCATCGTCTCCGGCGACATTCACGCTGAACTCATCGGCAGGAACAACGCCACCAACGGCCAGAAGGTGGTCGATTTCACCGTGCCCTCTGCGGCATCTTCCGAGTTCCGCGGGGCCGTTAGCGGTGCCTTCAGCACTGTCGAGGCGCTGATGACACCGAGCGTCCAGCAGGCCACCGGTCAGACGGGTCCCTTTGCTTTTGATGCCACTCAAAAGCAGGCGGTCATCAATGCCACGGATGCCATCATCAAACACAACACGCCTGAGATGTTCCAGGCTGACACGGCAGCTCATGGCTACACGGTGTTCACCGCAGGGCCTTCCGCCTTCAACGCGGACTATCAAAAGATAAACGTCAGCGAGATCGACGATAATCTTTATGCCCTCTCCCCATCGGCTCTGAATGCCAAGTTCAGCACCCAGAGCTTCGCCGTCAGCAAGACTGGTGCCGGAGCCTCCACAGACCTCGCCATCAGCGAAGTGGACTACACGCTGCAAGTGCTGCATTATTATGGTGAAAGCGGCCTGCTTGGCATCCAAACCGCGCCGATCATGGGCGCGATGATTGATCGCTTCGACGACCAGTATGCAAACACCGTCGTCATCGGTGAGGGCGACAGCTTCATCCCTGGCCCTTGGCTAGTCGCGGGAGCAGACCCTGCCTTCAATTCGCTCCTCCACACGACTGCTCAAGTCTATTCCGGCAACAACGGCGCACTCGGCGTGGCAGGCACTTTCAATGCCACCGCGACAGCGACGACCGCTGTGCCCTTTGCTCGCGCTGACATCGCCATTATGAATGCTTTTGGCACAACCGTCTCGGCGCTCGGTAACCATGAGTTTGATCTTGGTTCACCCGTGCTTGCCAGTGCCATTTATCCCGCAACAACAACAGGCACCAGCGCCGTCGGCAACTGGGTCGGTGCCAAATTCCCACACATCACAGCGAACCTCGACTTCTCTGCGGACAGTAGCCTGCGTGGTCGCGCTGACATCAGCCTCGGCGGCGTCGCTGGTGCGGCAAACAATGCACCGAACGTGAATGCCATCACGGCGGGCACCATCGCGAACCTTGAGGTCACCAGCGTGAACATGCAGGCCAAAATCGCCCCGTATGCCATCAAGACGATCAATGGTCAGCGCATCGGCTTCGTCGGAGCCACGACCTTTGATCTACTCTCGAAATCGTCTCCTAATGGCACCGTTCCGAAAGACGATGCCAATGCCGCTACCAGCGACCTCCAAGAAGTCGCCGCCTATCTTCAGGGCGCTGTTAATTCACTGCAAGCACTCGGTGTGACGAAGATCATTCAAGTCGATCAGCTCGACACACTGCAACGCAACAAGGATCTCGCGCCACTCGTCAGCGGTATCGACATTGTCATCGCCGGTGGTGGTCATGAGCGCATGGGAGATGCCACGGACACAGCCGTGGGCTTCAATGGTCACGATGCTGACTTCATCGCCGATGCTTACCCAATCGTCGCAACAGGAGCCGATGGTCGCCCAGTGCTCATCGTCACGACAGACACCGAATACACCTATCTTGGACGCCTTGTGGCCGACTTCGACGCTGACGGCACATTGATCGTGCCGAATCTCAATCCCGTGATCAACGGAGCCTACGCCTCTACCGAAGCCAATCTGCAAGCCGCCTATGCTACCGCCAACAGCGCTGCCAGCATCATTGCCAGCAGCACTATGGGTAGTCAGGTCAAGACTATCGTCGATGCGATCAACACGGTCGTCGTCGCGAAAGACAGCAACGTCTATGGCTACACCAACGTTTATCTCGAGGGCGATCGCGTCTTTGGCCGCACGCAGGAAGTGAACCTTGGGAACATCACGGCGGATGCCAACGCTTGGAAGGCTCGCTCCGCACTCAGCCTCGGCCTAGGCGATGCCGTCTTCTCCTTGAAGAACGGTGGTGGCATTCGCGCTTCACTCGGCTCTGTTCTTGCAGGGGGCACCAAGGTGCCGCCAGTGGCCAATGTGATCACCGGCAAACCAGCCAAAGGCATCTCCCAACTCGACATTGAAAATGCGCTGCGCTTTGACAACAAGCTCATGGTCTTTGATGTCACGCCACAAGGCTTGCTGAACATCCTCAATTACGCCGCAGGCCTCAGCAGTGGTCCGACGGTGCAGAGTGGTGGCTATGCGCAGGTCGGCAACATCCGCTTCTCCTACAACACGACCGCACTGCCAAACGGCAGCAGAGTGCGTTCCGCCGCCCTCGTCAATGAAGCCGGTCAGATCACCGCTCGCATCGTCGAGAATGGAGTCGTGCTCGCTGGAGCACCTTCGACGATCAAATGTGTCGCTCTCAGCTTCACTGCCAATGGGGGTGACAATTACCCGATCAAGTATCTCAACCCGCCAACCAATACGACGGTAAACACCGAGACTTCGAACTTCCGCTTGTTGCTCACCAATGGCGGTCTATCCGATCCGATCGCTAGAAACTTGGACTTCACTGCCGCCAGCACCTACACCAGTCTTGGCATCACGGCGGCAGATGTACTTGGTGAACAAAAAGCCTTCCAAGACTTCCTCGCCGCACGTCATCCGAACCTTGCGACTGCTTACAACATCGCTGACACCTCGGTGGCACAAGACACCCGCGTCCAGCAACTCGCCGTCCGCACGGACACCGTGCTCAGCGGCCCTGCCACCTTTGCTGCCTGGCTTGCTCAGAACGGCTTTAGCGGCAGCGCTGGCGGCGACACCGACAACGACGGCATTCCAGACTCACTGGAATACTTCTTCAATGCCAGCCCGAACGGCGGCGCGGATCGCGATAACCTGCCCACGGTGGTCTTGAACGGTGGCGATCTGGAGTTCCGCTTCACCTACCTCAACAGCACTATCTTCCCCGCTTACCTGCAATGCTCCGAAGACCTGGTCAACTGGGTCAACGCAACTGCTGGCGTGGATTATGAAGTCATCACTGAAACAGTGAACGGCGCTGAAACCAGCGTGCGCTTCCGCATCTTCAGCAGTCCGGTGCCCACACAGCAAGGGCCGTTCACTTACCTCGCGCCATTCACCGCAGACGTTGATCGTGGCGTCATCGACAAGCTCACCATCACCAATCACGGCATGGTCGGCGCAGGCCGTCTCTCCGGCGACTCCTACGACAGCTTTGGCGAGACCATGGGAGCCGCCTCTGGCCTCTCCATCACCGACTGGAGCTACAATTCCGTCACGGGTCAGTTCAACGGCACCTTCAACGTGCTGCCAGATCGCGGTTACAACAGCGGCACCATCTTCTCCAACTATGCCGCTCGTGTGCATCAGACGCCCTTCACCTTCACGCCCTACTACGGCGCGGGTCCGGTCGCTCAGACGCAGATCGTGCCAGCTTATGCCAGCACGACGAAGTTCACCTACCTGGACGGTGCCACCACGAAGTTCACCACGGGTCTGAATGCCACTGCCGTCACCAGCATCATGGGTCAGATCGTTGGCACCACCGCCGCCGCCAACGGTCCCGGTGGAGCCACGGAAAACCTCATCAGCTTCGATGCTGAGGCCATCCATGTGTTCCCAGACGGCTCCGGCTTTGTCTCCGACGAGTATGGCACCTACATCGCCCGCTTCAACAGCGCCAAGCAGTTCACCCGCATCATCCAGCTGCCGCTTGCCGCGCAGCCGCATCGTCCGGCTGACACGCTGAACTTTGACTCCGCCACGGCTCCCACGAACGGACGCCGCAACAACCAGGGCCTCGAAGGCATGGCCGTCTCTCCCAACAACAGCCGCCTCTTTGCTCTCATGCAAAGCGCCTTGGTGCAGGACGGTGGAGCTGCGCAGACACGCTTCAACACTCGCCTCTTTGTCTATGACATCGCCGGTGCGAACCTCGAAAATCCGGTGCTCATCGGCGAATACGTCGTGCAGCTTCCCCGCTACGATTTGAACGGCAATAGCTCCGGCCTCGACGCCACCGCCGCGCAGTCGGAAATCGTCGCCCTCAGCAACACGCAGCTTCTCATGCTGCCACGCGATGGCAACGGCCTCGGCAAAGGTACTACTGACCCGATTGTGACCAAGACCGTCGATCTTGTGGATTTCTCTACCGCCACGAACGTGCTCGGACTTTACGATGCCAGGGGTAACCAGATTAGCCCCACCGGCGCGCTGCGCGTTGGCATCACCCCTGCAAGGAGCACCGTCGTGGTCAACCTGCTCTCCAGCGCCGATCTCGGCAAGTTCGGCTTCAACACCAATACCGCTTCTCCGAACTCATTCACCGTGAATGAGAAGGCGGAAGGCATGGCCCTCGTGCCTGACACCTCCACTGCCAGCAGCGAGGACTACTTCCTCTTCGTTGCCAATGACAACGACTTCCAGTCTAGCGACGTTCGCATGGTCGATGCCACAGGCAACCTCGTCAGCTACGGCGACGCCCGCGACCGCGGCATCGTCAACGACGCCGTCTTCACCGCTTGGCGCATCACCATCACCCCGAACAACCGGAAGTTCTTCCGGCTTGATCTTGACACCACGCCTTGAGCCGTCATTGAGCCATGATCTCGAACATCCCGGGAGTAGAGGAGATGACCCTTGGTCAAACAACGCGGGCAGACCGCCGCTCACAAGCCGACTTAGCCTGTGATGACCTCTACCGGCTTCATCAGGACATTCTTGTGCGCTTCGCGCGCCTACGGGGTTGTGATGAGCATGAGGCATGGGATGTCGTGCAGGAACTCTTCCTGCGGGTCTTTCGCACGGGGATGATCCTGGCTCTCTCCACGCGGGGCGAGGACTGGCAGCGCGCCTGGCTGCTGCGCACGCTGCGCTGGATGATCTGCAACCATCACCGCCACCGCACCACCCTTAAGCGGGGCTGCGGTGTGGCGCTGGAGTCGCTGGAACAGTTGCTTGATGATGGGCTTGATGTGCCATCCCATGACACTCCGGCGACCGAGCATGACCGCCGTTGGGCTTTGTCGGTGCTGGAGCGCGGCATTGGCCGTCTGCGCGCCAGCATGCGGCCCGCCGCCTGGGCTGGTGTCGAGTCCTCTCTTTTCAACGGCGTGTCCGCTGCCACTCCCGCCGCACGCGTGGCCGCGCATCGTGCACGAGTTCGTCTGCGTGAGTTTATTCGTGGTGAGAGCTGCGAGGTAGCTCTCTTCCAGGCGGCGAGCGCTCGGAACTGAGTTGAGTTGGCATTGCTTGCAGATGCTAAAAGGCTGCAGGCATTACATCTTTTTTGGTGAAGAAAAAGGCAGTGTCAAATCATTCACACGGCATGCGATGCTCCTGCGGATGAGATGATGAATAACATGGCTCGACTTACCGATGCCATGAAAAAGACCTCTCTCACGATCCTTGCCTTGTTAATGACTGTGTGCAGCCTTTTGGCTGATACGACGCCGCATGTGCTCTCCAGCGGTTCTTTCTCTCAGAGCTGGTCCAATGCAGGCCAGATCACCGCGAATGACAACTGGAGCGGTGTGCCGAGCATCACGGGCTATCTTGGAGATTTATCTACTGCGAGCCCCGCTGTGACAGATGTCGATCCGCGCACGGTCCTGACATCCAATGGCGTGGTTGATGTGATCGCCAACCAGTTAGCTCCCAATACAAACAACAGCGGCGGTGTCGCTGAGTTTGCGATCACGAATCCTGTCGTCGCTCTCCAGGGTTCGGGAACGGCGGACGCGCCGTACATTTCCATCTTTCTCAACACCACGGGAGTTCCTGTTGTAATTGTCTCTTACAAGCTGCGTGACATTGATGGCAACACTGACAATGCCGTTCAGCAGGTGGCGCTGCAATACCGCATCGGTAGCAGCGGCAACTTTACGGATGTGCCAGCTGGTTACGTTGCTGATGCCAGCTCAGGCCCCAATCTTGCCACGCTGGAGACCAACATCAATGTGACGCTTCCTGAGGCCGTCGTGGGGCAGGCGCTTGTCGAAGTACGCATCATCACCACAAATGCTCTCGGCGCCGATGAATGGATCGGTATTGACGATATTGTGGTGTCAGCAACCGATACAAACGCGCCTCTTGCCTCAACCTTCGCTCCTGCCGACAATGCGACTGGTGTGAGCCTCTCGGCCACTCCGAGCATCACCTTCAATGAGGCTGTGAAGAAGGGCGCGGGCAACCTCTTGATCAAGCGCAGCAGCGACGAATCGGTCTTTGAAATCATCGACGTCACTTCCACCCAGGTCGTCGTTGCGGGCAGTACGATGACGATCACTCCCACCGCCGCGTTTGCCAATACGACCGGCTATTACATTGAGATTCCTGCTGGAGCCATCCAGGACATCGCAAACAACAACTACGCAGGGATCAGTGGCAATGCGGCGTGGAACTTTACGACACTCGCCGCCGATATAGCTCCTCCAGTTGTCAGCAGCTTTTCGCCGCTGGATGAGGCGACCGGAGTCGCCAACTCGGCAACACCAACCATCACTTTTAATGAGGCCGTCAAAAATGGCACTGGCAATATCCTGATCAAAAACAGTGGCGGCATTTTTGATACGATTGCGGTGACTTCCACACAGGTTGTGGTCACTGGCAGCACAGTGACGATCACGCCAACGACGCCGTTTGTGAACTCCACTGGTTACTATTTGGAGATTCCTGCCGGTGCCATTGAAGACATCGCTGGCAATGATTACGCAGGCATCAGTGATCCAACGACGTGGAACTTCACCACTGGAATCACTCGGCAAGCCTACATGGCAACCAATGTCACCTCCGCGACGGGTGCAGCCAGGCCGACCGGCGGTTCCGTTTCGGCGGATCACTATGCAGAGGGAAGCGCCTTGGGCACCTTTGCCGTTTATAGCATCGCGAACTTCAGGTTTAACAAGGTGGATTTCGTGCTGCCAGGTTCGGCTAACATCGACAACATTGTGACTGCGGAATACACGTTGACGACGAATAACCGCACCTTCGCCGCAGGTTCGACACTGGAGTTCTTCCTCACCACCGATCAAATGAACGGTGACTTTACCGGCAAGACTTTTAACGCG
>JAPLUL010000159.1:0-1964 GCA_026397635.1 Verrucomicrobiota bacterium | reverse complement strand
CAAAACGGACCCGTCCTCTGGACTGTTCGGGATGTGGCAGACTATGCTCGCTGTAGCACTCGACATGTCAGCAATCTCCGGAATCAAGGTCTTCCTTACCGCAAGGCCGGGCGCTTAGTCAGGTTCAGTTCTGAGGCTGTGAAGCGGTGGTTTGAGGATTGAACAATAGATGTCATCCCATCCGAGTAACGGAACGCACCCTCAAACGATAAACACACTTATGCACCTTCGAAACCCAAAGGGTGACTAGCGCCAAGATTTGGTCAGGTTATTTGTTGTGTTATGAGCTCATCTCAAACTCACCCAGATACGCCACTACCATCTCCTGATCATCGAAGCCTGCCGCAGTCGTGGGCTTGAACCGCAGAGCTACCAGGGGAAGTCCTCACCCGCCTGCCGACGCTGACCAATCGGCAGATCAAGGACGTGACTCCCGAGGCATGGGCCAAGTCCCGGCGGATCGACGGTCAGCAGAAAGCGGCATAGTTGTCGAAACCAAAAGGCAAGCTCAGACCGAGGGCACCCGGCACACCGCTAACGCTTCACCGGCAGTTTAAAAGTGTTCGTGGCGCTGGAGCCTTGCGACATGCGCAAAGGCTTCGAGGGGCTGCACGCGGCTGTCAGTAAGCGACTCAAGGAGGATGTGCGCAGCGTGGCTTTGTTGACGTATTTGCGTTCCAACCCGGTGGTCTGGTAATACACATCCTGCAGCTTCGCTCGGGCGGGTTTTCCGGCATGGCGGGCGTAGCGCCCCCGCATCACGCGGGTGTAGTCTTCGCGGCTTTCTTTCATCAGTCGTGGTTCCATCGCTCAGGGTGTCCTCTTTTATGAGGCATCGACTCTACCCTGCTACCCCGGTCTCTCCCCTTTCGGTGTCCTTTTTTATGAGGCACTGCGGTCAGAGACGGTCGTAATTTTTTGTCGCCAAGAAAAAGGGGCTTCTGTAGTGTCACAGAATCCTTCAGGGCGGGTATCCGCCCTTGGACAGACGCTCCCGTTATGAGATACTCTAGTTTGAACATCAATCGTCACCCGCAAACATGGCTTGTGATTTGTACGCTGTTGCTGGCCGGCTTCACTCATGCTCAGCAAGCACGCGTGGTCTCGATCGAGAACCAGGTGCAGGCGGCGAAGGGGGGCGGTGAGTGGGAGTTGGCGCAAGCGGAGCAGCGGTTGGCGGTGCGGGATCGCATTCGAACTCAGCGCAGAAGCCGCGCCACCGTTCAGCTGACCGGACTCTACACGATGCGCATGGAGCAGCTTACTACGGTGGAGATTTCGCCTTCGCTGCTGGACGACAGCAAGCCAAAGCTCGATTTGGGCGGCGGCGCCCTTTTCATCTTCAGCCGCGAGAAGAGCGGGGAGATCGACATCAAAACGCCGGCGGCGAATGGCGCTCTGCGTGGCACGCAATTGTTTGTGAGTGTGGGACCGGGCGGGAAGACGTTTTACCAGGTGCTGGAAGGCCGCGTGGAGGTGAGCAATGCACAAGGGCGTGTCGAAATCAGCGCGGGAGAAGCAGCGGAGGCGGCTCCAGGCTCTGCACCGAGGCGCACGGCGGTCCTTGAGGCGAAGAACATCCTGCAATGGGCGCTTTATTATCCAGCAGTGATCGATCCTGCGGAGCTGGAGGCGGCGATGGGTCAAGGCGATGTCTCGAAGGCTTCCACGGCCTTGGAGGCCTACTCGAAGGGGGATTTGCTCGCGGCGCTCGAATTGCCGAAGAGCAGCTCCAAGGCCCTCGAAGCGGCTTTCTTGCTCGCCGTGGGCCGTTTGGACGACACGGGGCCTGTTTTGGCCAAAATGCCGGTTTCGAGCCCTTTTCGCCGGGCGCTCGATAAACTCGTCTCGGCGGTGAAACACGAGGAAATGGCGGACTGGCCGCTCGAATCGATGCAAACGGCCTCGGAGGCGATGGCTGAGAGTTATTACCAGCAGTCACGCCACAACCTAGAAGCCGCTCG
>JAPLUL010000212.1:0-4339 GCA_026397635.1 Verrucomicrobiota bacterium | reverse complement strand
GCATCCAGGGCCTACGCATGAAATCAAAACTGAATACAGTGGCTCTTGTTTCACCCACAGATTCATGGAGGCCAGCAGATTTTCCCTACATCATCTGTAGGCCTCTCTGAATCTGCGGGAAATCATCTGCCTATTGTCTTGAGACTGAGGGTCGATTTTGGGTGCGTAAGCCCCGGGGTGCATCGAACGCATTGCCTTTGAGGAACAACGACAAGAAATCGACGATTTCATCCTTGCACTGGGCCGTGCCCTGCCAGGAAGCCATCTCATCGCCAAATAACGGGCACAGCTACTCCTGAAACTCCTCGCGGTCAGGTATCCGGGTGAAGGCGATTTTCGTGCCTGAAAACGTGCGCACCGTGTTCGGGGTGAAGCCGATCACCACGGAATCACGCCCGCGCTTTTGATTGATCTTGTCCAGCACGCGGCTGAGGTGCTCACGTCGTTCTCGGGTGGCCGCCTCGGCGGTGGAAACGAAGAGATCGAGCTGCTGCGGCTGGGATTCTGCCTCCAGGCCCATCAGCGTCACGGACACTTTTTTGAGACGCTGCCAACGCGCCTGCTGCATGACCCGCTGCCACAGCTCCGACAGCACTCGCCCCAGGACGATGCTGTCGCAGGCGGGGGCAAACTTCGCCTGCGCCTCGCAGCGCAGCCCGTCCTCCGTGCGCACGCTCAGGTGCAGGTGGGTGGCGCGGTACTCCATGCGGCGCAGGCGGCTGGCCGCCTTTAGCAGCAGACGCCGTGCGACGATGCCCGCCTGCGGTGGCGTGCGCAGCTCCGGAGCCAGCACATGGCTGTGCCCTAGGGTGCGATGCTGCGCGGGCGGATCATCCTCCGAAGGCCCGCCATGCAGCGCATGCCAGAAGCGGTCCCCGCATACCCCACCCCAGGCCCGGTGCAGCGTCTCCCGCTCCGCCTCCCACAGATCCTGCATGGTACGGATGCCACAGGCATGCAGCCGTGGCTCCATCCGGCGGCCGATGCCGCACAAGTCACGCAATTCCAGCTCCAGCAGACGACCTGGCAGCTCACCCGCCAGCAGCACGACCAGACCGTCCGGCTTCTGCATGTCAGAGGCTACCTTGGCCAAAAAGCGGTTCGGGGCTAGGCCCACCGAGCAGGTGATGCACTCCCCCACCCTCTCCCGCAGACCGCGCTTGATGCGCTGCACGAGATCCAGCGCTACAGGCAGAGCACGACGCGGTGCGTCGAGCTTGCAGGCCATCTCGTCGATGGAGCAGATCACATGCACCGGGAAATGCCGCTCCACCTCCTTAATGATGCGGTGGTGGAAATCGACGTACACATCATGGCTCGCCACCACCGTGATCAGTTCCGGGCAGATGCGGCGGGCCTCGCCGATGTTCGTTCCGGTTTTGATGCCAAACTTCTTCGCCTCCTGGCTCGCCGCGATCGCAGACGTCGCATCGGTGTCCACCGGCACCACGGCCACCGGCTTTCCGCGCAGCGACGGGTCCAACTGCTGCTCCACGCTGGCAAAAAAGCT
The DNA here is from genome assembly GCA_026397635.1 of Verrucomicrobiota bacterium. Classification (GTDB taxonomy): domain Bacteria; phylum Verrucomicrobiota; class Verrucomicrobiia; order Verrucomicrobiales; family Verrucomicrobiaceae; genus Prosthecobacter. Next base: position 2,829 of record JAPLUL010000212.1, on the reverse strand, counting down.
GTTCAGATCGAGGAACAGCCATTCGAAGGGCGGCAGATCAGATGAAACGTGCGTAGGCATTGCCGCACTTTTCGACCATCACCAAAATTGTTCAATTGAACAATTTCGAAAAACAACCGCGAACTCAGGCTCCCACTCGCCACCGAAATCAGGGCTGACGCACCCAAAATCCACCAGCGGTCTCAAGACAGTAGGCAGATGATTTCCCGCAGATTCAGAGATGCCCACCGATGATGGAGGAAGAAAATCTGCGGGCCTCCATGAATGGCTCATCCGGGAAGTGGAAGCGCCGTTTTTGTGCTGCCTGACGAATGCGGCATGAGCCCCCTCACCTAACCTCTCCCCGCGTCCTGTTGCAGAGCATGGGAGCACCCATCGCGGGGAGAGGGACTGAAAAAGAGCGCGGTTTCGATGCAAGAGCGTCCCTGACAGCGCTGCCTAGCTGGAAGACCCGCTTTCAGTTCCCTCTCCCCCCGCGCACCGCCTGCGTGGTGGTCTGTTTTGTCTCTGCGGGGAGAGGTTAGGTGAGGGGAACTGTTACCATCTCATACAGCGCGAACGCAGTCCTTCCCGGATGAACCCAGATTCAGAGAGGCCCACCGATGATGGAGGAAGAAAATCTGCTGGCCTCCATGAATCTGCGGGAGAAACAAGAGCGGCTGGATTCCGTTTTCGATTTCATGCGTAGGCCCACCGCCGACATGGCCTGAAGCGGATCAGAAGTACTTTTTGGTGAATAACAGGCGCTGGAAGTGAACCAGACGCTCAAGCGTGTTTTTGAGCATGAGCTCATGCTGCTCGATCATGGAGAACTTCGCCGGCTCGGTGAGCTTCATCGGCTCGCACTGCTGAAGCACCTGCTCGACGGCGAGTTTCAATTCCTTGAGCTTCTGGCCGACCTCGTCGGTGATGCGGCCTTCCTCGATGGTGTTACCGAGCTTTTCGGCTTCACGGGAAAGATACGCGGCGGTGTTTGGCAGAGCGGCGCTGCCACCGACGAGCAAGCCGCTGGCGTAATCGACTTTCGGCTTGCCGGGCAGGCCAGGGCGCTGCGGCACCACGGACTGGGGCTCTGTGGGCAGACCGCCGTTTTTAGCGTCGATGATCGTGGGGGTGATGAAGAGCATCAGGTTCTTGTGGTTCTTGCTGCGGCTTTTGTATTTGAAGAGCCATTTGAGGCCGGGAATTTTGCTGAGGAAGGGCACGCCAGCCTCTCCTTCGCGCTCCCGTGCTTCGTCCATGCCGCCGACGGCCACGGTGTAACCAGAGTCGATCTCAACAGGGGCGCTGTACACGCGGGAGGAGGCGATGGGGTAAGGATTGCCGGAGATGACCTCGGTGCCGATGATGCTGGAGACGGTGACAGCCATGTTGAGCAGCACTTTGTCTGACTGCATGCGTTTGGGCAGGATGTTCAACACCGTGCCGATGGGGAGATAGGCCACCTGCGTCGTGGTCGTGGCACCGACCGCACCGGCGCTGGCCGTGGAGCTGGCGTCGAGCACGGGCTGGTTCACCACGCTGCGGATGGCGACCTCACGATTGCTGAGCGTGACCATGCGCGGATAGGAGGTGGTATTGGTCTCCTCGTCACGCATGATGGCGCGGAGCTTCACATTCACGTCCTGAGCACTGAGAATGCTGAGAGCGGGCCAGCCGAGCGTTCCCCCGACGTTGCCCACGTCCAGGGCGCTGAGCAGCGGTGCCAGATCCGTGCGGAAACCACCCGTGGTAGGAACAGAGGTGTATTCCACATTGAGCTGCGGATTGCCGGCAGCATCAACGGTCGTCTCCGTCCTGTCCACTTGACGGAAGTTGCCGCTTTCGAGCGTGCCGGTCCAGTCGATGCCAAACTCACGCTTCGGATCACGAGAGGTTTCGATGAACTTCACCTCGATGGCGATGAGGGACTGCGGTTTGTCCGCTGCGGCGAGATAACCTTCCACCCACATGTGCTGGAGACGAGTGGCGACGATGTAGAGCGTGTTGGAGTCAGACTTCCAAATGACCTTGGGCTTGCGCACCGAGCTGAGTTCGTTGGAGTTCATCGCCCGGGCGGAGTTTTCGTCCTGAACGAGTGCGCCTGCGGCGGCGTTCTGACCTGCTTCCATTTCCTCAGGCGGCAGGCCCAACAAGGCGCGGATGTCATTGATCACCTCACTGCGCCGCACGGCAAAGGTCTGGCTCGTTCCTTGCAGATCCAGTCCACCGCCAGCCCCCCCGCCGCCGCCTCCGCCAGCTCCTCCTCCACCACCGCCACCACTGGACGCGCCTGCCGAGGACATTCCGCCGCCGGAACTCACCCGGTCCACACGTTCGAGCGAATTATGAAGGATCTCGTAGGGTTTGCCGATGAGTTCACGATCGTCGGACGGACGAATGTACCAGATGCCATTGTCGGGGATGATGGCCAAGCCATTGGCCCGGCAGAGAGTCTCCAGCACCTGAAACGGGCTGGATTTGATGGAAAAGGTGATCAGGCGCGCGCCTTCAGCGCTGTCGTCCGGCAAAGAGAAGAAAGAAATGCCGGCATCGGTGGCCAGGAAGCGCAGTACATCGCTCAGCATGGCCTTGGAGAAGTCATATTGCTGATGCGTGGCGCTCCTCAACCTGGAAGCCTCAGCTTCATACTCCGGGGAGAGCAGGTGCATGTTGCTTTGGTTAAACTGGGCTCTCGACTGAAGCGCTGGGAGCATCACCAGAACGGCTGTCAGGAGGAACCTGAACTGGATAAATGCTAGAAAATGTTTCATATTATGGAAAATATAAACATCCATCAAAAATAAATCAAATAACATTCATCAATCTGAGTCGATGATTTTCACAATT
>JAPLUL010000169.1:0-10394 GCA_026397635.1 Verrucomicrobiota bacterium | reverse complement strand
TGGAACTTGAAGCTGAACTTGCGGTGGTCGATGCCCATGAGGTGGAGGATCGTGGCGTTGAGGTCGTTGATGTGGACGGGGTCTTTGACGATGTTGTAACTGAAGTCGTCGGTTTCTCCGTGCTCAATGCCACCTTTCACGCCACCACCGGCCATCCACATGGTGAAACAGCGAGGATGATGGTCTCGACCGTAGTTGTCCTTCGTGAGTGTGCCCTGGGAATAAACCGTGCGGCCGAATTCGCCGCCCCAGATGACGAGTGTGTCCTGCAGCAGGCCGCGTTGTTTCAAATCCATGACAAGCGCGGCGCAGGCTTGTTCGGTGTCCTTGACTTGGGCGGCGATGTTTTTCGGCAGGCCGCTGTGCTGGTCCCAGCCGCGATGCAGGATCTGCACGACACGTGTACCGCGTTCGATGAGCCGACGGGCCATGATGGCGCTGTGCGTGAAGCTGCCGCTCCGATTCACGTCCTCGCCATACATTTCCAGAGTGGCCTTGCTCTCCTGACTCAGGTCGGTGAGTTCCGGCACACTGGTTTGCATGCGGAAGGCCATCTCGTACTGGGCGATGCGTGTTTGGATTTCAGGATCGCCCACACGCGAGTGATTGATCTGATTGAGCTTATTGAGCGCGTCGAGCATCGTGCGGCGGTCAGTGGGATCGACGCCGGGCGGGTTTTTCACATACAGCACGGGGTCACCCTGACCACGGAGGGCCACGCCGCTGTATTTGGTGGGCAGGAAGCCGCTGCTCCACATACGCGTGAAAAGCGCCTGCGCATTGCCAGTGGAAGGGAAGCTGGGGGTGAAGACTACGAAGGCGGGTAGGTCGTTGCTTTCGCTGCCGAGGCCGTAAGAGAGCCAGGAACCAATGCTGGGCTTGCCGGGCACCTCACTGCCAGTCATCACAAAGGTGCAGGCCGGATCATGATTGATGGCGCTGGTGTTGACGGTTTTGATGACAGCGATCTCATCGACGATCTTCGCGGTGTGCGGCAGCAACTCGCTCACAAAACGTCCACACTGGCCATGCTGGGCGAATTTGAACATGGAAGGTGCTACCGGTAGCCTTGCCTGGCCGCTGGTCATGCCAGTGATGCGCTGGCCGTTGCGCACGCTCTCGGGTAGGTCTTTGTCGAAGTGCTTGTGCAGTTCCGGCTTGTGGTCCCACAGATCGAGCTGCGAGGGGGCACCGTTCATGTGCAGGTAAATGATGCGCTTGGCCTTTGGGGCGAAATGTGGCAGCGAGGGCAGGGAAGGATGCACGGCGGCGCCAGCAGCCTGCGCCAGTTCTGAGCCGAGCATGCTGGCGAGAGCGATGTTGCCCGCACGCAGGCCCGTTTGGCCGAAAAACTGACGGCGGGTCTGGCTGCGGTGAAATTCGAGAAAGGGGTCCATGTGGCTGACAATACGAAGGTGGGAGAGGAGTATTTGCGAAAAGCACGGCGTCTGCTGCCACGTGCAGAGCCTTCAGTGAAGTCTCTGACCGTTGCTTTGGCTGTCTTTGTTCTGCCTTGCGTGCAAGGTAGCCGAAATAGACCGCCAATACCGCCCTGGCGACTCGCGCTGCGGGCGTTTTTCAAAAGGCTGATAATCGTGTCAGTTAGCCGAGCTTATTTGTCGAAGAAGGAGTCTTCATCGCGGTCGGCGACTTTCAAATAGCGGTAATAAACCTCCAATTGAAGCGTGCAGAGGGTCTGGCGGTAGATGTCGTCAGCGGCATCACCTGAGGGCCAGTTCGGGCGACCGCGTTTGAACATGCCGTCGGCTTGCTGGGCTGCGAGGATTTGAGGAAGGAACTGCTGATTGTAGAACTTCCAGTCGTCCCCGCCCTGCTGGAAGAATGCCTGGGTGTAGTAGTACCAGCAGTAGAGGTTGCAGTTCTTGTTCCAGTCCAGCGGCTCGGCAGTGAGGAAATCGCGCAGGAACTTGATGCCTTTCTTGATGGCGGTGGTCTTGCCCTTGGCCATGGTTTGCAGGCCGAGGATGCCGACGCCGGAGAGGCTCCACTGGTTGTAGTGGGCGTCACGGTTGGGGTTGCCAAAGCCGCCGTCCTTGGTCTGCTTGGCTTCGAGGTAGTCGGTCATCTTGCTGATGGCGGAGTGCAGGCCGTCGATCTTGAGACTGGTGTTCTTGGCGGCTTTGAGCGCCTGGAACTGCCAGCCAGCCACGGAGAGATCCTCGCGGCCTTCTTTGAGGTAGGAGCCTTTGTCCGTGTCATACACCCAGCTTCCGTGCTTGCCCTGGTTGTCGATGATGATCTTCACGCCCTGCTCAAAGGATTCGCGCATGCCGGGCAAGCTCTTGCTGCCAAGTCGGGCCAAGGTGTACATCTCGCCAAGTGCATAGGTGGCGATGCCGTGCTCGTAGGCCGGGGCGTTGCCCTTGGTGGCCTGGCTGAACATTTTGTTTGGGTTGGCTTTTTGAGTTTCGATCAGGAACATGATGCCCTTCATCACGTTGTCGCCGTAGAACGGGGATTCCGGCGTCTCGCAGCGGCCCAGATAGCACAGCAGCGCCAGGCCGGTCATCGCGGCCTTGTTGTTGCGGCCCCAGGAGCCGTCGGCGTTCTGCTTGCCCTTTAGCCACTCCAATGATGCGCTCACTGCCGCCTCACACTCTGGACTGCCGCCGTTCTGCCTGAGCTTCTCCAAACGCTCCTGCGTCGAACAACGGCTCCGCATCGACGGGGGCAGCGACACAAAGCCTGCCGCTCCACCCATGCCCATCCCTTTGCCAAAGCCGCCTCCGGCTCCGCCCGCGCCAAAACCTCCGCTCGCGCCCAACGATCCACCGCCGAGCATCGCGCTCACATCTGGCATGTCTAACGCGTCGGGAGGTGCTTCCGGCAGCGTGATCGACGAGTTCATGCTCGTGCTCACCAGCTTCTTCATAGGCATCGTCTTGTTGATCGAGCTACGCTTCTTCTGCTGAACCTTGTGCTGCAAGTCAGAACTGGCCTTCGCTCCCTGCGCCGTGCCGCCACCAGGCAGGAAATCGACCTGCTTATCCATCACCCCGGTGCTGAACACGATGAACAAGGCCAGCACGCCGAGTCCAGCGTGAATGAGAATGCTCATGAGCAGGGCGCTGCCACCCGCCTTGCGCCACATCTGCACGAACTTGTTGGGCGGCGGTCCCACCTCAATGTGCGTCAGGGCTGGAGGGTGAAAGATCTCCCCCTCAAGATGCGGCACCGCAGCTTCGGCCACAGCCACGGCCGCATCGGTGGGCGCGGCAGGGGCCACGCTGCTGGGAATGGGTGCCGAAGGAGCCACCGCCGCCGCCGGAGCGGGCATGGCAGACATCGGTGCGCTGACAGGTTGGGGCTGCGGCGTGGCAGGGGCGACCGCGCCGGTGGTCGGAGCTGGAGGCGGCATGACCGCAGGCATCGGCATCGTGGGCATCATGCCGCTGGGCATGTAGCCCTGCGGGTAGCCCGGCATCTGCGGCGGGTAGCCTTGTGGCATGGGATAACCCTGCGGATAGCCCGGCATCTGCGGCGGATAGCCTGGAGGCGGCGCGTAACCCGGTGGCAGCGGTTGAGTGGCTCCCGGATGACCTGGAGGCGGTGGCTGCTGCGAAGGGTTGTCAGGATTGCCGGGCTGCGACGGATTCATGGCTGAGAAGGCTTAACGGTTTGAAGAGATAGAAAGAAGCAAATGTTGCCCTTTGTGAGCAGGACGTCCCAGGAGGGGCTTTCTTGGGGGCTGAACAAAAAAATCAAAACAGGCTCAGAAGCCCGAATCACCGCCGACCGTAAAGGTCACATTGGCGACCTTCGCGACCGCAAGCGCGTTGAGCACATCGACGACACGCTCATAAGTGGCCTGCTCCTCCGCCGAAATGGTGACGATGACCTTGGCGTTGCGGTTATCCGCCTCCTGCTTCAATCGTGCGAGTGTGGCAGTGAAATTGGGCAGTTTTTTGTCCGTTGGGCCATCAAACTCTTCTTCGTTAATCGTCACCGAGCCGCTTTCCTCCACACCGACGATGATCTCGTCTGGCATTTCCTTCGGCGCGTCCGCGCTGGGTGGAGCTAGTCCGGGGAGCTGGCTTTTCAGTTCACGCTCCACTTTCACGGAGCCGACCATGACCATGAAGAAGAGCATGATCACGAACACCACGTCGATCATCGGCGCGATCTGGAAACCGACGGCGAGCTGCTCGCTTTCGATCTCACGATGTTTTTTCTTGCCTGGGGCTGACATGATGAGCGGTTATTCTTTGTTCAGGGCGGAGAATGAGATGTCATCGATTCCCGCCTGGGCGACGATGGTCATCACACGCTGGATTTCGATGGCCGGGAGACGTTTGTCGCCTCGGATGACGACACGATAAGTAGGATTGGCCTTTTTTCGCTGGTCTAACAGTTCAATGAGGGGCTCGACCACCTCGTACTTCCGATCCTCGAATGTGATGATCGCCTTGCTATTGGCCCAGCGCACATTGAGCGCGGCCTCGTTCATGACGTTCTTTTCCTTTTTCTTGGCATCGCCGGCAACAGGGAGCTGGATCTCCTTGTCAATGCGCAACACCTGCGCCGAGGTGATGCTCATAAAGAAAATGAGCAGCACCAACAGCACGTCAATCATCGGAGCAATTTGAAACTCCGGTTCACCATCACCACCGCCGCCGCCGCCGCCCATAGTGTTAGAAAAAGGTCAAGGGTTGAAGTGTCTCGAAGAAACTCAGGCGGCCACAGCGACAGCAGCAGACTCGTCGCCACCATTCACCCAGTTTGGAACGGCCGCGAAGAATTCCTCCTCACCGACGTGGGCATCCTTGAGATGCTGGTAGGGCATCTTGCGGAACAGAGAGTTGACGATCTCCTGGAGATCGCTCATCCCGACCTGAAGGCGGTTGCGCAGGAAGTAGAAGAACATGAAAGCAGGAACGGCAATGAAAAGACCGGACGCGGTCGCGATGAGCACCTCACCGATGGCACCGGAGAGCTTGGAAGGGTCACCCGCGCCGCTGGTGCTCAGGGTGGAGAAAGCACTCATCATCCCCGTCACCGTGCCGGTCAGACCGATCATGGGAGTGCAGACACCGATCACGGAAAGGTAGTTGATGCGGGTCTGAATGGCGGAGTTGACCTTATTGAGTTCGGTGAACAAGGCAGCTTCCGTCGCATCATGTCCTTCACCCACGAAGCTTAGAGACACACGCGTGATGTTGGAGAAAGGCGAGGGGTTTCCTTTGCAGAACTGATAAGCGCCAACGTAGTCGCCCGCGCGGAACAAATCCTGGGTTTGAGCGACCTGGGCCTGAGGGGCCAACTTCTTGATGCCTGTGCGCATCCAGAGGTCCACGGTGAGCCAGACGAGGGCAATGGAGCAAGCGGTGATGGGGTACATGACCCAGCCGCCTTCAATGAATCGGTCGATCAACGTGTGATGCTGTTCAACCGCAGGCGCAGCTTCCGCAGGCGCAGCTTCCTGGGCGAAAAGATTGGAGGAAGCAAAGAAGCCAAACGCAAGCAGGGCACAGAGGAATGCGCGGGCGAGGCCGTGGGGGATATGTCGGGTCATGATGGTGGCAGTGTTGGTTTGCATGGATCAGGGGGAAATCAGGCTTTAGGGGCAGCTTCAGCAGCGGGTGGGTTTTCTTCGGTTTTGGGTTTGCCATCGCCCTCTTTGCTCTCAGCGGCGGCAGCATCCTCTTCGGTGACGTTTTTCATGCCGTTGATGGCGGCTTTTTCTTTCGTGGCGGTCTCCGCCACGGGAGAGCCGGGATAGGACTCGATGATACGGCCCAGGAAGGACGTAGCGTCCTCGTAACGCTTCATTTGAATGAGAATTCGGGCGGCATTCAATTCAGCCTCTGGCACACGCTGCATCTGAGTGCCGTAAAACACAGGAATGCGAAGATAAGCCAGCAGTGCTTTTTCCCACTCCTTTTTCCGAGTGTGAACATCTGCGATGATGCCCCAGAGTGACGCACCAATGGCGGAGTCATCCGTCTCCTTCAAAATGCTCTGCGCCTCTCCAATGATCGAGATGTAATCAGAGGTGGTCTGACGCTCGATGTCGAGTTGGATGATGCGCAGGCGCATTTTCTGGGCGTCCGTGAGCTTCAGCGCACGCAGGGCGGGCAGAGATTTCACGACGTCGTCAAACTTAGCGCCTTGATTCAGCGCCTCAATGTAAGCGAAGTAAACATCGACAAACCAGTTGCCCTCAATGCCCTCGAAATTCTCAAAAAAATCGCGCCCTTTCTTGAGCAGGGCGATAGCCTCTTCGGTTTTCCCTTTCGCCAGCAGGTCCGAGGACTCGGTCAATTCCGCAGGGTAGGGCCACTCCAGGATGTCGATGTTTTTCTTGTCGATAACGCTCGTGGCGGTGTTTTCACCGATCTTGATGGTGCGGATGATTTTCCCCTCCTGAATGGTGAACTCGGAGGAAAAGATACGGTCTCCGCCCTTCAAAACGATGGCTTGGCCGAAGGCAGAGCCAGCGACGGCGAAGATGAGGCAGAGGAGACAGGCGAACGTGCGCATGATGTTCTGGGTGGATTGGGTTCGCGTAAAAATCACAGGGTGGTGAGGAGCTGCTGGGCTTCCTTCATTTCCGGCTGATCCAGGAGATCTTTGCGGGCGGTCATCTCTTGAAGGTGTTTTTTGGCCTCGTCACGCTTGCCGAGGGTCACAAAGGACTTGGCGCTGAGCAGGTAAGCCTTGGCCATCTCATTTTTCCATTTCTGGTGGGCGATGAAAACCCGCTGGTAGTAGGCGATGGCAGCCTCGTGCTTGCCGTTGGAGGCATCGATTTCACCCAGCATGCGCAAAGCGTTGGCCGTGGCCTCACCGCGCCATTCCTTGGTGTTAGCGATCTGCTCATAAAGCGCCTTGGCGTCATCATACTTCTTGAGCTTAAACTGGGTCTTCGCGATTCCCTGAGTGGCCTCCAGAATGCGTGAGCTACCTTGGAACTCGGAGGCGGCTTTGAATAGGTCCAGAGCCTTATCGAATTCGCCCTTCTCAAAGGCGATTTCCGCCAAGCCGACCGGGGCACCGTCAGCATACTCGCTGTCCTTGAAAAAGTCCCGAAGGCGGATGTAGCAGGCGTTTGCCTTGTCTAGGTCACCCTTTCGGCGAGCGCTATCGCCTACAGTTGCCAGCAGCATCGGGCTGAGGTCGTCAGGTTTGGCCACTTCAATGATGATGTTGAAGAATTTCTCAGCCTTGTCCGGGATTTTCATCGTCTTGGCCAGCCAAGTCTTCGCAAACAGAATGCGCATTTGGGCCGTGCCGTTCATCGCTGCCTGGGGCGGAGTCAGAAGCTCTTCCAACTGCTTTTCCACATCCTCAAACGTCAACTCAGGCGGCGTTGCGGCAGCATCGGCAGGTTTGGCCGCACCAACGGCGGGAGGAGTCGTTGGAGTGGCTGGTGCCCGACGACGCTTTGGAGCACTGATGCTAACAAGCTGCTGGATCAAACCCTCCACCTGCTGGTTGGCCGGGGCAGCGATGCGAGTCTTGATATGCTCAGAGAGCAATTTTTTCGCCTCCTCCAGCTTACCTTCCTTGATGTTGGCACGGCTGATCCAGAGGATGGCCTTGAGGGAGAGATCGTCGTTGTCTTTGTGCGTGTTGTAGTACTTCTGCCACATCTCCGAAAGCTCCTTCCACTTGTTGGAGCCGACGTAGAGGTCGGTGACATTATCCATCGCGTAGTTGAGCACGTCATCGCTCTTCGCCTTGTCCACGGCGGCGGCGAAATGCACCATCGCGTTTTCATAATCGGCCTTTTGGTTGTAAATATCCCCCGTTAGAGCGTGGACCTGACCAATGTTCTGGTCGTTTGGGGCGTCTTTGATGATCCCCTGCAACTCCTCGAAGGCAGCTTCCTTGTCCCCGCCCTGGAAGTTGATGAAGGCGATGCGGTAGCGCGCATCGACCACAAATTGACCTTTGGGCTGCTCTTTGATGTAGCTCTTGAACGCTTTCATCACGCTCTTGTAGTCGTTCTGATAGAAGTAGGTCAGTGCGACGCGATAGAGGGCGTCATCCTTGTAAACTGTCTGCGGAAACTCCTGGACGAGCAGTTCGTATGCCGTGCGAGCGTCATCGAAACGCTGCTGCTCAAACAACACGCTGCCGCGCAGGAAGCGCAGGCGCTCCTTGTCCGCCTTGGGGAAGGTCTCCGCCTTTGCAAAGGCCCTTTCCGCATCGGCCAGCTTGCCGTTTTGATAGGCCAGCATGCCGTAGAGTTCGGACACTTGGCCGATCTGCTCGCTCTCCGGAAAATTGTCGATAAACCTCTCGCACAGCTCACGCGCCTGCGGGATGCGCTTCAGTGCGGCATTAACCATGATCAGGCCATACATGCACTTGTCGCGTTGTGGGAAATCTTTGAACTCATTCACGATGACCTCAAAGGCCAGCGTGGACTGCCATAGGCGCGAAGCATCCCCCGCCGTGCCGTCTTCCTTCGGTGCTCCCATTTCATAATAGCAGCGGCCCAGACGGTAGTAGAGCGAGGCGTCGTAATCCGTGCGCTTCTCGATCTCCGCCATGATCTCCTGGTTCGCCTTCATCTTCGTCTCCAGTTCGTCCTTACGCGCCCCCTTGGCGGTCTTGAGCTGGACCTCCATCTTGGCGATCTGTTCCTGCTGAATGCGGGAGATCTCGCTTTTCTTGCGCACGAGCTGGTAGGCACCCAGCGCATCCTTGAAAGCCTTCTTGTCCATCATCTCATCCCCGAGCTTGAGATAGATGTTGTTCATCTGGGCGATGTTGTCGCCGCCGGAGGCAAAATTACGCACTTTTTCCATCAAAGCGCCGGCCTCTTCGAGCTTGCCGGTGCTAACATAGAGGTTAGCCGCCATCATTGCGGACTGAATGGACTCGGCACTGCGAATACCGTCCGCCAGCACGGAGGAAAGGATAGCCAATGCCTCATCTTTCTTGTCCTGCTTCGACAATGCATCCGCGATGATCAAACCCGCCTCTGCCTTCTTGTCAGGAGAAGTCGTCACGACCTCCTTCAAGACCGTGATCCCCTTCTCCTCCTGCTTGCTGGCGATGTAGGAGCGCCCCAGAGCCATACGGACATCAATGATCGCCCCGCCTGTTGGGAACTTGGCCATGAATGCTTCCAGGGTCTCGATGGCCTTCGGGTAGTCGTTTAAATTGTAGTAGCAGGCCCCCTCAATGAACATGATGTCTTCGAAGTCCTTGCCGTTTACCAGCTTCTTGGCCTCGGCGATCTTCCCCAGGGTCTCTTGGTATTTGGCTTCGGCAAACAAGCCACTCGCGACTTTCAAGATCGCATCAAATTCCTGCTGCACATTCAGGGCCGCAGGCGCGGCAGGGGGTGCCCCAGGGGCAGGAGGAGCTGGAGCTGGGGCTTGGGAAAAAGCGTTGGTGCTGAGGGCAAGGGCCAAGGCGGCGCTGAAAATCGGTCTCATGGTTGGCAGGTTGCGGGCGACTTCAGAACAGGATACGAAAAAAGCACCCAGCGGTGCAAGCATGGAGTAGGGCGCTGCATCGCTATTTTTTCTGCCTGAGGGTTGGGCGGCGTCGAAGACTGACATTTTTTCGGAAAAGGAGCGCGAGATTAGCAGGATGGATATTTTTGTCACGGCAGAAAAAATCAAAAGTACAAAATCTGCCTCTTCACGCTTCATCACTACCCATTCGACATTCCTGATTCGTCATTCGACAATCGGTATCCTCCCCCTTCCCCATGCCACCCCCTGTTCTCGAAGTCACCGACCTCAACTTCCGTCGCGGCCGCCCCATCCTCAAAGGCATCTCTTGGCGTGTCGATCCCGGCCAGCACTGGTGCATCCTCGGCCCGAACGGCTGCGGCAAGACCTCTCTCATTAACCTCATCACCGGCTATGACAGCGCCACTGGCGGCACCCTGCGCATCGGCGACAGCGTCTTTGGCGACGACGACTGGCGCGAGGTCCGTCGGCGTGTCGGCCTCGTCACCAACACGCTCACCACCTACCTCGAAAGCAGCGAACCTGTGCTTGATGTCATCGCCAGCGGGCGAGAGGCCAAATTGAACCTCATTGATTTGCCCACGCCCACCGTGCTGCGGGAGGCCGCGCGTCTTTTAAAGAAAGTCGGCTGCGCTTACCTCCGTGAAGCGTTCTGGGGGCCGCTCTCTCAGGGAGAAAAACAAAAAGTCCTCATCTGCCGCGCCCTCATGGCCAAATTCGAGGTTCTCATCCTCGACGAACCTTGCGCCGGGCTCGACCCCGTCGCCCGCGAGCATTACCTCCAATGGATGCAGTCACTCGCCGCGAGACCGAAGGCCCCTTCCCTCGTGATGGTCACCCACCACGTCGAAGAAATCCTTCCCACAATCACCCAATGCCTCCTGCTCAAAGACGGCCAGGTCCACGACTCCGGCCCTAAGCACGTCCTCCTCACCAGCT
>JAPLUL010000213.1:0-3312 GCA_026397635.1 Verrucomicrobiota bacterium | reverse complement strand
GGCACTGCTGCGCAGCTACGAAGCACGCACGCCCGAAGAACTCGATGCAGCCATCAGCAAAGCATTCTCAAAAATCACAGCCAAGGATGCGATGGGTTATTTTGCCTCTTGCGGTTATAGTATTATTTAAAATGCTCTAAGCTCTCGCGGTGCAGCTCCGGGACCCAAGGAAGGGCGGTTTGAAACCGCCCAGGCGCTTGCCAAGCGCCTCTCCTTGGAGGCGTCCATCATGCCCGGCCGCTTTTCTTACTGCGCCTGCAAGCGGAAGAATGCCGCGTTGTCCGGCACGGTGAACTGAATCTCAAGTTTGCCTTCGCTGTTGATTGTCGTCGTCATTCCGGGCTGGTTCATGGGCAAGGGGTTGAAGAGGAGGAGGTCGGTGCTCTTCTTCATCCCAACGGTCAGCTTGAACTGGCCCAATCCATCCCGCTGAATCAGCGGCACGTCGATGTTGAGCGCCTGCACCTGCGCTGCCGTGTAATAGCCCAATCCGTTGGCGTTTGAGGTGAAGGCATTCACCAGCGCCGTCTGACTCACCTGCCAGTCATAGCCTAACGCAGCCATTTGCAACTCTGCGGCATCACTGAATCCATCTCCATCCGTGTCGGTGGTGAAACTCAGCACTGCGCCGGTGAGGTTCAGGTCAAAAGGCTGCTCATCCGTGTCGTTGTTGGCGAGCGAGAGAGTCGCTGTCTTGGGGCTGCTGTCTAGGGGGGTGTACCGCACGATGAAGGTTGTGCTGTCTCCTGCCCCCAGGGCAGAGGCCGAGGGTGAGATCACGCTGAAGAGCGCGGCATCCGTACCTCCCACGGCCACCGCGGGGGTGCCGTTCAGTGCCAGCAGGGTGCTGCCCGTGTTCCTCACGGTGAAGACGACATCCGCAGGACGGCCCACCGTGGCGGTCACGAAGCCCACGCTCCCACCATCGGCGATGTTGACCCCAGAGCGCTCCACCGCGATTTCCGGCTCCGCAGGCGGCCCGCCCGTGAGTGTGATGTCAAAGGGACTCTCATCAGGATCATTGCTGGCGATGTGGATCGCCGCAGTCTTGAGTCCGACACTCGTCGGAGCAAACCGCACCGTGAATGCCGTCGTTCCGTTCGGGCCGCTCACCGGTGCCGTGGGGTTTGCTGTGACCGTGAACATCCCTGCATCGGGCCCATCTTGGGAGATCGTCAGTCCCGTGAGATTGTCGTTGCCAGTGTTCTTGATGAAGAAGTTCAGACTGCTGTTTGCGCCCACCGCCACGTTGCCGAAGCTCTTGGTCCCCCCATCGGTTAGGTTGTTATTGAAGGGCTGCTCGACTGCAATATCAGCCCCCAGGACCGTCACCACAAACGTGTCCGTAACCGTGAGAACTCCATCACTCACGGACACGGAGATCGTGACCGTGCCAAACTGGTTGGTCTCAGGAACCACCGTCACGGTGCGGTTGGTCCCGCTGCCGCCAAAAAAGATGCTTCCGTCGGGCACCAAAGTTTGATTGGAAGAGGTGCTGCTGACCATCAGCGACGCCGCAGCAGTCTCGTTATCGCCAATCGTGAACGGCAGGCTGTTGGTCAGCGTGTTCACGCCGATGCTCTGATCCGTGATGTTTGAAATGGTGGGCGCATCATTCACCGGGTTGACGGTGAGCAGGAAGGTGTCGTCCACGCTCGCCGTCCCGTCACTGACGCTTACCGTGATGGTTGCGCTGCCGAATTGATGAGCCGCGGGCGTCACCGTCACGGTGCGGCTCGCCCCGCTGCCGCCGAGCACGATATTGGCCGTGGGAACCAGTGTCGTGTTGCTGGAAGAGCGCGTGACGGTCAGCGATGCCGCCGCTGTTTCCACGTCGCCGATGGTAAAGGCAATCGCCCCTGTGCTGATGTCCTCGTCAATAGTTAGATCTGCAATGTCGCTGATGGTCGGCACATCGTTGACCGCCGTCACCGTCACCGAGAGGTTGAAGGTGTTGCTGTTCGCCATGCCGTCGTTGACGAGCACCGGCACCGTGAGCGTGCCGTTGAAGTTCAGTGCCGGAGTGATCGTGTTGCCCGTGCGGGCGTAGTTGGTGCCGCCCTGAACTGCCAGAGTGAAATCGGTGGAATACACGTTGTCGGGATCAATCACAGTCAGATTGGCGAGACCAATACTCAGGGCCGTCTCCTCCGGCGTGGAGAGCGCCTGCTGACCGCTGATGACCGGCGCGTCGTTCACCGGATTGACCGTGAGGAAAAACGTGTCGCCAACAGAATCAGTGCCGTCGCTGACGTTCACGGTAATGGTCACGTTGCCGAACTGGTTCGCTGCGGGCGTCACCGTCACGGTGCGGCTCGCCCCGCTGCCGCCGAGCACGATATTGGCCGTGGGCACGAGAGTCGTGTTGCTCGAAGAACGCGTGACGGACAGAGATGCCGCCGCTGTTTCCAAGTCGCCGATGGTAAAGGAAA
Source organism: Verrucomicrobiota bacterium (assembly GCA_026397635.1). Classification (GTDB taxonomy): domain Bacteria; phylum Verrucomicrobiota; class Verrucomicrobiia; order Verrucomicrobiales; family Verrucomicrobiaceae; genus Prosthecobacter. The sequence continues at coordinate 880 of JAPLUL010000213.1, read as the reverse complement.
GCGCAGCCGTGCTCGCATCCTCATTGATCGTTCGATCTGTGAGGTTGCTGATCGTCGGCACATCGTTCACGCTATTGACCGTCAGCACAAAAGTGTCGCTCGTCGTGGCGATGCCATCACCCACCGTCACCGTGATCGTTGCGCTGCCGAACTGGTTCGCTGCCGGTGTGACCACAACACTGCGGCTGGCACCACTGCCGCTGAACACAATGTTGCCATTGGGCACCAACGTCGTGTTGCTCGAACTGCCGCTGACCGTCAGTGAAACAGTGGCAGTTTCCACGTCACCGATGGTGAAGGCCCGCGCTCCCGTATTCTCGTCCTCGTTGATCGTTTGATTCGCGATGTCGCTGAGCGTCGGCGTATTATTCAGGCCTGTTCCGGTCAGCACGATGTCGAAGGGGTTCTGGGTCCCGTTCACGTTGCTGGCGATGTGGAGGGCGGCCGTCTTGGCTCCGCTCGCAGTCGGGGAAAAGGTCACGGTGAAGGTGGAGGTGCCAGCGCCCACGGGGATGCTCGTGGTGCTCAGGGCGCTCACCATGAAGTCACCCGAGTTCGCTCCGTCCATCGTCACGGCGAGGTTGCTCAGGTCGGCGGTGCCGGGATTGGTGATCGTGAAGGTGAGCGGCGCGCTGCTGCCCACGAGCACACTGCCGAAGGCCACATGGCTGATTCCATCGTACAACTGGCTGGCTTGCGTCACGTTGATCCCGGGGGCGGGAAGTAGCCCGCTGAAACTGGCCACCTGCTCGATCAGCCCCGAGCTGCCATTGTAGTAGCCGCCGCTGCAGCGGCCACGGGCGCGCAGTTGGACGTTGGGGGGGAGGTTGAGACCGGTGAGTCGCCAGCTGGGGGTGCTGCCCATGCGGGTGGCGCTGCC